>CACYKY010000004.1 GCA_902775135.1 uncultured Bacteroidota bacterium | reverse complement strand
TGACCTGTGAACTGTGAATTGCAATGTTTTGCACTTTTTAAACTCTTCCTTTCCCCAAAGAATATCTCACAACCAACATGTTACCATAATCCCCCACAATTGCCATGGCGTATAACTATTTCTTTGACGGGCTGACAAGCAGCCCTCAGCGGTAATAAGGAATATTATGTGTTTTTATGCCCCCCTTTTTTTAAATATGGAATCATTATTTTATATTAAGAGTTTGTTTGCTGCTTGTGGTGTGTTGCGAATCGCCGTATGCGAATAGGGAAATGCCTGACAAAACACCGCCCACCCCTAGCTTCGTAGAGACAAAAAAAGTCGCGGCCCCACGGGCCGCGACGACACAATGATTATGAAAACCTTGCAATTATTCGCTCACACGGGTGAATACAAGGTTGGTGGGCAGGCTGCTGATGGGGAATTCAACACCTTCGGGGATGTCGTTGGCCAGGGTGGTCCACACGTTGCTGGGCAGCGTGATCTGGATGGTGTTGTCGGCAGCATTGTAGCTGAAGGGCAACGTCTCGCTGGCAGTGCCGGCCATGCTGCCGCTGGCAACGCCCGTGGCGGTGGCGGCATCGTAGGTGTAGGTGAAGGTGGCGGTCTCGGTCATAGCATAGTCGGTGAGGGGCATCGCTCCCACATAGGGAAGGGTGATGTAGGGTGTGCCGGTCATCACCATGCTGCCGGTGTTGCCGGTGGTGTCGAAGGTGAGGTCGATGGCCAGCTGGATGCTGGCGGGGACGGTCATCCCTTGGTACTCAATGTTGAAGGTCTCCGTGGTGTAGTTGTAGACCCAAGCGGTAGCGGCGGGGAAGTTGCCGGGCTCATCGCCAGGCTCATCACCGGGCTCATCACCAGGCTCATCACCGGGATCATCGCCAGGCTCATCACCGGGATCATCGCCGGGGGTGGCATCCTTCACCATGTGGATGGTCACATCGCCTTCCAGGCCCATGATGGGGACCACGGTGCCCACGAGGTTGGCCTCGGTGTCGGTAAGCTTGGTGATGGTGTAGGTGTAGGAGGCGCTCATGCCGTCGGGGCTGATGGTCAGCGTGGTGCCGGTCTTGGTCCAGGTGAAGGTCGCGGTGGCCTGCTGGTGGCGCACGGCGCCGGTGCCGTTCTCGTTCACGTCGATGAACATCTGGAGGCTGTCGGTGGCGATGGCGCTGCCGTTGTAGCTCAGTTTGTCGACGGTCCAATTGCCGACGATGCTGCCGTTGGTGTCGCCGCTGACGGGCTCACTGTCGTCTTTCTGGCAGGCAACGGTCAGACCGATGGTTGCGATGGCGAACATGGCCATCATCATTCTGCGTAATGTCTTCATGATATTTTTGTTTTTGAGGGGTTAATAATTTTTTTTCTCAAGGGTTTACTGGAGGTAGAGGCTGATGCTGTGACCATCTTCGTTGAGCACGAGGGCGGTCTTTGCGCTGTTGAGGTGCATCTCGACCACATCGTCGTCTTCGTTGATGGCGCGCACGGTGGTGCCGTCGAAGGTGTAGGTGAAGTCGACGGGATCTTTGTCGATTTCCTCGGTGAAGGTCTGGCCCATCACGGTGGAGGTCATGGTGCCCGTGGCGATTAGCTGGCCGGTGCTTTCGGTGAGGAACTTGATGGTGACGGTGGAGTTGATGGTCATAGTCATCTCTATATCGTCTTCAGTCTGGGTCTCGGTAACGTTGAGTTTTCCCACCCAGGTCGTTCCTTTCAGGGAGTCGCCGGAGAACACCTTCTGATCGTCTTTGCTGCAGCCCGTGGCCATCAGCATGGTTGCGGCCACAAAGGCCATCATCAATACTTTTTTCATAATTGTTGTTTTTTTTGTTTTAGGTTAATATTATTTTTTTTTTCGATTTTTTCCCGGTAAGTAAAAGGTATAACGCCGTTTGCGCTCTTTTATTGTGCGGTATGCTCGATGGGCACCGTTTTTTCGTGGTTGACGCCGAAGGGGTCGGGTTTCTCCTGCGGAGAGGCCGCCGCCGAGTCGCGGCGGTATTCCAGGCCGCGTTCCGGGCGGTTGCAGTCGCTGACACTTGCTTGGATCCGGGCTACGTCCTCCGCCGTCAGCGGTTGCCGGTGGGAGGCGAAGCGCTCCTTCTCGAAGGGGAACACGTCGCCCATCTCGCCGCTGTAGTAGAAGTCGAATCCCAGTGCCCCGAAGGTGTAGGTGTCGTCGCCCACCTTGATGTGGCTGCCGCCGGCTACGGGGTTGGCCTTGGGCACGGACTGCGAGAAGCCCACGTTGAACAGGGTGAACAGCACGTCGGGCCGGTCGCTGATGTCGTAGCCCGCGCGGCGCCACTGCAGCATCGTCTGGTGGAGTATGCAGCCTGTGTAGAGGTAGCTATAGAGATGGTTGCGGTAGTCCACCAGGCGGTTGTAGCGCTCGGTTACGTGGTCATCGGTGGTGAAGTCGAGCAGGTGCTCGTAGGCAGGACCCATGTAGTACTCCGACGTGGGGTCCTTGAGGTGCTCCTCCACGGCCTTTGCCGTGAAGTCCTTGATGCCGTTGACGCCGTAGCTGAACTGGCTCTGCACGCTGAGCACCTTCACGGGGCCGAGGTATTTCTTGAACATCTCGCGTTTCGAGTTGAAGAGACGGATTTGCTCGCCCACGAGGCATCCCACGATGAGTCGCGGCTCTACCCCTGAGAGGCGTCCCGCTTCGCGTATCAGGGCGCTGTCGCGCAGGATGGCCTGTTTGAGGGCCGGCCATTCCACCCCCTGCATCCAGGGTATCACGTTGCCGTTCTGCTGCTGCGGAACTTCGCTGATGATCTGGGTGATGCGTTGACCGAGGCGGTCGATGCCCTTGGGGTCGTCGATGTAGATACGGGCGGCTGCCAGCATGCGGTCCACCATCCGTGGGTCGTCGCTCCGCTGTGCCGCTGCCAGAATCATCCGTGCGTTGAGGGGATAGAATCTGGCGAGTGCCGCCACCCGGCCGTACTGCAGTGCCCATTCGTCGTCGAGCTCTTGGCGAGTCAGTTCGGTGCCTTTCAGATCTTCGATTTCCGACACCTCGAGCAGCGACCGGTAGTTCTTGTCCACCGCGCCGCCGTTGTTGGTCACGCCGAGCTGATAGAGCCCCCAGGCGCCGATGATGGCGGCGCCTGACAGGGCCAAAAGGAGTGTTGCAACATTCAGCACCTTGCGCCACCAGGGGCGCAGGCACCACAATCTCCACGCTATGCTAAGTCTCTTAACCATGTCACTTGCTCAAACAAAGTCACATCCATCAGGATGAACACTATGGCACCGGCAATATAACCTGCCAGGGCGAGGAGCGTGATTTTCTTGAGGTACCAGATGAAGTCGATTTTCTCCATGCCCATCACGGCCACACCTGCGGCGGAGCCGATGATCAGCAGGCTTCCGCCCGTACCGGCGCAGTAGGCCAGGAACTCCCAGAAGGGATGGTTCACGTCGAATATGGCGCCGTCGCCCAGCGGGTACATACCCATCGAGGCGGCCACCAGAGGCACGTTGTCCACCACCGACGAGAGGACGCCGATGATGAGGTCGATGAAGAAGAATCCGGGGGCTTCGGTGCCGAAGGCGCCGTTGAGGGCACCTGCGAGGCTGCCGAGGATGCCGCTCACCTTGAGGCAGGAGACGGCCATCAGGATGCCGAGGAAGAAGAGGATGGTGGGGGTGTCGATGTGTTCCAGGGTGGAGACGGCGGTGGGCAGCTTGTGGCCTTCCTTCTCGTACTTGCGGCTGACGATCTCGGTGGTCACCCACAGGATGGCCAGGCCGAAGAGCATGCCCAGGTAGGGGGGCAGGTGGGTGATGGTCTTGAAGACCGGCACGAAGATGAGGGCGGCGATGCCCATGATGAGGACCAGCTTGCGCAGGTGGGCGGGGATCTCCACGCCACTGGTGTTGTCGGCCGGACGCTCAATCTCGCCTTTCAGCGTGGCACCGATGATGAGCACGGGCACCACCATGCAGACCAGCGAGGCGATGAGGGTTTTCACAATGATGTTCACGGTGGTCACCTGTCCGCCGATCCACAGCATGATGGTCGTCACGTCGCCGATGGGGCTCCAGGCGCCTCCGGCGTTGGCGGCGAGGATGACCATGCCTGCATAGAGCCAGCGTTCGCGTTTGTCGGCGATGAGCTTGCGCAGCAGGGCCACCATGACGATGGCGGTGGTCATGTTGTCCAGCAGGGCCGAGAGGAAGAAGGTGAGGATGCTGAGCACCCAGAGGAGCTTCTTCTTGTCGGTGGTGGTGATCTTGTCGGTGATGACGCGGAAGCCCTGATAGTCCTCGATGAGGGTCACGATGGTCATTGCGCCAAGGAGGAAGAACACGATTTCGGCGGTCTCGCCCAGGTTCTCCACGAGGTGACCGCTGATGAAGTTGTGCCATTGGTCGACGCTCATGCCCGGGTCGAAGATGTTGTGGCAGAAGACGAAGATCGTCCAGAGCAAAGTGCCCAGCATCAGAGCCGTAGCCGTTTTGTTGATTTTGAACGGATGCTCCATCGCGATGAAGAAGTATCCGATAATAAATATGGTAACAAGTGTTACAACCATAATGTTAAGTTTTAAGTTTTAAGTTATAAATTTTGAGTGGCTTGCGCACCACATTGTTTTTTTTTCATTGTTAAAACGGATGCTGTCATCATCCGGATAATTTCATCTAACAAGTTGTTTAACGAGTTGAAATAATCTTGATTAATATATCCTCCATCGGATAGGAGTTCAAGCCAGTATTGAGTTTCGTGGGCTTCCTTCGTGGCAACGGCAATTTTATGAATAAAGTCATTGTCGCTTTCTGCAGCAATGGCCTCCCGGTAGTTTGCGCCTATGCTTGTTGCAGAGCGAAAAATCTGATTGGAGATAATGTACTCTTTGTCGCCCTGCAGATTTCGGCACAGTTTGATAATCTCGAGCGCAAATTCTTTGCTCTTGTTATATATGGGCCCTTTGTCTTTCATTGGACTGCGTCAGCCATTTGAAACTTAAAACTCAAAACTTAGAACTCTATCTTATTATCGTTTATTGTTGTTCTGCTGTTTCTGCATCTGCTCGGCCATTTTCTGCATCTCTTCGAGGCGCTTGGCGAAGGAGCTCTTCTTCTTGGGCTTGCCGTTGCCGGAAGCATGCTTTTGGTCGTAGGCGGCCATGTGGGCGCGCACCTTCTTCTCGCTGGTGAAGCGGCGGATGAGCATCATGGTGGCCATGGTGAAGGTGAGCGAGATGAGGTAGTAGAGGTTCAAGCCGGCGCTCTGGCTGTTGAAGATGAAGAGCATCATGAAGGGCATGAAGTACATCACGAATTTCATGCCGGGCATGCCGCCGCTCATGTTCTGGTTGCGCATGGTGTACCAGGTGTAGAAGAACTGCATGCCGAACATCAGCAGGCAGAAGAGCGAGATGTGGTCGCCATAGAGCGGGATGTTGAATCCAAAGTCGAGGATGGAGTCGTAGGTCGACAGGTCGTCGCACCACAGGAAGGGTTTCTGTCTCAGCTCGATGGCAATGGGGAAGAACATGAACATGGCCGTCAGGAAAGGCATCTGGATGAGCACGGGGAGGCAGCCCGCCATGGGGCTGTAGCCTGCGCGTTTCTGCAGCGCCATCATGGCCTGCTGCTTCTGCATGGCCTGTTCCTGTTTGGGGAATTTCTGGTTCAGGGCGTCCATCTCGGGCTTGAGGATGCGCATGATGGCGCTGCCGCGATAGCTCTTGTAGACCAGCGGCAGCAGCACGAGACGTATCAGCAGGGTGAACACCAGGATGATGAGTCCGTAGTTCTTGATGAAGTTCTCCAGGAAGTTGAAGGCCGGGATGATGAGCCAGCGGCTGATGCTCTTGGAGATGATGGTCCAACCGAGGGGCAGCATCTTCTCGAACCCGCGGTCCATGGCCTTGAGGTCGCGGAACTTGGTGGGGCCGAAGTAGAAGCCCATCTTCACCTGCTGTGTTTCGGGGGTGTAGGGTATGCCGATGACGGCATGCATGTCCGTAAGGTATTGGGCGGCAGTGTCCTTGCTGTTGGTGCGCACCTCGATGTCCGCATTCTCGAAGGGCTCGCCTTCGGCGGTGATGATGGCGCAGAAGTACTGCTGCTTGAAGGCAATCCAGTCGAGGTTGGTCTTCACCTGCTCCGACTTGTCGCTGCCCATGGTGAGGTAGTCGACATCGTCCTTGGGGGCCTTGTAGTAGATGCTGCTGTAGTAGCGCTCGCGGTCGCTGTTGCGGCTGCCTTTACCGCGGCTGCCGGCGGAGACCATCTCTTGGCGGTTCATGCGGTTGTGCCACTGCAGGTCGAGGTAGTTGCTCGAACGGATGACGTTGGACAGGCCTACGAAGTTGATGTTGAAGTCCACCTCATAGCTGTCGTCGTAGATGGTATAGGCGTATTCCAGGTAGCGCTCGCTGCTGTCGATCATGGCGCGGAAGCTCACCTCGACGGAGTCGCCTTCGTCCACCGACAGGTTGTTGTCGCCGTTCCACGGTTGGCCGTCGACGTAGGGCTGGAAGTTGAGCAGGCGGGTGTTGACATTGCGGTTGTCGATGGTGGAGAAGGCCAGGTCGAGGTTCTCGTCGCCGGGAGTGATGAGTACCAGTTCTTTCTGGTCGAAGGTTTTGTAGTCGGCCAGCACCACACGGTCCACGCGGCCGCCCTGGGTGTTGAAGGTCAGGGTCATCTTGCCGTTGTCCACGGTCAGCAGGCGTGCCTCGCCCTGGGTGGCGTTGTTGAAAATGCCCATGTCCTGCACCTTGGGGGCGGTGGCGGCGAGGGCCGTACTGTCGCCGGCGGCGGCCAGCGAGTCGAGCTGCGCCAGCGCGGCAGCCGTCGAGTCGGCCACGCGTTTCACCTCGGCCAGCGAGTCATTCACATGCTTGCGCTCGGCTTCCAGCTTGGCGCGTTCCTCGGCCGAGGGCGACACCCACCACATGTAGCCAACAAAGATTCCGAAAATCAAAACCAGTCCAATAATCGACTTTTTATCCATACTTTGTCTGTTCTTTTTCTTATTTTGTTATTATATTACAATACATTACATTTAAGCCTCCCGTGCGGGAGAAAATGCAAAGATACGAATTATTTCCTATCCTGCCAAATCTTTTTCGCTCGAGTGATTGGGGAATCTTTGGTAGGAGTGAAAGGGAGAGAAAGGGAGTGAGAGGGAGTGAGAGGACAAATGCTTTATCTTGTGGTGAATAGTGACTCTTTGGTAGGAGTGAGAGGGAGTGATTGGTTATGAGTGATGAGTTTTGAGTTTTAAGTTTTAAGTGATTGGTGGAGGGTAGGGGCTTTTCTTTACAATAAAATCGGGGAGTGTCCGTTATGGTATTAATATGAAACGATTGACAACACTCTTCATGCTCTGTGCTGTGGCCGCGATGGCGTGGGCGCAGGATTTCTCATTGAACGTCGGCAGTGGCCAGACGCTCTATTTCAACATCATTGCCGGTGGTGTCGAGGTGACATACCCCAACCATACGGGCTTGGCTGTCAACGGCTGGGATGGCTTCACGCGTCCGGTTGGAAACCTGCATATTCCGTCGCAAGTGAACCATAACGGCGAGGTCTACGACGTTGTCCAGGTGGGGCAGTTGTCGTTCTACGGTTGCACGGGGTTGACCAACGTGACTGTCGGCAGCGGCATCATCTGGCTGGGCAACAGCGCTTTCAACGGGTGTAGCGGCCTTCAGTCGGTGGTGATCCCCGCCACGGTGGACACCATCGGGTTGCGCGTCTTCGAGGGCTGCAACGCCCTGTCCGACGTTTGGTGCAACTGTCCGGCTCCGCCGCGCACGTCGCCCTATGCCTTCTACAACCTCTCGCTGGCCTCCAGGACGTTGCATGTCCTCCCCGGCAGTCAGGCAGCCTATTCCGCTTCCGCTCCATGGAACGCATTCGGCAGCGTGGTGACCAGCAGTCCGCAGGCCACGCTCACGCTGGCCGCCAACGACCCGCAGCGTGGCAGCGTGGAGGGCAGCGGCTCCTATGCTGTTGGCACATCGTTGAGCATCACGGCGTTGCCGTCGGCAGGCTATGCTTTCATCTGCTGGAACGATGGCGACGAGCGCAATCCACGACCGTTGACGGTGATGGAAGATATCACCCTGTGGGCCATGTTCTTCCCTCGGCTGACCGACACCGTGGCCCTGCAGACGGCCAGCTTGAGGGTACGTACGTCGGACGAGGCATTGGGTGCAGGTGTGGGCACTACAGAAGTGCCTGTGGGAACGGTAGTTGAAATCTGTGCCCTACCATTGAACGGCAGTTTCGCAGGTTGGAGCGACGGCTCTCATGAGAATCCGCGTCGTGTCAGCGTGTCTGGCGACATGGTTCTGACAGCTTTTTTTGAACAACTTGCCAACCACCCTGTCGAGTCATCGCGGTGGCAGGTACATGCCGAAGGACGTTTGTTGGTGGTCGACGGCGCAAGTGGCATGGAAATAGAAGTTTACGATGCCGCAGGGCACATGGTGGAGACAGCTTTTGCCGCTGGGGACAAGGTGCGTATTGCCCTTCCGGCGGCCGGAGTTTATGTGGTCCGGGTGGGTGAAACGGGGGCGAAGAAAGTGAGTGTTGAATAACTTTTTTGTTGTGATTGGAGAAAAGTTCGTATATTTGCACTTTGAAATAAAAAAACTAAATCGCGATGAAACTGCAATTTATGGGTGCCACCCGCGAAGTGACGGGTAGCAAACACCTCATAACGACTAAAAGTGGACTGAAGATTCTGCTCGACTGTGGCATGTACCAGGGCAAGGGGTTGGAGACCGACGCCATGAACCGGGACCTTGGTTTCAATCCCGCCGAGATTGACTACCTTATCCTCAGCCACGCTCATATCGACCATTCCGGCCTCATCCCCTTCATCTATAAGTTGGGCTTCCGAGGCACCGTACTCTGCACCCCTGCCACGCGCGATCTTTGCGCCATCATGCTGGCCGACGCCGGCCGCATACAGCTCCAGGATACCGCCACCTTCAACAAAAAACGCAAGGCGCAGGGGCTCGACCCGGTGGAACCTATCTACGACGAACAGGACGCACAGGCCTGCATGAGTTGCTTCATCAGTGTGCCGTATCACAAAAAATTCAATATCGAAGGTGAAGTGACGGTGGAATTCTACGATGCCGGGCATATCCTCGGGTCCGCCTGTGTCTACCTGGAAATCAAGGAAGGACGCCGCAAGATACGTCTCGGTTTCACGGGCGATATCGGCCGCTACGACAAGCAGATACTCAAGGACCCCGAGCCGTTCCCCCAGGTGGACTACCTCATCATGGAAAGCACCTACGGCGACCGTCGCCACGAGAGCATCAAGGATGCCGAGCAGGAACTGCTGATGGCTGTGCTCGACACATGCACCAAGAAGAAAGGCAAGCTCATCATCCCCAGCTTCGCCATCGGACGCGCACAGGAGATCATCTATGCCCTTGACCGTCTGGAGCATGCAGGCTTGCTGCCGGACATCGACGTCTTTGTCGACAGCCCCCTGAGCGTCAGCGCCACGAGCATCATGCGCCTGCACACCGAGTGCTTCAATGAGGCCATTGCCGAGTATTGCAAGACCGATTCCGACCCCTTCGGATTCGACCGTCTGCATTATATCCAGAGCGTCATGGAGAGCAAACAGCTCAATGTACGCCACAAGCCCTGTGTCATCATTTCGGCCAGCGGCATGATGGAGGCCGGACGTGTGAAACATCACCTGGCCAACCACATAGAGAATCCCTCCACGACGGTGCTGTGTGTGGGCTACTGTGAGCCCTCGACCCTTGGAGCCAAGATTATGCGCGGCGACGAAGAGGTCTCCATCTTTGGCCAGCGCCACAAGGTCCGCGCCGAGTTGCGCCGCATCGACTCCCTCTCCGGCCACGGCGACTATGAGGAGATGATCCGCTACATCTCTTGTCAGGACAAGAAAAAGCTCAAGGGACTCTTCATCGTCCACGGCGAAGAAGAGACCCAGCAGCACTTTGCCGCCACCCTTGGCGAGCGCGGCTGGAAACATGTCAGCGTGCCCACCTTCCGCGAAGAGGTGGAGTTGTAGAGAAGTTGAAAGAGATAATAAAAGAATAATGGGTTGCAGGATGTTTATAGTCAATATGATGGTTGTGGCGGCATGCATGCTGTCGGGTTGTTTCCGTGTGTCGGACGCTGTAGCACAGGCAGTGGCGACCAAGGCTCCGGCAGGCCTGGAGCTGCCTTCCTATACCGACGACGAGGATATCATTGTCCATCTGGGCTATACGGCATCGTACAACCATGTCTCGCTGTGTCCTGACTGGGTGGCGTGGGAACTGACCGCCGAGGAGGCCAACGGCCAGAACGATGGCCAATACAGTTTCAGCCGCGACCCTGACGTCAGGTTCCCCAAGGCCAGCCGTGAGGACTACAGCCGCAGCGGATTCGACAAGGGGCACATGGCTCCCCGTGCCGACATGCGCTGGAGCTGCCAGGCATTGGAGGAGAGCTATTACTTCACCAACATCTGCCCGCAGGATCACGAGATGAACTCGCAGGCCTGGCGCAAGATAGAGGAGCTGACCCGCCGCTTGGCCAAGCGCTACGGCAGCGTCTTCGTCGTCTGCGGACCCATATTCGGTGGCGACAATCCGAGGAAGATTGGAGGTGTCTCTGTGCCCAACGCATTCTTCAAAGCGTTGGCTGTCAGTACTGCCAATGGCTACCGCACCGTGGGCTTCTTGGTGGACAACAATCCGCAGAGTTTCTCGCCGCGCCACTATGCCGTGAGTGTGGATAGTGTCGAGGCGGTTGTTGGACGCAACCTCTTCCCCCTCGTCGACGAAGAGGCAGAAGCGGTTTTTGACTGGAAAAATTGGAACCATTAATAAAGATTAATGATATGAATAAGGGAATATATTCGACAGTGATGGTTGTGACGGCCCTCACGATGCTCCCCGGATGCAAGCAGCAAGACTCCGAGGCCGACAGCGTGCAGGGGCCACAGGTGGTTGTCGACGGATTCAATGACACCGTGGAGTTGACGTTGGTCCCCATGGACGCCCCCGACCCTGAACCTGCCGTTAGGCCTGCTGCCAAACCTGTTGCCGCTGTAGCCAAAGCCCCTGTCCCCAAAAAGGCTGTCGCCCCCCAAAAGGCTGTCGCCCCCAAGGCCACAGGCAAAGCCGAAACCATCTATGTTGAGACTGAAGGCGCCCAAGGCCGTGTATGGGGACATGTCACCATGCGTGGTGACCGCGGCTCTGGCACCATCCACGACTGGGACGAGAACACCCTCTCTGTCTCCGTCACCCGCCACGGCAACGAGCTCTTCGCCGTGGACCAGAACTCGCGTCAGTATGTGTTTAAATTAAGAAAATAAATAAAAACAACTAATAATGAAAACAACAGCAGAACTTCAGCAGATTGCGACGCAGGTGCGGCGCGATATTTTGAGAATGACCACCGCCGCCAAGAGCGGCCATCCCGGTGGCTCTATGGGCACGGCCGACTGGTTTACCGCCATGGAGTGGAACATCATGGACTTCGACCCGAAGAATTTCACCATGAGCGGCGAGGGCGAGGATATGCTCTTCGTCTCGCAGGGCCACATCACCCCGGTCATCTACAGCACGATGGCCCGCCGCGGCTTCTTCCCCGTCAGCGAACTCAGCACCTTCCGCAAGTTCGGCACCCGTCTGCAGGGTCACCCCTCCACGGCACACAACCTGCCTGGCATCCGCATGGCCAGCGGCTCGCTGGGTCAAGGCCTTAGCGTCGGTGTCGGCGCCGCCCTCGGCAAGAAGATGACGGGCGACAAGCACCTCGTCTTCACCATGCACGGCGACGGCGAGCTCGAGGAAGGCCAGATTTGGGAGGCCGCCATGTTTGCCGGTGCCAAGAAGGTGGACAACCTCATCGCCACCATCGACTATAACAACCAGCAGATCGACGCCACCGTCGACGAGGTGATGTCCCTCGGCAACCTGCAGGCCAAGTTCGAGAGCTTCATGTGGAAGGTCGTCGTCATCGACAACGGCAACGACATGCAGCAGGTGCTCGACGGTATGGCCAAGGCCAAGGCTATGTCCGGCCAGGGAAGCCCCGTGTGCGTCATCCTGAAGACCAAGATGGGCTATGGTGTCGACTTCATGCAGGACACCAACAAGTACCACGGCGCCGTCCTCAGCGCCGACGACCTGCCCAAGGCCCTCGCCCAGTTGCCCGAGACCCTCGGGGATTTCTAATCCGCTATTTGGCCCCAGCCGAAAGGCTGGGGCCTTTTTTTTTGAAAAAAATCGCTCCCAGTAAGATATGCCCTACGGCTTGTGGGGATTTTTATCTCCATGCCCCCACCGCTGCGGCATGCGATCCTCCCTGCTTGTCGCGACGGTGGGGGAAAATAAATTTTGCCATGTCGGCAAAATGTCGTATCTTTGCAATTTTGTTGAGGTGGATTGTGGTGGGTGAAATGTTGTTTAATTGTTGAAAATAAAGTATATATGACAAAGATAGACGTACTGTTAGGCCTCCAGTGGGGCGACGAAGGCAAAGGCAAGATTGTCGACGTGTTGACGCCGCGCTACGACGTTGTGGCACGCTTCCAGGGCGGCCCCAACGCTGGCCACACCCTCGAATTCAACGGCTCTAAGCATGTGCTGCACATCATCCCCAGCGGCATCTTCCACCAGGAGAAAATCAATCTCATCGGCAATGGTGTGCTCATCGAACCCCGTATTTTCCGTCAGGAGATTGAGGCATTGACCGAGAAAGGTGTCGACGCTGTGAAGAATCTCTTCATCAGCAAGAAAGCCCACCTCATCCTGCCCTCCCACCGCATGATGGATGCCGCCAACGAGCAGGCCAAGGGCAACAGCAAGATTGGCTCTACGCTGAAGGGCATCGGCCCCGCCTACACCGACAAGATTGCCCGTACAGGCATCCGCGTGGGCGATATCATGACTCCCGACTTTATCGAGCGCTACGGACAGCTGAAGCGTCAGCACCTGATGATGGCCCATGCCATGGGCTTCGACGTGGAGCAGTTCCGCATCGACGGCATGACGCTCGGCGAGTATGAGAAGGTGTGGATGGAGAGCTTGGCCACGCTGAAGAAGTTCCGCTTCGTCAACAGCGAGTATTTTATCAACCAGTGTCTCCGCGAGGACAAGAAGGTCCTGGCCGAGGGAGCGCAGGCCATGATGCTGGACATCGACTTCGGCACCTATCCCTTTGTCACCAGCAGCAACACCATTACCGCCGGCGTCTGCACCGGTCTCGGTGTGGCCCCCAGTACCATCGGCAAGGTGATGGGTATCACCAAGGCCTACTGCACCCGCGTGGGTGCGGGCCCCTTCCCGACGGAGCTGTTTGACGAGACGGGCAAACGTCTCTGCGAGCTTGGCCATGAGTACGGCGCCACCACGGGCCGTCCGCGCCGCTGCGGCTGGCTGGACACCACCGCCTTGCGCTACGCCTGCATGATCAACGGTGTCACCGAACTCTATGTCACCAAACCCGACGTGATGAACGACTTCGACACCGTCAATATGTGTGTCGCCTATGACATTGAGGGTCAGCGTACCGACGAGATACCTTTCGAGTACAACACCGTCCATATCGACCCCGTCCTCACCCCCTACGAGGGTTGGAAACAAAGCCTCGAGGGCATCACCTCCTATGAGCAGTTGCCCGAGCGCTTGCGCACCTATCTGGCTGCCATCGAGGAGCGTACGGGAGTGACTATCGCCGCTGTCAGTATCAGCCCCGACCGCAAGGATGTGGTGTTCAAATAGTGGTGAAAAGCGAGAGGCAAAAGAAAATGCCGACGCAATAAAAGAGTAAAAGTTACGTTACCTTTGCAATAAATGGCCCGAAGAGGGTACTGAATAAGAAACTTTAATGATATGAAGAAGATAGTTTTTGCCCTGGCGATGCTGCTCCCCCTGATGGTGGGTGCACAGACCAAAATCAAAGAGACCGCTGTGCCGCGCTCGGTGCTGCTGTCGCTCGAGAAGACCTATGACTCCTACAAGGTCAAGACCTGGTACCAGGCTCCGGGACAATACATTGCCGAAGTGCTCATCGACGGCCAGGAAGGCCGCAGCTACTTCACCGCCGGCGGCGACTGGCAGTACTCCTCCTTCCCCGTCAAGATGGAAGAGTGCCCCACGATGCTCACCAGCTATTTCACCAACAACTATCCCGGCTATCGTGTGAAAACCCTCGACTATGTGGAGGAGATGAGCGGCGATAACTACTACCGCATGATTATCACGAAGAAAGGTATCTCCGATACAGACTTCGAGTTGATATTTGACACCCGTGGCAAGCTGCAGAAGAGCAATGCTCCCGACCCCGCGGCCGTCAAGCGCGACTACTACACCCACAACAATCCCGACGCCACCGACGAGGAGATTACCAAGGCCACCAAGACCGAGACCAGCCGCACGCGCACCCGTCCCGCCCCCAAGGCCGACGAGCCCCAGGTGGAAGCCTTTGCCCCCTGCCAGGCCGCTGTCGACAACTTCGAGAAAGCCATCGGCAAGAAACGTTGCAAGGCTGGCCCCGAGTGGCTCAACCGCAACGACCAATATGCCGTAGCCTACTTCACCGATAAGCAGAAGGTCGAAAAGGAAGCCGTCTATGACATCAACGACGGTACCCCCATCATGACCGGCAAGGTGCTCCCCAAGGACCGCTACAGCAACGGTATCCTTAAATATCTGGCCGAGAAGTTCAACGGCGAGAAATACAAGATCGAAAAGATGGTTGTCTATGAGTACAACTCCAAGTTCCGCGGTGCCGACGGCAAGAAACCCAAACCCTACACCTATGTCGTCATCAGCCAGAAGGTCAAGGGCACCCGCCAGGTGAAGTTCACCCGCATGGAGTTCGACAGCAAGGGCAACTTCCTCAACCTCCTCGCACAGCCCCTCGACGACAAGGACGTGCAATGAGAACCTTTCGCGACAGACTTCGTCACAAACATCTAAAAAACCTGTCTACTGGTAGTATGACAGGTTTTTTCCCTTTACTCCTGATGGTGTTTGTCGGTCTGTGGTGGGATACGCATTGCACGGGGTACTTCTTTTCGGATGAGTACAACGAGGCCAGCTTTGTCAAGGTCAGCCAGAAGGTCTCTGCTTGGATCGACGAATACAGGAGCGAGCATGGCCGGCTGCCCGACAGTTTGCAGATCGACGGGCTGACCAAAAGCCGATGGGAAGAGAATTTCTACTACAACGAAGGGGGGTATGAGCGAGTGGAGTTCAGCTACCGCCATTGGGAAGACGCGTATAAGCTTGTCTCTTCAGGCGGAGGGAGTCTGTTTTGGTCGATGCCCGACAGCTCCGGCTATGTCTTCCGTCGCTGGGACGCAGATGGCGACTCTGTGGTCACGGTCAGATTGTCAGCGAGCGCATTTGCTCGATAGCGGCTCCGATGGAGGGAATGTTGTCTATCGTCATGCTGAGCCGGTCGGTCGACTCTTTCAGGTGCACACGGCGAGGATTGTTTTGCGCGTAATGTATTAGTTTCGAGAATCCTTCGCTTCGGTAGAACGGACTTTCGGGATTGCTCACCAGGTGGCACACCATGCGGTTCTGCTTCAAAATCAGTTTCTCGATGCCAAACTCCTTGGCCATTCGACGGAGGATGATGGTGCGGATGAGTTCGTCGGTGGCGGGCGGTACGGGTCCGAAGCGGTCTTCCAGGCGGCTGCGGTAGGCGGCCAGCTCGGTGTCGAGTTCGTTGGTGGACATTTCTATTCCTATGTCGTTCAGTTCCTTGTAGAGCAACAGACGCTCGGTGCCCGAGGTGATGTAGTCGTCCGGCAGCAACACCTCGAGGTCGGTCTCGATGGTGCATTCGCGCACGTATTCTTTCTTCTCCTCGGCTTCGGCTGCAAAGAGGTCCTTGAAGTCGCTCTCTTTCAGTTCTTCGATGGCTTCGTTCAATATCTTGTGGTACATGTCGTAGCCTATCTCGGAGATGAAGCCCGACTGTTCGGCGCCGAGGATGTTGCCCGCACCGCGGATGTCGAGGTCGCGCATGGCGATGTTGAATCCGCTGCCTATGGTGGAGAATTCCTCGATGGCTTTGAGGCGCTTCTGTGCATCGGGTGTCAGGGTGAGATAGGAGGGTATGAGCATGTAGCAGAACGCCTTCTTGTTGGAACGGCCCACACGGCCGCGCATCTGGTGCAGGTCGCTGAGGCCGAACTGGTGGGCATTGTTGATAATCATGGTGTTGGCGTTGGGGATGTCCAATCCGTTCTCCACGATGGAGGTGGCCACGAGCACATCGATGTCGCCTTCGAGGAAGTGCATCAGCGTCTCTTCGGCCTCTTTCCCGTCCATGCGGCCGTGGGCCATAGCCACACGGGCGTCGGGAATGAGCCGTTGCACGAGGCCCGCCATCTCCGGCAGGTTCTCCACACGGTTGGAAATGAAGAAGGTCTGGCCTCCACGGCTCATTTCGTAGCTGATAGCATCGCGGATGAGTTCCTCGCTGAAGTCGCTGAGCTCGGTCTCGATGGGTTGGCGGTTGGGGGGTGGTGTCTGGATGACGCTGAGGTCGCGGGCACCCATAAGCGAGAACTGCAAGGTGCGCGGTATGGGTGTGGCGGTGAGGGTCAAGCAATCGACGCCGACCTTCATCTCCTTGAGTTTCTCTTTGACGCTGACGCCGAACTTCTGCTCCTCGTCGATGATTAGGAGTCCAAGGTCCTTGAATTTGAGTTGCTTATTGGTGATGGCATGGGTGCCGATGAGGATGTCTATCTTGCCATCCTCGACATCCTTGTATATTTGGTTCTTTTCTTTGGTGGTACGGAAACGGTTGAGATAGTCCACACGTACGGGCATGCCCTTGAGGCGTTCGCAGAAGGTGTTGTAGTGCTGGAAGGCGAGGATGGTGCTGGGGACGAGGACGGCCACCTGCTTGGAGTCGCAGCAGGCTTTGAAAGCGGCGCGGATAGCAACCTCGGTCTTTCCAAAGCCTACATCGCCGCAAACCAAACGGTCCATCGGCGCGCGGTCCTCCATGTCGTGTTTGACGGCAATAGAGGCTTTCAGCTGGTCGGGCGTGTCCTCGTATTGGAACGAGGCCTCCATCTGCTCCTGCAACGAGTTGTCCTCGCTGAAGGCAAATCCTTGTGAGGCCTTGCGCTTGGCATAGAGGGCAATGAGGTCCTTGGCAATGTCCTTCACCTGCCGTTTGGTCTTCTGCTTGAGGACCTGCCAGGTGTTGCTTCCCAAGCGGTTGAGTTGAGGGGCTTCCCCTTCGCGACCTACATAGCGGCTGATTTTGTGCAGGCCGTGGATGGAGATGTATAGTACGTCGTTGTTCTTGTATATCAGGCGTATGAGTTCCTGACTTTTGCCGTCGACGGTCACCTTTTCCAATCCGCTGAAACGACCAACGCCGTAGTCGATGTGGGTCACGAAGTCGCCGGGTTTCAGCTCGAAGAGCTCCTTCAGCGTCAGCGCCTCGTGGGCGGCGCTGAGGTTCTTGACGGTGTACTTGTGGTAGCGGTCGAAGATTTCGTGGTCGGTGTAGCAGAGAACCTTGGTGTCGTGGTCGACGAAGCCGTGGGAGAGATTGAGGTTGAGGAGCTTCAGCGAATGAAGGGACGTGGTCGGGGATGAGGGGGCGTTGGCGATGTCTTTCGCTTTTGGTTTCTCACTTTCGTCCACTCCCAATATGTTGTTCAGTCTTTTTTCCTGGCTTTCGTTGCTGACGGTGATGACGAGCTGGTAGCCACGCTCGGTGTAGTCGGTGAGGTTGGCGGTGAGGAGGTCGAACTGCTTGTTGAAAGAGGGCTGGGGTTCGCTTTGGAACTTCAGTATCTCGGCCTGACTGAAATAGTGGCTGTTGCCGTATTCGACAATCTTGCATTCTAGCAGGCCATGCAGGAACTCGTTGGCCGGACAGCTGATTTCTTCAGGCTTTGGCAGGGTGCCGGCAATGGGATGGACTTTGTCGGCCAGACGTTCGGCGTAGGCCTTGCGGGTGTCCGCCAACACTTTCTCCATGGTTTCGGCGGTCATCATAAGGCTCTGTGTCCACACAATGTCCTCGCTGCCAAAGTACTCCAAAAGGCTGACGTTCTTCTCCAATGTGTCAGGAGAACTTGACATGTCGGACATCTTAGGGACGATATCTATGGTGTCCAGCTGCTTGACGCTGAGCTGCGACACCGTGTCGTAGGTGCGGAGGGAGTCGACTTCGTCGTCGAAGAATTCGATGCGGAAGGGTAGGTCGGAGGCGTAGGAGAAGACATCGATGATGCCGCCACGGATGGCGAAGTGGCCTGGGTCGACGACGAAGTCCTCGCGCTCAAACCCCAGGTTCTCCAACTTCTCCACCAGGTCCCACATGTCCATTTTTGCACCCTTCGCCACTCGCAACGTCTTGCTGCCCAAAGTCTTCGGTGCCACTACCTTCTCGGCTAGCGCTTCGGGGTAGGAGACGACAATGGCTGGCATGGAGCCACCGAGGGTCTTCACTACCTCGGTGCGCATCAGGAGGTTGGCGTTGTCGGTGAGGTCGGTGTCGTAGTGGTAGGCCTTGCGGTAACTTGTTGGGAAGAGCATCACTTGGAGCGGAGAGTGGAGAGTGGAGAGTGGAGAGCCCATTGCTGCGTCGGTTTGTTCTCCGTTCTCCGTTCTCCGTTCTCCGCTCATTCCCATCAGGGCTTCGATGTCGTTCTGCAGGTAGAAGGCCTCCTCTTTGGAGGGGGCGATGACGAGTTGGCTCACGGTGGGGCGTCGGATGGCCATGGATGCGACGAGGACGGCGGGCAACGACCCCACGAGGCCGTCCACATGAAGGCGTGCGCGCTCCTTGCCCAAACGGTCGATTATCTGGGCGAGGAGCGCACTCTCTTGGTAGAGTTCGGTTAGTATCATAACTTTATATAACGATGAAAAAAACAAAATATTATTTGTACTTGACAATTAAAAAAAATGATGTAAGTAATAAAAGAGTAAGGAATTCGTTATTTGATGTAAAAGGTGGTTCTTATGAAAATTGTAGACAGAATAAAAAGTTGGGAACTGGGCTACTGGCCGATGTTTTTGCTGTTGTATGTGGCGCTGGATGTGGTGTGGCTGGTAGTGTGGGCCGTGGTGCTAGTGTTTTTCAATCCGGACAGGGATTTCTACACGATGTTGCAGCCGACGATGGATTTGATGTGTGCTCTGCCCTTGCAGCTGCTGTTATCCGTGGGCCCCACATTGCTGTACCCGAGGGTGCATAATTGGAGATGGCTGATGATTTTTCCGACGTTGCTGCTTGTGTTTCTGATTATTGGCATGGTTAGCGCAGACGGTTCGATATGGCGGATCTGTTTGGCTTTGGTGGGTATGTCGATTATCAATACGGTGCATTTGGTGTACTCCTACACATGGCAGCTGATTCCGGGTGGTAGTATAAGGACTTACGTTTTCTGTTTCTTGGTGGTGTTGTTCTATTACCTTGTCACCTATGCTGCAGCAAAGCTGGCCAAAGGGAAAGAGAACCGTTGAATCTTTTTGTTGTTTTGTAAAATATTTTTTGCGAAGCATCGTTATATTGTATAAATAATAAAAAGAAAAATATGCAGACAAGGATTTTATGGGCCGACGATGAGATAGAACTCCTGAAGCCTCACGTGCTGTTTCTAAAGGAGAAAGGGTGCGAGGTGACGGCTGTGCAGAGTGGCAGCGACGCCCTGGACGAGCTGGAGGGCGGCGACGTGTTGCCCGACGTGGTGTTCCTCGACGAGCAGATGCCAGGCCTGAGTGGCATAGAGACCCTGCGGAGGGTGAAGGAGAAATGGCCGCAGTTGCCGGTGGTGATGGTGACCAAGAGCGAGGAGGAGGGCCTGATGGAAGATGCCCTGGGAGGAAAGATCAGCGACTACCTTATCAAGCCCGTGAGTCCGAGCCAGCTGTGGCTGATGGTGAAAAAACACACGGAGCGCAAACGCCTGCAGAGCGAACATTCGTCGATGAACTATCAGCAGGAGTTCCGTGAGATAGGCAATATGATTGGTGGCAGGATGGATGCCGAGGAGTGGAAGGATGTCTACCGCAAAATGGTCTATTGGGACTTGGAGCTGGCATCCAGCGAGGACGAAAACATCCACGACATCTTCATGTCGCAGAAAGAGGAGGCCAACCGCCAGTTCTGCCGTTTCTACGAGGAGAACTATCTGAATTGGGTGGCCGGAGGTCAGGGACGCCCCCTGATGTCGCCCACGGTGCTGAAAGAAAGGATGTTCCCCATCCTGAAGGAGAATCGTCCAACGTTCTTGATAGTGATCGACAACTTCCGTTTCGACCAATGGAAGTTTGTGCAGCCGCTTGTGGAGCAATATCTGCGCACCGAGCGCGAGGATATGTACTATGCCATCCTGCCCACTACTACCCAGTTTGCGCGCAACGCCATGTTCGCCGGCCTCATGCCGAGTGAGATCGAGAGGATGTATCCGCAGTATTGGGTCAACGAGGATCAGGAAGGGTGGAAGAACCAGTACGAATCCGAGCTGCTGGGCGAAAACCTGCGGCGCAACGGCATCGGCATGAAGATGAGCTACAACAAGGTGCTCAATGCACAATATGGCAAGAAACTTGTCGACCGTCTTCCCGAACTGATGCACAACGGGCTGAGCGTCATCATCTACAATTTCATCGACATGCTGAGCCATGCGCGCACAGACAGCGACATTGTGCGTGAACTGGCGGAGGACGAGAAAGCCTATCGCAGCGTGACGCTGAGTTGGATGGAGCATTCTCCGCTGCTCGAAATACTGAAAGCGCTGAGCGAA
This sequence comes from uncultured Bacteroidota bacterium, assembly GCA_902775135.1. Lineage (GTDB taxonomy): Bacteria > Bacteroidota > Bacteroidia > Bacteroidales > P3 > Colimorpha. The sequence continues at coordinate 123,974 of CACYKY010000004.1, read as the reverse complement.
AAAGAGGTCAATGTGGTGATTACCACCGACCACGGGAGTGTCAGGATCGACCGCCCTGTGAAGGTGAAAGGCGACCGCGATGTGAGCGTCAACCTGCGTTACAAGCAGGGGCGCCTGTTGGATTACAACCCGAAGGATGTCTTCGAGGTCAAAGATCCCAAGCGGGCTTTCCTCCCCAAGCTTCATGTAACGAGCCCCTACATTTTCTGCCGCGAGAACGATTTCTTCGCCTACCCTAACAACTACAACGAATATGTGCGCTACTACACCAACACTTTCCAGCATGGCGGCTTGTCGATGGAGGAAGTGCTGGTGCCGTTCGTTGTGCTGAAAAACAAAAAATGAGAAATGAAAAATAATCAGATATGAAGAATCTTTTGACGATGATATGCGCGCTGGCAGCCATGTGCTGCGTGGCGCAGGGACAGAATATCACAATTACGAAAGGCGCGAGTGGTAAATCTTTTGACAAGGAATCCGTGCTGAACGGGTGGTACCTGGGCGCACACGGGAAGGGCGACTGCTGGTTGACACGCACAGAGGATGGACCTAAGAGTTTTGTGCGTAGCGACGACTGGCAACTGGTTGAGCTGGATCGCAACCTGAACGTCTACGGCCGTCTGGAACTTCCTATGAGCCGCAATTGCAAGGTGTTGGTGGCAAGGAAACTGGACCACTATGCAGGTGTGATTATGGTGGATAGCAGCGAGGCAAAAAAACTGACCCTCGTGAAGTTCGAAGTGGACCTCGACAGCATGACACTTGTCAATGGCAAGGTGGATACCTTGGCGCAGTACGACAAAGAGCCTACGGACAAGAGCTATGTGTGGGGTGCCGCGAGCGAGAACGGCGAGTACATGGGCGTGCTGACATTGCTGCAGATGACGAAGAAGAGGCAGTATGTGGCGGTGGCATCGATGTACGATATGGAGATGGAAGAACTGTGGAGCAAGGAGTTCGCCGTGGGTACGACGAGCAGCATCGCCGTGAGCAATGAGGGCGAAATGGTGACGCTCGGCTACGAGGAAGATGCTGGCGTTGAGAATTTCACCATCAACGTGATTGGCCGCAAGAGCGGCGACACCTATGGGTTGAAGATGAATTGCGACCGGGTGAAAGATATGCAGATTGTGAATGTCTTGGGACGTAAGGTGCTGTGTGCCGGATTGTTCTCGTCCCTGACGAGCGACCCGAAGGATAATCTGGTCGGAGGCGCGATGTCGATGGCATTCGACCTGGATTCGGCGTCGGTGACCAACTTCGTGGTGCGTCCCTTCATGAACGAGGACATGAATATTCTGCTGAACAAGAAGACTAAGAAGGTGCAGCACAGCCAAGAGGCCCAGATGGTGGTGCCGTTGGCGTATGTGCCCATGCCTTATGGCGCTGTGGTGGCCATGGGCCACAGGCACACGTTGCACTACGTGAACGCCAATGGCACGACGGAGACCAGCTACTATGCCCAGGGCATACATCTGGTGGCCCTGGACGAAAATGGCAATGTGAAGTGGGCGCGGAATATTCGCCGCAACGACATGCAGAAACATACCGACGAGAAGCTCTATGTGGCAATGTTCCCCGTGGGCGACACGTTGTGTGTGGTCAAAAGCGAGCATCCCAAGTATCCCGCCACCTACGATATCTCCAAGGATGTGAAGGAGCTGGAAATGGGCGACAAGAACAACCTCGTGCTGTATGCTCTGAATGAGGAAGGCAATGTGAAGAAGACCGTGTTGGAGCAGAAGACAAAGCATGCCGTTGTGTCGGGAGCCAAGAGGGGTAACAACGAGATGGTGATGCTGACGCTTGACGGCAACAAGAGCCGCATGGTGGAGATGAAGATCGAATAGTGGGTTCACGAAAAAACAAGATCTAGGAAGTGGATATTTTTATCAAAGGAGCGCGGGCAAACAACCTGAAGAATATTGATGTCACAATACCGCAAGGAAAACTGGTGGTAATCACCGGACTTAGCGGTAGTGGCAAATCAAGTCTGGCTTTCGACACGCTGTTTGCCGAAGGGCAGAGGCGCTACGTGGAGAGCATGAGCTCTTATGCAAGGCAGTTCCTGGGGCGGATGACAAAGCCCGAGGTCGATTATATCCACGGATTGGCGCCGGCAGTGGCGATAGAGCAAAAGGTGAACACCTCGAATCCGCGTTCTACCGTGGGCACCAGCACCGAAATCTACGAATACCTGAAACTTCTCTATGCCAGGATAGGCAGAACCTATTCGCCCGTGTCGGGATGCGAGGTGAAACGTCATTCGGTGAGCGATGTGGTGGATTACGTACTGCAGCAGGAAGAGGGTGAGAAAGTGCTGATCATGGCTCCGCTGACAGGCACCAAGGAACGTCCGCTGAGAAACCAGCTCGAGATACTGAAACAGGAGGGATATGTGAGGGTGATGGTGAAGGGGACCATTGTGAAAATCGAGGATTGGCTCGAGAGTCCCCAGTCAGAGGTGGAGGAGTGTCTGCTGGTGGTGGACCGCATCGAGGTGCATATCGGCGACGACGAGCAGGCAGCAAGGGTGGGGGAGAGCGTGCAGAGCGCCTTCTTCGAAGGTAGGGGCGCCTGTGTGGTGGGAACCGTCGGCGGCAAGTTCAGCGAGTTCTCCAACCGCTTCGAGGCCGACGGCATCACCTTCGAGAAACCCAACCCTAACTTCTTCTCGTTCAACAATCCCTATGGCGCCTGCCCCACCTGCCAGGGATACGGCAGCATCATCGGCATCGACGAGAATATGGTGGTCCCCAACAAGAGCCGTAGCATCTACGAGAATGCTGTCGTCTGTTGGAACGGCGACAAGATGCAGGATGTCAAGCGCGAGTTCATCCGCCACGCCGCCGTGATCAATTTCCCCATCCATACCCCCTATTTCCAGCTCACCGACGAGCAGAAGGATATCCTCTGGCACGGCGACGGGGTATGGGAAGGTATCGATGGGTTCTTCAAATGGGTTGAAAGCCAGAGCTATAAGATACAATACCGCGTCATGTTGGCGCGCTACAGGGGAAAGACCGTTTGTCCCGACTGCAAAGGCCGGAGGCTAAGGAAGGATGCCGAGTATGTAAAGGTCGACGGACGGAGTATCAGCGAACTCGTGGAGATGCCGGTGTCAGGTCTGACGGCTTGGTTCTCCAACATCGAACAGCGGCTGCGTCCCCACGAGGTCGAGATGACAACGCGTCTGATCACCGAGATAAAGAACCGTCTGGGCTATCTGATGGATGTGGGTTTGGGCTACCTGACGTTGAACCGCGCCAGCAACAGCCTCAGCGGCGGCGAAAGCCAGCGCATCAATCTGGCCACCTCACTGGGCAGCTCGCTAGTAGGGTCCATGTATATCCTCGACGAACCCTCCATCGGACTCCACTCGCGCGATACCGGACAGCTTATCAATGTCTTGAAGAAACTTCGCGACTTGGGCAACACGGTCATTGTGGTGGAACACGATGAAGATATCATCCGCTCGGCCGATTGGCTGATAGATATCGGCCCGGGAGCAGGCCGATTGGGTGGCGAAGTGGTCTTCTCCGGAGCCCCCAAGGGTTTGGCAAAGGCCAAGAACTCCCTGACGGCAGATTATCTATTGGGCAAGAAAAGCATCGCCGTGCCTCAGAGCCGTCGCCCGTGGCGCGACAGGATTTCTATCCACGGCGCATACTGCAACAATCTGAAACACATCGATGTGGATATCCCTCTGGGCGTATTGACGGTGGTCACGGGTGTATCGGGCTCGGGCAAGACCAGCCTGGTGCGCCGCGTGCTCTACGATGTGCTGCAGCACCGTTTCGATGGCGCCGCCGACTATGTGGGCAGCTGCATGGCGATGGATGGCGATGTGCGTCGTATCGCTGCGGTGGAGATGGTGGATCAGAATCCTATCGGCCGCTCCTCGCGAAGCAACCCCGCCACCTATATGAAGATTTTCGACGAGGTGCGCAACCTCTACGCCCGCCAGCCGCTGGCGAAGACCCGCGGCTACAAGAGCGGCTTCTTCTCCTTCAATGTCGAGGGTGGCCGTTGCGAGAACTGCCAAGGCGAAGGCTATGTGACCGTCAGCATGCAGTTTATGAGCGATGTGCACCTCCTCTGCGAAGAGTGTCACGGCAGTCGCTACACCGACGAGGCGCTCGAGGTCCTCTACAAGGGCAAGACCATAAGCGATGTGCTCGAGATGACTGTCGACCAGGCCGTTGAGTTCTTCGATAGCGACGAGACTCGCTCCATCTTCAACCGCCTCACCCCCTTGCAGGACGTGGGGTTGGGTTATCTGAAACTGGGTCAGTCGTCCAGCTCGCTTTCCGGTGGCGAATGCCAGCGCATCAAGTTGGCCTCCTACCTGGTGAAGGGCGAGGCGGAGCAGCCGATGCTCTTCATCTTCGACGAGCCTTCGACGGGTTTGCATTTCCACGATATCCAGAAACTCCTCGCGGCTTTCTCCCGCCTCATCGAGCGTGGCCACAGCATCGTTGTCATCGAGCACCATCACGACATCATCAAGGTGGCCGACTGGGTGATCGATATGGGCCCTGAAGGCGGCGACGAGGGTGGCAATGTGGTCTTCGCCGGCACCCCCGAAGACCTCGTCAAATGCAAGCAATCCTATACCGCAAAATACCTTAAATTGTAGATATTCAATGTTCAAGAAAGAAACCGACAAGATTAAACGCAACGCCCAGCTGGGCCTTTGGGGCTCGGCGGCGGTGGTCATACTGACTTCTTTGTTCCTTTATGCCAGCCCTTGGCGTTTCCCCGCTCAAAGCGATTATGTCAACCGCTGGATGCTGGTGGCCGGTAGCGTGCTGGCGGTCCTCTCCCTCAGCATGGCGCTGCTGGTCATCCGCAAGCAGGTGCCCCGTCTGCGCCAAACCGAAGGTCTCCAAGCCAAGCTCGCAGGCTATGCCGGCTATATTCATTCGCTCTATTTCTCCATTCTGGCTGTGGTGGTGGTGCTCTGTGCGATGACGCTGATTTCCAACCAGAATGTGCTGCTTATGTTGGCTATGGTGACGGTGCTGATGCTCATCCTGGCCTATCCCAATATCTACAAGGTGAAGGTCGACCTCGGCCTATCCGACGAGGAGATGTCCTCGCTCTATGGCGACCGTTATATCGGCGAGCAGAAGGATGAGAAGTGAGACCATAGTGGCGGTATCCACCCCGCGTGGGGTGGGGGGTGTGGCCGTGGTGCGCCTGAGTGGCCCCTTGGCCAAAGAGTTGGCTTTGCAGCACCTCTCGGTCAGCACGCTGCTCCCGCGCCACTCCCATTATGCCCGTTTCTCTGTTGGCAACTCCTTTGTCGACGAGGTGTTGGCGGTATGGTTCCCCTCCCCCCACAGCTACTCCGGCGAAGATATGGTCGAGTTTTCGTGCCATGGGTCGCTCTTTGTGCAGCAGGCCATCGTCCATGCGCTGCTCGACGGTGGCGCCCGCCTCGCTGAGCCTGGCGAGTTCACCCTCCGGGCTTTCCTCAACGGCAAACTCAACCTCTCGCAGGCCGAGGCTGTCGCCGACCTGATCGATTCGGCCACTCCGGCCCAACATCGCTTGGCCGTCAGCCAGTTGCGTGGCGGCTATGCGCACAAGCTGGAAGAGCTCCGTCAGCGGCTGCTCGATCTGGCTTCCCTCTTGGAACTGGAACTGGATTTCAGCCAGGAGGACGTCGAGTTCGCCGACCGGACACTCTTGCGGCAAACGCTTGCCGAATTGGATGGCGAAGTGTCGCTTCTCGTAGGTTCCTTCTCTCTGGGCAACGCCCTCAAGCATGGCATCCCCGTGGCCATTGTCGGCCGCCCCAACGCCGGCAAGTCTTCGCTCCTCAACGCCTTGCTCAACGACGACCGGGCCCTGGTGAGCGACATCCCAGGCACCACCCGCGACACCATCGAGGAGTCCTTGACGCTCTCCGGCATCACCTTCCGGTTCATCGACACCGCAGGCCTCCGCCATAGCGACGATGTTGTCGAATCTATGGGCGTCGAGCGTAGCCGCAAGGCCGTCGCCGAAGCCGACGTGGTGCTCTATGTCCACGATGCCACCACACCTTGGCAGACCCCCGACCTCGACCTCTCTGACAAGCAGGTGATCTACGTCTGCAACAAGATCGACCTCGCGCCCGCCGCTTCCGTGCCTTCGCCGTCGGTAGGCCTCTCCTCCAAGACCGGCATAGGCCTCGACAAGCTGAAATCCTCCCTCGTCGATCTCTTCAGCTCTCGCCTCTCCGACCATTCCGTCCACCTCTCCAACGAGCGCCACTACCAGGCGCTGCTTCAGGTGCGTAAGGCCCTCGAGGCTGCTTCCCAGGGGTTGGCCGTCGACCTCCCTTCCGATCTCGTCGCCGTCGACCTCCGCGATGCGCTCTATCATCTCGGTACCATCACCGGGCAGGTCTCCTCCGACGATCTGCTCTCTAATATCTTTTCTCGTTTCTGCATCGGTAAATGATTGAAAACAAACAAACGAACGATATGAAAAAATACGCAATCACAATTCTCCTGGCACTCCTGCCGCTGCTCTCTGCGGCCGCCAAACCCAGCTACAAGATCACCTTCGTCGCCGAGGGCAACAAGGACTCGGTGCTCTACATGGGTTTCTATCTGGCTCAGTATAAGTTCCTCTGCGACACCGCCTACAACAACGGCAAGGGCAAGTTCGTCTTCGAGGGCAACGAGGAACTCGACCCCGGCCTCTACTACATCACCAACAACAACGACCGCTTCGTCGAGTTCGTCGTCTATCGCGAGAAACAGAACTTCACCCTCCGCACCGACAACGACAATTGGAAACTCGGCATGTCCGCCAAAGGTTCTCACGAGAACGAGGTGTTCTTCAACTTCAACCGCGCCAACGAGTCACTCTATCAGGATTTTGTCTCCGCCAGCAAGACGATGGATTCCGCCGAGTTCCACGATGTCTATGCGCCCGCTCAGCGCCTGCGCCTCGATAGCGTCCGCCTCGTGTTCATCAACCGTTACCCCGACTGCATGCTCTCGCGCATGATGATGGCTACCAAGGATGTCGACATCCCCTCTGCTTTGCCCGACGGCACCCCCATGTCCTACCGTGAGCGTTTCGATTGGCTCATGGCCCACTATTTCGACAATATGCCCCTCGACGATCCCTTCATCCTCCGCACCCCCAAGGAGGTCTTCTACGACCGCGTGATGGAATATGTCGACAAGCGCATGAACCGCATGCCGCCGGAGATGATCTGCCCCCTGCTCGACAGCCTCATCGACCGCGCCAAGCCTGCCCCAGCCGTCTATCGCTGGCTCATCCTCAATATGACCAACCATTTCCTCCAGAGCAAGGTGATGGTCTACGACGAGGTCTACGTCCATCTCGTCCAGCGCTATTTCGCCACGGGACAGGTCACAGGTCTCGAGCCCTCGGTCATCGACGAGCAGATCGAACGTGCCACCAAGTGGGAACGCCTGCTCGTGGGCAAGGTGGCTCCCGAGCTTGTACTCTTCGACACCCTCCATCGCGCAGCTTCCCTCCATCACATGCCCGGCCGCTACACCCTCCTCCTCTTCTGGAGCCCCACCTGCGGCCATTGCCGCGACATCATTCCGGCGGTCTATAAGGTCTACGAGCGCTACGCCGACTCCCTCAGCCTCAGCGCCTTCGCTATCCTCACCGAGCCCGACGACCAAACCGTCGTCAAGTGGAAGGATTTCCTCGCCAACCACCACATGTCCCATCCCCGCTGGATCAACCTCAACGGCGGCGAGGCCAATGTCGACTGGCGCGAGGTATACGACATCACCACCACCCCCCAAATCTACCTCATCGACAACAACGACCACAAGTTTGTCGCCAAAAAACTCAGCGCCGACATCCTCGAAACTATCCTCCAGGCTATCATAAAAAATAATGAATAAATAAATTATATTGTAAAATGAAACGCACATTATTCATCGCCGCTTTGGCCGCCCTCGTGGTCAGCGGCTGCAAAGACAACAAAGAAATGGAAAATCCCTTCTTCTCCGCGTGGAACACGCCCTACGAAATTCCCGATTTCTCCCGCATCAAACTCGAACACTACATGCCTGCTTTCCAGGAGGGTATGGCTCGCCAGAAGGCCGAAATCGACGCCATCGTCAACAATCCCGAGGCTCCCACCTTCGAGAACACCATCCTCGCCTACGAGTACAGCGGTCAGCTCCTCACCGATGTCAGCAGCGTCTTCTTCAACCTCACCGAGTGCGAGAATAGCCCCGAAATGGACGCTATCGAAGAGGAGGTGACGCCGCTCCTCGCCGCCCACGGCGACGACATCGCCCTCAACGCCAAGCTCTTCAGCCGCATCAAGGCCGTCTACGACCAGTACAAGGGCGGCAGCCTCGACCTCAATGCCGAACAGGCACGCCTGCTCGAGGAGACCTACAAGGGTTTCGTCCGCAACGGCGCCAACGTCCCCGCCGACAAGCAGGAGCGCTTCCGCCAGCTCAACGAGCAGATCGCTTCCCTCACCATGCGCTTCGCTCAGAACGTGCTCAAGGCCACCAACGCCTATTCCAAGGAGCTGCCCGACGGTAGCAAGGTGACCCTCGACATGCCCACCTGGGAGCCTTTCATGCAGACCTGCGCCGACCGCAAGCTCCGCGAGGAGGTCTGGCACGCCTTCACCGACAGATGTAAGGAGGGTGAATTCGACAACACCAAGATTATCGACTCCCTCGTCAACCTCCGCCTCGAGCGCGCCAACATCCTCGGCTTCCCCACCCATGCCGACTATGTCCTCGACAACACCCTCGCCAAAACTCCCGCCAACGTCTACAAGTGCCTCCTCGACATCTGGAAACCCGCCCTCAATGTGGCCAAGCAGGAACGCGACCTCTATCAGGCCATGCTCTCCAAGGACGAGCCCGGTGCCAAACTCCAGCCCTGGGATTGGCGCTACTATAGCGAGAAACTGCGCGCCGAGAAGTACGCCCTCGACGATGCTGAAGTGCGCCCCTATTTCAGCCTCGACAGCGTCCGCGCCGGCGCCTTCATGGTGGCCAACAAGCTCTATGGCCTCACCTTCACCGAGCGCACCGACCTGCCCACCTACGACAAGGAGGCCCGCTGTTTCGAGGTCCGTCAGGGCGACAGCACCATCGGTATCCTCTACATGGACTTCCATCCCCGCGCCTCCAAGCGCAGCGGTGCCTGGATGACCGAGTTCCGCGGCCAACACCGCACCCTCGACGGTCAGAACGTCATGCCCATCATCCAGGTGGTGTGCAACTTCACCAAGCCTACCGCCGACCGTCCCTCGCTCCTCAACTTCGACGAGAGCGAGACCCTCTTCCACGAGTTCGGCCACGCCCTCCACGGCCTCCTCTCCAACTGCACCTATCCCTCCATCGCCGGCACCAATGTGCCGCGCGACTTCGTCGAGCTGCCCTCACAGGTCATGGAGAACTGGTGCCGCCACCCCCAGGTGATGAAGCTCTACGCTCGCCACTACCAGACAGGTGAGCCCATCTCCGACGAGCTCATCCAGAAGATCGCCGCCGCCCAAACCTATGGCCAGGGCTTCATAACCACCGAGCTCCTCGCCGCCTCGCTGCTCGATATGGACTACTACTCCATCAAGGAGAAGCAGCACATCGACCCGCTGCAGTTCGAGGAACAGGCCATGAACAAGATCGGCCTCATCCCCGAAATCATCAGCCGCTACCGTAGCCCCTACTTCCAGCATATCTTCACCACCGGCTACGACGCTGGCTACTACTCCTACACCTGGACGGCCATCCTCGACGCCGACGCCTTCGAGGCCTTCGCCGAAAGCGGCGACCTCTTCAATCCCGATCTCGCCCGCAAGTTCCGCCACCTCCTCGAGAGCGGCAACACCGTCGAGCCTATGGACCTCTACCGCGCCTTCCGCGGCAAAGATCCCAACGCCAACGCCCTGCTCAAACGCAAAGGCTTCATCCATGTCAAATAAAGTTCAATCGCAAGAATGGAAAACAATAGTTATCGTCGCCTCACCCGCAGCACCACCGACCGCAAGGTCGCTGGTGTCTGCGGCGGCATCGCCAAGTATCTCAACATCGACCCAACGGTCGTCCGCATCCTCTTCCTGGTCTCCATCTTCTTCGGCTTCCTCGGCATTTGGGCCTACCTCATCGTCTGGATCGCCGCCCCCGAAGACAACCAGATAGAACGCTAACCATTATGGCCGTTGAAACGGCTGGCTTCTTTATGCGATGCCTATGGCGTAGCACCTATAAAAAAAACTGGCGTATCATACCGATACGCCAGCTCCTTTTTTTTATTTCTCATTTCTCATATCTGCTGCATCACCTGCTGCGCCAGCTCGTTGGCGCGGGCCTCGGTGGCGGCTTCGCTGTAGATGCGGATGATGGGCTCCGTGTTGCTCTTGCGCAGGTGCACCCACCCGTCGGCAAAGTCAATCTTCACGCCGTCGATGGTCGTCACCTTCTCCACACCGGCCATGCCGTTGTAGAGCTTGGCAACCTTGGCCAGCAGGGCGTCAACGTCCATGTCGGGCGTCAGGTCCTTGCGGTTCTTGCTGATGATATATTCGGGATAGGTCTTGCGCAACTCGCTCACCTTCATGCCCTTCTTGGCCAGCAGGGTGAGGAAGAGGGCCACACCCACCAGGGCGTCGCGGCCGTAGTGCAGCTCGGGATAGATAACGCCTCCGTTGCCCTCGCCGCCAATGATGGCGTGGGTCTCACGCATCAGCGTGGTGACGTTCACCTCGCCAACGGCGGCGGCGTTGTATTCGCAGCCGGCATAGCGGCGCGTCACATCGCGCAGGGCTCTCGACGACGAGAGGTTGCTCACCGTGTTGCCCGGCGTGTGCTGCAGCACATAGTCGGCTACGCTCACCAGCGTGTACTCCTCGCCGAACATCTCGCCACTCTCGCACACCAGCGCCAAGCGGTCCACATCGGGGTCCACCACGATGCCCAGGTCGCAATGGTTGTCGCGCACGCAGTCGCTGATCTGCGTGAGGTTCTGCGGGATGGGCTCGGGGTTGTGCGCAAAATGGCCCGTGGGCTCGCAGTTCAGCTCCACCACCTGCTCCACCCCCAATCGGCGCAGCAGGCGCGGGATGGCCAAGCCGCCCGTGGAGTTCACAGCGTCCACGGCTACCTTGAAGTGGGCTTTCTTGATGGCTTCCACGTCAACCAGTTTCAATCCCAGCACACGCTCTATGTGGCGGTCAATCCAGTCCTCTTCGACGGTCACCTGCCCCAGGTCGTCGACCTCGGCATACTGCAGGTCGGCACTCTCGGCCAGACGCAGCACCTCCTTGCCTTCGGCGTCGTTGATGAATTCACCCTTGGCGTTGAGCAGCTTCAGGGCGTTCCAATGCTTGGGGTTGTGGCTGGCGGTGATGATGATGCCACCGTCGCAATGGCCGTCGATGACGGTCATCTCGGTGGTGGGGGTCGTGCTTAGGCCCGTCTCCAACACGTCGACGCCGCAACCCACGAGGGTGCCCACCACGAGGCGGTCCACCATGGGACCGCTCAGACGTGCGTCGCGACCCACGGCCAGACGCAGGCGTCGGCCCGGATTCTGCTGTTTCAGGAAGGTGGCAAATGCGGTGGTGAACTTCACCACGTCGATGGGGCTCAGCCCCTCGCCGGGACGTCCGCCGATGGTACCGCGGATGCCGGAAATGGATTTGATAAGGCTCATGATATACTTATATTATTGTTTCCTATATTTATTATTTATATTGTAATTGTGTTCTCCTATCTATTCACTATTCACTATTCACTATTCACTAGTGATCTATTAACTAAAAATACTCCGCTTTATTGTGCCAAAGCCCAAATTTTTCTCTCCCCAGCGATGGGGGAGGGCTCCTGCCGGCCCGCTACCCCCGTCCTCCTGCGGGCGTTTTTGTCGGGGATGAAAAAAAATATTTTGCCAGTTTCAAAAATGTTCGTACCTTTGCAGTCTGTTAATTTAACAACAATTATTAATAAACATTTAAAAAACAAACAATTATGCCAGCAAGAATTAGACTTCAGCGTCATGGTAAAAAGAATCAGCCTTTCTACCACATCGTTGTTGCGGATGGTCGTGCACCTCGAGATGGAAGATTTATCGAGAAGCTTGGCACCTACAATCCGTTGACCAACCCCGCCACCATCGACCTCAACTTCGACCGCGCCGTCGAATGGGTCAAGAATGGTGCTCAACCCAGCGACACCGTCCGTCGTATCCTCAGCTATAAGGGTGTCCTCCTCCGTCGTCACCTCCAGATCGGTGTCGAGAAGGGTGCCATCAGCCAGGAGACCGCCGATGTGCGTTTCAACGAGTGGCTGCAGGCCAAGGAAGCCAAAATCAATAGCGTGAAGAGCGAGGTCGAGAACAACGCCCGCAACACCCGCAAGTCCCGCCTCGAGGCCGAGAAGAAGGCCAACGAGACCAAGGCTGCCGCCGTCGCCGCCAAGCGTCAGGCTGCCGCCGAGGCCGAGGCTGCCGCTAAGGCTGCCGCCGAAGCCGCCGAGAACGCCGAGAACGCCGAGGGCGATGCCCCCGCCGCCGAGACCGAAGCTCCCGCCGAGGCTTAAAATCCTTTGTCTAACGACAACGTAGACAACAACAAACAACAGGAGAAGCGCACATGTGCGCTTCTCTTTTTTTATGCGGTTGCTTAAGCGACACAATAAAAAGCGACGCTCGCCGTTACCCTAAAAAAGTCCGATTATGAAGATTGACGATTGCTTTTATCTGGGACGCATCACCAAGCCTTGGGGCGTGAAAGGGCAGGTGGTGATGTTCCTCGATGTGGATACCCCCGAGGACTACCTCGGCCTCGACTCCGCCTTCGTCGAGGTCAAAGGCCAACTCGTGCCCTATTTCTTCCATCTCGACAACCTCAATGGCAACAAGGCCGTAGCCACCTTCGAGGACCTCTCCCCCGACCAGGCCGCCGCCCTCGTCGGCCACTCCCTCTATCTCCCCCTCGACCTCCTCCCCAAACTCGAAGGGAATAAGTTCTACTTCCACGAGGTGCTGGGTTTCAAGGTGGTAGACGAGGAAAAGGGCGACATCGGCACCCTCCAGCAGGTCATCGAATACCCCGCACAACCCCTCTTCCAAATCATCAAAAACGACACCGAAATCCTCATTCCCGTCATCGATGAGGTGATAAAAAAAGTCGACCGCGACACGAAAACACTCTTCATCGCCGCCCCTAACGGCTTGATTGATTTATATCTTGGCGATATCAACAATTGATGTTGATATGTTTTTTCCTCCATGTGGGGGAAAATGCCTATTTTTGCATCCGGAAAAAGGAACACTACTATGGAATCAAAAGAGAAACAAGTTGAGAAAAACCGCTACTCTCCTGAAGAATTGCAGGAGTTCAAGGCCCTGATCCTCGAGAAGATTGCCAAAGCAGAGAAAGACCTTGAAATGTTGCAGCAGGCCGTCGCCGGCAGCGAAAACGACGTCAGCGACACCGCCCCCACCTTCAAAACCCTCGAAGAGGGCAGCAATGTGCTGCTGAAGGAAGAAAACCAGAAACTCGCCGCTCGCCAGCAGAAGTTCATCCGCGACCTCCGCGCCGCACTCATCCGCATCGAGAACGGCACCTACGGCATCTGCCAGGCCACCGGCAAGCTCATCCCCAAGGAGCGCCTCATGATCGTGCCCCATGCCACCATGACCGTCGAGGCCAAGGAGGCCAGCAAGAAACGCCGCTAATTGGAGTCGAAGGATTTCACAAACCACCATACATTTTTTTTTCTAGACGGGTTCCGTGGACGATCTTCGACCGTGGAACCCGTTTCTATTTCGTACGCCGCCTCGTGGTACACTAGTCAATGCGCGGGATGGCCTCGATGAGGCTCCGCGTGTATGCCGTCTGCGGATGGCTGAAAAGGTCGTCGGGGGCGCCGCTCTCGACGATCTTTCCTTTCTGCATCACCATGATGCGGTCCGATAGGAATTTCACCACCGACAGGTCGTGGGTGATGAAGAGGTAGGTATAGTGGTGACGCCGCTTCAGGTCGTTCAGCAGGTTCAGCACCTGCGCCTGCACGCTGACGTCCAGCGCCGACACGCTCTCGTCGCACACCACCAGCTCCGGCTCCAGGATCAGGGCCCGCGCTATGCACACTCGCTGGCGCTGGCCGCCGCTGAACTCGTGCGGGTAGCGGCTGTACCAGTCGGCCTCCAGCCCCACCTGCTCCATCAGGTCTATGACGGCCTCCTTCCGCTCCTGCCGCGACATCCGTCTGTGCACCTCCAGCGGCTCCGCGATGGCGTCGCCTATCGTAATCCTCGGGTTCAGCGACGAATAGGGGTCCTGGAAGATAATCTGCAGCTTCGGCCGCAAGGCCTGCATCTCGCTCCGGCTGAAGGTGTCGAGCATCCGCCCCCGGTAGCTGATGTTCCCCGCGCTATGGTCTATCAGGTGCAGCAGGGCACGCCCCAGCGTGCTCTTGCCGCAGCCGCTCTCACCCACCAATCCCAGCGTCTCGCCCTCCATGATGTCGAACGTGATGCCGTCCACACCCTTCAGCGTCTGCAGCGCCTTCCCGAAAAGACTCTTCTTCAAAGTATAGGTAACAGAAAGATCCTTCACAGAAATCAGCACCCCTCCCACACTTGTCCTCTCACTCCCTCCAGCTATTGTCCTTTCACTCCCTCTCACTCCCTCCTCACTCCCTTTCACTCCCTCCAGATTCTCACCCGCATTTGTCCTTTCACTCCCTTTCACTCCCTTTTCACTCCCTTTCACTCCCTCTTGGATCTCCCTCCCTTTCACTCCCTCTTGGATCACTCCATTAAGAAACTCCTCCACCGTCGGTAGCCGTTCCGGACGGCTGTCCAGCGGTGGACGGCAGGCCAGCAGCCCTTGGGTGTAGGGCTCCCGTGGGTGGTGCAGGATGTCGTAGGCGGCGCCCTGTTCCACCATTTTGCCGCGATACATCACCATGATCCTGTCCGCTATCTGACCTATCACCCCCAGGTCGTGGGTGATGAAGATAATGCTTGTGCCGTATTTCTGCTGCAGCTGCTTCAGCAGCTCCAGGATGGTCTTCTGCACCGTCACGTCGAGGGCCGTCGTCGGCTCGTCGGCCACGATGATATCGGGCTTGTTGACGAGCGCCATCGCTATCATCACCCGCTGCTTCTGCCCACCGCTGATCTCGTGCGGGTAGCTGTCGAAGATCTTCTCGGGGCGGGGGAGGAGCACCTCTTTAAACAGTTCTATCACCTTCTCCCGCTCGTCGCCTGCCGATCCGTGCGCCCGCATCATCTCCACCACCTGCTCGCCGCATTTCTGCACGGGGTTCAGACTCGTCATGGGCTCCTGGAAGATCATGCTGATGCGCCTCCCGCGCACCTCCCGCATCTGCTCCTCGTCGAGCTCCAGCAGTTCCGTACCCTCCAGTCGTGCGCTTCCCGTGATGGAGGCCTTCTTCGGCAGCAGCCCCATCAGCGCCAGCGTGCTCACGCTCTTGCCGCTCCCGCTCTCCCCCACGATGCCCAGCGTCTCCCCGCGTCCCAGCGTATAGCTCAAGTCCTCCACCACCTTGCGTCCTTCGAAGGCAATGGAAAGCCCTTTCACTTCTAGTATCGTATTGTTCCTATTCACACCACCATAACGCAAGAACCCACAAAAAATTTTGCCGTCCCTATTATTCTTCGCATTTTTTGCCCCATTCCACCGAAAAGACCGGGAGCCCCCACCCCGCGCCAGCCAAAAACTACTCAGCCACTCAACTCCGTCCGCCTTCAAAACGGCGACAAACTGACACGGGACACTTTATAGATACTCTCAAAAATTACGACGATAAAGCATGATTGCTTTTATAGATACTGAAGTTGGCTTTCAAAATAAACAGGTAAAAGATTTCGGTGTCGTCCGTGATGATGGTGCGGTACTGCACACTCATTCTTTGGATGAATTTCAGAAGTATTTATTCGATATCGAGTTCGTATGTGGTCATAATATCATTAATTTTGATCTGAAGTTTTCCGACATCAAAGGCAAACATACCTATATCGACACATTACCTCTCTCTCCGCTCCTTTTCCCCAATAAGCCATATCATCGTTTGGTAAAAGATGATAAGTTGTAAGTGGACGAGCTGAATAATCCCGTCAACGACGCCAAGAAGGCCGCATGGAGACCCTCGACAACGGTACCTCCTCCTTCCACCCCTACGCCTCCGACTCCGGCCACCGCTACAAAACGCTCTTCCGCACCCCCCACGGCGAGGTCAAGGAAACCAAAAAAAGTATCATATTCCAGTTCCGGTTTCCCAAGCGCTACGGCAAAATCCTCATAGTGAGCATGCTACGCGATGAACATCTCTCCATCCTCTCTTTCCTCAAGTCCTACCGAAAACTCTATAAGCCTCATAGAATGAAGTATTTATCAACCATCTAATCAAACCCAATGCGTTCCGTTCCGGTTGTTCCGATTAAAAAAAAGGTATGCCCAATCCCCTTCTTATATATTATAACTAATTAATAATTAATAATATATAAAAGAAATCGAAAAAAGTGATACCCCTTAAAAAACAACCGGAACAACCGGAACGGAACGCTCTTTCAAAAGTTAATTCTCACCTAAAAAGCAATCAAACAATGAAATACGACATCACCAAAACCTCGGCACCCAAGATGCCACACCTCGGAAAAGGGACAGAATGTATCCAAATTCTCCTCTCTCAGGCCTCAAAAGACATGCATGAACCCCTCGTTCCGATGCTTTTCCCCGTCCTGGGAGCTCACATGAGCGGTTCTGAATTTCAGTATCCGGACCTCTCCTGGAAGGAAATTTGTGGCTAAATGGCCCTGAGCAGAGGGCTGGAGCAAACTCCGAGTCAACTCCGAGTCAACTCCGAGTCAACTCCGACCTAACGCCCACCTCTGCCTGGCTCCGAAGGAGACATGGCCTATAGCAACTTCTCCCGACAAACATGCCTGTTCAAAAATATTTTGTGTATATTTAAAAATAATGTGTATATTTGCAGTCCGATAAGGATACAAATATTTATACAACAAAAACATTATAACTATGACAAAATCAGAACAATTCATGGAGATGGAAGCCAAATACGGCGCCCATAACTATCATCCGCTGCCCGTCGTTCTCGCCAAGGGTGAGGGCGCTTTCGTGTGGGACTGCGAGGGAAAGAAGTATTTCGACTTCCTCTCGGCCTACAGCGCTGTCAACCAAGGCCACTGCCACCCGAAGATTGTCAAGGCCATGTGCGACCAGGCCCACCTGCTGACCCTCAGCAGCCGCGCTTTCTACAATGACTGCCTCGGCGAGTGGGAGAAATATGTCACCGAGTATTTCGGCTACGACAAGGTGCTGCCCATGAACACCGGCGCCGAAGCCGACGAGACAGGCCTGAAGCTTGCCCGCCGCTGGGGTGTGGTGAAGAAAGGTATCCCCAACGACAAGGTGAAGATCGTCTGCTGCGAGGGTAACTTCCACGGCCGCACCATCACCATCATCACCATGAGCAACGACCCGGAGAGCTACGCCAACTACGGTCCCATGACCCCCGGCTTCCTCCGCATCCCCTATAACGATCCCGACGCCCTTGAGAAATGCCTCGCCGAACACGGCAAGGAGGTGGCAGGCTTCCTGCTGGAGCCCATCCAGGGTGAGGCCGGCGTGTATGTCCCCGACGAGGGCTACCTGAAGAAATGCTACGATATCTGCAAGAAATACAATGTGCTGTTCATGGCCGACGAGGTGCAGTGCGGTATCGCCCGTACGGGTAAGATGCTCGCCTGCGACCACGAGGGCGTGCGTCCCGACATCCTGATCCTGGGCAAGGCCCTGGGTGGCGGCGTGATGCCCGTGAGCGCCGTGCTGGCCGACGACGACATCATGCTGAATATCAAGCCCGGCGAGCACGGTTCCACCTTCGGTGGCAACCCCATCGCCGCCAAGGTCAGTATCGCCGCCCTGCAGGTGATCAAAGAGGAGCACCTGATGGAGAACGCCGACCGTCTGGGTAAGATCTTCCGCGAGGAGATGAGCAACTTCAAGAGTCCGATGATCGAGAAGGTGCGCGGCAAGGGTCTGCTGAACGCCATCATCATCAAGCCCCACAACGGCAAGGAGGCATGGGATGTGTGCCTGAAGATGCGCGACCTCGGCGTGCTTGCCAAGCCCACCCACCAGCATATCATCCGCTTCGCTCCCCCGCTGTGCATCACAGAGGCACAGCTTCGCGAGGCCATGGAGCTGATCAAGGAAGCTATCAAGTCGTTTGAATGAACTGATCAAGGGCGGCCCTGGGGCCGCCCTTTTTAGTTAATAGTTAATAGATAATAGTTAATAGTTGGGGGCTGGCGCGGTCTTGGGTCTCCTGCTTGCTTCGCTCACGAAATCTGGTAAATCTTGTAAATTTTTTACAAGGTATCGCTTGCTTCGCTTGCGATGAGTTTTTTTTCTGCTGACGCGGGGCTTTTTTTAGTTAATAGATAATAGTTAATAGTTATTTTGTTTTGCGTGGTTTTTTGATTTTGACCACGAATCGCACTAATCTAACGAATGGACGGACATTTTGTTATGTGCCCCCTACAGGGGCGGGGATATGAAAAGGGTATCGCGTTTACACAGGGCCGAGGCCCTGTGCTAGGTTATGATGCCCTTTCAGGGCAAATTCCATCCGCTACTTAGCCACTCAGCCACTCAGCGACTTGGGCTTCGGGTTATTGGGTGAGGGTGAAGAGGGCGGAGGCGGTGTTGTTGGCGAGGTCGGAGAGGTCGACGCGGAGGGTGTTGCGGCCGGCTTTGAGTTTGGTGCCGGCATTGATGGTGAGGGTGGCGCTCTTGCCGTCGTATTCGGCCAGGATCCATGTGCCGTTGAGGTAGCAATGGTAGGTGTTGATGCCGCTGAGGTTGTCGCTGATTTTCACCCTGATGGTGTTGCCTTTGAGTCGACCGCCGTCCTTGAAGTTGGCGGGTGCGATGCGTGGCGGCGTGGTGTCGAGGGTGACGGCGAAGAGTCCGAAGTCGCGCACGTCGGCGGTGTACCAGTAGCCCTCGCGGCGGGTGGCGTAGGCCGATTCTTTCTTGCCGTCGACACGCACGATGACGGCTTTGTCGGAGGCCTCAGCGGCCTTGATGGAGAGGGTGTAGGTCTTGTTGGGCGGCAGGGCGTTGACGGTGGGTTCGACGGTGCAGAGTGGCGAGGGGTAGAGGGAGGAGGGGGTGCTGAGGAGACGCAGGCGGTCGTTGGCATAGAGGGTGTTGGCGGGCAGGACGAGGCGCATCTGCTCGCCGTTGACCTTGAGTGGGCGGGCATACTCTACGGGGTAGGTGCCGCGCTCAGCGGGGCTTTCGGCAGGTGGCAGGGGCGGCAGCGCGCGGACGCTGAAGGAGCGCTCGGCGAGGTTGCCGCGGATGTCGTAGACGGTGACCTTGATGCTGTGGAGGGAGCCTTCGGCGAAGCGCAGCTTGCCGTCGCCGCGGCAGACGGGTATCCATTCGCCCTGGGCCCCCGGGAGGGAGCGGGTGAGGAGGTAGGGCTCGCGGGTGCGCAGGTAGTGGGGGAAGTCGATGATGGCGTTGGAAGAGCGGCTGCTGTCGAGGGGGAAGGCCTGGGTGGTGTAGCGGAAGAAGAGGGTGCCGTCGACGTGGATGTCGATGTGGTCGATGCCGTTGCGGGAGGTGGAGCCCGGAGCGGCGTCGGTGGCGTAGATGCCCAGGTAGAAGGGTCCGGCGACGCTGACCTCGTCCTCCTTGCCCAGGGGCAGGGGGTCGCCGTTGTCGGGGTAGAGGCGTATGCCGCGGAGGGTGGGGTTGATGTTGTCGGAGTAGGGGAGTCCGAAGAGGAGGGGGTTGATGGTGCGGCCGCCCATGCGGAGCTCGAAGTGGAGGTGGGGTCCGGCGCTGCCGCCGGAGTTGCCGCTATAGGCGATGAGTTGTCCTTTCTTGACGGGCAGGAGACCCTCGGGGATGTCGCGCACGAGGCTGTAGCTGTGGTCTTTGTATTGCTCGCGTTCCACATAGCGGGCGATGTCGCCGGCGTAGCCGTCGAGGTGCATATAGACGGAGGAGTAGCCGTTGGGGTGCTTGAGGTAGAGGATTTTGCCGCCGCCCCAGGGCGAGATGCGTACGCCGCACACGTAGCCGTCGGCGACGGCGTAGACGGGCTTGCCGATGTCGCCGCCGGTGCGGATGTCGAGGCCGGCGTGGAAGTGGTTGAGGCGTATCTCGGCGAAGGTGGCGGAGAGGCCGATGTCA
Source organism: uncultured Bacteroidota bacterium (assembly GCA_902775135.1). Lineage (GTDB taxonomy): Bacteria > Bacteroidota > Bacteroidia > Bacteroidales > P3 > Colimorpha. Next base: position 103,747 of record CACYKY010000004.1, on the reverse strand, counting down.
CCGTCGAGCGGCAGGCGGAAATAGTTCTGGGGGAGGGAAGGTCTTTGAGTGGAAAGTGGAAAATTGAAAAATGAAAATTGAAAATTGAAAACGGAAAGTTCTTGAGTGGAAAGGCTTTGAGTGGAAAGTTCTTTTGTGGAAAGTTCTTTTGTGGAGGGGGAAAGGTGGAAAAGGAGGCTTGCGCAGAGCAGTATGTGGACAAGGTGTTTCATTGGGCGTGGGAATTAAAGAGGGCTATGCGGTTGATGACGGGGGGTGCCATCCCCTGGAACTGGAAGACCAGCTTGCGCCAGCGCACGGGCTGGGGAAGGCGGATGATGCGCTTGTAACCCACTGTGGAGCAGAGGGGATGGTCGCTGAGGGAGTAGGAGTAGAGGCCGTCGCCGGGGTCGAGCAGGAGGTTGACGCTGGTGATGCGTTGCCCCAGGGGGATGTACTCCTGGATGACGATGATGTCGAACTCGGTGAGGGAGTCGAGCTCCATGGTGAGCTCGGCCTCCTTGGCTGTGGCTGCCCAGAAGGTGTGGTAGTTGGTGTCGAGGACGTTTTTGGCCTGATGGCCAGGCTTGTGCCAGGCGTGGACCTCGGCGCCAGCGGCGAGGTCGCGGCTGAAGATGCGGTCGCGTTCGCGGCGGAACTCGATGAGCCGTAGGGAGTCCTCGGGGCAGATGCGTCCGTTGGTGTCGGGAGGCACGTTGAGCAGCAGCAAGCCGTTGCGACCCACGGAGTTGAAATAGATCTCCATGAGCTCGTCGACGCTCTTGGGGTGCTCGTCTGGGTGCCAGAACCAACCGGGGCGGATGCTGACGTCGACTTCGGCGGGGACCCAGTGGAGAGTGGAAAGTGGAAAGTGGAAAGTGGAAAGTCTTTGGGTGGAAAGTTCTTGGGTGGAAAGTCTTTTTGTGGAAAGGGGGGCGTGGCCGGTTTGGAGTTCGGCGGGGGAGGGCTTGTTGTCGGAGGGAGTGGCGCCATGGGTGTTGAGGGTGCTCCAGCAGGTGTCGCCGGCGCGCCCTTCCTCGTTGCCCACCCAGCGGCATCCGGGGCCGATGTCGCTGAAGATGATGGCGAGGGGGTTGAGTGTGTGCATGGTTTGCAAGAAGCGAGGCCAGTCGTAGTGCTGTTTCTTGCCGTTGGGGCCTTCGCCGCAGGCGCCGTCGAACCATTGTTCGAAGAGGGGTCCGTAGGTGGAGTGCACCTCGCGGAGGGTGTTGACGAACACGTCGTTGTAGGCCTCGGAGCCGTAGGCGGGGTGGTTGCGATCCCAGGGGGAGATGTAGACGCCGGCCTTGACCCTTCCGCGGCAGGCGTCGGTGAACTCGCGCAGCACGTCGCCCTTGCCCTTACGCCAGAGGCTAGAGGCCACGGTGTGAGTGCTTTGCTGCGACGGCCAGAGGCAGAAGCCGTCGTGGTGTTTGGCGGTGAGGATGATGCCCTTCATGCCGGCGGCTTCGGCCACGTCGACCCACTGGGAGCAATCGAGGGCGCGGGGGTTGAAGAGGTCTTCGGGCTCGGTGCCGTCGCCCCATTCGGCGCCGCTGAAGGTGTTGGGTCCGAAATGGCAGAACATGTTGATTTCCATGCGTTGCCACGCCACCTGCTGGGGTGTGGGGGTGGGGCCGAAAGGCTCGATGACGGCTGGGGAGCATGCCATCGCGAGGGTGAGAGATGCGACGAGCAGCAGGCGGAGGGAAGGATGTTTCATAGGGGCGCTTGCTATCGGTTAGAGACGGCGACCCCAGCGGGCAAATTCGGTGTCCATGGGCACATACTGGATGGCGGAGCAGTCGTGGATGAGCCATTTGGCGGGGATGCCCGAGACGAGGATGCGGTGTTCCTTGATGAGGGAGAGCATGCGGCTCTGGTGGGAGATGAATTTCTGTCGGTCGAGGGCGATGTTTTCGAGCAGGGGGACGTACTCGTTGGGGTCGAAGTCGGGGTTGCATTCGAGGATCCAGTCGACAAATACCTCGTTGTTAATGGATTGGTCGAGCAGGTCGGGGTAGATGTCGTTGAAGGAGCGGCGGTATTCCTCTCGGATGCCTGCGCGCTGTTTGATGTTGTTCCAGATGCGGTCGTAGGTGCCGTCGAGGATCTTGCGGTGTGCTTCGGCCTCGTCGCGCAGCGCTTTTTCCTGTTTGTTGTAGTAGATGGAGAGTACCCAGGCGGCTATTCCCACGGGAATGAGGAACAGCGCCAGAAGCAAAATAATGATTATAATCCAACCAATCATTCTTTTACAAAAAGTTGCCCTTCGTTTTCGAAGGTGCAAATATACAAAATAAAAACGAATTATGCCAATTTTCTTTTTGGGGGTGGTGTTTTTTGTTTTCGATGAGGTCGCTAAATGTCATGGAACATGATGGTTAGCGAAATTTTCTTATTACAAGGTATCGCTTGCTTCGCTTGCGATGGAGTGGTTTTTGGCTGACGCGGTTTTTGGGTTTTGACCACGAATCACACTAATCTAACGAATTGAGGACATCGGTTATGTGTTCACTCTGAACATCTAAATACACGGAAGAAACGAAAGTTTTTATTCTTGCTGATGATTATTTGGTTTCTATGCTGACGCGGGTTTGGGGGTGACTCTTTTTTTTAGTTTATAGTTTATAGATATTTGGTTTACCGTTTACTGTTTACCGTTTACCGTTTACCGTTTTTGGGGTTTACGGTTAGCTGATTTATGGAAAAAAGTTGTATCTTTGCAATTTGAAAATGGATGTAAGATGAAAGGATTGAAAGTCGTTAAAGTGCTGATAGCATGTTGTATGGCTGCCGCTTTGGGAGGCGGGGAGGTGCAGGCACAGTATGATTTCTGCGCCGCTGCCCCCAGCGGACAGATGCTCTACTACCGGATGGTGCCGGAGAGGGCGCAGGTGATGGTTACCCACCCCGAGAGGGAGTGGCCCTATTATGCTGGGAACAAGCCTGTTGGTGACTTGGTGATACCCGACCGCGTGCGGCATGAGGGAGTGGATTACGAGGTGGTGGGAGTGGGGGAGAACGCCTTCTACCGCTGCGACAGTTTGACCGGCCTGACGGCCAAGGGCATCGTCACTATCGGCACGCAGGCGTTGTGCGGGTGTACGGCCTTGAGAACCTTGGCGTTAGCAGAGGGGTTGCGGGAAATCGGCGAGGGTGCTTTCGCCTACTGCCGAGGGCTGACGGAGCTGGTGTTGCCGGCGACGGTGACCCATATCGGCATCTCTGCCTTCTCGATGTGCGAGGGGTTGGAGGAGGTGCGGATGACCGTGGCGACGGAGGGGCAGTGCGACGCCATGACATACTACGGATGTCGGCTGATGCAGGAACGCAAAAACCGCAAAATTGCGTCTGTCGGCGGTGTGGAATACGCTGTTTGGAAGCTCTAATGGACATTGGGGAGTAAAAATATTGTGCTGATAACATGTGTGTTGCATTTTTTTTTAATTTAAATTATTGTCAATTGAAAAAATCTTTGTAATATTGCATTTTGATTATAGGCCTATAATATGTCAGAAAAACGAATGAAAAGGAGACTGAAATATGCATTTTTGGGTGCCATGATGTTGCTGAGTGCGACGGCGGGTGCCCAGGATGTGGGCTTCTCCCAGTTCTATGCCAATCCACTCTACCTGAACCCAGCCTTTGCGGGATCTGCTGTGGCGCCCCGTATCTCGCTGACCTACCGTGCCCAGTGGCCGGGATTGGTGAGTGCGTTCACCACCGTCTCCGCCTCCTACGACCAGTATTTTCCCGACCTTCACGGAGGCTTGGGATTCATAGTGATGACCGACCGCGTGGGTGACCATGGAGCGCTGTCTACCAACTCGTTGGGTGCCATCTACTCCTTCCGTTTCCAGCTCAGCCGCGACATCTACATGAGTGCTGCCTTGCAGGCCTCGATTGTCAACACCCACCTGAGTTGGGACGATTACCTGCGTTTCCCCGACCAGATTGACCGTGAGATGGGTTTCTCGTATGCCACGGGAGCCACGCCTCCGGACAAGCTGAGCCAGTGGACCCCCGACTTCAATGCGGGCCTCTTGGTCAACGGCTCGAAGTGGTATGCCGGCATTGCCGCCGCGCACTTGACGCAACCCAATGTGGCCTTCTATTCCACCGACCCTGTGCCGATGAAATTCACCGTGCATGGCGGAGGACTGATCAACGTGGCTGAAGAGGGTCGCCGCCAGTCGTCGCTCGGCCTTGGCACGCCCATTATCTCGCCCAATATCGTGTACCAGTATCAGGGCGGCTTCCACTACTTCAACTATGGTGTCTACCTTGACTGGATGCCCTTCCTGGTGGGCGTGTGGTTCCGTCATGGCACGGAGAACACCGATGCCTTCATCTTCCAGGTGGGCGTGCAGCAGGACTACTTCAAGGTGGGCTACAGCTACGACGTGACGGTGTCGAAGCTGGCCAACAGCACCGCCGGAGCGCACGAGATTACCGCGGGCTTCCTGTTGCCTGTGCCTGAGCACAAAAAGAAGGTGAAAGCCATCCGTTGCCCGTCGTTCTAGCGATGAAGGGTGAAACTTTTTTTGAAGAAATACGTTATAAAGAACAATAAAATTAAATAAGAAATATGAAAGTGTTCAAATTCTCAAGCCTGATGTTGGCTGCCGTGATGCTTCTGGCCTCGTGTGGAAACAAGGCCGGCAAGTCTGAGACCACAGGATGGAACTACAACGACCCTGAGTGGGGCGGATATGATGTTTCTGACCGTACCAACCAGACCACCGCACCCGGTTTGGTGTTCATCGAGGGAGGCTCGTTTGTGATGGGCCATGTCAACGAGGACACCCGCTATGCGTGGGACAATGTGGCCCACACCGTCACCGTCTCCTCCTTCTACATGGATGAGACCGAGGTGAGCAACAAGCAGTACGGCGAATTTGTCTACTGGATGCGCCGCGCCTATGGCGAGGAGTATCCGGAGAAGGTCTCCTTCGTGATGCCCGACACCGCCACCTGGCGTGACCGTCTGGCATGGCGTGAGAGCTTTGTCGACCATTATTTCCAGAGCCCCAGCTATCAGGACTATCCCGTGGTGGGAGTGACCTGGGAGCAGGCCATGGCTTTCTGCACCTGGCGTACCGACCGTGTCAACGAGAAGCTGCTTGTGGACATGGGTGTGCTGATGCTTGACCAGGAGAACCTGGGAACCAATGCCTTCCAGACGGACGTCTACCTTGCCGGCCGTTATGAGGGCGAGGTGAAGAAAGGCATTGAGAACCTTGACCCCTCTGCCGGTGGCGAGGAGCGCCAGATCCGCAAGTCGGACGGTATCCTCTACCCCTACTATCGTCTGCCAACAGAGGCTGAGTGGGAGTTTGCCGCCCTGGGCATGATAGGCACCACCTATGACGAGCGTGTCACCGAGCACAAGACCTATCCTTGGGCCGGCCAGAGCCTGCGCTCCGCCAACAAGAAATACTACGGCCAGTTCCTTGCCAACTTCAAGCGCACGCGTGGCGACGCCATGGGTGTGGCTGGCAACCTGAACGACGGCTGGGATTACACCTGCCCGGTGAAGTGGTACTTCCCCAACGACTACGGCCTGTACAACATGGCCGGCAACGTGAGCGAATGGTGCAGGGACGTCTATCGTAAGACCGTCAACCCCGTTGGTGCCGACGACCTTGACCCCTATCGTGGTAACGTCTATGTCACCCCCGAGATTGACGAGGACGACGAGGTCTTCATCGGCGAGGATGGTATGATGAGATACAAGAATGTTGACTACCAGTCGGACCGCCGCAACTACCGTCAGGCCGACAACATCAACTACCTTGATGGCGACCGTGCCTCGAGCCTTGGACAGGCCGAGCGCTGGATTGACGACCCCGATGCCGAAGGCGACGAGGACGAGTATGAAGGCGAAGAGGAGACCTCTGAGGAATACAGCGAGGAAGAGGGCGAAGCCGACAGCGACGAGCTCACCGGCGAGGACAGCTGGACGAACAAGATGTATCGCCGCAAGGCTGTCGACAAGGAGCACCCCACGGTGACGTTGGTCAACAACAAGGTCCGCGTTGTGAAGGGTGGCAGCTGGAAGGACCGTGCCTACTACCTGCAGGCCGCTTCGCGCCGCTACCTCGATCAGGACAAATCATCCTCTTGGATTGGATTCCGTTGTGCAATGGATCGTCTTGGATCCCGTGTACAATAACAATTTTTCATGGTTTTGTAAGTAGAGACGTGATTATCCACGTCTCTACGTTTTATATGTGCCCATGTCGATAAAGAAGCCCCTCCTGCTGACGCTGCTCCTTCTCGGTGTCCTTGGTCATTGCTGTGCGCAGAAACTGATTGAGTACTCGTCGGGCATCGGCTCGCGTGACCCTGAGAACGGAGACATCTGGATTCTTTACCGGCATGTGAAGGCCGTCCACGAGGGGATGACCCTCACGTCGGACTCGGCCCATTTCAACACCCGCGAGAACAGCTTCACCGCCTTCGGGTCGGTGGTCATCAAATTGTCGGACACCACGTTCATCTATGGCGACCGCCTGTATTATGACGGCAACACGCGTGTGGTGGACATCTGGGACGACACCGTGGTGCTGGTTGACGGGCGGACGCAGCTGCTGGCCAACCACGTCACCTATGAACGCAACAAGGCCACGGCCTACTATACCGAGTGGGGGCATGCCCTGAGCGGAGTGCGCACCCTCGACAGCCGCCAAGGCGAGTACAACTCGGACCTCAAGGAATTCTTCATATACAACGATGTCGTGCTGGCCGACACCAGCATGACCCTCCTCACGGACACCTTGATATACAACACCACGACCGAGGTGGCCCATTTCGACAGCCCTACGCACATCTACACCGACTCGTCGGTCATCTACAGCGAGCTTGGCGACTATAACACCAAGACCCGTTTTGCCATCTCGTACAGGGCGTCGCATGTGGACAGCCAGGGGCGGACCATAGACAGCGACACCCTCTATTACGACGACGGGGAGCGCTACGGCAAAGCCTTGGGCAACGTGAGGATATTCGACTCGGTGAACAATATCACCTGTACGGGCCGATATGGCGAGACCAACCAGGAGCGCAACTTCTCGTTCGTCACCGACAGGGCGCTGGTCCTTTTTGTGGACAAAGGCGACTCTCTCTATCTGCATGCCGACACCGTCTATGTCACCACGGACAGCGCCAATCGGCTGGAGACCGTCAGAGCCAACTACAGGGTCAAGGTGTATCGCCACGACGCCCAAGCCATGTGCGACTCGGCATTCTACGATGCCGTTGACTCGCTGCTGTCGTTGTACAAATCCCCTGTGCTGTGGTATGAGCACTACCAGTGTACGGCCGACACCATAGAGCTGCTACACGACACCAACGGCGTCAGGCGAGCGTGGCTTCGCACGACGTGCTTCGCCATGCAGCAGGTGGACAGAGAGAAATTCAACCAGCTCAAAGGCAAGCAGGGCGTGGTGTACTTTGAGAAGGGCGAGCCGCAGTATGCCGATGTGCTGGGCAATGCCCAGATGGTGTACTATATCACCGAAGGCGACAGCACGACGGGCACCACCCTTGTGGGCGCCAATGTGGGCATAGGCACCGACATGCGCATCTATTTCGACACCGCGCGAGCCCCGTCGCGCGTAGTCACCTATGACAAGCCCGACCTGCAGACCTACCCTGTCTCGATGGTTCCCGAGGAGTGGCGGCGCCTGAAAGATTTCCGATGGCTGACGAACCGACGTCCGCGAAAGCCGGAGGATGTCTTTGTGTGGTGACAAAATGTCAGTTTGACTGCCAATGGCAGTCTTTTTGATATATATATGTCAGTAAAAAAAATCCTAAAAAAACTATGAGCAACAAAGATAAACATACCGAAAAAGAAGAAGAGAAGAAACAGGAAGAGCTTGAAAACCAGGAACTCCAAGGCGCTGAGGAGCAGCAACCCGAAGCCGAAACCACCGAGGCCGACAAGGTGCAGGAGATGGGGGAGAAGCTGGCAGAGCTCAACGACAAATACCTGCGTCTCTATTCCGAATATGAGAACTATCGCAAGCGCACCAACATTGAGAAGGCGGACCTGCTGCTCAACGGCAGCAAGGAGATGATGAAGGCCATCCTGCCTGTCATCGACGACTTCGAGCGTGCCTTGGCTGCCACGCAGGACGAGGGAGTGTTGCTGATATACAACAAGATGATGAAGATCCTCGAGCAGAAAGGACTGAAGAGCATGGAGGTCAAGGGAGAGAAATTCGATGAGAACCTTCACGAAGCCATCACCCGCATACCCGCCGCCGACGAGGCGCAGAAGGGGATGGTGGTTGATGTGGTGGAGAAAGGCTACTATCTGAACGACAAGGTGCTCCGCTATGCCAAAGTGGTGGTTGCATTCTAAAGACAGTTAAGAGTTTAGAGTTAAGAGTTAAAGAGTTTAGAGTTATGGCAAAGAGAGATTACTATGAAGTGTTGGGAGTTGACAAGAATGCCACTCCTGAGGAGCTGAAGAAAGCCTACCGCAAGCTGGCCCTTCAGTATCATCCCGACCGCAATCCCGGTGACAAGGAAGCCGAGGAGAAATTCAAGGAGGCTGCCGAGGCCTATGATGTGCTGAGCAACCCCGACAAGAAAGCCCGCTACGACCAGTTTGGCATGGCAGGCATGGATGGCGCCTATGGACAGGGCGGCATGGATATGAACGACATCTTCTCGCAGTTTGGCAGCATCTTCGGCGACCTGTTTGGCGGCGGCGGATTCCGCACCGGCTTCTCCGGCTTTGGTGGCGGCGGTGGCGGCGCACGCCGTGTGTTGCGTGGCTCGAACCTCCGCATCAAGGTGAAGCTCACCCTTGAGGAAATTGACCGTGGCTGCGAGAAGAAGATCAAGGTCAGCAAATATGTCCCCTGCAAGACCTGTCATGGCAGCGGTGCCAAGGACGGCAAGACCGATGTCTGCCCCCATTGCCATGGCACCGGTGTGGTGACGGAAACCAAGCGCACCATCCTGGGCATGATGCAGACGCAGAGCGCCTGTCCGCAGTGTGGCGGCGAGGGACGCATCGTCAAGGACAAATGCCACGACTGTCACGGCGACGGCATCGTGAAGAGTGACGAAATCATCACCATCAACATCCCTGCGGGCGTGCAGGACGGCATGCAGCTGGCCATGCAGGGCCAGGGCAACGCGGCACCCCGTGGCGGCATTGCCGGCGACCTCATAGTCCTCGTGGAGGAGCTGGAGCACGACACCTTCGAGCGTCAGGACGCCAACCTCTACTACAACGCCTTCATCACCTTTGCCGATGCTGCGATGGGCGCCTCTGTGGAGATCCCCACCCTCAGCGGCAAGGTGAAAATCAAGATAGACCCCGGCACCCCTTCGGGGCGTGTTGTGCGCCTGCGTGGCAAGGGCTTGCCCGTTGTCAACGGCTATGGACGCGGCGACCTCCTCGTATGCCTGAACGTGTGGGTTCCCAAAGAACTCACCCGCGAAGAGAAGAAGACCCTCGAGGAGCTGCAGAAGCACCAGAACTTCCAGCCCAACCCCACCAAGCAGGAGCGGGGATTCTTTGACAAGATGAAAGAGATGTTCAACTGATGACCGAGGCCTTCCTACATTACATTTGGCAGCACCAGATGGTGGCGCGCGACCTTGCCACTACCGATGGTCAGCCCGTCGCCGTCCATCGTGCCGGCGACCTCAACCGTGATGCAGGCCCCGACTTCTTCAATTCCCATCTCTCCATTGGCGGCGTTGAGTGGGTGGGCAACATCGAGGTGCACCTCCGCTCCTCCGACTGGAACGCCCACCGCCATTCGCAGGACCCTGCCTACAACAACGTCATCCTCCATGTCGTGTACGAGCACGACTGCGAGGTCCGCCTTGAGAACGGCACCGTCCCCCCGACACTTGAGTTGCGCCGTTTTATCCATCCTGCCCTTGTGGCCAACTATGATTCCCTGATGGCGCCTGACTCCGACGACGCCATTCCCTGTGCCCAGCGCCTCGCGCAGGTGCCGGGTATTGTGGTAGAATCCTACCTCGACCGCCTTGCTGTGGAGCGTATCGAAGCCAAGTCGAAGGATGTGCGGCGGCTGCTCGACGAGAGTCGTGGCAGCTGGGAGCAGACCTGCTACTGGCTTATGGCGCGCTATTTTGGCGGCAAGGTCAACGCCCTGCCTTTCGAGTTGCTTGCTAAGGCCACCGACCAGCGCTTTTTGGCCCGCTGGAAGGACAACCCGCAGCGTGTGGAAGCCCTCCTGATGGGGCAGGCGGGCCTGCTGGAAGGCTACTTTGAGGACGACTACCCGCGGCGGCTGCAAGCCGACTACGAAGCCCTTCAGACGGGCGCTTCGCTGAAGCCCATCTCGGGCTTCCTCTGGCGGTTCTTCCGGCTGCGCCCTTCGGCATTCCCCACCATACGCATCAGCCAGTTTGCCCACCTTGTCGCGTCCTCGTCCAACCTCTTCTCCACCTTGCTGGAGACCCCCGAGGCCGACCGGCTGGAGAAACTCTTCGACTGCCAGGCCTCCCCCTATTGGGATAACCACTACCACTTCGACAAGCCCACGACGCGCACCTCCGCGAAGCACCTGGGACGCATGCAGGCCCAGCTGCTCATCATCAATGCCTGGGTGCCGCTGCTCTTCGTCTATGGCGAGGTGCGCGGGCAGCAGCAGTACAAAGACCAGGCTATCAGTATATTGGAGCAGCTGCCGCCCGAGGACAACGCCATCCTGCGGCGCTTCCAGGGCGCCGGTCTCAGCGCCACCAATGCTGCCCAAAGCCAGGCCCTCATCCAACTACGCAACCACTATTGCCTCAACCGCCAATGCCTCCATTGTCGTATTGGCCATAGTATCATTAAACAAATACCCAAAGCATTATGAAAGCTTCCGAACTCTCCAGTGTCATTCGTCCCGTCGAGGCCTTCCTGCGGCGTCCCGACGACCCCATACTGCACCTGCTCACCGACAGCCGAACCCTCGTCTCGTCGCATGGCACCCTCTTCTTTGCCATCCCCACCAAGCGTAACAGCGGCTGCCGCTATATCGACGGCCTCTACCAGATGGGCGTGCGCCAGTTTGTGGTGCCTGCCGACTGCAACATTGACCTGCCTGAAGCCAACATCTGGCGTGTCGACGACGTGCTGTCTGCCCTCCAGCGGCTTGCCGCCCACCACCGTTCGCAGTTTGCCTACCCCGTAGTGGGCATCACCGGCAGCAACGGCAAGACCATCGTCAAAGACTGGATTGTACAGCTCCTCTCGCCTGACCGGCGCCTTGTCTCGAGCCCCAAGAGCTACAACTCGCAAATCGGCGTTCCCCTCTCGGTGTGGCAGATGGAAGCGGGCCATGAGATGGCCGTCTTCGAGGCCGGTATCTCGGAGACCGGCGAGATGACGCGCCTGCAGCAGATCATACAGCCCACCATAGGAATCTTCACTAATGTGGGGCAGGCCCACGACGAGAACTTCCTCACCCGCCAGCAGAAGGTGGCCGAGAAACTGCAGCTCTTCACCCATTGCGAAGTGCTCATCTACTCCACCGACCACAAGGACATCCACTCCGTCCTCTCCGACATTGAGAGCTTCCGCCACATCAACCGCTTCACCTGGGGCAGCTCGGCCGACAATGCCGTGCAGCTCCTCTCCGCCGATGTCGGCGACCGCACCACCACCCTCACCATCACCTTCGAGAGCAACACCTTCACGGTCACCATACCCTTTGTTGACCGGGCCTCACAGCAGAATGTCATGCATTGCATCACCCTCATGCTCTACCTTGGCTACAGCCCTGACGACATCGTCGCCCGCTGTGCCAAGCTCACCCCCGTCGAGATGCGTCTGGAGATGAACGAAGGCATCAACAACTGCCTCCTCATCAACGACAGCTACAGCCTCGACCTGAACTCCCTCTCCATCGCCCTCGACTTCCTGCAGCACGAGCACCAGCACTTCAACAAGACCCTTATCATCAGCGACTTCCTGCAGACGGGAGTGCCCGACGGCGAGCTCTACAGCCAGGTGGCGCAACTCATTGCCCAGCGCGGCATCACGCGCCTCGTGGGCGTGGGTCCCGCCCTCTGCCACAGCAAGGACTGCTTTGCCGGCATCGACGCGCAGTTCTATACCTCCACCGAGGAGATGCTCCACGACTGCGACTTCAACCGCTTCCAGAACGAGGCCATCCTCCTGAAGGGAGCCCGACTCTTCGGATTCGAGAAGGTGGCCAAGCTGCTGCAGCGCAAGTCGCACGAAACCATCATGGAGGTCAACCTCGACGCCATGATACACAACCTCAACTACTACCGCTCGCGCATCAATCCCGGCACCAAGCTCATGGCCATGGTCAAAGCCGCCTCCTACGGCGCCGGCAAGGTTGAGGTGGCCAGTGCCCTGCAGTTCAACCATGTTGACTACCTCACGGTGGCTTATGCCGACGAGGGCGTTGAGCTGCGCCGCAACGGCATCCACCTGCCCATCATGGTGATGAACCCCGAGGAGGCTTCGTTTGACGACATAGTGAAATACCGCCTCGAGCCCGACATCTACTCCTTCCGCATCCTCGACCTCTTCTCGCAGCGTGTGCGACTCTACGGTGAGCGCATGGCCATCCATGTGGAGTTCGATACCGGCATGCACCGCTTGGGCTTCTGTGGCGACGACATTGCGGCCCTTGCAGAACGCCTTAACGCATTGAAAGACATACTGCAGGTGCGCAGCATCTTCTCCCATCTGGCCTGCAGCGAGGACCCCGCCATGGATGATTTCACCCATGGGCAAATTGATCGATTCCGCACATGGAGCGACGGCCTCGACGCCGCGCTCGACCACAGCGAGCCCATCCTGCACCATATCCTCAACTCCTCGGGCATCACCCGTTTCCCCGAGGCGCAGATGGACATGGTGCGCCTCGGCATCGGCCTCTACGGCATTGCCCCTGAGGACGCTGTGCAGGCCCAGTTGCGGCAGGTGTCGCGCCTGGTGACGCGCATATCGCAGATCAAGGACATCCCCGAAGGCGACTCTGTGGGTTACAACCGCCGCTGGATTGCCCAGCGGCCGTCGAAGATTGCCATTGTGCCCATCGGCTATGCCGACGGCCTCAGCCGCCACCTTGGCTACGGCCACGGCCGCGTGGGCATCAACGGCAGCGAGGCCCCCATCATAGGTAGTGTCTGCATGGACATGTGCTTTGTTGACATCACCGGCATTGACTGCTCCGAGGGCGACGCCGTTGTGCTCTTCGGCGAGGGCGACCTCCTGCAGCGCAACGCCGATGCTGCCGGTACCATCCCCTATGAGATGCTCACCGCCGTCTCTCCCCGCGTCAAGCGTGTCTACTTCCAAGAGTAGGTTTCTTGTTGTTGCCAACGTGCTCATTGTCAAGGAGCTGCGTTTTCGGCGTGGTCCCTTGAGTAGATGGGCGCCATGCTTTGGCGGTGCACCTCCTGCGGATGCCACCGCTTAGGTAGTTTTTTGGAGGTGGGCGGCAAATGGCGTTTCCCACGGGAGGGTAGGGAAGGTTTTGGCATGCTTTTTGTGGTAATAATATATTTAGTGGGGAGGATTTTTGTGTGCGGGATGAAACATTTTTGGATGTTATACGTTTATTTATTTATGCTCCGGCAGTGGGCCGGGGGATATAAAAAAATAAAAGAGACTGAAACTGAGATATGAAATATAGTGATTTTGATGAATTGGGCGAGATGCTGGCGCGTGGCATGAATGTGAAGGCGAGTATTGTACCTGTGGTGGCCGACGAGGACGAAGACGTGCTGTTGCACGACGACGCCATCGAGGGCGAGATGCCGGTGTTGCCGGTGATGGATCAGGTGCTCTTTCCCGGGGTGCTGATACCCATAGCGGCCCAGCGCCTTCGGTCGCGTCAGCTGCTTGAGGCCGTAGACGGCACGGGACAGCACATAGCCGTCTTTCCGCAGCAAACCAAGAACGACAACCCCTCGGAGGTGGACCTCTACCCCGTGGGTGTGGTGGCTAAGGTGCTGAGAGTGTTCAATTTCCGCCGCGATGTCACCGTGGCGGTGGTGCAGGGTGTGATGCGCTGCCACTCGCTGGAGGTCACCTCGCACGACCCCTATATGCGGGGCCATGTCACCATGGCGCCCGAATCCACGGAGAACATGGGCACGCAGGCCTTCAAGCGCCGCATGAAGCTGTTGCGCAAGCAGTATGGCGAGATGATGAAGAGTCGCATGCAGGACGAGGAATTGGCCGGCATGCTCAACAGCATTGGCAGCGACAAGATATTCGTCAACTTTGCCGCCACGCATATGGACATCGACGTGGAGTTGAAGTATGGCCTCCTGGCATGTGACAACTACTACGAGCGTGTGGAGCGCATGCTGGAGAACCTGAACACCCTGAAGGGCCTCGACGAGCTGCGCCGCGAAATAGACAACAAGACCAAGGACGAGATGGAACGCCAGCAGCGCGAGTACTTCCTGCGCCAGCAGATGAGCGTCATCCAGGAGGAGCTCTCCGGCAACGGAGGCCAGGAAAACCCGTGGGGCAACCCCGACATGGAAGAGTTGCGCCGCCGTGCCACCGAGAAGCAGATGCCCGAGGCTGTGGCCAAGGTCTTCGACCGCGAGATGGCCAAGCTGGGCAAGATATCGCCCATGTCGTCGGATTACACCGTGGAGTTCTCCTATCTGGAGACCCTGCTCGACATCCCCTGGGTTGCCCCCAAGGAGGATGCGTCGGAATACGACATCCAGCGAGCCCGCGAGGTGATGGACAAGGACCACTATGGAATAGAGAAGGTGAAGGAGCGCATAGAGGAATACCTGGCTGTGAAGAAGCGCCAGGTGGAGCGCGGTGTCAACCCCAAGGCGCAGGTGCTGTGTCTGGTAGGCCCTCCGGGCACTGGCAAGACCTCCATCTGCCGTTCCATCGCCGAGGCCATGGGACGCCCCTACCGCCGTGTGGCCCTCGGAGGTCTGCACGACGAAGCCGAGATTCGTGGCCATCGCCGCACCTATGTCGGCGCCATGCCCGGCCGTATCATGCAGGAAATCATCAAAGCCGGCCAGGCCAACCCTGTCTTCGTCCTCGACGAGATCGACAAGGTGCAGCCCTCGGCTCATGGCGACCCTTCGGCGGCCCTGCTCGAGGTGCTCGACCCGGAGCAGAACTGCCGCTTCCACGACAACTATGTCAACCTTGACTACGACCTCTCGAAGGCCTTCTTCATAGCCACGGCCAACAACGCCGGTGCCATTCATCCCGCCTTGCTTGACCGCATGGAAGTTATCGACTTCAGCGGATACCTGCTCGAGGAGAAGCTGGAGATTGCCAAGCGTCACCTGCTGCCGCGCATCATGCGCGACGCCGTGGTGGACCGCCGCACCATGCGCTTCACACCCGAAGTGGTGGCCGAGGTGGTGAACAACTACACCCGCGAGGGCGGCGTGCGTCAGCTGGAGAAGCAGCTCTCCAAGGTGGTGCGCCACCGTGTGGTGCAGATGGAGAAGGGAGAACGATGCAAGTCGACCGTGACCACCGAGGAGGTGCAGAAGGTGCTGGGTTTGCCCATCCACAACAGCGACCGCCGACTGCCGGAGCCGCGCGAAGGCGTGGTGACGGGCCTGGCGTGGACGCCCGTGGGCGGGGAGATACTCTTCATCGAGTGCTCGTCCGGCAAGGGCAAAGGCACCCTGACATTGACCGGCAACCTGGGCGACGTGATGAAAGAATCCGCCACCCTGGCATTTGAATACATCAAGGCCAACGGCAGCCGTTTCGGCATCAAGGCCGAGCAGCTTGACAAGTGCCACCTGCACATCCATGTGCCCGAGGGTGCCACACCCAAGGACGGCCCTTCGGCAGGCATCACGATGTTCGTGGCCATGGTCTCCGCCCTTACCCACCGGAAGGTGCGTCCCGAGGTGGCCATGACGGGCGAGATCACGCTGCGCGGGCAGGTGACGCCCATTGGTGGCGTCAAGGAAAAAATCCTCGCCGCCAAGCGCGCCGGCATCACCGACCTGCTGCTTTGCAAGGACAACCGTCGCGACATCGAGGAGATAGAACCCCGCTATCTGGAAGGATTGACGTTCCACTATATCAGTGAGATGAGTGAGGCATTGGAGCTGGCGCTGGTGAAAGAAAAAAGCAATAAGAAAAAATGAAAAATACCATGAAAACAGCAAGTATCGTTAAGCGAGGCGTGTGTCTCTTTCTCATTTTTCATTTTTCGTGTTTCACTTTTCTCCAGGCTCAGGGATCGGCCTTCGTGGCCAATCGCCAGCATATGGCCATTCTGCCCGGGAATGTGAAGAATGTGTCGTTTGTCGACGGTGATATGTACTGTTATACCGCTGGGGTGATGCTCAAGGCACAGCGCAGTGGCGAGCAGCTGCTGGGATTCTGGGCCGATACCGGCTTCGCCCGACTGAACGAGAATGTGGAATATGTGGTGCGACAGCCCCTGACGGATGACATCTATTTCACCGCGCGCGACGAGAAAGGACGCTCGTTCCTCTACCGTTGCAGCGCCTTCGGCAGCAAGGGCGAGAAGGTGAAGATGGTGAAATTGGGCGGCGGATGGTTCAACAAAGGAATGACGGTGGAACATCCCACCTTTACTGCCGACGGCAAGGTGTTGATATTTGCATCGGACGAAACCAGACATAGCGAGGGCGGCTACGACCTGTGGTATGCCCAGTTTGACGGCAAACGCTGGTCGAAGCCCGAGAATCTGGGGCGCCGCGTCAATACCGGCAAGGACGAGGTGACGCCGATGGTGTATCGCGACTGCCTCCTCTTCGCCTCCAATGGCCATACTGAGGACAATGGACACCTGAGCATCTATTCCACTCGCCTGATGTCGGACCATGTGGTGGGCGACACGGTGGGGATGCTCCAGATAGGGCGTTGCCGAGTGCAGAGGCTGCCGTCGCCGCTCAATTCCGATTATGCCGACGACATGGATATGGCCATCGACACGGTGGCTGACTGTGGCTATTGGGTGTCGCGTAGAACTTCGACGGACACCGACTCGCAGCTCTACTCTTTTTCCGGTGCGCTGGACGGTGTGCTGTTGTGGGGCACCGTGACCGACAAGCAGGACCATGCGCTGGCCGGTGTCGTGGTGACGGCCCATCAGGGCAAGGATGTGGTGTGTAACACCCAAACCGACCAGGACGGCCACTACCGCGTGTACCTTCAATGCAACCAATACTACGAGCTGAGTTACCAGATGGACAACTACTTTGTGGCCTTCGAGCAGCTGAACACCACCAAGGGCGACGACGAGTACCTCATTGCCGAGGCCCGTCGCGACGTGCAGATGGACCGTCTGCCGATAGGGCAGAAGATATTCTTCGAGGATCTTTTTGGACCCGATGTGGATGTGGAACTCAGCGAACGCGGCATGGAGTTGCTGGCACCCCTGGTGCAGTTCCTCAACGACAACCCCTCGATGAAGGTCACCATGAGTCTTGTCAACGACCTGACGACGAATAGGAATTTCAACATGCTGCTCACCGACGAACGCATCCAGAGGCTGGAAAACTATCTCTATCCACTGGTGCCACCGACCGTCAAAATCGACGTAGACAATGGTTGTATTGGACGAGACGGATGCAGTAATGCTTCGGGAACCTCGCGTCTAACGGTGTTGATAGACAAGTGATTGAAAAATATTTTAAAAAAAATTTGGTCAGTATTAAAAAAGTGTGTACTTTTGCACCCGATTTCGAGAGAAAAACAATCGTTGAAATCACCTAATTGTTCGGGGTGTGGCGCAGTTGGCTAGCGCACTTGCATGGGGTGCAAGGGGTCGAAAGTTCGAGTCTTTTCACCCCGACAATTTAAAAAAAAAAGAGAGAGGAACCGGAATGGTTCCTCTCTTCGTTTTGTTTGGCGGTGTGTGCAAAGTCATTTCTTGTGGAAGACCACCTGGGTGGTGCCAAGAATTTCTTCGAGCGTAACTCCCAATTCGGCTATTTCTTCATCGGCATTGGGGATGGGCATGGTGAAGGTGTCGTTGCTTTTGTTGTAGGTCAGCGTGGACACCGCTGTTCCGTTCTCGCTGAGGGTCAGGGTGGTGCCGTCGAAGGTGTAATTGAAGTTGAAGGTATCGCTCTGGTTTTGGTTGGCGTAGGGACTGGCGGGGAATTCAATGCTGTAGTCGGTGGCCATTTGGCCGTTTTCGTTGTCGGTGAACTTCATGTTGAAATTCTGGTCGAAGTTCATGGTGATGCCTTGCATGGTGTAGGAGTTGGAAACGTTGCCAACCCATTGGGTGCCGGCAATGTTGTCGGGGGTGGTTGTTTCTTTCTCATCGTCGCTGCAAGCGCCGAAGGTCATTGTGGCTGCTACGAAGAGCATGGCCATCATTTTTTTGAACTGTTTCATTTTTTTTGTTTTTAAAAGGTTTGTTGAATTAAATTTTGTGCAGTGTGTAGATTCGGTTTTGCTCCATGACCAAAGTCAGGTCGTCGCCATCGATGGTGAAGGAGAACTCTGCCTCGGCGAAGGGTAGGTTGATTGTGCCGTTGGGGGCGGTGTAGGAGTAGCTGAAGGTTCCGCCGTCGTCGTAGCCTGCCGAGGGAATGTCGGGAACAGTATATGTTGCCCTCATGGTGCCGGAGTAGGAGTTTGCGAAGGCGATGGTAAGGGTGAGGTTGCCGTCGTGCTCGTTGTCGTCATCGTCGAGGTATGGCTGAGAAAAGGTTGTCTGCCATGTTGTGCCTTCGAGGCCGGTGGCTGCGGGGGTGGGGGAGGAAGACTGCCGGGTGAAGACGATGTCGCCGTTGCCGGTATTGGAAAGGGTGAGCTTGTTGCCGTTGACGGTGAAAGGCATGCTTAGGTTTTCCTCGGAACCCAAGAGGACTTCGGGGGCGATGCTTCCGCTGCCGGTGCTGCCAGAGAGGGAATAGGTGTAGGAGATGGGGAAACGGTATTCGCTGGGCTGTTCGGAGTTTCTCTGGGTTTTGGCGTAGAACATTCCGGATGTTCCGTCGACAAAGGTTAACTGCCAGACTATGGTTTGTACACTTATTACGGTGCCGTCGTAGGCGGTGTCTGTTATTTGGGTTTGGGCTACCCATGTGGTCCCGGCGAGGGAGGAGGGGGTGTCGGCGCCGTCGCTGCAGGAAGCGAAGAACGTTGTGGCAGCCACAAAGAATAGGACTAAGAGGCGTGTTGCGTTTTTCATTGTTTTGTTTTTTATGTTTTTACAATAATTCTTCGAGGGTCCAGAGGCGGTTGGTGTTGGAGCCTTTGACGAGGATGGTGGCGCCGCTGATGGGGTTGGCTTTGAGCCATTCGGCCACGGCGGCGGTGTCGGGGAAGCGTAGCATGTTGGCGGGGAGGTTGAGGGCGTTGAACTCGGGGCCTACGAGGAGGACATGGTCGAGGTGGCACTCGTTGAGCATATCGACTATTTTCTGGTGTTCGCGGAGCTCCTCGTGGCCAAGCTCGTGCATGCCGCCGATGATGGCCATGGTGCCATGCATATTTGCAAAGGAGGATATGGCGGCGGCCATGGAGGAGGGGTTGGCGTTGTAGCAGTCGAGGTAGAGGCGGTTGCCGCGAGGTGATTCGCGATATTCGGAGCGCTGGTTGGAAGGTATGTAGGCTTCGATGGCCTCCTTGATGTCGAAAGGCTCGACGCCGAAGTGCAGGCCCACGGTGACGGCGGCCATGCAGTTGTCGAAGTTGTAGTCGCCCAAGAGGTGAGTGCGGACGTTGTAGACATTGTCGCCCACCTCGAAATAGAAGTGCAGGTAGGGGTTGAGTGGCTGAGTGGCTGAGTGGCTGAGTGGCTGGGTGGCTGAAGTCACCAGGGTGCCGCGCACGTCGGCTCCCTGAGAGCGGCCATAGGTGAGCAGCGAGATGGGGGTCTTCTCGATGGTGGTAGGCACGAAGGCGGGGTTGTCGGGAGCGTAGGCGGGGATGACGGAGCGCAAGCCAGGGATGGTGGCCAGGTGATCGGCTTCGTGCATGAGGCGTTGGTTGTCGGCGTTGACGAAGACCAAGCCGTGCTTGCCCGCCAGCCAGCGGTAGAGTTCGGTCTTGGTCATGACGACGCCCTCGAAGCTGCCGAAGCCTTCGAGGTGGGCACGACCCACATTGGTGATGAGGCCGCAGTCGGGGTCGGCGATGCGGCAGAGGAACTCGATTTCGCCCGGATGGTTGGCGCCCATCTCGACGACGGCAATCTCGGCATTGGCGGGGATGGACAGCAGGGTCAGCGGCACGCCGAGGTGGTTGTTGAAGTTGCCCTTGGTGGCCGACACGCGGTAGCGCTTGGCGAGAACGGCGGTGACCAGTTCCTTGGTGGTGGTCTTGCCGTTGGTGCCGGTGATGCCGACGACGGGGATGGTGAGGTGGCGGCGGTGCTCGCAGGCAAGTTCCTGCAGGGTGCGCAGCACGTCGGGGACGACGATGCAACGGTCGTCGATTTGGTATTGTGGATCGCTGATGACGCACAGGGCGGCGCCTTGCTCGAGGGCTTGCGGAGCAAAGGCGTTGCCATCGAAATGCTCGCCCTTGAAGGCAAAGAAGATGCATCCGGGGGTGATGGCGCGCGAGTCGGTGGTGACAGCGCGCGATACCAAATATGTCTTGTAAAGTCTTTCTATCATGTTTAGAATAACGCCGTTGATGCTTTTTTTATTGTGCCGATGGACAAGGATTTTTTGCAAGGGTGGGGGAGGAAATGACAGGACTGCCATTTTGTCAGTTGTCGTTGTTTCAGAAAAAAATAGTATCTTTGCAAAAAAAATATAAGGACAAAATGGACATCAAAGGTTTGCTATTGACGTTGGCTCTGTTGAGTACGGGCATGGGGACAGCTATGGCGCAGTCGGCCGACAGCGTCGTGCGGGAGGTGAAGGAGGGGTGGCAGCTGGGCCTTTTCCCCACGCTGACCTACAGCAATACGCTGGGGTTCCAGTTCGGCGCCTGTGGCAATGTGTTCTACTATGGCTACGGAGAGGGTAATTCTTATCCCGACCCGCTGCACAAGTTTTCGTTCGAGGCGTCGCACTTCACCAAGGGGCGTTCGCGCTTCTGGCTGGCACTTGACAGCAAGGCGTTGCTGCCGGGATGGCGTGTGACCCTTTCGGCCCTCGACATTATGGATCCGCTCTACTACTTCTACGGATTCAACGGAGCGGCGCAGCCCTACAGCGAGGAGCTCGACGAGGAGCTGCACTACAACGTTGACCGCAATATCTTTCAGGCTTTTGCCAATTTCCAACGGCCCCTATCGCCGAAGATGAAGGTGGTGGCGGGAGTCAGTTTCTCCAACTATCGCCTGCGCGACTACGACGGTTCTCGCTATGGCGGCAACGACACGGCGACGCTTTATCGAGCGTATGTGGACGGCGGCATTATCGGTAGCGAGGAGGCCGGAGGAGGCAACGTGTTGGAGGTGCGCGGCGGAATAGTATATGATACGCGTGATATCGAGGCGGCACCCAACCGCGGCATCCTGCTCGAGGCTTTCCTCAACGGCGGCTTTGCAGCGAAGCACAATTATTTCAAGGCTTGTGCCTATTTCTCCCATTTTCTGCACATTCCGCTCGGATTGAAGCCAGGCGACCCTGTCTTTGCCTATCGGCTTGGCTACGAAGGCACCATTAACGGCGACGCCCCCTTCTACATGCAGCAGAGCATCCCCATGCTGGTGCCGCATACCATGCTCACCGAGGGGTTTGGCAGCGCCAAGACCATCCGTGGCTACTATGAGAACCGCATTGTGGCCGACGGAGTGGTGTGGGGCAACTTTGAGCTGAGGGTCAAGGTGGTGAAGTTCGCCCTCTGGAACCAGTATTTCTATATTGCCGTCAACCCCTTCTTTGACCTCGGATTCATTGTGCAGCCCTATCGTTTGGACCGTCAGGCCGATGCTTTCAGCACTACTCCCGGTTCGGCGGCGAGCTTTGTTGAAGTGCGTTTGCGCGAAGAGGCACAGCGCCCCTTGGCCTCCTATGGCATGGGGTTCAAACTGGCGTGGAATGAGAATTTCATTCTCTCCGCCGAGCTGGCCCATTGCGTCGACCGTGGGCTTGGCTCCCCCTTCTGGATTGACTTGGGTGTGAATTATGTTTTTTGAAAATGAATACATATTAATAAACTTTAATAAAAGATGAGACAAATCTACTTTTTCCTTCTGGCGGCAGCCATGATGATTCCGGACGTGGTGAACGCACAGGCCGACACCCGCGA
Organism: uncultured Bacteroidota bacterium; assembly: GCA_902775135.1. Taxonomy (GTDB): domain Bacteria; phylum Bacteroidota; class Bacteroidia; order Bacteroidales; family P3; genus Colimorpha. The sequence continues at coordinate 81,585 of CACYKY010000004.1, read as the reverse complement.
ACTGACCAACCTTGTAGTCTTTGTGCGCTTCGCCGATGACGAGGAGATTGACCATTCGTTCTACGCAATTGACTCGATGTTCAACTCGCGAGAGCCGGGCTACTATAGCGTCTACAACTACTACGATGCGATGTCCTACGGCCGCATCCATTACAATACCATCTATACCAGTAATGTACAGAACGGAGTCATCGTCTCCTACGTCGACCCTAACCCGCGCGGCGCCTTCCAGCCGTGGAGCGAGTCGAACCCCATCGGCTACCAGTGCGAGATACCCTTCATGGGTGTTGCGATGATAGAGGCGCAGTTGCTGGGGCGCATACTGGATTATGTCGACTCGATGCACCTGGTGCCCGACACGGTGAACCTTGACGGTGACGGTGACGGCGATATCGACAACATCAGCTTCATCGTCAAGGGTGGCGTCGGTGACTGGGCCTCGCTGCTGTGGCCCCACATGGAGTATTTCCCCCACGACTCGCTGGACCACACGGTGACTGTCAACGGCGTGCGCCCCAACGCGTTCAACTTTGAGTTTGAAGGCGCTGGCAGGAGCTACTTCGACGTCCGTGTTTTCTGCCACGAGATGGGGCATTCGCTCGGATTGCCCGACCTCTACCACTATATGAATTATGACTATGTGATGCCTGCCGGCGCTTGGGACATCATGCATGGCAACTGGTATGGTCCCAACCATACCGCCGCCATCTACAAAAACAAGTTTCTGCATGTCAGCGACGACCCCATCGAGATTACCGCCGACGGCGAATACACGCTGCGCAGCGTGGGCAGCAGTCCTTCGCAGAACTGCTACTACATTCGTTCTGCCATCGACAGCAACCAGTGGTTCACGTTCGAGTATCGCAACGCCAGCGACCCCTTCGAGAGTGGCATCTATGGCACGGGCCTGCTGGTGGCGCGCTGGGTAGACACCGTGCCGATCGACTACCGAGGATCGTTTGCCAACTCGTTCTTCGATGGGGGCGATCGTGTGCACCAGTACTGGATTTTCCGTCCAGGTAGCGAGTCGGACACTGTGAACGGCGATATTGAGAATGCCAACTTCAGCCACGAGAGTGGCCGCAACTACTTTGGCCCCACCAGCGACCCGCACCCCTACCTTACGGACGGCACCCCGGAGGAGAGCTTCGAGATCTACGGAATCCAGGAGCATGGCGACTCGCTGACCTTCCACGTCCGCTTCTTCGGCACCACCGACATAGGCACCGATGCTGTGGCCGACAACCTACGGGTCTATGCCCATGACGGCAACATCATCGTTGCGGGTGGCGACGGCGAGGAGGTGTGTGTGTTCGACGTCATGGGGCGCCGCGTCGCCCCCCGAGGCCTGCAGGCGGGTGTATATGTCGTCAAGGTCGGCTCGCGCCCCGCACATAAGGTGGTGGTGACGAGGTAGGTGTTGGACCTGCCGACTGCCATTTTGTCAGCATCCGTGTCAGTTTTGACAAGATTGCGCCCACTACGAGGCGCCACTTGTCAGTTGGCACGGATGTTGTTGTTTGTAGGGTGTCGCCTTAAGACTTTAAGGACATTAAAGGCCCTAAGGACCTTAAGGATCCAAAAAAACAAGAAAACAAAAAAAGAAAGGAACAATATTATGGCAAAAATCATCGGAATCGACCTCGGCACAACCAACAGCTGTGTCAGCGTCATGGAAGGTAACGAACCCGTAGTTATCGCTAACAGCGAGGGCAACCGCACCACCCCGTCGGTGGTGGGCTTCCTCGAGAATGGCGACCGCAAGGTGGGCGACCCCGCCAAGCGTCAGGCCATCACCAACCCCCACAACACCGTCTACAGCATCAAGCGCTTCATGGGCGAGACCTACGACCAGGTGACCAAGGAGATTGAGGCTGTGCCCTACAAGGTGGTGCGCGGCAACAACAACACTCCCTGCGTCGACATCAACGGTCGCCAGTACACCCCGCAGGAGATCAGCGCCATCGTGCTGCAGAAGATGAAGAAGACCGCCGAAGACTACCTCGGCACCGAGGTGACGGAGGCAGTCATCACCGTCCCCGCCTACTTCAACGACAGCCAGCGTCAGGCCACCAAGGAGGCCGGCGAGATTGCAGGCTTGAAGGTGCGCCGTATCGTCAACGAGCCTACCGCTGCCGCACTGGCCTATGGCCTCGACAAGAAGGCCCAGGACATGAACGTGGCAGTGTTCGACCTCGGTGGCGGTACCTTTGATATCTCCATCCTGAACCTCGGCGACGGTGTCTTCGAGGTGAAGAGTACCAATGGTAACACGCACCTCGGCGGCGACGACTTCGACCGCAAGATTATCAACTGGATGGCCGACAGCTTCCAGAGCGACAAGGGCATCGACCTCCGCAAGGACCCCATGGCCATGCAGCGCCTGAAAGAGGCTGCCGAGAAGGCCAAGATTGAGCTCTCCAGCTCGATGGAGACCGAGATTAACCTGCCTTACATCACCGTTGCCGACGGCGTGCCGCAGCACCTGGTGATGAAACTTACCCGCGCCAAGTTCGAGCAGCTCTGCGACGACCTGATCCGCGCCACCATCGAACCCTGCCGTCAGGCCATGCGCGACGCCGGCTTGAGCAACAGCGACATCAACGAAGTGATTTTGGTTGGCGGTTCTTCGAGAATCCCCGCCGTGCAGAAGAAGGTTGAAGAATTCTTCGGCAAGGTGCCCAGCAAGGGTGTCAACCCCGACGAGGTGGTTGCCATCGGCGCCGCCATCCAGGGCGGTGTGCTCACCGGCGAGGTGAAGGACGTGCTGCTGCTCGACGTCACTCCTCTGTCGCTGGGTATCGAGACCCTTGGCGGCGTGATGACCAAGCTCATCGACGCCAACACCACCATCCCGACCAAGAAGAGCCAGGTGTTCAGCACCGCTGCCGACAACCAGCCCGAGGTGGAGATCCACGTGCTACAGGGCGAGCGTCCCATGGCCAATGACAACAAGACCATCGGCCGCTTCCACTTGGCCGGCATTCCGCCTGCGCCGCGTGGAGTGCCCCAGATTGAGGTCACCTTCGATATCGACGCCAACGGCATCCTCAACGTCAGCGCCCTCGACAAGGCCACCGGCAAGAGTCAGAACATCCGCATCGAGGCCAGCAGCGGCCTGAGCGAAGACGAGATCAAGCGCATGAAAGCCGAAGCCGAAGCCCATGCCGACGCCGACAAGAAGGCCAAGGAAGAGGTGGAGAAGATCAACAATGCCGACGGTATGATCTTCCAGAGCGAGAAGAACCTGAAGGACTATGGCGACAAGATTCCCGCCGACAAGAAGAACGCCATCGAGAGTGCTTTGAATGAGCTGAAGGCCGCTCACAGCGCCCGCAACGTCCAGCAGATTGACGCCGCCATGGCCAAAATCAACGCCGCCTGGCAGGCCGCCAGCGAGGACATGTACAAAGCCCAGCAGCAGGCCGGCGGACAGAACCCCGGACAGGGTTTTGACCCCAACAACATGGGCGGTAACCCCAGCTATGGCAACGGCTCGGCCGGTAACGCAGGTGGCGGACAGCAAGGCGGTAACCCCAACGACAACGTCACCGACGTCGACTACGAGGAAGTGAAGTAAAGAGCCGGTGGCTCTTTACGATAGCGAAGCGGAGAAAGACACCCTCGCGGTGTCTGCGGCCAAAAGGCCGCTCCGCCGATTCGAAAACGGCGGAAACAAGAGTTTCCGTGAATAAGGGAAATAGGTGCAAACATTAGCTTGCACCTATTTTTTTTTGCCATGCGGAGAAAAAGTTGTACATTTGCCGCAGGATAGGTGGAGAAGGGGGATTGCGTTATCCCCACAGGGACAGGAGAATAAACTACGGACTATATCCATTAATATATGAAAACGACCATTCCTTTTACACATGACGAGCAGTTTCTGAGGCGGTTCCGCACCAAGGACCGTGTGGGTCACCTTACCACTGACGAGGTGGAACAGTTGCGCCAGGCTGCCGACAAGGGCGACGCCTATGCCCGGTATGGCTATGGGCGCTGGCTCTATTACCTCAATCCCTACCCGGGGGCATTGCTCGATGCCGAGAAACTCTTCTATGCAGCCCAACAGGAGATTCCTGACAGTTTGGCAGCTTATGCACAGATGTTGCGCTATGGCGAGACAGAGCTTTACCATCCGCCCGTCATGGACATTGAGGAGAACTGGAGGCTGCTCGACGAGGCCGTGGCGCGCGGCAGTGTGCTGGCAGCCACACAGCAGGCCCGGCACCGTATCTATGGCAATTTCTGCGAGGCCGAGCCTGAGCGGGTGAAGGAGGAGATAGAGCAGCGGCTCGAAGAACAGCCTGACAGCGACCCCATGTGGTACACCCTGTTGGCTTTCGTCAACGAGCGGCTGAACCTGCAGGACGAAGCCATCAGGCAGTACGAGAAAGCCATCACCCTCGGCGAGACGGAGGCTTACGGCTATCTGGCACTCATCTACAAGGATCGGGGCAACGAGGCCCTCTACGAAGAATACATGGAGGAGGGCTGCGAGCACGACTCGACATTCTGCTGCTTCTATCAGGCCGACACAGACGATGACCTCTACGACGAGCTCGACGAGGAGGAGCAGCAACAGCTGCATCAGGCAGTCGCCGACCGCCTGGCCAAGGGCCTTGACTGGGGTGACGGCACCTGTGCCTACTTCCTATGGCTCCATTATCACTATGGCGGTCTGGGATTTGAACAGGACGAGATGAAAGCCAGGGCCTACCTGAGGCGGGGTGTGGAACTTGCCGACGGCGTCTGCATCTCGCAGATGCTGGAGTATATGGAGGACGAGACCGAGCGGGATGAGCTGCGTCTCCGCGCCGCCCGCTATTCGCCCAACGACAAGGACGCCCTACAGGAACTCCGGCAGGCCAGCGACCCCGCTTTCCTCATGCTGCACAAGGAGGAACTGGAGAAATACTGGCAGCCGAAATTCCTCAAGGAAAACATAGAGCGGCAGCCCGACGCTCAAGCCCCCAAGACGCCCATCGACCCGATGGTCATCATCATCTGGCCGGGAGGCCATCTGGAACTCGACAGGGCGGATGTCTATGAGATGAAGTCGCGCCGCGAGATGGCACAGGAAATCATCGGTGCCGAGGGACTCGACGCGGTGTACTATTCGCCCCTGCTGCAGAAGGTGGCCAAGGCGGCAGAGCTGGAAATGGACCTGGCGATGTTCGTCGACCGCGATGCCTACGCCAAGAACCTGGCCGACAACGCCATCGGCACCATGCTCTATGGGCAGGGGATGGAAATCCGCGGCCCCATCATCATCACCCAGTCCGACCCCGTCCACGACTGCCACAGTTTCAAGACCCTCGAGGATATCGTGCGCACCTACGTGGAAATCAACAACCACTGCGGGGGACTCCTCATCATCAATGACGAGGACGATGGGAGATATGACGCTTACGCTTAGAAAATTAAGATATGAAAGAAGAAAAGATTGCTGACAGGATTGTTGCCTTGGTGGATGAAATGCGTGCAAACTCCAGGGAGCATGGCATGTGGAAGAATGTCGCGATAGCGAAAGAGTGCATTCGGTTGCTCCGCGAGCTGGATGACCCCGAGGAGGACTCCCAGGGCAAGGCCATGGCTTGCAATGCCATCTGCGAACAGCTGTCCGAATATGACGTGCCACGTTTCGTGCTGGGTATTCTGGAATACGAGAGGGAACTCCTGCATGAGGCCGAGAAGGATGGCTGCGGTGACCCCGAGGCTCTTGAGTCGGTCGACTACGACATTCGCCGCCTCACCGACTATATCGACACCCAGCATGTCAGCGCCTCGGAATTCATGGAGCGGTATGACCGCATGCTCAATTTCGACCCTGTCGAGCGCACCCCCGAGTGGGAAGAGCTCTACTGCGAGGTAGAAGAAGAATGCGACCGCCGGCTGGGCGATGTCCCGCGCGGCATGGGCTTCTGCTTTGCCTACTGGAGTGCCCGCCGTGAAGTCCTCGAAGCGCACGGCATCCAGTGGAGATCTCCCCACATCATGAACCCCCATGTGATGTTCGATTAACGATAACCAAAACGATAACGATAACCAAAACGATAACGAAAACGGAATTATGTCAATAGCATGTCACATCAACGTTTATAACAGTCATGTGGACCGTGGCGCCACGGTAACCACCACGCCCCTTGAGCACTACGAGGTCGACGAGAGCGGGATTGTCGTGGGCAAGCCGCTGCCCAAATTGTGGTCGAAAAACACAGTGACGGCCTACGACGGCAATCAGCTCGACTTGGAGATATATGGCAAGACCTATACCATCAAGATTGGCGAGGAGGTGGAGGTTGCCAGCAGTTCCTCTGACGTGGGCATGGGTGTCAGCAGTTGCAAAGCCTATTGCGTCAAACTCATAGGGACAGAGATTGTCTACAGAGGCGGCTGGCAGTGGGGCGACACCATCCGGCAGGAGCTGGCAGGACCCATCGGCGACGGGGAGGTGTTCTATCCCAACGGCGACCACTTCAAGGGCGTGTTCCACCTGAGCTATGCTAGCATCAACGGTCCGGCCTACGCCGCCGAGGGACGCTACACCTTTGCCGACGGCAGCTACATAGAGCACGCATGGATCAACACCTCGAAGGACAAGAAACCCGAGTGGTGGGGCCTGGACGGCGTCTTCCGCATCAAATATCCCCCGCGCTCAGAACAGTACCCGTCTTTAAACACACCCGATAGTATCGCCATGTTCCTGCATGGCGGCCGGCGCTATGGCTTTGAACTGTTCCTGGGGAAGTCTTACTCTGGTGAGGATAGTCCGTGGGTGAGAGAATGGTACGCAGGTGACGAAATCGTCCAATATAAGGGACCCGACGACCTCTTCCGGTATGAGGTACTGGACTGGCATCTCGACGAGACGAGCCGTGAGGACTGCACCACGCTCTGCATCACCCTCCGTGCCATCGATGGCAAGATATACAGGGTGGAACAGAGGGGCGGCGACTATGAACTCAACAAGTATGACAACCGCATCTACAAGCCCTCCACCCGCGTCACGCTCTGGCTGCCCAATGGCGACTCCATCGACCACTATGGCGACGACGTGAAGGACTTCCAACCCTACGACGGCTACGTGGAGGTTCACCAGGCAGAGACGGCCCAGTGGCGTCGCGAGCATTGGGAGAAGGGTAAACTGCTGGAGGCCGGTGAGTGGCGGCGCGACTGGCGTGCCTCGAAAAAGGTGACACTGCCCGACCCCACGGGTGCGGGCGCTGAGATGCAGGCCAATGTGTGGGCTGACGGACACATCAGCTACAACCACAACGAGTGGGTCTATGACGGCGAGGTGAAGAACGACCGTCCCGACGGACAGGGGGTGCTTGTGGGCGACGACTACCATGGCAAGCGCCGCTATGAGGGCAAATTCATTGATGGCCAATATGTCAGCGACGAAGAGCCGTTTACGGGTAAGGTCATGCTGCACGTCAAGAGCGGTAACAAGAGTTGGTCGGCCTACAGCTCAGGCAGCTGGAAGTACAATGAATACGACATCGAGGCCAAGCTCGGCAAGCTGGACATAGACGGATTCTGGAACTACGAGATTACGAAAATCACCCAGGAAGCCATCACCATATCCTTCTACGACGAGACATATATGCTCACGCCCGATCAGCCGCTGCACCTGTTCAAGTCAATCGACGGCGACGAGTACAGCGACGGCTGCGTGTATGACGGCGACGACTATTCGGTAGATCTGACCTGGATGAATACATAAATAATTGATTTTCATTATGGAAAAAGCAAAAAAAATCATCGCGTTGCGCTACACCGGTGAGGTGGACGCCGAAGGACTCCCTCACGGCAAAGGTGAGTTGCGTTATGTTGTGGAGCACCGTCCCGACGACACCTTTCCAGGGCAGGGCGACTTGTGCTACGAGGGTGAGTTTGTCCATGGTCTCCGGCATGGCGACGGCGACCTCCTCTCGCTGGGGACGATGTACAACCCCGTGAGTGAATACGAGTGGTATGCCGAAGGTGACTACGACAGCTGTGGCCGTTTCATTCATTCTGCCCATGCGCCGGGCTCGTATCAGCGCACTGTCAAGTGTTGGTACCCAGCGTTCCAGGGCCTCTGGCAGGACGACATGCCCCTCAAGTCGCGCTGGGGCGACGGCTCCATCAAAGATATCTCCAAAGCCCACTGGAAGGACATCCGCATGACCGCCCGCGAGAAGGTTAGGGAATTGGAAATTGAGAAGTGAGAATTGAAAATTGAGAAACTCCCTCCCCCTGCGGGGACTCCCCCTTGGCAAAGGGGGAGAGGGGCGAAGCCAGTGAAATTGAAAATTGATGATTCAAATCACTACACAACCTGCCGATAATCCGCTTTTTGGCCAAAGCAAATGGTGGGGGCAGCCGGATATGCCCGAGGAATTTGACTATCCTGAAATTACGCTGGTTGACGAGGACGGCGAGGAGTACCAGGACCCGCTGACCTTTATCTGCCAAATTCGTTGCGAGGAACTCGCCGCCTTCGACCCCGAGGGACTGCTGCCCCATGAAGGGATGCTTTGGTTTTTTGCCGCCCTCGACTATTTCCTGGGCGACATCGACAGTCCGGCCTATCCGGGCATGGGCGACTGGCAGCAGAAGTACTTCCGGGTGCTTTACTGGCCTACCGTTTCCTCCGACGACCTCCACACCCACAGCATCGTATACGATGACGGGTCCCCCGTGGGTCTGCCCGCCGAAGCTATTACTTTCTCGGCAATTCCCTGCGTACCCCCTCCCCCCTACGGGGGACTCCCCCTTGGCAAAGGGGGAGAGCTGCCACGCACAATGCCTTCCCCCAGCGCGCGGACGGAGAGGGAATCCCCCTCTGAGACTCGTCTTCTGGGAGAACCATACCTCGAGGAGGTCCGGGAACAGAAACCCGGCATGATTTCACTGCTGCAAATCGATGAGGACGACCGCTGGAACCTTGTCTTCCACGACTGTGGAATGCTCAATTTCCTCATCACCCCCGACGACCTCAAGTCTCGCCGGTGGGACAAGGTCCAGTGTCACCTCTTTTCATTTTGACTCTTTCCGTCGGTCGTAGTATTCGGCGGTGGCGGTGAAGAAGATCAACAACGCCGACGGCATGATCTTCCAGAGCGAGAAGAACCTGAAGGACTACGGTGACAAGATTCCCGCCGACAAGAAGAACGCCATCGAGAGCGCCCTCAATGAGCTGAAGGCCGCCCACAGCGCCCGCAACGTCCAGCAGATCGACGCCGCTATGGCCAAGATCGACGCCGCCTGGCAGGCCGCCAGCGAAGACATGTACAAAGCCCAGCAGCAAGCCGGCGGCGCAAACCCCGGCGCCGGCTTCGACCCCAACAACATGAGCGGTAACCCCAGCTATGGCAACGGCTCGGCCGGTAACGCAGGTGCCGGTCAGCAAGGCGGTAACCCCAACGACAACGTCACCGACGTCGACTACGAGGAGGTGAAGTAAAACTCCAAATATTTTTAAAAAAAGAGGTGTAATCGAAAAAATGCACCTCTTTTTTTTTGCCATGCGGAGAAAAGTTGCATAATTGCCGCAAAAATGCGGAGAATAGTGAGTGCATTGGCCGCACAAAAATCCTCAGTTTTGGGGATTGCGGGGGTGTGGGAATGTCGGTATTTTTGCAGCCGGAAACATAAAATGGATAAAAGACTGACATGTTGGGGCGCTACGGGATTTGTGACGCTGTATTATGTGGCGGTGTTTGGCGCCGAATGCGGAATGTGGATAGAAAAGAAAATGAATCAATAATAAATAAACAATAAGATTATGGGACTTCTAAGCAAGATTTTCAGTAACACGCGCAAGCCCGAAGGTTTCTTCGGAAGAATGATGGTTAACGGCATGAACGGTGGCGGCCACGCCCGTCTGGCGGAGTGGGGCCTCTCGCACCTGACGGTTGCCGACGATGCCAACGTCCTCGATGTGGGGTGCGGCGGCGGTGCCAACGTGGCACGACTGCTGACGCGCTGCCCGAAGGGGATGGTGACGGGCATCGACTACTCCCCTGTCTCGGTGAAGAAAAGCACCGAGGTGAACGCCGCCGCCATCGCTGCCGGGCGCTGCCGCGTATTGGAGGGCAGCGCCGCAGCGTTGCCTTTCGAGGAAGGGACCTTCGACCTCGTGACCGCCTTCGAGACCGTCTACTTCTGGCCGGACATCGAAGGGTGCTTCCGCGGGGTGCGCCGATGCCTGAAAGAGGGGGGACGTTTTGCCATCGTCAACGAGGACGACGGCGAAACGGGCAACAACGAGAAATGGGAGAAACTCATCGAGGGCATGCACACCTACACGGCCGACGAGCTGCGATTGCACCTCGCCAATGCCGGCTTTGGCGACATTGGCGTCCACGGCGACGGGCAGCACCACTGGCTGGCCGTTATAGCAACGAGATGAAAGAAAGCACACACCCTCGGTATAAAAGCCAGGGGGGGGCAACTAGAACGTTAGAGAATAGTGACCGGCCGTCAATGTCTGCTCGCGCGAGGAGCCGGGGAAGAGGGTGGCGGTGGTGCCGTCGGGGACGGTGAGCTTTATCTCGCTGTTGGAGATTTCGACGCAGATGGTGCCGAAGGGAGTGGGCTTGGTGCATTTCACCCAATCGACCCCCTTGCAGGGTTGGGGGTCGACGAAGAAGTGCTTGTAGCCAGGGCGAGAGGGGTCGGGGCGGATTCCGGCGAGAGCCTGGTAGAACCAGATGCCGATGCCGTTGTAGCAGTTGTGCACGCGGCTGCGGTCCTCCTTGCCGGGGCGGCCGCAGTCCCACGACTCCCAGGTAGTAAATGCGTTATTGTGGGATTGTGTTAATGTGGTGGTGGCTTCCACGTCAGAACTAACGCATTGACGCATTAACGCATTAACGCACTCTTTATCCATCATATTGAGGTAGCCGGGGTAGTCGGGTTGGCGGAGGATGGTGGCCATGAGGTCGGTCTGCCGTTCTTGAATGCACCACTGGGTGAAGACGGGCACGCCCAAGAGGCCGGCGGCGATATGGTCGCGGTACTTACCGTGGCAGTCCTTGAGCAGTTGCTCCTTGACGGCGGCGGCGGTGGTGCTGTCGGGCGGGATGCCGAGGAGGAGGGCGTAGCATTGGTCGAGGGGAGTGCCGTTGGCGTAGGTGTGGGTTTCGGGGTGGTAGAAGTGGCGGTGGATGGCGGCGTTGAGGTTTCGTCGCCATTGGGCGAAGAGCAGCGTGTCGGCGCGGGTGTTCGGCAACAGATCTGCCATTTGCTCCATAAGGGCGAGGCAATGGCTGACGACGCAGCTGCTCACGTGCGGCACGCTCTCGCCGCCCTTGTCGACCCCCTCGGGCACGGCCCAGTCGCCGAGGCACCAAGAGTGGTGCTCGTTGTCGGGCCAGGGCTGGAGGATATAGTCCTTGCTGTGCCGCTCGATGTATTTCAGCCAGCGCTTCATGTCGTTGTAGTGTCGGTAGATGAGGCTGCCGTCGCCGTAGTTGAGATAGGTGTGCCACGGAGCTTGGACGATGAAACTCTGCCAGTAGGGGCCGCCGCCGGTGCGGAAGGCGGGAGCCGCGTAGGGCAAGTCGCCGTCGGGCTGCATGGCATCGTGCCAGGCCTGCATCCAGTTGGCGTAGGTGGAACGCACGTCCCAGAGGGTCTGCAGGGTGTTGGTGGAAGAATTGCCATCGCCGCCGTAGCCCATGCGCTCGATGTGGGGGCAGTCGACCATATAGCCGCTGAAGGTGAGGCAGCTGAGGGAGTACTTCACCATATCGTGGATGGCGTTGAGACGCTGGTCGGAGCATTCGAAGGTGGCGCCGCCGTAGGGGTTGACAGAGGAGATTTGCAGGGCGCTTGCCGTTAGGATGGGAGAGTCCAGGTCGGAAGAGAGATAATGTGCGAGACCTTTGACCTTGACATAGCGGAAAGAGTGCATGTGGAAGCGGTTGGTGAAGTGGATGTCGTCGTCGCCGGTGCCGTCGCTGACATAGATGTCGGTCTCGGTGAAAGGAGGCTTGGCCTCGAGATGGTCGAGGTATTCCATAGAAATCTCGTTGCCTTCGGGAATAGGCAGACATTGGAGTTGGAACCATCCCGTCAGCACGCGGCCGAAGTCGAGGAGGAATGTGCCGTCAGGCAGGGTGTCGACCCTTTGCGGCAGCAGAATGTCGACGATGCGGTTGCCCTCGAACTCCTGGCGAGAGACGGCGATATCCTTAGCGCTGAAAACCGAGGCTGGACGCCACTGCTCCCGTATCCGGGCATCGTAGCGTTCGCCGCCGAACTGCATGGGCTGCCAGGAACCGGTGTAGCTGTAGGGCGAGGGCGAGGATTGCCAAGAGCTGTCGGAGAGGGCGACGGAGTAGATGAGACCGCACTCGCCGTCGGACACCGTTTTGGACACCTCGGCCCTCGCCACAGCGGGAGTGCCGTAGATGCGTCCCCACCCTTGTCCGAGCCAGAGCAAAAGCACGTTGTCGCCCTCGTGGACGAGGTCGGAGATGTCGTAGGAGACTTCCATTGCCCGCTTGTCGAGCTGTGAGACGGCGGGCTGCAGCACATCATCGCCCACACGATTGTTATTGACGTACACCTCGTGGTAGCCCAGCGAGACGACGGACAGATTGTAGTGGATGGTTTGGAAGTCGGAGTGACGCAACTCGCCGTAGTCGATGTGGAACGTGGTTCGCAGCATGGGCGTCTCGGCCCATCCGCTGTCGGTGCGGCAGCCGATGAACTGCTGACCGTTGGCAGCCACCGCCACCCATAGCAAAAGACCTAAAAAAAAACTTGATCTCATTTCAGTATTGATTTGAGGTGGTGGCGGCCGCTGCCGAGGGTATGTGTCTCCCATCCGCAATGGTCGGTGGGCAGCATCACGGTGGCCGAGGTGTTGGGCGGGATGAGGATGTCCCACTCGAAGCGGTTCCCATTGCGGCGCCAGTTGCTTTCTATCCGCCCGTACACAGAATTATAGGAGCAGTTGACGTAGTCGAGCCCCTCGATGGGATGAGGTTGCAGCAAGAAGGAATTGTCGCCCGAGGTGCTTAGGAGGCCGCCGAGGTAGGAGTAGTACCAGGAGATGAGGTCGCCGAGGAGCATCACATGGTTGCCGGAGTTCATCGCGGCCAATTTTTGGCCATTCGCTCCCGTAAGGTCGCGTTCGTCGCCCGCATCTCCGTTCCAGAGCTCCCAGATGGTGGTGGCGCCCTGCTTCACCATATAGCCCCAGGAGGGGTAGGTGGTGTCGGTGGCCAGCTTCAGAGCGAGGTCACCGCGGCAATGATCGGTGAGGGTGCGCATGAGGTGCTGGATGCCGATGACGCCGGTGGCGACATGGCCGCCGAAGTCGTTCTCTATTTTGTCGACAATGTTATCGAACACCTTGAGTTCGAGTCTCTCCGAGGGCACCATACCGAAGGCCAGCGGCAGGAGGTTGGCGGTGGCGGTGTTATTGCTGTAGCAGCCACGGGCGGTGTCGAGGTATCGGGCGTTGTAAGCCTCGACAATAATATCGTTCAGACGGCCGAAATAGTCGATGTCGTCGTAGCGTCCCAGCGCATAGGCAAAGTCGATCATGAGGTGGCAGAAATGGTAGTAGTAGGGAGTGGAGAGGTTGGCGGGCCAGGTCATGCGGTTGGTGTCCTTGGTATGAATAAGTTCAGGGCTCTCGGGCGGCACGCACCAGTCGCCATAGGTGTCGCGGACGAGGATGCCGTCCTTGAGGTAGTATTTTTCCATGTGGAGCATCCAGCGCTTCATGGCGTCGTAGTGCTTCTCGATGGGGCGGAAGTCGCCGAAGCGCCTCCATAGCATGTCGGCCACCGTGATGAAGGCCCCGGGCCAGGTCATGTTGTCGGTGTAGTTGCGCCAGTAGGCGGGGGCGACGTCGGGGAGCGAGCCGTTCTCCCACTGGCTGTCTTCGAGGTCCTGCAGCCACTTGGCGTAGAGGCGGTGGTTGTCGAAGATGAAGCTCTCGCCGTAGCAGCCGGTGGTGCGGTCGCCGGTCCAGCCCATGCGCTCGTCGCGCTGGGGACAGTCGGTGGGCATGGAGCGGTAGTTGCCGCGGATGCCCCATGTGGCGTTGCGGTAGACGGCGTTGATGACGCTGTCGGAGGTCTCGAAACTGCCGGTCATCGGCATCTCGTCGTAGAAGACAAGTCCGGTGAAGGAATCGGGAATCGGATTGAAGCGGATGCCGGAAACCTCGACATAGCGGAAGCCGTGGTAGGTAAACTCTGGGTACCAGTAGTCCCAGCTATCGGCGGCGATATAGCGGTCGGTGCATTCAGCGCTGCGGAGGTTGGCGGTGTAGAGTGTGCTGTCGGCATTGAGTAGCTCGCCATAGCGAAAGGTGATGGTGTCGCCATAATGCATATTGTTAAGTTCAACGGCTATCACTCCCACCATGTTCTGCCCCATGTCTACAATCCATTTATCCCCCTTGGGGAAGACGGACACAGGCTTTATGATATGCTGTACTGTGATGTTGGGATTAGGCTGCGGCGAGAGAAGTTGCATGGGGTCGGGACGATGGTAGTCGTCGGGCAGGGGGCTGCCTGTCTTCACCGGATATTCGCGGGCGACACGGTGGCGGGGATTATAGATGTCCTCACGGTACATATTCTCGCGGTCGTAGCCAACGACGGCCTCATCCCATTGACGGTCGTCATAGTGTGGCTGAGTCCAGTCGCCAAGTTTGAGGCGGGCGTCGTAGGTCTCGCCGTCGAATTCGTTGCTCTTGCGTATGGGGCCGCGGTTGGTGATCTTCCAGGGGGTGTCGTGTGTTCCATTTCGGTCGCGGTCAGCGTCGCCACTGACGATGGTGTCTGACGTGCCGTCATGATAGGTCACCTCCAATTGCATGAGCAGCTGTGGCAAGCCGTAGTGTGCGGCGTGAAGGATACCGCACCATTCCAGATAGTTGGTGTCGTGGCGAGGGGCGGTGAAGCGTCCCCCTTCGAGGACGACGCCTATGGCGTTCTTGTCGCCAGCCCGCATGAGGTCGGTCACGTCGTAGGCGTTGAAATAGATGCGGCGGGAGTAGTCGCTAAGGGTAGGTTTCAAGATTTCGTTCATCCCCACTTCGGCACCGTTGATATAGGCAGAGTAGACGCCCAACCCGCTGATGTAAAGCCGTGCATGGTCGATGTTGTCCCTCAGGGAGAACTCCTTGCGCAGATAGCGTGCGGCGATGGCGGTGTGGCCATCGAGATGGTCGTCCTCGTAGTCGCGCCCAATCCATTGTGCCTTCCAGTCGTTGGGCGACAGGAGGCTGATTTCGAAGTGCTGCACATCGCTCTCGAGGGACTTCTTCCTATTGTGATTGCCATAGGAGACGGTGGTAAAAACCTTCCACCAGCAGCGGTCGCGGCTTTTCAATGGTGTTCCATTGTAAGGAATATAGAGCATCTGGCTGGAGGCTACAGTGGTATCCCACAGGTCGCCGATGCCCTTCTTTGCGTTCTCCTCGCTGCTGGCCACGATGATGCGGTAATCCTCCTGCTTCACGTTACCTTCTGTGACGCCTCCCACCTCGGCATTGTATTGCCAGCTGAAACGCGGCTCGGCAGTGGCCAACGGCACGCTTCCATCCTGCATCTCGACGGTGCCGTTCACGATGGCTACCTTGGTCGCACAAGAGGAGAGCACCAGGACTCCGAGCAAGAGCGATGCGATGTGTCTGATATTCATTTTGTTCTCCCGTTCAGTTTTCTTCTATGGAAATTTTCCCTTGTTTTAGTTGAGTTTCATAACAAAACCGCCGCCGGGGGCCATGTGGACTTTCCACTTTCAATTTTCAATTTTCAATTTTCAATTTTCAATTTTCCGCGGATGAGCGGCGTTTCTTGCGGTCGTAGTATTCGGCGGTGGCGGTGAAGAAGGCGTCGCCGGAGGAGTTGAGGGCCGTCTCCACGGAGTCCTGCACCACGCCGACGATGAAGCCTATGGCTACGGCCTGCATGGCCACGTCGTTGCCGATGCCGAAGAAGGAGCAGGCCATGGGGATGAGCAACAGCGAGCCGCCGGCCACTCCCGAGGCACCACAGGCACCGAGGGTGGCTATGATGCTCAGGAAGAGGGCCGAAGCAAAGCTGACGTCGATACCCACGGTGTTGGCCACGGCCAGGGAGAAGACGGTGATGGTCACCGCCGCACCGTCCATGTTGATGGTGGCCCCCAGCGGTATGCTGACGGAGTAGAATTCCTCGTCCAGGCCCAGTTTCTTGCACAGCGCCATATTGATGGGGATGTTGGCAGCCGACGAGCGGGTGAAGAAGGCCTGCAGGCCGCTCTCCTTGAGGCAGGTGAAGAGCAGCGGATAGGGGTTCTGCCTGAGCATGAGGAACGAGATGAGAGGGTTGAAGATGAGGGTGTTGGCCAGCATGCAGCCCACCAGGAGCAGCAGCAGGTGGCCATACGTGGTGAAGACCGTGAGACCGTTCTCGCTCACCGTGCTGAACACCAGGCCGAGGATGCCGAAGGGGGCGAACTGTATCACCCACTTCACCACGCGCGTCACCACGGTGCTGAGGTCGTGCACCACGTTGACGGTGGCCTTGGAAGCCATGGTTTTCAGCGCTATGCCGAGGATAATGCTCCAGAAGAGGATGGCGATGTAGTTGGCGTTGGCGATGGCGGCCACGGGGTTGGCCACCATGGAGGTGAGTAGGTTGGTGAACACTTCGGCCAGCGAGCCGGCAGAGGCCTCGACATCGGCCACCTCGCCCAGTTCCAGCGTCACGGGGAAGAGCATGCTGCCCACCACAGCGCACACGGCGGCGATGAAGGTGGAGAGCAGGTAGCGCGAGATGACGGTGCGGAATCGTGGACCCAGACCGCTGCCGGCTTTGGCAATGCTGCTCATCACGAGCACGGCCACCAGCACGGGGGCGATGCCCTTGAGGGCGGAGACGAACATGCGGCCCAGGATGGCAATGCCTGTCCACTGCGGCACCACCAGCCCCAGCGTGGCACCAATGGCCAGTCCGATGAAGATGCGCAGCATGAGGCTGACGGAGGTGTACTTGGAAAGTATTTGTTTGAAGATGTTCATGGTGTTAGGTGTTTTTTCCCTTGTTTTAGTTGAGTTTCATAACAAATCCGCCGCCGGGGGCTATGTGGACTTTCCACTTCCCGTTTTCCACTTTCCACTTTCCGCTTTCCACTTTCCACTTTCCGCTTTCCACTTTATAATCGCTGCCCTTGCGGTGGGCGTTGATGCCGTCGGTGTAGAGGGTGACCATTGTGTGGGCGTCGATGCCCAGGGGGCTGAGGTCAAGCTCCACGTCGCGAGCCGTCCAGTTGGTGATGCCGCCGACATACCAGGTGCTGCCCTTCCGCCGCGCGG
This sequence comes from uncultured Bacteroidota bacterium, assembly GCA_902775135.1. Lineage (GTDB taxonomy): Bacteria > Bacteroidota > Bacteroidia > Bacteroidales > P3 > Colimorpha. The sequence continues at coordinate 64,265 of CACYKY010000004.1, read as the reverse complement.
TGACGATGTACTCGCCCACCTTCCCCTGCAGCACCCGTGTCTCATCCCACACCGTGGGTATCTCGGCCACGAAACGCGTGTACTCCGGCTCCCTCTCGTAATGCGTCGGCGAGTCGCACAGCATGTTCAGCGGCGACTCCAGCACGATGTACAGCGCCAGCTGGTGGCACCGCGTCCCCTGACTCATGGGCTCCATCCAGCAGGGGTGGTAGTTCCACCGCCCTCCGTTGAGCATGGCTCCCTGCGTGTAGTCCATCGGCCCCGCCGCCTGCCGGATGAAGGGTATTTCCACGTCATACTGCATCTGGTCCGTCGTCGTCGGGGCCCACTTCATCTGCTCCAACCCGAAGACCCCCTCGAAGTTCAGCACGTTGGGATATGTCCGCGTGAAGCCTGCCGGCTTGAAGGCGCCGTGGAAGTCCACCAGCAGCCGGTGCCGGGCACAAGTCTCGGCGGCGCGGCGGTAGAAGTCAACGGCCAGCTGGTCGTCGCGGTCCATAAAGTCTATCTTGAAGCCCCGCACGCCCATCTCGCTATAGTGTTTGCACACGCGCTCCATATCCCGCTCGAAGGCGTAATAGCCGGCCCAGAGGATGATGCCTACTCCCCGCTTTTGGGCGTATTGCACAAGCATCGGCAGGTCTATCTCCGGCACCACGCTGAACAGGTCCGCCTCTCCGTTCACCGCCCACCCTTCGTCCAGTATCACGTATTCGATGCCGTACTTCGAGGCAAAGTCGATATAGTGCTTATAGGTGTCGTTGTTGATGCCGGCCTCAAAGTCCACATCACTGATGTTGAAGCAGTTCCACCAATCCCACGCCACCTTCCCGGGCGCTATCCAGGAGATGTCCTCCACCCGCGACGGTTCCGCGAGGAGATAGCTCATGTTGTTCATCGCTATCTCCGTGTCGCTGCCCACCATCATCATGCGCCAAGGGAAGACTTTGCTGCGGTCCATCTCGGCGATGTAGTCCTCCCTCTCCCGCACCAGCAGCTGCAGGTTGTTGTGGCCTCCCTGCTCCACTTTTCGCGGCAGCGGGGCGTGCTGGCATTCCAGTATGTCGTCGACGAAGTGGCGCATGTACATGCCGGGGTAGTCCAGCAGCGCCGTCTCGCTGATGCACATCTTCATGCCTCCTTCGCCATGCAGCAGCAGCGGCAGGAAGCAGAGGCGCCGCGAGTCCATTTTGCGTAGCGGCAGGGTCAGGTACTGGTTCTCGAACGAGGAGCTGTACTGCGGATAGAACCACTTCCACTTCTCCGACTGTGGTGTCCAGACGTTGCTGAGTTCGAAGGGCTCGTTGCCGAAGGCCGTGGAGTCGAACTGCGAGACATAGGGCACCGTGGCCGTATCGGCATTGTAATAGCATTGTGCCACCTCACTGAAGACCTTGCCTGGCTTTCCTTCCCACACGTATCGGTAGGCCACTCCGTCGTCGTATGCCCGGAAGACGACGGAGAGTCCTTCGCGGAGCGAGAGGGTCATCTCCTTGCAGTGGTTGCGCATCGTGGCCTGCCGGCTGAAGGGCGATGCGATGGTTTCGTCGATGGTTCTTCGCCATACCTTCCGCACCGTCATCTTGTCGTACACTTTCCCTCCTTGCTCGTATCTCAGTCCGATGACCGTGGTGGGCGAGAGGAAGCGGTTGTCGTACTCTACCGCATACGACATTCCACCCTGCTCCACCTGCACCGTGACCACCAGCCGCCCATTGGGCGACGCGAGGTTATAGAATTCCGGCTTGGCGGATAGCGGAAGCGATAGCAGAAGCAAGAGGAATAGCGGAATGGACTTCATTGGTTTCATGTGCGGGGAATTATTTAATCTCTCTAATCGAAACGGCGAAGCCGCCACAAGGAGCCATGCGGAGTTTGAGTATACTTTTGCGGGAGACCTTCTGCTTGGTGATGGTGTAGGCCTTGGGGTTGTAGCCTTCCTTTTGGGCAGCGTCCCAGCCCATCTTCACGTCGCTCACCCAACCCGAGGCATCCTTTGCGTCGGCATAGATGGTGGCCTCGTATTTCACCCCGGGCTTGAGGAAGTCCAGCTTCACCTCCACCTCGCGCGCCTCCTCGTCGGTGACGCCGCCGAGATACCACGTGTCGCGGGGAGTGGAAAGTGGAAAGTGGAAAGTGGAAAGTGTGTCGGGGATGGCGTAGACAAAGCGGGCGGCATTGCTGATGACGCCTTTCTTGCCGTCCTTCAGCCGTCCCACGCCCTCGGCCGCCAGGTTGAGCGAGGAGGTCTTGGGGTGGCGCGCAGTGACGATATAGTCTCCGGGCTCGGCCATGATGTAGATCGACGTGTCCCAGTCCACCGCCACGTCCTTGATAAACTGGAAGGCGTCCATGTGGGGCTCGTAGTGCTCGGGGAAGTCGGCGGCCATCTGCAGGGGGGAGTAGAAGGTGACGTAAAGTCCCAGCTGGTTGCAGATGGTGTGGCGCATGAGGTCGCGGTTCCAGGGGGCGTTGCGCTCCATGTCGGTTTCGAAGATGCCGGGGGTGTAGTCCATCGGGCCACCCTGGAGGCGTGTGAAGGGCAGGATGGTGGTGTGGCCGGGGTTGATGCGGCCGCGGAACTCGGTGCCCATGGCGCTCTCGTTGCCGATCATGTTGGGCCATGTGCGGCAGAGGCCCGTGGGGCGCACGGCCTCGTGGGCGTTGACCATAATGTGGTGCTTGGCGGCCTCGACAATGGCGCGGTGGTAGTGGTTGATGATGGGCTGGCTGTAGTGGTGCTCGCCGTGGGGCACGATGTGGCCCACATAGCCGCTCTTGACGGCATCGTAGCCATACTCGTTCATGAGGTTGTAGGCCCGCTCCATAAAGCGCTCGTAGTTGGAGACCGACGAGGAGCTCTCGTGGTGCATGATGAGGCGGATGCCCTTCTCGTGAGCGTATTTGTTCAGCGCCGGCAGGTCGAAGTCGGGGTAGGGGGTGAGGAAGTCGAAGACATAGTCCTTGTCCTTGCCGTACCAGTCCTCCCAGCCGATGTTCCACCCTTCGATGAGGAGGGCGTCGAAACCGTGGGCGGCGGCAAAGTCGATGTAGCGTCGCACGTTGGCGTTGTTGGCCCCGTGGCGGCCGTGGGGCTTGGCCTTGCTGTAGTCGGTGACGGCGCCCTGCAGCGACGGCGGCAGCGAGGGGTCGCCGGGCAGGCGCACGGAGGGGAAGTCGTTGGTGTAGCCCCAGGTGCTGTGGTCGCTGATCATCTCCCACCACACACCCATGTACTTCACGGGGTGTATCCAGCTGACATCCTCCAAGGCGCACGGCTCGTTGAGGTTGAGGATGAGGCGCGAGCGCAGCACATCGGTGGCCTCGTCGCACACCTGGACGGTGCGCCACGGGGAATAGCAGGGCGATGTGAGGCGGCCCACATAGCCAGTGGCGTCGGGCGTGAGGTGTACTTTTAATCTATTCATCTCCTCGTTATAAGTCAAGTCCAGATTCATAGTAGGGAAATCCAGTACTGCAGCCTCGTGGATATTGACGTAGAGGCCGTCGTCGGTCTTCATCTGCAAAGCGGTTTGCAATCCCATGTCGGAGAAGCTCTTCCATGGCCATCCGCCGCTGATATGCGGGCTGTCATGCAGCTCGCGCACCTGGCTCAGGCGGCTCTGTGTGTAGTTGAACTCCTGCGTGTCGTAGTCGCCTGGAATCCACCATGCCATGGGGTCGCCCGGAATGCGGAAGTCGGTCAACTCGTCGGTGAGCCAGAAGGTGACGAGGGAATTTTGAATTCTGAACTCTGAATTCTGAATTTCTTGCGGAAACTCATAGCGAAATCCGAGGCCGTCGTTATACAGGCGGAAGCGGACAATCATCACCGTGGGCTTGTCGACGCGGCGGCCCTCATGGTCAAGGTAGTAGTCCTGCACCAGCGTCACCGCCAGTTCGTTGTAGTGGTTGCGAATGTTAGCCTCCTCGCCCCATACGGGCTGCCAGACCTCGTCGAAGGTGCTATACTGTGCGTCGGCCAGTCGGAAACCGCTAGCGAGGTCGCTTTTGCGCCACTCGAGCGTGAATCCCATGCGCGAGTCGAGCACCACGGGATGGCCGTCGCGGTAGAGGTTGTAGGTGATGTGTCCGCCACCGCCGTTGTCCCACAGCTTGAATGTCATCTCCATGCGCCCGTCGGGGCTTTTCAGTGGTTCTTCCACAGCCTGGGAGTGGGCCGGGGTGAGCGTTGCCAGAAGCAGGCTGATGATGAGGGGAATCCGTTTCATGATGGTTTTGCTATTGAAAGAAATGCCCTACGGGCAATTAATAGAAGTTACCAATTTTCAATTTCATGATGTTTTTGCTATTGAAAGAAATGCCCTACGGGCAATTAATAGAAGTTACCAATTTTCAATTTTCAATTTCATGTTTTTGACCGTCGTCAACAAGTTGGATTTTTCCGATAGAAGACCGTTTGTCAGTTTGCTGGTAACGGATGACGTACATCGAGCTTCCGTATCGGTAGCGGATGGTGAAGGAGGGCCAGTCGGAGGGCACCTTGGGCTGGAGGGAGAGGGTGTCGCCCTCCTTGCGGAGTCCGAGGATGTTTTCGATGCCGGTCTTGTAGGCCCAGGAGGCGGAGCCGGTGTACCAGGTCCAGCCGCCGCGGCCGGGGTGTTGGGGGTTGGAGTAGATGTCGGCGGCCATGCAGTAGGGCTCCACCTTGTATTTCAGCACGTCGGCCAGCGAGTGGGTGCGGTGGATGGGGTTGATGATGGAGTAGAGGTAGTAGGCCATGTCGTTGCGGCCCTCCTTGAGCTGGGCCATGATGTACCACATGGCGCCGTGGGTGTACTGGCCGCCGTTCTCGCGCACGCCGACGGGGTAGTTCATGATGTAGCCTGGCGAGGGGTTCGATTCCTTGAAGGCCGGCGTCAGCAGCTGGATGATTTCGTGCTCGCGGTCGACGAGACGGCTGTCGGTCTCGCGCATCACAGACAGCTTCTGCTCCTCCGTGGCCACGTCGGTCAGTATGCTCCAGGCCTGCGAGATGAGGTCTATCTGGCACTCGGTGTTGTTGCGCGAGCCCATGGGGTCGCTGTTGTCGTAGTAGGCACGGAGGAACCAGGCGCCGTCCCAGGCGTTCTTCTGTATGGCCTCCACGAGGCGTGTGCGGAAGGTGGCAAGCTCGTCGCAGTAGGCGAGGTCGGCGCCGGGGGTCATCTGCGTGAGCTGCTCCATCTTGGGCAGCAGGTCGGCCAGGAAGAAGGCCACCCACACGCTCTCGCCCTTGCCTCCCACTCCCACGGCCGACATGCCGTCGTTCCAGTCGCCGCAGCCCATCAGCGGCAGGCCGTGGGCGCCTATACGACTCATTGCACGGTTCACGGCCCTACGCAGGTGCTCGTAGAGGGTGGCTGAGGAGTCGCCTCTTGTGTAGTTCATGCCGCGTTCGGCTTCGCCGGGAGCCAGCTGTTCGGCTTGGCAGAACGGCACCTGCTCGGTGAGGATGGTTTTGTCGCCCGTGACGGCTATGTATTGCCAGGTGACGAAGAGGAGCCAGAGGTAGTCGTCGGAGAAGGTGGTGCGGGCTCCGAGCTTGAGGCTCTCATGCCACCAGTGGAGCACGTCGCCTTCGGCAAACTGGTGCGCCGCATGGTCGAGTATCTGCCGCCGTGCATAGTCGGGGTCGCTGTAGAGGAGCGACATGACGTCCTGAAGCTGGTCGCGGAAGCCGGTGGCACCGCCCACTTGGTAGAAGCCTGCCCGCGCAAAGAGGCGCGAGGCATAGACCTGATAGAGGTACCAGCGGTTGAGCATGTGGTTGAACGACCGGTCGGGAGTCTCCACTTGGATATGCGTCAGCTTCTCGTCCCAATAGTCCACCACGCGGTCGAACTCGGCATTGATGGAGGCCAGAGTGGCTGAGTGGCTGAGTGGCTGAGTTACTGAGTGGCTGAGTGGCTGAGTTACTGAGTGGCTGAGTGGCTGAGTGGGGGAGTTACTGAGTGGCTGAGTGGCTGAGGATTCGACGGAGATGACAAAGGCCAGCTCCTTGACGGCGCCGGCGGCGAGGAGGAGCTCCAGACCGAGGCGTTTCCGGTTCGGGTAGTGCAGCGAGATGTCCGTCAGCTTCTCGGTGCATGTGATTCGCACCGTCTGGTCGCGGTAGATGGGGTGGTAGACATTGCGCACAAGGATGGAGTTGGTCTCGGGGTCCCATTCCGAGTGGAGGTAGCGTGCAGTCTGCTCCTCGCACATGCCGAGAACCAGTTTGTACACCATGTCGAGCGTCACCTCGCGGTCTGCGCTGCTGTGGTTCTCCACTTTGATTTGGTAGTATTTCTCAGGCTTGTCCACCGAGACGAAGAGGCGCACCTTCACGGCGAGGCCGTCGTCATACTCGGCGTCGAAGGCCGACCAGCCCTGCGAGTGGCGCGCGGTGGCGGGGAGGAACTGACGCTTGTCGATGAGCAGCATCTCGGAAGCATTGTCGCGGACGAGGTCGTTGCTCCAGGCGGTGAGCTTGAACTGCTGCGCGTTGTGGGCGAAGGTGAAGCCCGCCATGGTGGAGGAGACGATGCAGCCGAAGTGCTGCTCGTTGGCGATGACGTTGATCCACGGCATGGGGGTGTTGGTGTTGGTGACCACATAGTCGCGCCCGTCGTTATCGAACCCTCCATATTGATTATAGAACTCGAGGTCGCTCCAGACGCGGAAGTCGCGTTTGGGACGCATCACGGGGTACTCAATCTTGTCCTGGTAGTGCTGGTTGGCGACCTCGAGGCGGCGGAGCTGCTGGGCGATGGTGATGCCCTCGGCGGTGGAGAAGGAGAGCTTGGCGACCGTGCGCAGAAGTATGCGTTCGGCATCTGTGAGGTCGTTGCCGTTCAGGACAAAGACCTTGCCCTCGTCGCTGTGGGTGGCCCAGAGGTGCTCGGTGTTGGCCATTCCGAGAATGAAGTGGGTGAGGGCATCGTGCTCCTTCGCGGGGACATCGTTGATGAAGACGAGGTCGAGGAGCATGCCGTGTATCTTGTAGTATTCGAAGGCCCGGAGCATCTCCTTCGCATAGCCTGCCCGCTCCATGCTGTCCACCTCCATGAGCAGTATGGTCAGGTCTCCGCTGATGCCGAAGCGCCAGAGGGCGCTCTGGGAAAGGGTGTTCTGCGCCAGCAGGTCGTTGCGCTCGTTGCCGAGGGTGGCGGTCTGCGCCAGATACTTGGCCAGGTTGTTGTAGAGGTTCATCTGGGAGGCGGTGAGGAGGGAGAGAGTGGTGCGCATGTTGTTGAACACCGAGGCGGTGCGGAAGGCGTGCTCGACGTTGGGGGGTGTCTGGTACTGCTCGGCGAGCTGGAGCAGCTGCTCGGGCGACTTGGCGAAAGCGGTCATCACGTATGCCTCTTCGCTCTCCCCGGCAGGGATGTGGAGGCGGCGGCGCATGCTGTAGATGGGGTCGAGGGTGGTGCCCACCGTCGAGGTGAGGGTGCGGCGGCTCTCGATGATGTCGGCGTGCCGCAGGCTGTTGCCCCGGCCGAGGAATTTGAGGCGCGAGGTCTCGTATTCGATCAAGTTGGCGGACGGGGACGTCCGCGTTCCCAGCCCGTCCCCTGTCCCCAGCCAGAGGCGGTGGAGCATGAAGGCGCGCGAACCGCTGTTGGAGGGTCGCGAGAAGAGCAGGGCCTGGTGGTCGGGGTCGTATTGGCTCGTGACCTTCATGGCCGCGAAGACACGATGGTTCTCGTCGTCGGCGGGAGGGGCGAGGAGCACTTCGCCGTAGGTGGTGATCTCTAGGTCCACGTCGCGGTTGGTGTTGTTGGTGAAGGTGTAACGGCGGAGCTCGGCCGGACGGTCTTTGAGCACCGTCACCTCGGTTTGGGTAACGATGCCGTCGTCCTCGCGGGAGAACTTGATTTTGTCCGAAGCGAAGGAGACGTGGTAGCCCAAGGGCATTACGTCGAGAGGGGCGTAGGTGGCACTCCAAAGCTGGTCGGTGGCAAGGTTGCGAATGTAGAGGTAGGAACCGTAGTGGTCGGCCGAGATTTTGCGGTAGCGGTTGAGCATGATTTTCTTGTAGCGGGAGAATCCGCTGCCGCGGTCGTTCATCAGCACCGTGTACTGTCCGTTGCTGACGATGCCGATTTCCGGCACGTTGGCTATGCCGTCGAAGTCGCGGGCGTCGCTTTCGGTGTGTACTTTGCTGTATTGGTATCGCTTGTACTGCGTCACCTTGAGGTCTATGTAGGGTTTTACCTGTGCTTTTTCCTTGAGCAGGGTGTCCATCGACCGCATGGCGGGATGGTTCATGAAGTCGACCTGCAGACAGTTGTCGCGCAAGTAGTTGGCCAGCGAGGCCAGGATCATGCCCTGATGGTGGGCGTAGTGGGCGCGGACGGGCACGTGGTCCTCGTCGTCGTAGCTTTCAAAGAAGCCGAAGGCGTCGTACATGCCGAGTGCGCGGAAGCGCTGCATATTGTCGAAGACGGCGCGATCGTCGAAGCCGATGGCCAGTAGCGAGCTGTAGGGCGAAAGTACGATGCGGTCGGGAGTGGTGTTTTGGAACTTGAGGTAGGGCACCCCAAAGGCGTGGTACTTGTAGTTCTGGGCGTCATCCAGCTCGTTGTAGGCTGTTTCGCTGATGCCCCACGGCAGATCTTGCGGATTTTGATTCTCGGTTCTCGAATTGTGAATAAAAGCACGCTGGGCGCGGATGGCAAAACTGTAGGTCTCGTCCATGAGCGTGTGGCGGTAGGTGGGGAGGAAGATGAGCGGCATGAAATATTCGAACATGGTTCCATACCAAGAGGCTACTCCCTTGTAGCCCTTGTATTGCACGAGCGTCTTGTCGAGGCAGAACCAGTGCTTGTATGGGGCGTCGCCTTGGGCGATGGTGAGGAAGGAGGTGAGGCGAGCCTCGGAGGCGAAGTTGTTGTAGTGGTAGGGGAGGAGGGAATGAGAACTGTCGTCGTAGCCGATGCTGAAGACGTCGAGCTCGTGGTTGTAGAGCTTGGTGAAGTCGGTCTGGAGGATGAGTGCGTCGACGCGGTCCTTGAGCTGTTGGTCGGTGCATTCGGTGTTTTCCAGATAGCCCTTGACGGCGTAGAGGCAGGCGACGAAGTTGCCGCTGTCGGCGGTGCTGACGAAGTAGTTGGGCAGTTTCTGCAGCGTGTGTATATCGTACCAGTTGTAGAGGTGTCCGTTCCATTTCTCGAGGCGCTCGACGGTGTCGAGGACGCGGGCGATGCGGCGCGGAGCCTCGTCGTGGGGTATGAATCCGAGGTGGGCAGCGCTGACGATGGCCGTCAGCGAGTAGCCTATGTTGGTAGGCGAGGTTTTGTAGTCGGTCAGCGGCTCGCGCCCCACCTGGTAGTTGTCGGGCATGAGGTAGTGTGTGTCCTCGGTCATCCAGGTGTCGAAGAAGTGCCAGGTGTCCTGTGCCAGCTGTCGCACCTCGGCGGTCTCCTTCCCGTCGAGGGTCTTCTTGTCCTGTGGGAATTTCTTTCCGAGGCGGTACATCAGGAATGGCGCTGCTATCCACACGATGGCGCAGAACAGTGCGGCGGTGATGCCGGCCCATCCGGAGCCTAGGGAAAGGACAACGATGGCGACGGCGCAGACATCGTTGAACCAGAACTTCCCGATGTAGTCGCCCAGCGTGCCTTTGGTGCTCTTGGCGGCCTCGTCGCTGGTGATCCACGCCAGCAGGTCGCGGTGGGAGAACCACATGCGCCAGCAGGCGCGCACGAGGGCGTCGGTGTACATCCACGCCTCCTTGGGCAGCAGGGCAAACTGCACCAGCGAGCGGTAGATGATGACGCGGAAGCCGCGCATGAGGGTCATGTAGTATTTATATCGTCGGCCGAAACGCGGCACCTTGGTCACCTGCCCCACGATGAAGAAGACGATGGGGCTGGCAACGACCACGAGGGCCGCCAGCACATACCATGCCGGCGACACCCATTGTGCCGCAGGTTTCAGTCCTGCCGTAAACCCATAACCCGCCAATATCATCACTATCACAGCCAGGCTGAGGACGCTCCGGCGCAGGTTGTCGAATATCTTCCAGCGGCCGATGGTGTTCACCTGGTTTTTCACGCGCTCGCCCCGCTCGTTGCGCACGTGCGGCGTGAGCCAGGAGATGATCTGCCAGTCGCCACGCGTCCACCGGTGGTGGCGCTTGGCGTCGTCGATATAGTTCGAGGGATTGTCGTCGAAGAGCTCCACGTCGTTGATTAGCCCGCAACGGATATGGCAGCCCTCCAGCAGGTCGTGGCTCAGGATGAGGTTCTCGGGGAAGGTGCCCTTGAGCACCTGCTGGAACACGCGCAGGTCGTAGATGCCCTTGCCGCAGAAGGTGCCTTCGTTGAAGATGTCCTGATAGAGTTCGAACGAGGCGGTGGTGTACACATCCAAGCCACCCAGGCCCGCCATCAGCTGCGCGTAGCGGCTCTTGTTGGTCACCTCCACGTCCACGTTCACCCTCGGCTGCATGATACCGTAGCCGCGCTCCACCCGCCGGCCGTCCTTCGATAGCACCGCCTGGTTCAGCGGATGCGCCATTGCCCCGATGAGCTTCTGCGCCGAATAGAGCACCAGCTCGGTGTCGGTATCGAGCGTGATGATGAACCGTATGGGGCACCCGCCACCACTTTCCACTTTCCACTTTCCACTTTCCACTTTCCACTCGCTGATGGTCTCCGTGCGGAAACGCTTCGCTTTCTCCTCCTCGGTGGTCTGCCCGAGGATGAGGTCGTTGAAGTGGAGTATGGCGCCGCGTTTGCGCTCGTGTCCCAGCCAGGTCTGTTCACCCTCGCTCCAGGCGCGGCGCCGATAGACGAAGTTGAAGATGGGAGCGCCGTATTTCTCGTTGAGCTCTTTCACCTTGGTAATGCCGGCTGCCGCCACCTCGTCGTCCCACGGTGCGTCGGCTTCCTTGTAGGAGGCGGCGTCGCCCACCAAGGTGTAGTAGAGATTCTGCCCCTGGGCGGTGCTGAAGTGGTGGCCGCTGCCTCGGTTGATGTTGCTCAGGTAGTAGACCTCCAGCACCCCCATCAGCTCCTCCACCTTCTCCTTGCTTTTAAGGATGGTGGGCATGATGACCATGGTGGCATATTCGTCGGGGATGAGTCCGTCCTTGAATTTCAGCTTGAAGGTGCCGCGCGGATGGTGCAGCTTGCCCAAGAGCCAGTTGAAGAGGTCTATCACCACCTGGCTCATCGGCACCCAGAGCAGCAGGGTGAGGATGAGGGTGGGAAGATGGAGGGTGAAATGAGTGGCCAGCAGGGCGAGGGCGGCGCTGATGGCCAGGCTGCCCACCACGATGATGGCGATATACCACCAGGCGCGGGCATTCCATCGTTTGGCGGGGAAGAGATGCCACCCCACGTGCTCGCCGTCGGCAAGGAGCTCTTTCACAAAATCGTACTCCTTCACCTTGCGCTTGCGGGAAAGGCGCACCACCTGGGCGCGGTAGTCGTCCTTTGTCTTGTCCTGCATGCGGTCGTACATGCCGCTCTTCTCCCCCCGCAAGGCTTTCTCGGAGAAGCTGACGCCCTCTATGAGCTCCGCCATGGGGAGTTTGGTCATCTTCTTCAGCGAGTTGAAGATGTTCATCATGCGCAGGTTCTGTCTGGTGGCCGTCTCGAGGCCCTCTTCTGTGGGTTTCTCCGTGGGACGGTAGTGCTGGGCGCCGGACTTTTCCAATTCGCGGCACAGCGAGGCCAGCTTCCCGATGAGCAGCAGCTTCATGATGGGCAGCAGGGCCGTCACCTCGGGGTAGGAGAGATAGTCCTTGCTGCGCTGCTGCACCTGGCGGAGGTAGCGGAAGAGGAGGCTTTTGTCGACTTCGCAGTGGCTCTTCTCGAGGTAGCTGTCGAGCAGGTGGAAGAGCATCTCGACCCGTGGGTGTTCCAGACGCCAAGGGCCTCTTTCCACACCCTTCAGCTCCTCGCCCATCACTTTTTCCTGCTCGCTCACCATATAGTAGTTGTCGAGCACCCATTCGTTGGTGCTGCCCACCAGCCGCTGGCTGCGTGTCTCCTCCACGAGAATCATATAATAGCGTGTGACGTCACGGACGTCGCTGCGGAATATCTTGTATAGTTTTTTCATGTGCGGACAATATAGTTTTATATAAAAAAAGTGACTTGCAAAATTACAACTTATTTTTCAATCCACCAAATTTATTTTGTAGTGAATAGTGAATAGTGAATGGTGATTAGTGATGGGTTGGAGGGAGTTTAAGGGATTTAGGGGCATTAAGGGCCTTAGGGAGTTTAGGGGCCTTAGGGAGATTAAGGGCTTTAGGGACCTTAGGGAGTTTAAGGCCCGGGCCTTAGATGAAGAAGAGGCTGACGCCGGCCACTGAGACAGCGGCACCGATGGCCTCGCGGAGGGTCACTCTTTGGCGGAAGAGCCATGCTGCGGGGGCGAGGATGAGTACGGGGGTGAGCGCGAAGAGCGTCTGCGCAATGCCCGTGGAGGTGTATTGCGTGGCCAGGAGCGAGGCACTGACGCCGATGAAGGGGCCGAACACCGTGGCCCCGAAGACACACCACATGGCTTTGCCGTCGTGGACGGCATGAGCGAGCTTGGCCTGCCAGTCGCGGTTGAACGCCACCAGCAGGACGAAGAAACCCACCAGGCCGACAGAGGCCCTGATGAGTGTGGCGGCAAAGGGCACGGAGAGGTAGAGCGGCAGCGGCAGCAAGGCGTCGGAAGGGAGGGAGCGGACGGTGAGTCCCGCAGAAACAATGGCGGCATCGTAGTGCTCCAACCCCATCTTGCTCAGCACCAGGCCAAACCCCTGGCAGATGCCGGCCATCGAGGCATAGAACACGCCCCGTGCCGGCAACGCCAACCGCAGGTTTTGGTGCCCACGGCTATCCTGCCCCTCGGCCTCGGTGCCGCTGTTCCCCTTGGAGAGTATCGACATCGCTATGCCTCCCAGCGTTACCACCATACCCAGAATGGCCAACGGCCGCATCTGCTCGCCCAGGAGGAGGTAGCCCGTGATGGCCGCTGTGGGTGCCGAGAGGGTCATGAATAGCTGTCCGAAACGGGAGCCGATGATGATGTAGCCCTGCATAAGGCAGTAGTCGCCAATGACATAGCCCACCACGCCGCTCAGCGCCAGCCAGCCCCACGTGGCTCCGTCGGCATAACGCGGCCAGGGTTGCCCCATGATGAGCCACAGGGTTCCCAGCAGGAGCAACAGGGACATGGTCATTCGCACCGTGTTGAGCGGCAGCGAGCCCATGCGCTTCGATGCCACCTCGGCAAAGAGCGCTGTCGCAGTCCACGACACTGCCACAAACAATGCTATCGTTTCGCCTATCACTTTTTATAAGTTTTGAGTTTTGAGTTTTAAGTGATTAGTGAATGAATAAGTTTTGAGTTTTAAGTTTTGAGTGATTATTTTGGTGGGAGTGAAAGGGAGTGAAAGGGAGTGAGAGGGAGTGAGAGGACAAATGCGTTATCGGTGATTTGTGGGTGAGTTTTGAGTTTTCGGTTTTTAGTTTTTAGCAGTTGGGGTTACTCTTTCTAGTGAAAGAGTGATTTGTTAACGATAGAGTGTACTTTTTATTGTCCGCGGTACAATAAAAGTTTCATCTTCGCGTTGTAAGATAAAATAATTGTTTTAATTATGAAACGTTTTGTTTATCTCTTGGCAATGGCGACAGTGTCACTCTTCGCATCCTGCAGCATCTATCACCCTCAGGCAGTGGATATTCCCCTGATCAACCATCCGCAGGATGTGCGCGTGGATGCGTCGGTAGGCATGTCGGTATGGGTGCTCCCCGACGTCTTCACCGTGAACGCCACCGCTTCGTACGGCTTCAACGACTGGCTCGCCGGTCAGGCACACATCAACTACGGCGGCGAGAACATCTACGCCCAGCTCGCCCCCGGAGCCTATTTCCCGCTGGGCGCACACTCGGTCTTCGAGACCTATGTGGGCTATGGCCTTGGTGGCTCGTGGCGCGACAATATCAGTCACTCCGACGCCAACAGCAACGACACCACCACCTACAAGACCTATGCCTATAGCGGCAGGTTCATGCTTCCCTTCGTCCAGGCCAACATCGGCTGGCACGACCTCACGGCGGCCCACATCGACCTGGCCTTCGGATTGAAGGTCGGTGGCTATCTGCCCGACTACGACTACAGGAAGTACGACGCCAATGGTGACATCATCGCCGGCAGCGAGAAGATCTATTCCACGCCCAACCTCCTGCTTGAACCGCAGGTGCTTTTCCGTATCGGCGGCGAGGATTTCAAGTTCAACGTGAAGGTGGGTTTTGCTTGGCTGAGCGATCTCTACGGCGGCAGCAGCAACACCGTGCCCTTCACCGCCGACCTCTTCACCCTTTCGACGGGATTCACGTTTGCGTTCTGATTAGGTAACTTCTATTAATTGCCCGTAGGGCATTTCTTTCAATAGCAAATATTTAATTATCAACAATTATACCCCATAGGTTTTTTCTTTTAAACGTATTTATAGAACATCCTATTAGTGAATAGTGGATTTTTGGTGGGAGTGAGAGGGAGTGAGCGGGAGTGAGAGGGAGTGAAAGGACAAATGTTTGAGTGATTCGTGAAATGAGAAAAGATAAATCAATGCTAACGCTAACTGATGAGCCGCATGGCTTTGTTTGCGGATGGAAGGGGATGCGACGTATTGTCCTCGTCCTCGCGCTATTTATGGTTGGACTGCCTTCGGTTGTGGCCCAGGAGGTGAGCACCTTTGCCTTTGTGGAGCGCGACTCGACGCTCTTCCTCGACGTCTACCGTCCCGCCACCCCCCGTGCCGACAAGGCATGCGTGGTGGCGCTCTTCGGCGGAGGATTCTTTAGTGGGGAGCGCAACAACGGCTATCAGCGGCTGGTGGGCAAGATGCTATCGGACCGTGGTTTCACGGTGGTGAGCATCGACTACCGGCTGGGGCTGAAGGACACTGTGAAGATGAAGGAATTCAAGGGAATACGTGGGATGCAGGGGATGTTCCAATACTGCATCGACTTGGCCGTTGAGGACTGCGCCGCCGCGGTGGCGTGGGTCTGCGCTCATGCTGCAGAGCTGGGGGTGGACACCTCGAAGGTGGTCCTCACGGGCTCGTCGGCGGGAGCCATCGCGGTACTGCAGATGGACTGGTGCCGGGCCAACGGCGAGGGGGTGGTCTCTGCGCTGCCGTCCGGATGGCGACCTGCTGCCGTGGTGCCCTATGCCGGCGGCATCATGAGTCACGGAAAACCCACCTGGAAGACCCCTCCCGCACCCACCATGCTGATGCATGGAACCAAGGACAAGATTGTGGCCTACAAGAAGTTTCCGCCGATACTGCGGTATGGTATCTACGGTGCCAAGAAAGTCTTCAATCAGATGCGCAAGCAGGAGTACCCCTGCTGGATTGTCCGCTTCGAGGGCATAGGGCACGAAGTGGCGACGTGGCTTCCCGGAAGTGTGGACCTTTTCTGCGCTTTCGTCGACCAGGCACTTGCCGGCCGCATCAGCGAACTGGATGCTACGATGAAAGATACCAAACTTGTTCCCACACGGTGGACGGATATGACTGTCAAAGATTTGTATGCGCGATAAGATGGAAATCATGAGTCCCGTAGGCTCGTACGAGAGCCTGCATGCCGCCATCCAGGGTGGCGCCAATGCCGTCTATTTCGGCGTGGGCAAATTGAATATGCGTTCCCGCTCGGCGGCCAACTTCACTGTGGGCGACCTGCCGCGCATAGTGGGCATAGCCCAAGAGGCGGGCATCCGCACCTATCTCACGGTCAATACTATAATATATAATGATGAGATAGAAGAGATGCGCACCCTCCTTGAGGCGGCGAAAGGAGCGGGCATCACCGCCATCATCGCCAGCGACATGGCCGTTATCACCTATGCCAACAGCATCGGCTTGGAGGTGCATATCTCCACCCAGTGCAACGTCTCCAACACCGAGGCTGTGCGCTATTACTCCCGTTTTGCCGATGTCATCGTCACCGCCCGCGAGCTGCCGTTGCGCCAGGTGGCCGAGATTACACGATTTATCCGCGACGAAGACATCCGTGGACCCAAGGGCGAGCTGGTGCAGGTGGAGGTCTTCGCCCACGGTGCCCTCTGCATGAGCGTTAGCGGAAAGTGCTATCTCTCGCTCGACAACTACAACTACTCCGCCAACCGGGGAGCCTGCCTGCAACTCTGCCGCCGCGGATATATTGTCAAAGACAAGGAGAGCGACCTTGAGCTGGAAATTGACAACGAGTACATCATGTCGCCCAAGGACCTCTGCACCATCGGCTTCCTGGACAAGATTGTAAAGGCTGGAGTGCGGGTGCTGAAGATAGAAGGGCGGGGTAGGAGCGCCGACTATGTGCGCACCGTCACCGAATGCTACCGCGAGGCTGTGGAGGCCATAGAGGCGGGCACCTACAGCAAGGAGAAAATCGAGGGCTGGATGGAGCGGCTTGCCACCGTCTTCAACCGAGGATTCTGGGACGGCTACTACCTCGGTCGCCGTCTCGGCGAATGGAGCGAACGCTATGGAAGTCAGGCCACAGAGAACAAGGTCTACCTGGGCCCCGTGCACAACTACTTCGGCCGCATCCATGTTGCCGAGGTGCAGTTGCAGACCAACGAAACCCTCCGCGTCGGTGACGAAATCATGGTTATCGGCGAGACCACCGGCGTCTACCGCGACACCGTCAGGGAGCTCCGCACCGACCGCGACCCTGTCCCCGAGGTCCATCAGGGCGACCGCTTCTCCTTCGCCTCCTCCCAACTCCTCCACCGCGGCGACAAAGTCTACCGCGTCGACAAAGTAATTGATGAATTTTAGTCCCCATTAAACCCATTAGACCCATAAACCCCATTGAAACAATGGACCTTTTGAAGAAATACAACCCCTGGGAAATTGTGGTGGCGCTCCTGCCGCCGTTCTTTGTCGCCGACCGCAGCTGGCATCTGCTGCACGACGACTATCCGTCGGCGCTCTATCAGGGGGTCTCATATGTGATGGATCTCGCCTATTGCGCCATACTCCTTTACTCGTTCTTCTGCATGTACCTAGGTGCCAGGCAGTCGGGCCGCTTCCCGAAACTGATGTTGCTGCTGCTCATCTCAGTGGCGGCATTGCAGCTCTACAACTTCGTCCCTCAACCCGAAAACATCTTCGACGGCTACCAGTTCACCACACATTATTATATATGGTCAGGCATAAGGGCGGCGCTGTCCTTGTTCAACATCGTTGTGGCCATAATCGCCATCATCCGCATGTTCAAGGAAAAACTCACCGTGTTGGCCGTCACATACTCCTGCCTCCTGCTGGTGCTTCCTCTGCTCCAGACGCTGCTCTTCCTGCTCATCCCCATCTCTCTCGCCAACCGTTTACCCTCTCTGCTGCCCATTGTCTCCCAGATCTTCTCGCTGCTCCTATCACTCTGCTATTCAGTCCTCTTCCTCCACCGCAACGATTTCTATAACCCAACCCCGGACACCGATTATCATGGCTAAAGCAAAGACATATTATTTTTGTCAGGAGTGCGGCTACCAGTCGTCCTCCTGGCTGGGCCGCTGCCCCGAGTGCGGCAAGTTCGGCACCTTCGCCGAGGAGGTGGTGAAATCCACCCCCTCTCAGCCACTCAGACACTCAGCCACCCAGTCACTCTCCTCTCCCAAACGTATACAAGATGTTACCTACAGCGAAACCCGCCGCATCCCCACCCACTGCTCCGAGTTCGATCGCGTCCTCGGTGGTGGCATCGTCCCCGGCAGTCTCCTCCTTTTGGGTGGCGAGCCAGGCATCGGAAAATCCACACTCCTCCTCCAGACAGCCCTCGCCATCCACGACCGCAAGCTCCTCTACGTCAGCGGCGAAGAGAGCGAGCAGCAAATCAAGATGCGCGCCG
This sequence comes from uncultured Bacteroidota bacterium, assembly GCA_902775135.1. Taxonomy (GTDB): domain Bacteria; phylum Bacteroidota; class Bacteroidia; order Bacteroidales; family P3; genus Colimorpha. The sequence goes on along the minus strand of CACYKY010000004.1, from coordinate 46,413 downwards.
ACCGTTTGTCGCAGTCTACGTCTGTAGAGACGCAGCCTGCTGCGTCTCCAGAGCTGTATGTCGTCAGCGAGACCGTTACCCAGCGCATCTTCGAGCACATCGAAGCCGTGCAGCCCGACCTCCTGATTGTCGACTCCATCCAGACCATCTCCACCGAGGACATCGACTCTCCCGCCGGTAGCGTTTCGCAGATTCGCCAGTGTACCACCGAGTTCCAGCATTATGCAAAGACCACAGGAGTTCCTGTTCTGCTCATCGGCCACATCACCAAAGACGGCACCCTGGCGGGTCCCAAGGTGATGGAACACATCGTCGACGCCGTCCTCCAGTTTGAGGGCGACCGCAACTACGGCTACCGCATACTCCGTGCCCTGAAGAACCGCTTCGGGTCGACGGCCGAGATAGGCATCTTCGAGATGCAGGGCAGCGGCTTGCGCGAGGTTCCCAATCCCAGCGAATTTCTTCTCTCCCAGCGCGATGAGACCCTCAGCGGTGCCGCCGTCGCCGCCACCTTGGAAGGAGCTCGTCCCATGTTCATCGAGGTGCAGAGCTTGGTCTCCAGCGCCGTTTACGGCACCCCGCAGCGCAACGCCAACGGATTCGACATGAGGCGTTTGTCGATGCTCCTGGCCGTCTTGGAGAAGCGTTGCGGATTCAAACTGGGAGCCAAGGACGTCTTCCTGAATATCGCCGGAGGCCTCCGTGTCAACGACCCCGCCATCGACCTCGCAGTGGCTTGTGCCATACTGAGTTCCAATGTCGACATTTCCATCTCGCCCCGTATCTGCTTCGCTGCCGAACTGGGTCTCTCGGGCGAGGTGCGTCCCGTGGCCCGCGTCGAGCAGCGTGTGGCCGAAGCCGACCGTCTGGGATTCGAGAAAATCTTCATCTCCAAATACAACCTCCGCGAGCTCGACACCAAGCGTTACCATCTGGAAATCATCGCTGTCAGCGTTATCGAGGAGGCCTTCCGCGCCCTCTTCGCATAGGGTACGGAAAGGGTGTCCCCTAACTAGCACCAAATCAGTATTATCTCCCTATCAACTCCCACCCATCACCCTACCAACTCCTACCTGGTAGGAGTTGGTAGGGTGTTGATAGGGAGATGGTAGGTGGTTGTCAGGTGGTTAGTGCTTTGTGGGTGGCTATTGTTTTTAGGGAAGTTTTTTTTGTTTTATAGATTCAAATTTTTTTTGTATCTTTGCAACGGAAAAATAATGCAGTGTAGACTATGTTCGAGAACCTTAGTAGCAAGATAGAGAAAGCGTTACACACCCTTCGCGGCAAAGGGTCCATCACCGATATCAACGTCGCCGAGACCGTCAAGGAGGTGCGCAAAGCCCTCTTGGATGCCGACGTAAGCTATCCCATCGCCAAGGAATTCACCGACAAGGTGAAGGCCGAAGCCCTAGGTCGCAACGTCATCCAGAGCATCGAGCCTGGCCAGCTGATGGTCAAGATTGTGCACGAGGAACTTACGAAGCTCATGGGCTCCGAGGCGGTGGAAATCAACGTCAAAGGTCAGCCCGCCATCGTGCTCATCGCCGGTCTGCAAGGTTCCGGTAAGACCACCTTCAGCGCCAAGTTGGCCAACTACTTGAAGACCAAGAAGGGCAAGAGCGTGATGCTGGTGGCTGGCGACGTCTACCGTCCCGCCGCTATCAGCCAATTGCAGACGCTGGGCGAGCAGGTGCAGGTGCCGGTCTACACCGAGGAAGGCAACCGCAATCCCGTCGAGATTGCCAAACACGCTATCAATGAGGCCAAAGGACGCGGCTACAACGTGGTTATTGTCGATACCGCCGGCCGTCTGGCCGTCGATGAGGAGATGATGGACGAGATTGCAGCCCTGAAGAAGGAACTGCAGCCGCAGGAAACACTCTTCGTGGTCGACTCGATGACCGGTCAGGATGCCGTCAACACGGCCAAAGCCTTCAACGACCGCATTGATTTCGACGGTGTGGTGCTCACCAAGCTTGACGGCGACACCCGCGGCGGTGCCGCGCTCACCATCCGCTACACCGTCCAAAAGCCCATCAAGTTCGTCGGTATCGGCGAGAAAATGGATGCACTCGATGTGTTCCACCCCGACCGCATGGCCAACCGCATCCTCGGCATGGGCGACGTCGTCAGCCTCGTCGAACGCGCCCAGGAGCAGTACGACGAGATGGAGGCTCGCAAAATCCAGAAGAAGCTCATCCACAACGAATACAACTTCGAGGATTTCCTCTCCCAGATCGCCCAAATCAAGAAGATGGGCTCCATGAAGGATCTCGTGGGAATGATCCCCGGTATGGATAAACTCACACGCAACGTGGAGATCTCCGACGACGCCTTCGTCCCCATCGAGGCCATGATCGCCAGCATGACTCCCTACGAACGCCAGCACCCCTCCTGTCTCAACGGCAGCCGCAAGCAGCGCATCGCCGCCGGCAGCGGCCGCTCCATACAGGAGCTCAACCGCTTCCTCAAGCAGTTCGACGACACCCGCAAGATGATGCGCATGGTGACCAAGAACGGCGGCAAGCTGCCCATGAGAAAAAGAAGATAAAAAATCAAACGATATATGACACAGTTATTGGATGGCAAGGCAATGGCCTTGCAAATCAAGGACGAAATAGCCAACGAGGTCCGCGCCCTTACCCAGCAGGGGCACCGCGCTCCCCATCTGGCAGCAGTAATCGTCGGCGAGGACGGCGCCAGCATGACCTACGTCGCCAACAAGGAGAAGTCCTCCCATGAGGTGGGCTTCACCTCCAGCGTCTACCGCATGAGCGAGAATACCACAGAGCAGCAGCTGCTCGAAACTATCGACTTCCTCAACAACGACCCCGACATCGACGGGTTCATCGTACAGCTCCCCCTGCCTAAGCACATCAACGAGCAAAAGGTGATCAACGCTATCTCGCCCGACAAGGATGTCGACGGCTTCACTCCCGTCAATATCGGCCGTATGGTGCTCGGCGAAGAGTGTTTCGTCCCCGCTACCCCCATGGGTATCTGCACGCTCCTCAAGCGTTACGGCATCGAGACCGCCGGCAAGCACTGTGTCGTGCTCGGCCGTTCCAACATCGTCGGCACCCCCGCCGCCAACCTCTTGAGCCGTAAGGGGTTCGACTGCACCGTCACCATGTGCCACAGCAAAACCACCAATCTCAAGGAGCTCACCCTCCAGGCCGACATCCTCGTCGTCGCCATCGGCAAGCCCGAGTTCGTCACCGCCGATATGGTGAAGCCCGGCGCCGTGCTGGTCGACGTCGGTATCCATCGCGTGGCCGACGCCTCCAAGAAGAACGGCTACCGCGTCATCGGCGATGTGAAGCACGACGAGGTGGACCCCCTCTGCAGCTGGGTGACCCCCGTGCCCGGCGGTGTGGGTCCCCTGACCATCGTCAGCCTCCTCCAGAATACCCTCGCCGCCTATCACCGCCACGAGGGCCGCTAAGCCCCCCCTGGGTAGTCAATAAAAGAAGGAAGCCGCCCTCAAGGCGGCTTCCTTCTTTGAATTCAATAATCACTATCTATTCACCATTCACCAATAACGCATTTGTCCTCTCACTCCCTCTCACTCCCTCTCACTCCCTACATAAATTCCCAATCACTAATCAGTCGTTGATGATATAGTTCACAGGAGCAGTGGCCACAATGCGGAAGACCATCTTCGGCGTATTCGAACGGCTGATTTGCGGCTTGAAGCCGTCGAGGTCCTGCATGATCAGGGTGATGCGCCCCTCTTCCATGTCGAAGCGCAGGTTCTCGCCCACAACACCGGTGGTCCCATCATCGTAGTCCACAGAGATGGGGTAGACATACGGCAGCGGGTTCTGGCGCCCACCTTCGTAGACATAGACATTGACATTGCCGTCGTAGATCACATGCTCCGAGAGGACATCCCAGTCAACAGTACAATAGACATAGTTGACATCGGGGTCGTCTTGCTCCCAATCGTCGTAATTGACGGTGACTTCGGCAACTCGCGTGCCGGAACTCTCAATGTACACCTCCTTGGTGCAGGAGGTCGCTGTCAGGCCCATTGCGGCGGCGACAAGCAGGGAAAGGAGAATCTTTTTCATCTTCTACTATTTTTTTTATTTGTCTTTTTTCACGATGCAAAGATACACATTTTTTCGAAAGGAATTTTCTCTTTTTTGGATATATTTTTCCGAGGGCCGTGCATCTGTTTGTGTATCAGTCCTATCGCGTGTGTGGCTCGCTGCGCATTTTGAGGTGCCGTCTGCGACAATGGTGTGTGAAAATGTTAAAAATGAACATGCGGAGAAAAAAAAATTGAAGTAGACGTAACATTTTCGTTTTTTCTGCGTTATAGGGTCAAAAATGGTGTTTAAATTAAAGGTGTAGTATGAGACAACTAAAGATTACGCATTCCATTACCAACCGCGACATCAAGTCGTTGGACAAGTACTTGCAGGATATCTGCAGCGAGGAGCTGCTGACCCCCGAACAGGAGGTCCAGCTGGCGCAGCGCATCAAGCAGGGCGACCAGGCTGCTTTGGAGCGTCTGACCAAGGCTAACCTCCGTTTCGTCGTGTCCGTGGCCAAGCAGTATCAGAACCAAGGTCTTTCCCTGCCCGACCTCATCAACGAAGGCAATGTGGGACTCATCAAGGCTGCCAAGCGCTTCGACGAGACGCGTGGTTTCAAGTTCATCTCCTACGCCGTGTGGTGGATCCGCCAAAGCATCCTCCAGGCCATCGCCGAAAACAGCCGCATCGTTCGTCTGCCGAGCAACCAGCTGGGCGCTCTCAACAAGTTGAAGAAAGAGATCTCCAAACTGGAACAGCAGCTCGAACGTCCGCCTTCAGAGGAAGAACTGGCCGAACTACTCGATATCCCCGAGGATAAAATCAAGGCTATCATGGGTATCAGCGGCCGCCATGTGAGCATCGACGCTCCTCTCGCCAGCGACGAGGATGTCAATTTCGTCGATGTCCTCCCCAACGAGGACACTCCCCCCACCGACAGCAAACTCATGCAGGAGAGTCTCTCGCAGGAGATCGAGCGCTCGCTTTCCACACTCACCGAGTACGAGCGCGAGGTCATCAAGATGTACTTCGGCATCGGCCTGCCTCACCCCCTGAGCTTGGACGAGATCGCCATGAAGTTCAACCTCACCCGCGAACGTGTCCGCCAAATTAAAGAGAAGGGCATCAAGCGCCTCAAGACCAGCAGCAAGAGCAAGCATCTGAAAGCCTATCTCTAATGGATATCATTCTGAAATATTTCCCCAACCTTACAGAGCGGCAGCGTGAGCAGTTTGCCGCTCTGTTGCCTCTCTACGAGGAATGGAATGCACAGATCAATGTCATTTCTCGCAAGGATATGGAGCATTTCTATGAGCACCACGTGCTGCATTCCTTGGCCATCGCTAAGGTGATGGGCTTCGCTCCCATGTCCGAGGTCCTCGACGTGGGTACCGGCGGCGGCTTCCCCGGAGTCCCACTTGCCATCATGTTCCCCGATGCACGCTTCACGCTGATTGACTCCATCGGTAAGAAAATCAAGGTGGTAAACGATGTCATCGACCGTCTGGGCTTGTCCAACAGCAAGGCTATGCAAATCCGTGCCGAGATGCTCGACGGTGAGTACGACTTCGTCGTCTCCCGCGCCGTCACCACGCTGGGCGAGTTCGTCCCCTGGGTAAAAAAGAAAATCTCCAAGTCTCAGTACAACAAACTGCACAACGGCATCCTCTACCTCAAGGGCGGCGACTTGACCAACGAGCTGTTCGCCTTCCGCCACAAGGTGAAGACTTGGGACATTAGCGACTTCTTCGAAGAGGAGTTCTTCGAGACCAAGAAGGTGATTTACTTGCCGTTGTAACGGTAGATCTCGTTTAGCGTTTTCACTTTTATTTTCACCCTTCGCACATCGGCCTTGGGGTCGGTGGGTATGAAGACGGTGCGCAGCGTCTGCCCTTCATGGAGGTCGACGAAGTTGCGCGTGAAGTGGCCGTTGATGTGCGGGTCGGTGTCAATGTATACGTCGTAGAGGTCGCTTAGGGCTTTCAGCGTCACCGTCAGCTTGCCGTCGCTCTGCCACGCCTGCCCAATAGTGTATTTCGGGTCGGGATATTGACGGTCCTTGGGATAAATACTATAATACTCCTCCCATTTTTCACTTTCCACTTTCCACTTTCCACTTTCCGCTTGAAAAAGTTCTTGCGCCCGGTAGTGCAGCGCCTTCCAGTTGCCATAGTAGTCAATACTGCTCCACGAGGCTACGGGCCAGCAGTCGTTGAGTTGCCAGTAGAGGGTGCCCATACAATGGGGCTGTTGGGAAATGTGCTGATAGATGCCGTAACCCACGCCCCAAGCCTGCAGCAGCTGGCTGACGTAGGCGTAGTTCTCCAACGAGAGGCTGCGGCTATCGAAACCATAGTATTGCCTCATGGCCTTGTCGATAATCTCCCGGCCACGACCGTGCTTTTGGTGGCTGCGAAGGGTGGGGGAGTCGATATTGAGCTGCTCCTCGGGACAGAACTGACGGATGGTGCTCATCATCGGATAACTCTGGAAGCCGTATTCGCTCATGAAGCGTCCCGTCTTCTCCTTGTACACCTCGAAGGGCAACTCGCCCCACCAGACGCCCCAATAGTGGCTGTCGCCATGGGTGACGCACTCGGGATGTCCCCAGCCGTAGAGCGGCGAAGTGGTGATATAGGGTCGCTGCATCGGGTCGCAATCCCTTACCGCCTGCGCAAGGATGCTGGAGGAACTGGAGTTAGTGGAAGTGCTAGGATAGCCGAAGATGGTGTCCATAGCCTTCTCCAGACGGGCGCGCTGTTCGGGTGTCCAGTTGAATTGTCCTTGCCAGCCCCAGTCTTCCCAACCGTTCTTCACCTCGTTGTTGCCGCACCAGAGGACGATGCAGGGATGCTTTGCTAGACGGCTCACCTGCTGGCGTGCTTCCTTGCGGATGCTTTCCAACATTTTGGGACTGTCGGGGTAGGGGGTGCCAGCGAACATAAAATCTTGCCACACCATGATTCCAAGCGAGTCGCAGAGGTCGTAGAAGTAGTCGTGCTCATAGATGCCTCCGCCCCATACTCTTATCATATTGAATCCCGCCTCCTTGGCGGAACAGAGCAGATAGTGGTATCTTGCCTTGTTGGCACTGTCCAGCACCGGGAAAGAGTGCACGGGTATCCAGTTGGCACCTTTGATGAAGATGGGCTTGCCCTCTTTGTAGAAAGTGAAGCTCTGGCCGATGGAGTCCCGCTCCTGACGCAATTCTATTGTCCTTTCACTCCCTTTCACTCCCTTTTCACTCCCTTTCACTCCCTTATTTGTGATATACACCCGCTTCCAGATGCCGCAGGTAGGCAGCTTGGGACCCCAATCCCAGCCCTGCTGATAGGGCGCTATGCGCGTGAAGGAGCGCCGCTCAGGCAGGGAAATGCCGTAATAGGCTTCTTTGGCAGAATCGCTGGGCAATACCTCACAGGTTTCCTCATCAAGAGTGGGAAAAAGAGCATTGGACGTCGGCCAAAACGACAGTCCTATTGATAGTATGCTATCATCCAATCCAAGTAGGAAGTCGGCAAGAGGATATATATGCCGACAGAACATATTGTCTGGCACGTCAATGAGTTCGCCATTGATGACTAGTATGGCTTGCCCGGCAAGGCCCTCGAATACTAGCCAGAGAGTATCTCCCTCAGGCAGTTCACTTTTCCGGATGGTGGTCCCGTAGAACCATACGCTGTCGCCTACCCAGCGCACCGAGTCCTCGTTGGTTCCATAATACGGGTCGGGAATGAGTCCGTTGGCCATCAAGTCGGTGTGGATGAATCCCGGCACCGTTGCCGGATACCACTTGCCGTTGTAATCAAACTCCCATTCGGTCAGCTCCACCATGTCGAGCTTTGAGCTACAGGCCGCCAACAGCAGCGGCAACACACAAATCCATATCTTTTTCATAATCATAATACCGTTTCTTCTATTTTGTGGTATTTGCTGATTTCCCGTGTCACCTTCATGTCGAAGTAACCGAGCTCCATCAAGAAACATTCTCTGGCATAGTTCTTGACTACCAGCGTGGGAAAATCGGTTGCCAGAAGGGAGATGCTGTTCCACGGTATCTCCACCACCAGGTCGCTTGTTTCCAATCCTCCGGACAACCAATGCCACCTTTTTCTTTTCGTTGTGTATTCTATAGCGCCGTCCAGCACCAGCGCTTCCGGCCCCACAATAATCTGTGCCTTGAGCATCGAGATACTCTTGCGTAGGATAAAGATGAAAACAACAATGCAGAATATGCACACTACATACAGCCAAAAGTCAGGGTCGCTGAAAATCAGCAAATACAGCATCATCGCTATGATGAGGCAACTGAGAACAATCGTGAACCAGGCGCCGCCGCGGGCTTTGAACACAGTGGTCTTGTCATAATCTTTCAGTTGCGGCTGCTGCCGGTTGCGACTGTCCATCTTGTTCAGGACAGACCTGACAATCAGCTGTGTCATAAGAGAGCTGCTCATCGCGCTGTGCTATTTCGTTTTCATAAACGCGAAGAACACCGCCAGCACGATGCAGCCGAAGCTGACGAGGTGGTTCCAGCGGATGGGCTCGCCTTTGAAGACGGTGGCGACGATGACCGTGAAGACCAGCAGCGAGACACATTCCTGGATGATTTTCAACTCCATCAGCGAGAACGGCCCCCCGGTGATCTGGCTGCCGATGCGGTTGGCCGGTATCATGAAGGAATACTCGAAGAAGGCCATTCCCCACGACAGGGCGATGATGGCTATCAGCGGCCAGTCTTTGATGATGTTCATCTGCTGCAACTTCAGGTTGCCATACCAGGCGAAGGTCATGAAGACGTTGCTCACCACGAGCATCAAGATGGTTATCAGTCCTTTCGACATAGCTGTTTGATTAACATTGAGAATGCTTGGTTGACCGTACGGTCGATGTTCTGTTGGCGCCGTCGTCCGGGGAAGTTCAGCAGCGCGGCTTCGGTGCCCTTGTGTCCGCTGACGGCAATCCACACCGTGCCCACAGGCTTCTCCTTGGTGCCGCCGTCGGGCCCCGCAATGCCTGTGGTGGCAATGGCGTAGTCGGCATTCATCCGTCTGCGCACCCCCTCGGCCATCTCGCGCGCCGTCTCCTCGCTCACGGCTCCATGGGCCTCAAGGGTCTCATGCTTCACGCCGAGGGCGCTCTCTTTCACCTCGTTGCTGTAGGCCACCACGCCGCCTTTGAAGTAGGCCGACGCACCCGCCATTGCCGTCAGCTGGCTGGCAATGGTGCCCCCCGTGCAGCTCTCGGCAGTAGCCAAGGAGAGGCCGCGTTGGGTCAACGTCTTGTGCACCAGCTCGGCCAGCGTCTCGCAGTCTTCGCCGACGATATATTTCCCGGCCAGCTCGTAGAGGCCTTTAAGTGGAAAGTGGAAAGTGGAAAGTGGAAAGTTATGTGGGAGGTGGGCGGTGAGGCGCAGCTTGGTCATCCCCGCTACGGGCAGGTAGGCAAGCTTGACGTTCGCCGGCAGCGACAGCTCCCAGGGTTCGATGAGGTCGGAGAGGAAGCTCTCGCCGATGCCCTGCACGAGGATGTTCTTGTTGACGATGGTCTCCGTCCGGAAGGCCTCCTGCAGCTTGGGAACGACGCGGTTGCGCATGAGCCACTCCATCTCGAAGGGCACGCCCGGAAGCGACACCAACACCCGCCCCTCGCGCTCAAACCACATGCAGGGGGCCGTCCCGAGGTCATTGTTGAGCACCTCGCAGCATTTGGGTACGAGGGCTTGTGCGCGGTTGACAGGCGTCAGCTCGAAGCCGCGCACGGCGAAGATGCGGCGCACATTCTCCAGCGCCACCTCGCTCTCTACCAGCTCGGAACCGAAATATTCGCACAACAGTTTCTTCGTGATATCGTCTTTTGTTGGCCCCAAGCCGCCCGTCACCAGCACGGCGTCCGACGAGTGCATGGCGGCATCTACCGCTTGCCAGATAGCGTCGCGGGAGTCTCCCACGACCACCGTTTCCCCCACATCCATACCCGCCTCGATGAGCATGCGGCTCATGGTCGAAGCATTGGTGTTGACGACCTGCCCGATGAGTAGTTCGTCGCCGATATTGATTATCGTAACATTCATAAACTTCCTTAAACCTTAAACCTTAAACCTTAAACCTTAAACCCATCTTCCTGTCGTATTCCTCGTAGGCGTAGTCGAGGCCGCTCTCTTCGTCGTACATCGGCTCGCCGAACTTCACCAGGGTGAACTCCGACATGTCGATGGTCGGGAAGTAGACGTCGGCATCGTAGTCGCGGTATACTCGAGTGATATAGAGCCGCTTGGTGAATGGCAGCAACGCTTCGTAGATGGCGGCACCGCCCATCACGAAGACCTCCTCGTCGCAGTCCTTCAGGGCTTTGAAGAGGCCGTTCACGCTGTGTACCACCGTAGCCCCCTCCGCTTCGAAGTCGGGGTTGTTGGTCATCACGATGTTCTGTCTTCCGGGCAGGGGCTTCTTGGGCAGCGATTCCCAGGTTTTGCGGCCCATCACCACCGGATGACCCATGGTGAGTTGCTTGAAGCGCTTGAGGTCGCTCCCCAGGTGCCACAGGAGGTTGTTGTTCTTGCCGATGGCGCCGTTCTGCGCTATGGCCACAATGATGCTCAGGTTCGGTTTCTTGTTGGTGTCTATCATTGTTTGAAAATCTTTGTTGCTCTATCAAAAATGCCGCCGCACCAGGCGAGGGCCAACCCATAGTTGCTCACCGGCACGCCGACTTCGAGGGCGGGCAGCAGGCGGGCTTTCACCTGCTGGGCGGTGATGACGCATCCGCCGCATTGGATGACCAACGCATACTGCGACAGGTCTTTAGGCAGCGGCGATTGTCCCCCGATGACCTCGCATTGCAGGCTCTTGCCTGTGGCCTTCTTCAGCGCTGCGGGCAGCTTCACGCGACCGATGTCCTCGCAGGTCACGTTGTGGGTGCAGCTCTCCAGCAGCAGCACACGGTCGCCGTCCTTCAGGTCGCCAATCATCCTCGTGCCCTCCAGATACTCCTCGAAAAGACCCTTCTGCCGAGCCAGCACCACGCTGAAACTCGTCAGTGGCACCTCCTCCGGTACCACCGCCGCTACCCTCTCAAATGCCTGACTGTCAGTGATGACCAACCGTGGACTTTCCACTTTCCACTTTCCACTTTCCACTTCCAACTCCTCCGGCTGGCAGAACACCGCCACCGCGTGGAGGTCCATCAGGTCGCGCAGCACCTGCACCTGTGGCAGGATCATGCGGCCCTCGGGGGCCGACGAGTCGATGGGCGTCACCAGCACCACCGTTTCGCCCTGATGCACGACATCGCCCAGCAGCGTACGCTTGTGGTAGGCGCTCTCGGGCATCGCCTTGCGGATGGCCTCTATAAGGCCCTCGCGCAACGACGGGTCGCTGGTCGTCAACCTGAAATCCGGATGATCCGGATGATTAGGAAAATCCGGCGTATCCACTTTGCTTCTGATTCTCAGCAGCGGCGTGCTGTGCTCTGTGCACCAGCGCACTACGCGCTCCTCGGGCTCGCCCCATTCGGTGTAGAGCAGCAACGCTAGGTCCACTTCGGCCAATGCCGCCATACTCTTCTCCACGCGCTGGGCGCCGAGGGTGCCCTCGTCGTCGATGCCGGCGGTGTCCACCAGCACCACGGGACCTATGCCGCCGATTTCCATGCTCTTGCGCACGGGGTCGGTGGTCGTCCCGGCGGTGTCGCTGACAATGGCTATCTGCTGACCCGTCAGGTAGTTGACCAAGGAGCTCTTGCCCACATTGCGCCTGCCAAACAGGCCGATACGAGGTTTCAGTTCGTTTCCAATCATGCTGCAAAGATACGAAAAAAAGCTGAAACGCGATACCTCCGCAAGGAAAAAAACATTTTCCTGTTTGTGAAGCCTACTTCTTGACCGCAAAGTGTCCAATAAAATTATCCACTCGCCCTTTTTCGCCCCAATCCGTTTTTACCCCCGAAAAATGACCTAAAACAAACGTAATAAACTAGCTTTCAGTATGTTAATACTGTGTTTGCGTCTAACTTGCTGCAAATCAGTATCAAGACTGCATCCCCTCTTACTCCTCTCTTACTCTTCTCCTACTCTTCTCTTTATCTTCTCTTACTTTTGTAAGTGTAACTAAATAGGTGACAAAAAGGAGAAATATGGAATGGAATGCGAGATAACGGACTTGGCGGCAGGTTGACGCCAGTTGGCACGAATTTTCCTATAGTTGCCCCTGTCATTTTGGACAGCTTTGCTTGTCGCTGGAGTGTTCGATGTTGATGTAAAATGATATTTTTTTTTGTTGGTGTAGTATTTTGGCAAAAAAGCAGTTATAATATATATGTAGGGGGTGAATTTTGTGCGGTTGGAGAAAAATATGTATATTTGCAAAAAAGAAAAGAACATGGATTGGAGGCTTGCTTTTGTTGTATCGCTTTTGTTTGCAGCATGTTGTACGGATGGTACGCCGGATGATGCACATGCTCGGCAATGGGACAATGTGCGTTTCTGGGCACCCGACGCGGCTTTTCCGGCTCGCGAGTGGACGATGATGCCTGTGTCGGTGAAGCATGGCAAGCGGATGGAAGTGGAGCTTATGAGCTTTGACAGCGTCAGTTATCGTAACGAGTGGAAACTGAAGCGGCCACGTGACTTGGCCGATACTGCTGTGTGGTGCACCTACCTCTACCTGCCTCCCGTGGAGCCGGGTCGCTACTGGCTTCGCGCCGTTGCCGATGGCGACACCGCTATGGCCTGCATCCTTCGTTCCGACGACGTATTGGTGGGATATGCCATCGAAAACGGCTTGTCCGATTTCCGGAGGGGCTTCCTGCTCGATGCCGTCAGCGGGCGTCCGTTGGCCAACTGCAAGGTTACGCTGGAGCGTTATTTCTCCTGTCAGGTGGAGAACTGTACGCACACCGACGCCAACGGCGGATACCTTTTCTCCGAGGCCGACTCCAACTATCACCCCTACACCGTTGTCTGTGGTGAGCAGTCGGGTTCGTTCACGTGGATCGACTATGAAGGGCCCGACGAGAGCGCTGTTGCGGACGCCCAGGCCTACTACGACAGAATCAAGGATACCCTGCAGTTTTCCCCCTCCATTGAGATGGACCGCGTTGACAACGGACAGCCTCTGCGACCCTTCTTCTGGCATCCCGAGGATATGGTTTTCCGCCACAATATCGACAACGCCGAGTTCGCCCGTCGATTTCCGCAGTATACTATGGACGGCAATGCCCGGCATCTGGGGGAAGCCGGCCGCCTCTACTCGGCCCATGTATCGCGCACCCGCGGACAGGTGGGCGACACGCTGACGGTCTCGTTGTCCACTCCCCGCAAGGGGGTCACCGTGATGTGCTGCGTGATGGTGAACGGTGTGGAGAAGGAGGTTTATACACTTCGGCTCGACGACGTCCCTCTGACGTTGGCCGTCCGGCTGGAGGAGGCGGGGGTGACCGATGTGGTGCTCTTCGCCCTGTGGCACGGCGAGATGCGTACCGACACCTTCCGTGTCGGGGTGGGCGACAAGAAGCGGACTTGGCTCGCCAATGCCCTCCATCTGCCCCAGTATGCCGATAGGGCTTCTCAGTTGACCTTCATGGGTAATGTCAAATTCTATCGATTGTTGCAACAATATGAATAAGATACCGCTGATAGTGCTCTTCGTACTGGTGTTGCTGCCGGGCGTGCAGGCGCAGGAGAACCCTGCGCCGGTACCACCCAACTACGAGCGCATACAGAAGGAGACGAGTCGCTGGTTCGGCGAGTACCGCTACAAGAGCTTGGTGAAACGCTTCGAGCGCTGCGATACCTCGCTGACCGTCGACCACTACCGCTGCCTCTACTACGGCGCTGCCCAGCGGGGCGACAGCACCTATACGCTCTCCGCCGTCAGCCGTCGCACGGGCAACACCGGATGGCTCCAGCTGATGGGCCTGCTGCAGGCCGTATGGTCCTCTGGCAACGGGAGCGACACGCTGCCGTTCCATGTGGCCTCCCGTGCCGATGCACGCTATATGCGCGACGACACAGGCGACCCCGAGGTGTGCTGTGCGCTGATGGGCAAGCCGTTGCGGCGCTCGTCCAATGCCAGAGTCGAACCCCTGGTGCCGCGCAGTGGACGCGACCTCTTCGGCGACCGCGACCGCGTGGCGATGGTGCAGCTGGGTGTGCTGCCCACGGCGGAGCAGCGCAGGCTCTTCGACCTCGCCTCCAATCACGACCCTCTGGCCAAGGACTCTTTGTATCGCACTTATGACCGGGTGCCCAACGGACGCCTATGGCTCGACCTGCAGTTCGCCGAGCGCGACGGATGGGAGGTCAGAACCTATGAGAAGCACCTCCCCGCCCATCGTGGCGACACTTCCGTGCTGCTGGCCGAATACTACCTACGTATGGCCAAAGCCGCCCTCGAGGATGCCGAGGAGTACGACGGGTGGTCCCGCTATAAGGATATTCTAGGCTTGTGCGACACCATCTGCCGTTTCTGGCCCTCGAGCATCGCGGCGCAGCATGCTGTTGTCTTACGCGAAAGGGTGCTTGCGGGCGATGTTCGCCTCCGCGACGTCCAACGGCCCTACATCGTGCCTTACGCCGCCGGCGAGTGGGCCCTGGGCACCCTCTGGCACCGCCAGACAGACAGGGTCTTCCTGCGGCTGACGCCGATGGACTCTGCTTCGGCAGGCGGATATGTCGTGCTGAAGCAATGGGCGATGCCGGTCGTCCGCCACGACGACCTCGTCTACCACGAGGCCTACGTCTACCTGCCGCCCATGTCCACGGGACGCTACCTGCTGTGGGCGTCGGCAGACAGTCTTTTTCGTAGCTACGAGGCGCAGGAGGTTGTCTTCTCCGACCGCTATCTCATGGCCGACAAGGTGGGGCGCGGTGTGGTGATGGACAGCCGCACGGGCAAGCCCGTCCAAGGTTTCGAAGTCCACCTGCAATATGAAGGCCATACCGTCGCCACCACGCTCACCGACCGCCACGGCTGCTTCGCCATCGAGGTCCCCGATTCAGGCAACGAGTATCGCTACACGCTCTACGCCCCCTACAGAGGGGTGGACCTCGCCCGCTCCTCCCATGCCTATCATACTGACCTCTGGTATTTTGAACTTGATACCGCCCGCTTCGAGGATGACTTGGATGATGATGAGGATGGCTTGGATGAGGATGATTTGGACGAAGAGGAGCCGCAGGAGGACGAGGAAGGGAATGGCAATTTCGACGGGGAGGGATGTGACCTCTACCTCGACAGCGCCACGTGCGACAGCCTCTGGTTTTCCTATGGCTATTGGGACTATATGAAGGGCGGAATGAAGTCCACGCCCGCGGTCGACGCTGAGCTCTCGGTGGGGCGTCTGCTGCCGCCCGCTGTCCATCGGCTCAACCACACCATGCTTTCATCCGATGCCGAGCATTCCATCGATTCCGCCGAGTTCGAGCGTCGCTTCCCGGGCTTTGCCTACAGCCCTTACATTAACAATACCGGCCTATGGCCTGTGGCCGACAGCGTGACCCTGCGCCAGCATTTCGAGCCCGCCAAGCGTCATGCCTTCGCCCTCCCGCCGATGTCGCCCGACGGCGTCTATCGCGTCACCGTCAGGGCAGGGGAGAAGTCCACTCACACCACCCTTTATCAAGGCCGCATGCCGATAACCACTTCGCATGTCGACGCCTGGGCGGAGCATCCCGGCCCAATAGCCCTCGGCGACACCATCCGCATACACCTCGCTTCGTGGCAGAAGGACGTGCAGGCCGTCGTACAGTTGGAGGTGAATGGAAGGGTGACGGATGTGCGCCGTGTTTCGCTGCATGGAAAAGAACTGGTGCTGGAGTATCCCGTAGGCGATGTGGAGGGCATCGTGCTATGGAAAGTGGCGTCGGTGTGGCACGGCGAGCCGTCGAACGCGGCGATAATATTCGTAGTGGGTCCGCATGCGAGCGACTATGAAAAGCAATTCAACAGCGAATTGTACTACATAGAGAACCACCTGCTCGATTGGAGTCGCTTCTACGACGAGCAACGTCTGCGCCAGGCTCCGCAGGTCGTCTATCCCGACCGCCAGCAGTTTGTCCCATCCGTGTGGCGCTACCTCGACCTCCGCGAGAAGGGCCTTCAAGGCATGCACCTCTATTGCCCCGGTGAATACAACCGTTGGCGCAATATCAACTACATGTGGCGAATATTCTGCCGTTAGCGCAGTTCGACGATGGTGACGCCCACGCCTCCCAGCTCCACCTTCTCGGGGTGGAAGGAACGTACTTCGCGGATGGATTTCAGCTCCTGGTGGATGACCTGCATGAGGATGCCGTAGCCTTTGCCGTGAAGGATGCGCACCTCCTTCTCGGAGAGGAGAATGGCCTCGTCGATGAACTTGTGGAGCATGTCCAGCGCCTCTTCCGCACGGTGGCCGCGGAGGTCGAGGGTGGGGTTGAAGTGGGCGCGCTTCTCGTTCATGTCGTCGAAGATGCTGCGGCTGACGCGCACCTCGCCTTTGACGGTGGGGATTTTCTGTTTGGCGGTGCCCTGGAGACGGAGGAGCGGGATGGTCATGCGGATGCTGTTGCTCTCCACAACGGCCTTCTTGCCCTTGATTTCCATCACCTGACCGTAGGTCTCCTGGCCGTCGATGCGGACGATGGTGCCAATCTTTATCTCGCTAACCGAATCGTCCGAAGCGTTTCCGCTAACCGAATTATCCGAAATGATCCGATTTCGGTTTCTTTCGGATTGTTCGGTTAGCGCCTTGGTGTTCTGCTCGGAGGCTTGGACGAGGCGGGCGCGGGCCTGCTGAGTGGCTTCCTTTTCCGCTTTGGCGGACTTGATGTCGCTGATGGTGCGCTCGACGGTGCGGTTGGCGTCGGAGAGAATCTGCTGCGCCTCGCGGCGGGCAGCGCTGATGATCTCGTGGCGGCGGGCCTGGAGGTTGTCGTTGAGGCGTTGGTATTTGGTGGTCACCTCGTTGAGGAACTCGTCGGCCACGCGGAGCTCCTCTTTCTGGCGGGCAATCTCCTGCTTGTCGAGCTCGAGTTGCTGGAGCTGGTGCTCGAAGTTGAGCTGCTCGCGACCCACCATCTCGCCGGCGCGGAGGAGAATCTCCTTGGGGAAACCGATGCTCTCGGCAATCTCGAAGGCGAAGCTGCTGCCGGGGTGACCCACAGCTAGGCGGTAGAGGGGCCGCATGGCCTCGGTGTCGAAGAGCATGGCGCCGTTGACGATGCCGGGCATGCGGTCGGCCAGCAGTTTGAGGTCGGCGAAATGGGTGGTCACCACGCCGAAGGCGCCTTCCCCATAGAGAGCTTCCAGCACCGCTTCGGCTATGGCGCAGCCGCTGCGGGGTTCGGTGCCGCCGCCCAGCTCGTCGAGGAGAAAGAGGGTGTTCTCGTCGGCGTCGCCGAGGAGGGCCTTCATGTTCTGCAGGTGGGAGGTGTAGGTGGAGAGGTCGTTGTCGATGCTCTGCTGGTCGCCGATGTCGATGGAGATGGAACCGAAGAGGCCACACTCGGAGGTGGGGCGCAACGGAACAGGCATGCCGCATTGGAGCATATATTGTATCAGTCCCACTGCCTTGAGCAGCACCGATTTGCCGCCGGCGTTGGGGCCGGAAATGATGAGGATGCGGGAGTCTCTAGTTGAACTAGTTGAGCTAGTTAAACTAGTAGAACTAGATAACGCTAGGTTGAACGGCACCACGCCGTCTTTCTTCTGCAGATAGAGTATCGGGTGGCGGGCGTCCATCCATTCGATGTGAGGCCCACGGTGGAGGATGGGGACAGAGGCGCCCAGTTCGACGGCCACGCGGGCTTTGGCGCGGAGGAAGTCGATGCGGGCGAGGAAACGGTAGGCCTCCTCGAGCTGCGGCAGCAGGGGCCGCAGGCGGTCGCTGAAAGATAGCAGGATGCGCTGTATCTCGTGGCGCTCGTCGAAATCGAGCTCGCGCAGGTCGTTGCCCAGCTCCACCACCTCGCTCGGCTCGACGAAGGCGGTAAGGCGTGTGGCGCTCTCGTCCTGAATGAGACCTTTGATTTTGCGACGGTGGGTGGTGAGCAGGGGGATGACGGGGCGGCCGTCGCGGATGGTGACCTCGGCGCCTTCGGGGGCCCACCCTTCGCGCTTGGCACGGGCCAGCGTGCTATTGACCTGAGCCTCCACCTCGGCGGCCTTGCGGGCTTTGGTGCGACGTATCTCGGCAAGGGCTGGTGAGGCGTTGTCGTAGAGCTCGCCGTGGTCATCGATGAGTTTGCCGAGGAGGGAGTTGACGACATTGAGCTGCGAGCTCTTGCCGCCATAGCCCAGTTCCACCTCGATGGCCAGGTTGCGCAGGGCGGTGTATTGCTGGTGCTCCTCGGCGGTGAGGAAATAGTAGCATTCGCGAATGGTGCGCAGCGACAGCTTCAGGTCGAAGAGGCTCTCGAGCGGCATGAAGGTGTTTCCAACACGCAGATGGGTGAGGGTAGGGGTGAGGTCGATGAAGTCCTGTTGTGGAAATTCGCTTTCCATCAGCACAATCTGGCGCATCTCCTCGGTGAGTTGCAGCTCAAATTGCACCTTCTCAAATTCGGAGGAAAAACGCATCTCGTCGGCCATGCGGGCCGCCAGCTTGTTGCTGCACTGCTCCGCTACCATCTGCCGGATGCGGTCGAAACCCAGTTTTTGTTCTATATTGTCCATTTAATCAAAATCAAGATAAAGGGGCCATCGCTCGCGGAAGTTGTCGAGTCTCCCTTTGTCGAGCGCAACGGAGGCAAGTCCCTCAATGCCCGCTTCGGCTTCTGCCACAGGGAAGCCCTTATAGTCGATGAGGGCACTATTGCCGGTGTAGTCGCCTCCCACGCCATCCTTACCACAGCGATTGCAACCCAACACATAGCTAAGGTTCTCAATTGCGCGAGCCTTGAGTAGAGTTGTCCAAGCTTCGTGGCGGCTTCCCGGCCAGTTGGCACAAACGAGCAGGAGGTCGTAGCTTAAATTGTCGTTGCGTAGCCATTTGGGGAAGCGCAGGTCGTAGCAGACGGCAGGTTTAATCTTCCAGCCTTTGTATTCGAATACTTCACGCTGTGTGCCGCGACTGATGATATCGTATTCGCCACTGACGCGGAAGGTGTGGGCTTTGTCGTACCAACCAAAGGAGCCATTAGGGTATATCCAGTGCATGCGGTTGTAGCATTTGTCGCCTTCGCGTACAATCCAGGTGCCGACGAAGAGGAAGTTGTGTTTGGAGGCCAATTGCTGGGACCAGCGAAAGGTGGGCCCCATAGGATTCTCGGCCAAGGCGGCCATGTGATCGCCGAAGCCCGTGGTGAAGGTCTCGGGCACCACGAAAATGTCGGTGTTGTGAGGCACAAGGAACATACTGTCCTCTACGGCGCGTCGGTTTGCTTCAGCGTCGCCCCATACGATGTCTTGCTGGAAGAAGGTAACACGCAGGTCATTCATAGCTGTTGGCATTGGAGGAGGTCTATTTGCAGCTGGTGTTGCAGCGCTTCGATGGAATCGAAGCGCACAATGTCGCGGAGGCGGCGCGAGAACTCGACGGTGACGGTTTGGCCGTAGAGGTCGCCCTCGAAGTCGAGGAGGTGGACTTCCAATAGTGGTTTTTCTACGCCGAAGGTGGGAGCAGTTCCTAGATTGGCCATGCCTTTGAAAGTGGAAAGTGGAAAGTGGAAAGTGGAAAGATGGACGGCGTAGACTCCATCCTTGGGCAGCATCTTGCGCGTCTGTGTGAGGTCGATGTTCGCAGTGGGGAAGCCGAGGGTGTGTCCAACACCACGACCGTGGAGAACGACGCCGGTGATGGAAAAGGGGCGTCCGAGCAGGGAGGCCGTCTCTTCCACCCGTCCCTCGGCGAGACTCTCGCGGATGCGGCTCGAACTGATGGGCTCTCCATCCACCAGGAATGGCTCGCCACGCCTCAACTCGAAGCCCAGCTCCGCAGCCAGGAGCGGCAGTCGCTCAAAGTCGTCGTTGTTCCTGCTTCCGAATCGGCTGTCATAACCAAGGAGCAGGCTCCTCATCTGCACCCGATCATACATCCACCGCGCCATCTCGCAGGCCGTCATCTGCGCCACTTCCCGCGTGAACGGTAGTACAGCCACATATTTCGCCCCGGCCTCGAAGAGCAGGCGCAGGTGCTCCTGGGGGTCGTCGAGCCAGTATTCGCTCTCGCGGCGCCCCAAGACAAACGACGGGTGTGCCGTCAGCGTCACCACCGTCCGCGCTCCCTCCATCTGCGCCAGCAGCGCCTGGTGCCCTCGGTGTACCCCGTCGAAGACTCCGACGGTGACGGAGGTGGGTTCAGGAATAGCATGGATAGGACCGTTTATGTCGTAGAGTTGGAACATGTTTCTTTTCAGTATAGGCGAACGATGGGAATGAAAGAGAACGAGACACCGACGGAGAACTGGTTGCGATGGCCATACTCCTGCGTGGTGCCGTCGGCAAAAGTTCCCGTCGAAGGCAGGTAGTGATAGAGGATGCCTTTGAGCGTGAGCCCGCACGAGGGCAGGGGGTACCATTTCCACCCCACGCTGAGCGTGGCCACACGTGTGCGGTCGAAGGTCAGGCCGGCGCTGTTGGCCGAGAGGTTGGAGAAGTGCCAACTGCCCAGCAAAGGGACGAAGTCTTTTCCGTGCCAGTAGCTGGCCAGAAGGAGCCAACGTTCGTAGATTTCCATTTGGAGTTCGGGATAGATGCCCCAGCCCTGGGAGAAGGGTACGGTGGCGTTGCCGTGCTGGTGATACCACATCACACGGCAACTCAGGTCGAAGTAACAGTTGAAAACGGGATATTCGTTGGAAATACCCAATCCAGCGGCGGCGTTGAAGTTGTTGTTGATGTTGTGGCTCACCGACATGTTTTGCCCACCCTCATGCTGGACGACAAAATGCAATGGCAGATATATTTCCCAGAAATCATTGATAAAATGATATAGATTGCCGGAAAGACCTGCGGTGAAACGTTCGGGCACTGGGCTGCGATCCCAGATGTACTCGCGCCAGTCGGCCCAGATGTCCACATTGAACCAACGGCCGTTGGCCTCCAGCTCGAAACCGGCCTCAGGGTCGCCCACCAGCTGGAGTTCATCGTTGTAGAGAGGCATGGGCAATCGGTGACCATTGTTGTCCAAACAACCCATCTTCAGCCTTATCTGCGGCGTGAATTGTATTTTGGCTTGTAGCCACGGAAGGATATGCATGGGGCGTGAAATGCTGTCATACAATGGGTAGGCTCCATAGGCCGTTGTGGCAGGATAGTCGCGAGCTCCCCAATAGTAGAGCCAGTGCAGACCTCCGCTGAGGGTTACCTTGTCGTGCAGCTTCCATTCCACCTTGGGCTGCAGCACGAATCCTGGCAGCGTGTAGCCGCTGAGGCGGTCGCCGAAGTATTCGTTGTCGATGAAGAAGGAGGCTCCGTCGACGTGGAGGAAGAGACGGTTGGTGTCTTGGGCATGGGAGGGGTTAATGGGATGAATGAACCCTATAGGCAGAACGCCCATCAATCCCATTAAACCGATATAACCCAACAGTTTTTTCATTTTTTCAGCGCTTCTTTGATGGCATCCTCGATGTCCTTGCCGCGTAGGTCGCGGGCGAGGATGGTGCCGTCGGGACCGATGAGAATGATTTGCGGGATACCCTGCACACCATAGGTATCGGTGGCGTTGCGAGTGGAGTCGACGAGGATGGGATAGTTGATGCCGAGGTCATCAATGACCCTCTGCAGGTCGGCGGCACGCTTGGAGGCATTGCCGCGTTCCCATACGTTGATACCCACCATGCGGAGGTCCTTGTATTTGTCGCGGAGACCGATGAGCGTGTTTTTGATTTCCTGACGGCAGGGATTGCACCACGAGGCGAAGAAGTCCACAAGGGTTAGATGGCCGTTGGCCAGGTCGCTGAGATGGCCGTTGTTCCATGCTCCGGAGGCCGACCACCACTGGCCCTCAATGTCGATGTAGGGGTGCCCCACCGCCGTAGACTCGGCTTTGCGCATGCTTTCCAGCCAATAGGTCAAGGGCTGGTAGTTGGCCACAATGGGTGAAGCTTCGCGCATCATGCTGTCGAGCTGGCTAAAAGTCAACTCATTGGTGCTGGCTATCGATTCAAGGATGATGGCGCCAATGATGTTGTCCTTGTTATCGTTGTAGAAAGCGGTCAACTCTTTCATCATTAGAGCCACAGCGAGGGTGTTCAAGCTGTCGAGTGTCTGCTCGGCGGCCGCGCGCTCGTCGCCCTCGGCCATGCTGATCAGCATCTGCCACTTGTCCAACTCGGCAAACCTATCCTGAACTTCCTGTGACATGCCGAAATGCTGCAGACGGTCGTTGAGCGGGGTGCCCCAGACGCTGTCGTAAGACATGTGGATGGTGCCGGGCTCAATGATGCATTCGAAACCGTAGCGTGCGAACGTGGCCACCCAAGGCTCGTCCACCGTGCCCTTGAAGGTGAAGCGGTTGCCTTTTACCACCGTGCTGTCCATCACGGTGCCACCGGTGGACTTGTTCAGGAGATAGATTGTCGTGCCGTCTTGGTCGTTGTTTGGGAACGAACCTTCGAGCACAAAACCGTCCTTGGTTCCGCAACCGGCCAGCACAAACATAAATGCCGCTGCAAGAAATAGTTGCATCGTATTTTTCATTGTTTTCACTATTAAATAACGGCTGCAAAGATACGAAAAAAATTGTTTCTCTTTTCACTTTTCACTTTTCAATTTTCACTTTCCACTTTCCACTTTCCACTTTCCGCTTAAAAAATGGAGTGTTGATGGCTGGTAATCAATGCAAAAAGAATCGGATTGGGTTATGGACGATATTTTTTATTCCGCCATATCAAAAAAAAGTCGTATCTTTGCAAATTAATATTTTTAAGAATAAAATTTGTAAGATATGTATACAGACACCTCTAAATTCATCGGCGAAGGCCTCACTTATGACGACGTTCTGCTCGTCCCCGCTTACTCCGAAATCCTCCCCCGCGAGGTGACGGTTGCATCCCGTTTTTCGAAAAACATCACGCTGAACACCCCGTTGGTCAGCGCGGCAATGGACACCGTGACCGAGGCCGCTATGGCCATCGGAATGGCTCAGGAAGGCGGCATCGGCGTGCTGCACAAGAACATGAGCATCGAGCGCCAGGCCAATGAGGTCCGCAAGGTGAAACGTGCCGAGAACGGTATGATTATCGACCCCGTGACCCTCAACAAGGAGGCCAAGGTGAAGGACGCCCTCCACCTGATGGAAGAGTACGGCATTGGCGGCATCCCCATCGTCGACGAGAACCGCATGCTTATCGGCATGGTGACCAACCGCGACCTCCGCTTTGAGCGCGACATGGAACGCCCCTTGAGCGAAATCATGATTACCAAGCTCATCACCACCCATGTGGGCACCACTTTCGCAGAGGCTACGGACATCCTGCAGCAGCACAAGATCGAGAAGCTGCCCGTGGTCAACGAGGAGGGCCAGTTCATGGGACTCATCACCTACCGCGACATCATGAAGACCAAAGAGCGCCCCAACGCCTGCAAGGACAGCAACGGCCGTCTGCGAGTGGCCGCTGGCGTGGGCATCACGCCCGACATGATGGACCGCGTGGACGCCCTGGTGAAGGCCGGCGCCGATGCCATCGTCATCGACACCGCCCATGGCCATTCCATCCGCGTGGTGGAAGCCCTCAAGAGCGTGAAAGCCAAATATGACAACATCGATGTCGTTGTGGGCAACATTGCTACCGGCGAAGCCGCTTTGATGCTTGCCGAAGCCGGTGCCGATGCCATCAAGGTGGGTATCGGACCTGGAAGCATCTGCTCCACACGTATTGTGGCCGGCATTGGCGTGCCCCAGCTCACAGCCATCTGTGAGGTCTGCGGCGCCCTCAAGCAGGGTGGCTACGACGTGCCTGTCATCGCTGACGGTGGTATCCGCTACAGCGGCGACATCGTCAAAGCTCTTGCTGCCGGCGCCAGCAGCGTCATGGTGGGCAGCCTGGTGGCAGGTGTGGAGGAGGCTCCCGGCGAGACCATCATCTTCGAGGGCCGCAAGTTCAAATCCTATCGTGGCATGGGTTCGCTCGAGGCCATGCAGAGTGGTTCGAAGGACCGCTATTTCCAGGACAAGGAGACCGATGTCAAGAAACTTGTCCCCGAAGGTGTCGTGGGACGCGTGCCCTACAAGGGTACCCTCGCCGAGGTGCTCTACCAGATGGTGGGTGGCCTCAAGGCCGGCATGGGATACACAGGCAGCCGCACCATCACCGACCTGCAGAAGGCCAAGTTCATCCGCATCACCGATGCCGGCCGTACCGAGAGCCATCCGCATGACATTGCCATCACCCGCGAAGCCCCCAACTATTCCAGATAAGAGATAAGATTTTACAGTTAAAGTTAAGAGTTGATGATGAAGAAGATATTGTTGGCTGCGGCCCTCATTTCAATTTTCAATTTTCAATTTTCAATTTCCCAAGCTCAGGAAAATCCCGTTGTTGTTGAAGTCGGGGGACGGCAGATACGTCAGCAGGAATTCATGAAGGATTTCATGCAGAGTGTCGGCGACAACCTCGTGGCCAAAGGAGCTAGCGAGGCCGAGAAGCGTGCTGCCCTCGACGAATATGTGGAACTCTATGCCAATTTCCAGGCCAAACTTCGCGACGCGCGAGCCCTGGGACTCGACACTGCCGCCGCTCTGCGCAACGAACTGGCCAAGTATCGCGCTGAACTCGCCGCTCCCTACCTTATCGACTCCGCCATGCTTTCCCACATATTGCACGAAGCCTACGACCGTAATCGCTATGCCGTGCATGCCATGCACATCTTGGTGAAGGTGGGCCTCGACGCGGAGCCTGCCGATACCCTTGCCGCATACAACCGTGCACTCGAATTGCGCAAGCGTGTTTTGGACGGAGAGAATTTCCATGATGTGGCCATCGAGGAGGCTCGTCGCGTCGACCCCAAGGCCAAGATACAACCCAACGAGGGTGACTTGGGCTACTTCACAGCCTTCGACATGGTCTACCCCTTCGAGAATGCCGCCTATACTCTGGAACCCGGCGAGCTCAGCATGCCCGTCCGTACCCGTTTCGGCTACCATATCATCAAGGTCGTCGAGCGGGTGGAGCACTATGGCAAGGTCACTATCCAGCACTATTGGAATCGCAACCACAATGCTCGCCAGGAGGTGACCATCCTCTACGACCAGCTCATGTCGGGCACCCCATTTGAAACCATCGTTCGTCAGAGCGACGACCGCTCCACTGCCCAAAAGGGCGGCCTACTGGAGGATGTCGAGATGCGCCAGCTGCCTCCCGAGTATATCACCATCATCAGCCGTCTGCAGGAGGGTGAGGTGTCACGTCCGTTCTACACCCAGTATGGATGGCACTTGGTGAAACTCGTCAAGCGCGAGGAGCGCCCCTCGTTCGATAAATTGGAGCCCTATTATCGCCAGCGCATGGTCCGCGACCCGCGTGGCAACGCCTCCCGCAAATCCTTCGCCACCATGGCCAAGAAGAAATACGGCGTGGTAGACCTGACCACCACCCCCGTGCCCCAGAAGGGCAAGAAGAAAAAGAAGAACCAGCCTGTGGTGATGCAGGCCAATATCAACGGGCTGATACCGCACCTTGACGACAGGGTCTTCTCCGGCAAATGGACGGCCCCCGATTCGGTCTTTACAGAGAACCCCGTGCTGGCACGGGTCCCCGGCAAGGAATACCGCCTGCTCGATGTGGTCGACTTCATCCGCCGCACCCAGAAACGTACTCCCCACACAGAACTTTCCTACTATGCTGCCCAGCGCTACGATGACTTCCTTGACAGCATTGCCATTGCCTATGCCGACAGCCAACTCGAGAAGGAACATCCCGACTTCGCCGAGCTTGTGGAAGAGTATCGCCGAGGACTGTTGATATTCAACTACAATGAGCAGATGATATGGACCAAAGCCATCAAGGATAGCGCTGGATTTGCAGGCTTCTATGCCCGCGAGAGTGCCAAAAAGAGTCTCTCCGTGCCCAGCGATTCCATTTATTTTTGGCGTACACGCGCGCGTGTGGTTGTTTTCGATATTGAAGACAGCCGTTGCCTCGATTCCGAAAAGGCCCTCAAGATTCTCCGCAAATCCTTCAGCAAAAACCCCTCGATGGCAGAAATGCAGGAGTCTCTGATGAAGAAGGTCGACAAGAAGAAGTGCGAGGTGGCAGAGCCTGTGAAGAGCAGCCTTGAGTTGGTGGAAAAGACCAAGCAGAACCTTCTCGCCGACGACCAGTGGAAGACGGGCGTCTATGCAGTCCATTCCGGCAAAGGCTACCGCCTGCTTGTGGTTCAGGACATCATTGAACCCTGTCTCAAAGGCCAGTTTGAAGCCCGTGGCTACTACCTCAACGCATGGCAGAACGAGGTGGAAGAGAACCTCAACAAGGAACTCCGCAGCAAATACAGAGTGAAAATACACAAGAATGTCGTTGACGCGATCAAGTTCTAACCGACGGACAGCCATAATACTGATGGCAGTGGCCTTGATGGCGGCGTCCTGCTCGTCGCACGCAGGCGACGATTCGCCTGTGGTGGCCAAGGTCTATGACCTTGAACTTCATAGCAGCGATATCGAGGGTTTGGTGCCGGCAGGACTGACGGCCGAGGACAGCATGACCGTTGTCAGAAACTATGTTGAGCAATGGATTCGTCAGGCTGTCATTTTGGCCAAGGCCAAGAAGAACGTCGAGAATGATTTTTCGCGTGAACTCCAGGAGTACAAGAACAACCTCCTGGCCTATGCTTACGAACGCCAGATTGTAGACCAGTTGATCGATACCACCGTCAGTGACAGTCAGATAAAGGAATACTACAATGAGCATAAGGGCGAGTTCCTGCTTAAGAGCAGTATTGTGAAAGCCGTATATGTCACTGCACCGGCAAAGAATCCCGCTACTGCCAAAATCAAGAAGATAGTGCTTCGAGGAAACTTCAACGAAAGCGATATCCTTGAACTCGAGGAGACTGCCTCCCGAAACGGCTTCAATGGTTACTATGATGCCTCAGCATGGATACCTTTTGTTACGCTGCAGACGGTCATACCCGTCACCGCCTATAATGAGCAACTATTCTTGCGTCAGCATCGCACCATCACCTTCTCCGACGACTCTCTCTTCTACGCCGCCCGTATCCTCGACTACAAGGTCACCGACGAGACTTCGCCCATCGACTTGCAGCGCGACAACATCCGTGCCATCATCGTCAACCATAGAAAAAACTATATACTCAACAAGCTCCGTTCCGACCTCCTCAAAGAGGCTGAGGAAGGAGGTCATGTGAAACGTAAACTCCAAGCATCCTGATGAAAAAGACTATATTCCCGGCCCTCGCGGCCTTGCTCTTACTCCTGCAGCTTGAGGCTACGCCTGTTTATGCGCAACCTCAGAAGTCTGCTGGAACCATTGTCGACGGTATTGCCGCCGTGGTGGGTAAGAATATTGTGAAGTATTCTGATGTCGAACGTTCGTTCGCTCAAATGCGTCTTCGCTCCGGCATGACCGATGCACAAAACAGCCGCTGTGCCATTTTGGAGAACCTCATTCTAACGCAGCTTCTTGTGCACAAAGGCGAGGTGGACAGTGTTGAAGTGAGTGACGAGGAGGTGAATCAATACCTTGAAAGTTTCCTTCAGGGCGACCTTGAACGCTATGGCTCCAAGGAGGCCATCCGCGAGGCGACAGGCTTTGCCTACGATGAGCTGAAGGAACAATACGACCGTATGATCCGTACCAACCTCCTCAGCCGCAGCGTCGAATACAGCATCACCGAGAATGTCAAGGTGACACCTGCAGAGGTGACAGAATTCTTCAATTCGCTCCCCGCCGACAGCCTCCCGATGATGCCCGAACGTTATGAGATTTCCGAAATCGTGATTCAGCCTACCATTCCTGAAACCGAACGTGACCGTGTCCGTGCTGAGCTTGCTGAGCTTCGCGAGCGTATTGTCAAGGGCGAAAGTTTCTCTATGCTTGCCGCGCTGTATTCGCAAGACCCCGGCTCCGCCCGCAAAGGCGGCGAACTGGGTTTCTTCCCCCGTGGCAGGATGGTTGCTGAGTTTGAGTCGGCAGCTTTTGCCCTGAAACCCGGCGAGGTGTCGCCCATCATCGAGACCCAGTTCGGTTTCCACATCATCCAACTCATTGAGCGTCGTGGCAATACCATCAATGCCCGCCATATACTCATCATCCCTAAAGTGTCGTCCGAGGACCTTCTGCGCACCCGCATGCAGCTCGACAGCATAGCCTCTGAGATCCGCTCGGGCAACATTTCCTTCGAGGATGCTGCCAAGCAGTATAGCACCGCCAACAACGCCAAGCAGGGTGGCACGGTGACCAACAGCACCGACGGCAGCAACCGCTTTGATGCCGAAGCCCTCAAGGAGAGCTATTATGCCATCGGTGTCCAGGGAATGGATGTGGGAGATATCTCCAACGCCACTGCCTTCAAGACCGAAGATAACAAGGACGCCTACCGCATCGTCCGCCTCAACCGCAAATACCCTGCCCACAAAGCCAACCTCACCGACGATTACGACAATATCTACAATGCCGCCCTTGCCGCTGCCAAGCAGAAACGTATGCTCGAGTGGGCCCGCAAGCAAGCCAAGCGTACCTATATCCGCCTTGCCGACGAGTTCAAGGACTGCACCTTCCCCAATCTACAAATCAATAACCAGTAACCTGTATGACCGACAAAGAACAACTCGACCTTTTGGTCCAGAAGTACAACGCCCTGCGCAACGAGATGGGAAAAGTTATCGTGGGACAGCACGAAGCGGTGGACTCGTTGCTTTTGGCTCTCTTCACGGGTGGCCATTGTCTGTTGCTTGGTGTACCTGGATTGGCCAAGACACTGATGGTCAATACCCTTGCACATACCCTTGGTCTCTCCTTCAGCCGCATCCAGTTCACCCCCGACCTCATGCCCTCCGACATCACAGGCTCCGAGATACTGGACCGTGAGCGCAACTTCAAGTTCATCCAAGGACCTCTGTTCGCTTCCGTGGTTCTTGCCGACGAGATCAACCGTACTCCCCCCAAGACCCAGGCCGCCCTCCTCGAAGCCATGCAGGAACACAAAGTCACCGTCAGTGGCACCACCTACCAGCTCCCCAGTCCATTCCTGGTGCTGGCTACCCAAAACCCCATAGAGCAGGAGGGCACCTATCCGCTGCCCGAGGCCCAGCTTGACCGCTTCATGTTCAATGTCCGGTTGGACTATCCTTCCTTCGACGAAGAAGTGCAGATTGTCAAGCAGACCACAGTCAAGCAAACCTCCGAAGTGGCAGAGGTGCTCAATGCCAGCCAGATTGTCGAATTCCAGGACGTCATCCGACGTATGCCCGTGCCCGACAATGTTGTGGAATACGCCGTCCGCCTTGTTGCTTCCACGCGCCCCAATTCAAGTAACCAGTCAAACATTCAGAAATACATCTCTTGGGGTGCTGGTCCGCGTGCGTCGCAGTACCTCATCATGGGTGCACGTACCCACGCCGCCCTTCAGGGCAAGTACTCCCCCGACTCCGACGATGTCCGTGCCGTAGCTTGCAATGTGCTCCGCCATCGTATCGTACGCAACTATTTCGCCGAAGCTGAAGGTGTTAGCACTGACCAGATTATCAATGAATTGTTGAGACCATGAAAAAGCTGTTGTTGGCGTTAGCCGTGCTCACCATTCTCTGTCCGCCGCTCGTCGCCCTCCGCGCCCAGTCAGGCCTTTATGTGCCAGCTGCCAAGCCTGTCAAGGACATGCAGAAGGCTCTCGTCAATCCTCAGGCTTTCTACCTGTTGCTCTCCTACCAAGGCAACGATTCCACCTATAACGTCACCCACCTCGACTTGCTCGACTCCGCCTATCGCATCGCCTTCTCAGAGGATAATCCCATGCTCTACACCATGATGGTTGAGAGCTATGCCGGCGCCGATGAAACGCTGGGCAACAAGCGTGTTGAGGCCGTTGTGCGCTATTTCTCTATGCGCAGCCGTGCTCCCTTCCCCATACGCTATGCGCACAATCCCATCCACTGCTCCTGCCACGGCGACTCCGTAGAGACCCTCCGTTTCGAGGTACCTACCTCTACGGCGGTCTATGACTGCGCCACACTCCCCGGTGAACGACTGAAACTGAACAAGAGTGTAGACCTCACCAATTCGATTCTCGTCACCTTCCGCAACGACCCCGACGAGTGCATCGGCGCTGCTCGCGGATGCTTCGTCCCCGCTGCCGACAGTCTTGTGCGTGGCTATTATGCCCAACTCTTCCTCACCAAGGGCTCCGTCTACTCCGTAAGTGGTACCAAGGACACTTGCCCCAGCGACATTCAGATCAAGGTCGACGACCACCTCGACTACCGTACCACGGTGGAGCGCTACAACCTCATCCCCCATCCGAAGCAAATCCTTGTCCAGGCCGGCTATGTTGTCATTAGCAGCAACTATGGTCGTCGCCTCGACGAGTGCGAGGAGCCACAGAAAGACTCCATCTATATACGTATCCCCGCCACCCCCGAGCAGGTGGCTTCTAAACTGAAGTTCTTCGCCAAGGTGAAGACCTCGCGTGGCATCGAATACAAAGCCCTGCCCACCCGCAAAATGCCCGGCAAGGGTGAATTGATGCTCCAGGCCCCCATCAATGTGGCCCAGTTCGACACCATCTACCTCGGCAAGCGCATCTCGGAGAGCGAACTCAAAGACTACTTCTTCGAGGTCGATTCGCCCACCCAGGCGGCCTCCTTCGCCGTCGGGCGTCGTTTCTTCGTGGCCTACCGTGTCGACAAACGTGGCGGCTACGAACTCCGCAAGGCCCTCCGCGACCTCTTCCGCATAGTCCCCGACCAGGAGGAAGATACCCAGCCCCGCGAGGAAAAGCGCAAGAATGTCAATCCCGACGAAATCATCGACTGATGAATTGTTACATAAACCCTTATTTTTTTCTTTATTAAACATTTCGCTATTCACTAATCACCAATCACTAATCACTAAAAAAATGGCTTATCTACAAACCGATGTCACCAAGGTAACCACCCGTGTGCTGCAGAACATGAAGCTCCACGGTGAAAAAATAGCTATGATTACCGCCTACGACTACTCCATGGCCTCGCTCGTCGAGAGCACCAAAATCGATGTGGTTCTCGTGGGCGACTCCGCTGCCAACGTTATGCAGGGCCACAAAACCACCCTTCCCATCACCCTCGACGAGATGATCGTCTACGCCACCTCGGTCGTCCGCGCTATCAAGCGCGCCCTCGTGGTGGTTGACATGCCTTTCGGCACCTACCAGGGCAACTCCAAGCAGGCCCTGGCCTCCGCCATCCGCATCATGAAGGAAACCGGCGCCGACGCCATCAAGATGGAAGGTGGCGAGGAAATCCTTGAAAGCGTGCAGCGCATCCTCTCGGCAGGCATCCCCATCATGGGCCACCTCGGCCTCACGCCGCAGAGCATCAACAAATTCGGTACCTATGCCGTCCGCGCCACCGAGAAGGAAGAGGCCGACCGCGTGAAGAAGGACGCCCTCATCCTCCAGGAGGCTGGCTGCTTCGCCCTCGTGCTGGAGAAGATTCCCGCCAAACTGGCCTCCGAGGTCTCCTCCGAACTGAAGATTCCCACCATCGGCATCGGCGCTGGCCCCCACACCGACGGACAGGTGCTCGTGCTGCAGGACATGCTTGGCATCACCCAGCAGTTCAAGCCCCGCTACCTACGCACCTACGGCACCTTTGGCGAGGACATCTCCAACGCCATCCGCCACTACGTCGCCGATGTCAAGAGCGGAGATTTTCCCAACGAGAAAGAACAGTACTGACAAAACAAAGGCCGGCGGATATGCCGGCCTTTGGTCTTCTTTTGCATCACAAAAGCACCACGCGTCGTGTCGCCGTACCTGTGTCGGACATCAGCCGCAGCAGGTAGACGCCGTGGGGCAGGGCAGAGACGTCGAGCGTCGTCCCCCTTTCGTGCAAGGTGATGCGATGATAATGACGGTCCAGAAGGCTGTCGGCCTTCTGGACCAGGGTTTGTGCGCCTGCCGCCAGAGGACAGAGCGCTAGGATGATCAGTGTAAGGGTGCGTCTCATTTCACCACTTCGGCCTCGACGTATTCCTCCTTGTCGAGCAGCGCCTTGCGGGCGGCTTCGAAATAGTCTTCCACGCGGTTGAGGCCGGCAAGGGCGGTGAAGCTGGCGCAGCCGATGGCCAGGAAGGCTATGCCGAAGAGGATGCTGAGGGTGGCGGCGGCCATCTCAGGGGCGAAGACGCTCCAGGCGCCGAAGCCTATGGTCACCAAGCCCAGCAGCAGCATGAGCCACCAGCCTTTGGCACCGGCACGGTAGTACTTGATGGTGTTCAGGCTGAAGTCGATGCCTTCGAAGAGGATGTACACTCCCAGCAGGATGGCGATGATGGCGGGATGGAGCACGATGAGCACTCCCAACACCACCATCAGCACCGAGGCCGAGAGGGCCATGGTCTCCAGGCTGCGGAGGGTGGACTTGTACTGCAGGAAGAAGAAGACCACGCCCGTGATGATGACCACCACACCGGCAATCTTGGCGAAGACACCCATAGTATCGATAGGGAAGCAGAAACACAATATGCCGAGGGCAGCAAAGGCTATGCCGCGGATGATAAGGCTGAGTTTGGAACTTTTGAACATTGTTTTGGTTTCAATTTTCGATTCTCAATTTTCAATTCTCGGCCTTCTTGGGCGCGGGTTTGGCAGCACTGGCGGGAGTGGCGATGGAGGCGCGCATGTCGGTGTCGGCCTGGATGTTCTTCATGCGGTAGTAGTCCATGATGCCGAGGTTGCCGTTGCGGAAGGCTTCGGCCATGGCCAGGGGCACTTCGGCCTCGGCCATGATGACTTTGGCGCGGGCTTCCTGGGCCTTGGCTTTCATCTCCTGCTCGGAGGCTACGGCCATGGCGCGACGCTCCTCGGCCTTGGCCTGGGCAATGTTTTTGTCGGCGTTAGCCTGGTCCATCTGCAGCTGGGCACCGATGTTCTTACCCACGTCGATGTCGGCAATGTCGATGGAAAGGATTTCGAAGGCCGTGCCGCTGTCGAGGCCCTTGGTGAGGACGAGTTTGGAGATGCTGTCGGGGTTTTCGAGCACCTGCTTGTGGCTGGTGGCCGAGCCGATGGAGGTGACGATGCCCTCGCCTACACGGGCAAGGATGGTCTCCTCGCCGGCACCGCCGACGAGCTGCTTGATGTTGGTGCGCACGGTGACACGGGCCTTGGCAATGAGCTGGATGCCGTCCTTGGCCACAGCGGCCACAGGGGGCGTGTCGATAACCTTGGGGTTGACGGAGGTCTGCACGGCTTTCAGCACGTCGCGGCCGGCGAGGTCGATGGCCGTGGCGGTCTTGAAGTCGAGGTTCATGTTGGCCTTGTCGGCGCTGATGAGGGCGTTGACGACGGAGGCTACGTGACCACCGGCCAGATAGTGGGCCTCGAGGTCGTTCTGCTTGATCTGCAGGCCCGCCTTGGTGGCGGAGATCATGTTGTTCACAATCACCGTGGGGGGTACTTTGCGGAAGCGCATGAAGATGAGCTGCACCAGGTTGACGTGCACGCCAGAGATGATTGCTTGGAACCAGATGCCCACGGGCACCAGATAGAGGAGGATGATAACCGCTATGATTATCACTCCGATGAGGATCATTGTACCTATTGTCAT
Organism: uncultured Bacteroidota bacterium; assembly: GCA_902775135.1. Classification (GTDB taxonomy): domain Bacteria; phylum Bacteroidota; class Bacteroidia; order Bacteroidales; family P3; genus Colimorpha. Next base: position 12,685 of record CACYKY010000004.1, on the reverse strand, counting down.
GACTTATTTGTTTTTAAGGGTTTCTTCAAATCGGTTGTCGCTGGTCTCGCGCACGTCGATGCGGTAGCCTTCAATGGCCACCACCTCGATTTCGTGGTCGGGATCGATGAATTTGTTGACGGCATGCACCTCCATGGTCTGTCCGTCGATGAGGGCTTTGCCTGTAGGCGCCAGTCGCGAGATGGTGACGCCACGGGTGCCGGTTTTCACCTGCGGCTCCAACTGGTTTACCTTGCTGTCGCTCTCCTCCTTCAGACTGAAGCGGTTCCATGTCTTGGTCTTGAATATCCATAGGAATGTCAGCAGGCAGAGCACGAAGGCGCAGAGGAGGATGATGGTGCCCACGAGGGTGCCGTAGAGCACGTAGCTTTGCCACACTCCGAAGGCTATGGCGGCCACGCCGATGGTTCCGGCCACGCCACCAGGGAGTATGAGCACTTCGAGGGCAAGCAGGGCGACGCCCGCCAGCAAAACGATGATTAGGAGTGTTGTGTTCATATTTTTTTCAGTGTTAAGTTCTCAATTTTCAATTCTCAATTTTCAATTCTCCACGATTTCGGAGGTGAGTTGTTTGTTGAGGAGGGCGGTGTGCATGGGAAGGAGGTCGGTGTAGGAGCCGTGTTTGACGGTGCATTTGCCGTGGCAGTGGACCAGGATGGCACACTGCTCGGCCTGCTCGGTGGTGTGGCGGCAGATGTCGACGAGGGCTTTGATGACATAGTCGAAAGTGTGCACATCGTCGTTCCACAGCACCAGGGAGCATCCGTTGTCTTCCAATACGGCGGCTTCGTCGTCAGCTTGCGGGCTTACATAGGGTTTTTCAGTTTTGTCCAATGCTATTTTCAATTTTCAATTTCCAATTTTCAACTATCAATTAGTGCCACAGCCTGCGAGGAGATGCCTTCCTGGCGGCCTTCGAAGCCCAGGTGTTCGGTGGTGGTGGCCTTGACGGAGACCTGGTCGACGGCGAGGCCGAGAGTGGCGGCTATGTTGCGACGCATCTGCTCGATGTGGGGCGCCAGCTTGGGACGTTGTGCCACAACGGTGGAATCGATGTTGACTATGCGATAGCCGTGTTGCGCCAAGAGTGTGCCGACGTGGGAAAGGAGCTTGAGACTGCTGATGCCTCTGTACTGCGGGTCGGTGTCGGGGAAGTGTTTGCCGATGTCGCCCAATGCGGCGGCGCCAAGGAGGGCGTCGCAGATGGCGTGGAGTAGCACGTCGGCGTCGCTGTGACCCAGCAAGCCGTGGGTGTGCTCGATACGCTCACCGCCAATCCATAGCGGCAGTCCTTCCTGCAACTGGTGCACATCGTATCCGGTGCCTATTCTCATGGTGTCGCTTACTTGGTGGGTTTCATGTCCATACCGATGCTGACGCGGATGGTGTTGGCCAGCGAGTTGGTGGAGATGGTGGTGGTGGGAATGAGGTAGGAGAAGTCGCCGGTGAAGTAACTGTAGCGTATGCCTACGCCGACGGTGGCATATTGGCGTCCGCCCTTGTTGGCATGTTCGAAGAAATAGCCTGCACGCACGGCAAAGGTTTCGGAGTACCAGTATTCGGCACCGGCCGAGATCTGGATTTCCTGCAGCTCTTCCTGCAGTCCGCCAGGGGCATCGCCGAAGGAGCGCAGGGCACCCTCGATGACACCGATGTTGTTGTAGTCGGCCCAGCCAGCGGTGTCGTTGCGCAGCGGGGGAGTGGGAACGAGGAGCTTGTTCAGGTCGAGCATGACAGAAATCTTGTTGTACTCGTCAATCATGTTTGTGTAGCGGCCGCCAAGGCGGAGGTTGGTGGGCAGGAACTCCTTGTCGTTGTCGTCGTTGGAGTAGGACAGTTTGGCTCCGAGATTGGAGATGAATGCTCCGAGGGCAAACTCTTGGGTCTTGTCGATGGCCTGCTGATAGTAGAGTCCGATGTCGGCGGCCAGCGAGTTGGCTGCCTGGGTGGCCGTGTTGGAGCTGCCGTCGCTGATGGTCTGGCCATTGGTGAGGTCGGAACGTAGGAATCGGCCGGTGGCACCGAGCGACAGATTGTCGTTGAGCTTCAGTGCGTAAGAGGCGTCGATGGTAAACTCGTTGGGATGGAGGGTGGTGATTTTGTTGCCGTCGACGTCCGTGTTGTCGATGTCGCCAAGGGTGAAGTAGGTGAGGCTGGCGGCGGCGGTGCTACGGTCGTTGATGCGGTAGTAGCCTGCAAGGTAGAAGAGGTTCATGTCGCCCACCTTCAGTTTGCGCAGCCAGGGGGTGTAGGTGGTGTAGGCTCCGGCAGTACCGTTTATGAAGGCCAACTTGGCGTTGTTCCAGTGGGCCGAGTAGGCGTCGGGTGTGGTGGCAGCGCCCACGTCGCCCATACCGCTGGATATGGCGTCGGGGGCGATGAGGATGATGGGAAGGCCCGTCGATATGAAATTCTTTTCTTGTCCGATTTCGGAATACTGGGCGCTGAGCGTTCCACCCAAGGCCACGAGTATTGTCAGGAAGGTTAGTTTCTTCATTCTTCTGTGTGATTCTATTCAATGATTTGACTGATATAACGCGGATGTTTTTCTTTTATTGTGTTAGCGCACGATACATTTCGTCGTCGCCTGGTGGGTCTCGCCGTCGGTGTCGGTCAAAACGATGCGGGCCAGATAAAGTCCCGGAGGCACCGTGCTGACATCCCACACCACCGGTCCCACGATGAAGCCTTCGGCAGAGACCGTCGGGGTGCAGCGGTAGGCCGTCTGGCCGCGGCTGTTGTATATCTCCAGCTCGGCGGAGACCACAGAGGCGGGACTGTTGACTCGCAGCGAGAGCACCATGCGGGTCGAGGAGGGGTTGGGGGAGGCGCTGAGGGTGGAGAGGGTGAGGGTGTCGGTGCTGTGTACCACGAAAGGCACAGTGGCGCTATTGGACACACCGAAGATGTTCCAAGCCTTGACGGTGACACTGTGGTGTCCCGGCGCAAGCCCCTGCAGGGTATAGGCCACGCTGCCGCGGCGGCTGTCGACGATGTCGGGTTGGTAGAAATCGTTGAGGACGATGAGGCTGTTGGGGTTGCCGTCCACCACTGCGGTGATGTCGTGCCCCAATCCGGTGCCGATATTGATGCCTGCCGAGTCGGCGAGCAGGGCCACCAGGGTGGGCGAGGGGCCTGTCAGACCGCCGGCGCGGAAGTTGGTGTCGCCCATGAAGAGGCGGATGTCGGGAGCCAGCGAGGCGTCGAAGTTGGTATCACTCAAGCCGCCGAGCATCAGGTGCGAGAAGCTGCCGGTGGCATGCTCGTAGGCTGATTTGGCATAGTGGCTCAGTTTGGCATAGGCATACTGGTAGGAGACGTCGCGAGGCACGAGGAACGAATACTCGAACCGCCCGCCCCGCACCTCGTGGCTGCCGCGATAGAGCACGGTCTTCTGCTGCCAGAAGGGCACTTCGGTGCCGGGATTGTCGTTGGCCAGGGTGGTGGAGCGCATCTCACGGTCGAAGACGATGGGATAGATGGTGCCGTCGAAGTCTTGCAGCAGTACGCCGTTGCTGTCCTGGATTTCGCCGGTGACGGTGACGCGCGACAGCACGTCGGCTTGCACATCCTCGGTGTCGTCGACGGGCACGGCATTGATGTGTGTCACCTTGACGCGGTTGGCGGGCTGGCTCAGCCGCAGGGCGGGGTCGCCCAGCAGGCTGATGCACATCGACACCGGAGTGCGGTTTTTGGCCTTGCGTAGGGCGTCGCCCACGGTGTTGGCGGGGTCGAGGGCAAAGAGCACCACGTCGCGGTTGAAGCGTTCGACATGGCTGATGGGGCGTGTGGCGCTGATGACACCGATCATGGCCGAGGGCGCCAGCACGCACAACTCGGCTCCGCAGACCTCGTCTACACGGTCGAAACGACCGTAGGAGCAGGTGCTGGTGACAAAGAAGGGCATGCGGTCGCCGTTGCTGTAGGAGGCTATGTGGGCGGGCTCGATATAGCGCTCGGTGCCGATGTATTCGGCCGAACCGTGGCCTATATAGTTCAGCAGCAGGCATCCGTAGTTGATGCGCTGGCGCAGGGCGTTGTTCAGGTCGGGGTAGTAGGAACCGATGGAGCCGGACTCCTGGTGGTAGGCGTCGGCGTAGATACGGTCGATGTTGATCTGCGGCATGGAATTTTTGAGGGCCGTGGCGATGGTCTCGGAGGAGTGCGCGAAGGCGGTGTCGCTGGGATGGCTGGGGTCGGCGTCGTCGGCCAGCAGGGCCACGTAGTTACGCCAGTCGCCTCGGTTGGATTCGTCGTCGAGGTCCTTGCGGGTCATGTAGCGTTCTATCTTGTCCACCAGCAAGGTGGCTTCGTCGGCATTTTTGGCTGGTAGGCGGCCGGTGCTCACCTCGAGGGTCTCCGACGAGGAACCGTAGCCGTAGGGCGAGAGGTAGCCCAGGATGTCGTCGCTGGCATAGGAACTCCCTTCGCTGTCGAAAGAGTAGGGGGTTTCGTAGGTTACCATGGTGGGCACGCTGCTGCCCAACAGGTTGCGGTTGTCGTAGGTGCCTTTGCCGAAGAGTATCAGGTAGCGTGGCGGACGCGACGGGAAGCGCTCCTTGAGGTTGCGCAGCAACGAGCGGATGGCTATCGGGTCGCGCATGCCGGAGGAGTATTCGTTGAAGACTTCCTGGTCGCTGACCACCAGGGTGTGCATGCCGTCGAAGACTTCGTGAAGGCCGGCCAGCCGGTTGGCCTGCGGACGGTAGGCCTCTAGGGTCACTATCACCAGCTCCGCCGCCGCCGCGCCGTGGAGGTTCTGGTTCGCTATCTCCTGCACGGCAAGGGGGGTGAGGTAGGAGTACGAGTCGAAGACCACGTAGAACTTGGCGCCATTGGTGTTGTCGGTCCAGCTGTTGGCGCTTACGGCCATCTCGCGCACGTCGTTGCCGTTGCTGACGTCCCACACGCGTGCCGAACCAAGGCCCGACATCTCGAAGCGTGCCGTTGAACCCAGATGGCGGTCGTTGCGCACAAGGGTCTGGCCGCCGCTATAGGCCAAGGTGGCATGGGCGTTGAGTTCGATGAAGTCCAGGTAGCCCGACCCCGCATTGTCCGAGGCCGAGAAGTTCAGCGTGAAGGAATAGGCCTGTTGGCCAACGGTGGCTTCTGCTGTGACGGTGCGGTAGGTGTAGAACTCTGTAGTGGAGAGCAGGCTGTTGATGCCCGTGGAAGTCAGCCTGAAGGTAGATTGCGCAGTACCGGTGCTGGCAGCGGCATAGCGTAGACGTACATCGCTGATGCCGGTGCCCGGAAGGCGCACTTCAATGGTGCGCTGCGGCTGCGACGAGGAGAATTTTTCGCCCACCCACACCTGGCCCGAGCCGTAGATGTTCAGCATGTCGTTGTCGTGGTGGGCCACCACGGTGTGGCTGTTCATCACCGTGTCGGGGATCAACGACTCGGCGGTGGCTATAAGGCGCTGCTCGTGGGCGCTGGTGGTGACGAAGTAGCAGTTCTCCGTGGCGTAGGCATGGTGCTCGTAGATCCACCGCCGCTGGCTGCTGTCATAGCGCCAGCCGCCGGCGCTCTCGCCATAGAAGAGTATCTCGTCGTCGGCATCGAAGCGGCGGTTTCCGTTGCGATCGCGGATGTCGATGCCTATGGGTTGCATGTCGCCGATGGAGGTGAGGCCGTTGTCGTTGGAGAGCATGGACCCCCCGCGGCCGTAGACCGCCAGGCTGTCGATGTCGACACCCTGCAACGCGGCAATGTCGCGGGTGGAAAGACTGTACACTCCCTCCTCGCCGACGGTGACCTTCCACCATCTTCCTGTGGCCAGCACCGACTGTCCCTGCGCCCCTGCCACCCCGCAAAGCAGCAGGATCGCCGTCACAATATGTCGTTTGTTTCTGTTCACTTTGTTTCTTGTTTGGTTCCTAATAACGCTGTTTTCTTTTATTTATTGTATCTATTTCTATAATAATTTATAGTTGGAATTTTGTTTATGGCGCCGCATGCCTCCCCCAGAGTCCGCCGATGTTATTGCTCTTTTCGGTAGGTGGCTCGAGGGAGGGTGAGTAGGAGATTGAAATTTTTTTTCCGACGGGCACAATATTATTTTTTTTTTGTAGTTATTAAAGGTGCTTGTTTGCAAAGCAGGCCCCGTAGTTCAGCTGAATAGAACGTCGGATTCCGGTTCCGAAAGTCGTGGGTTTGAATCCCGCCGGGGTCACAAAGTGAAACGATTCTCCCATCCCTTTATGCACCTTTTGGTGCTTTTTCTGTTGTCGCTGTCCATGATGGTGATCTCTGTGTTGTTGGGCGCTGTGGTTGGCCCCGTCAACCCCAAGTCGGGCGACCCGTGGCTCCCGTGGATTTCATGGCAGGCATTGTCGCAAGTGCTGATGTTCGCTTTGCCGACATTGGCAATAGCGTGGATGTACTATCGGCCGGGACAGCGGCAATGGCTGCGGCTCGACTTTGCTGGCCGTCGGTGGCTGCTGGCTTTGGCAGGGGTGGTGACGATGTTTTTGCTTGTGCCGATAACCGATTGGCTGACAACATGGAACGATGCCATACACCTGCCAGTTGTCCTGAAGTCCGTCGAGGAGTCGCTACGCAACGCCGGAGAGCAGTCGCAGGGGATGCTGCAACTCCTGATGAGCGAGGAGAACCCCTGGCTATGCCTGCTCTTCGTGGCTTTGGTGCCGGCGGTGTGCGAGGAACTCTTCTTCCGCGCGGGCATACAGAACCTTCTTCTGCGATGGTGGTCGCCCGTGAGGGCCGACGGTACCTCGTCGGCTGTGGGTCTGCATGCTGCCGTCTGGGTGACGGCGGCGGTGTTCAGCTTGGCCCATTTCGAGGTGTTCGCTTTCCTGCCGCGCCTGCTGCTGGGAGCGCTGCTGGGCTACCTCTATGTAGGCGGGGGCTCGCTGGTGGTCAACGCTATGGCCCACTTCGTCAATAATGCCGTTGTCGTTGTGGCCTTCTGGCTGGCGTCCTCGCAAGGAATGGACTTCGATCCCGCGGCGCCTCTGGCCGTGGGTTGGGAGGTGACTTTGGCCTGCACCTTGGCGGCCGTTTTCCTGCTGGTTGTCACTTTTGGTAAAAGACTAAAAGTTAGTGATTAGAGTACTCGATATTTCCCTTTTCCGCCCATCGGACAATACTAAAAACAAAAATATTTTAAAAATTACTATCGATTGGAAGACAGTGTGTTATGGTGATTTGGATTGTTAAAAACACAGGACGGAGAAAAAAAATCTTCGCCGATTGAAAAAAAAGTAGTATTTTTGCACTCCAATTTGAGTTGAAAAACAGTCAAGTAAAGATTAACAAATAATAAATATCAAACAAAAATGACAAAGGCAGAAATCGTAGCTGAAATAGCTCAGAAAACCGGTATCGAGAAAGTCGCCATCCAGGCTACTGTCGAGGAATTCATGACCGTTATCAAAGAGAGCCTCTCCGAGGGCGAAAATGTGTATCTGCGTGGCTTTGGCAGCTTCATCGTGAAGAAACGCGCTGAGAAGACTGGCCGCAACATCAGCAAGAACACCACCATCATCATCCCCGCTCATAACATCCCCGCTTTCAAGCCCGCCAAGACTTTCATGCAGGATGTCAAAAAGAAAGTCAAATAACATCAAACAATAAGAACTATGCCTAACGGAAAGAAGCACAAGAGACACAAAATGTCTACGCACAAGCGTAAAAAACGCCTGCGCAAGAATAGACATAAGAAGAAGTAAGGACTGACGCCTCGCTCAGCGAGGCTGCCAGTCAGGCTTCGGGATTTAAAAGACTAAAACAAATTACACACCGACTCATCTCTTGTCGGTATGTAGTTTGTTTTTCTCTTTTTCTACTCGCACGCGACATTGTTTGCGATTTTATAATTAGAACAAAAATTACATTGGATAAAGAATTAGTCATTTCATCAAGCGACGACAGCGTACAGATAGCCCTCATGGAGGACAAGCGCCTCGTCGAACTCCACAAGGAAATGCCCTCCGGACAGTATGCCGTGGGCGACATCTTCTTCGGCAAGGTGAAGAAAATCATGCAAGGCCTCAATGCCGCCTTCGTTGAGCTGGGCGGCGACAAGGAGGGCTTCATGCACTACCTCGACCTCGGCCCCGACTACAACTCCGTCGACAAGTACCTGCGCCTGGCCATGAATGGCGACGCATCGGCCGCCACGCTGGCCAATTTCAAGATAGAACCTATCCTCGAGAAGGTGGGCAACATGGGCAATGTGCTCAAGGTAGGTCAGCCCGTCTTGGTGCAAGTCACCAAGGAACCCATCTCCACCAAGGGCCCCAAACTGACGGGCGACATCTCCATCGCCGGCCGCTATCTGGTGCTCACCCCCTTCAGCAACAAAATATCCATCTCTCAGAAAATCAAAGGAGGCGAGGAACGCAACCGCCTGCGCCGCCTGCTGCAGAGCATCCGCCCTCAGAACTTCGGTGTCATCGTACGCACCGTAGCCGAGGGCCGCACCGTAGCCGAGCTCGACGCCGACCTGCGCAGCCTCATGGACTCTTGGGCGCAGATGACAGCCAAACTCAAGCGAGTCAACGGCCCCGCCAAGGTCTACGCCGAACTCAGCACCACCTCGGCGCTGCTGCGCGACGTGCTCACCGACGATTTCAATACCATCTATGTCGACAACGCCAATCTCTGCACAGAGGTGAAGCAGTTTGTCAAAACCATCGACCCAGGCAAAGAGGACATCGTCAAACACTATAAGCTGGAGACTCCCATCTTTGAACAGTTCGGCATCTCGCGCGACATCCGCCGGGCCTTCGGCAAGATTGTCACCATCCGCTCCGGCGTCTACCTCTACATAGAGCACACCGAGGCCATGCACGTCATCGACGTCAACAGCGGCAACCACATCAAGGCTGGAACGGGTCAGGAAGATACCGCCCTGCAGGTGAACATCGAGAGCGCCAAGGAAATTGCACGCCAGCTGCGCTTGCGCGACATGGGCGGCATCGTCATTGTCGACTTCGTGGACATGAACAAGGCCGAGAACCGCAAGAAACTCTTCGACGTGATGACCGAGGAAATGAAACGCGACAAGGCCCGCCACACCATCTTGCCGCTGAGCAAATTCGGCCTGATGCAGATCACGCGCCAGCGCGTCCGCCCCGCTATGGAGGTCGACGTACAGGAGAAGTGCCCCTTCTGCGACGGCACAGGCACCATCAAGAGCAGCCTCGTGGTGGTGGACGAGATAGAATCCAGCCTCAAGTATGTCCTCACATCGTCCAACGAGCGCCGCCTCACCATCGTCACCCACCCCTATGTCCACGCCTACATCACCCAGGGATGGCTGCGGAGCCTGCTCCACCAATGGCGCCGGAAATACCATGTCAAACTCAAGGCCACTCCCTCAGAGAAATACAGCCTTCTCGACTTCAAATTCTTCCATGCCAATGGCGACGAGATTGCAATGTAGTATCATGAAGGCGGCGAGCAGGGGAATCCTTCTCCTGGCGCTCCTGCTGGTTCTCGCCTCCCCGGCGTTCGGGCAGGTGAAGACACGCGGCATCGATGTCTCCAAGTTTCAGGGCAATATAAATTGGACCAAGGTCGCCAAGGACTCCACGGTGAAGTTTGTCTACATCAAGGCCACCGAGGGCACCTCCATCCAGGACCCCTACTATAAGACCAACGTCGCCAAAGCCCGCAAGGCCGGCCTCCTGGTGGGCAGCTACCACCTCTACAGCAGCAAGACCACCGCCTACCAGCAGTTTGCCAACTTCAAGAAGATGGTCAAGAAGAGCGAGCAGGACCTCATCCCCGTGCTCGACATCGAGGGGCACCATGTGGGACGCCTCTATATGGCCCGCGTCGACAAGCTGCTGGAACTCATGGAGAAGGAATACGGCGTGAAGCCCATGATCTACACCTCCGAGCGCCTCTACCGCGAGCACCTCAGCGGCAAGAAATACCGCAAGTATCACATCTTCATTGCCAACTACCGTCGCTCGCCCACGGTGCGCTACACCCTGTGGCAGTACACCGAGACGGGTCACATCAGCGGCGTCAAGGGCTATGTGGACATCAGCAAGTTCAACCGCAACCACTCCCTCAGCGACATCAAGATGCCTAAAAAGAAGAAGCCCGCCGCCCCGGCGGCCAGCACCGTCCCGGACAGCGGCACGGCCACCACCCCGCCCGACACCTCGGCGCAGGAAAAGACAAAATAAAAACAAACACAGAGACGCGGCACGCCGCGTCTCTTTTTTTTGTTTTTCTTTTTTGTTGAAATTGAACGTGTCGGCGGAATCGGACAATAAAAATTTTATTTTTTTGTTACATTTCCGAAAAAAACGGTGTATTATAGTGCTGAAAAATTTTTTTTTGAAGACATACCATGTCCAGCGCAGACATCGACATCAAGGCCCGGAGTGAGCTCTACCTGAAACTCATCGAACGACAGAAGGTCGCCATTTGGACTCTCTGCCTTCACCGTGCACACTACAACCTGGACCGTGCGCGCGACATGTCGCAGGAGGTGATGCTGGCACTGTGGAAGTACATGGGCTCCCTGCGGCCCGACTGCACCGTGGAGCAGGAACGACGGTGGGTGCTGCTGCGCGCCCGCGGCATCCTCCTTCGAATGCGCCAAGCCGAAGGACCGCCGATGGTGGTGGCCGAGGGTATGCCCGAGGTGGCGGTGGAACCCGACGAGCGCGACGAACGCCTGCCGCTCCTCCTCGACCGCCTCGATGCCGACGACCGGCGCCTGATGCAGATGCACCTCGACGGCTTCAGCTTTGCCGAGATAGGCACCGCGATGGGCATCTCCGCCGCAGCGGCGCGCATGCGCAAGAGCCGCATAATGCATGAGATGAGGAAGATGGCCGAGAAAATGTTTTCCCCAGTCGGAAAGAAAGGAACAGGGAAGAAATAAATCTCAATCAGATTCTTAAAAAATATAAAAGAGTTGTATCTCAATCAGAATGAAATGAACAGGAAAGAATTATATTTAAAATGAGAATGAGAAGAATAAAAGTGTTTTTTTCTACAATCAGAACAAAAAGAACAAATGGAAAGAAAGAAACTGAAAGGAAAAGAACTGGAGGCGCTGCTGTCGGTGGCGGCGGCGGAGCCTGACGGCCTGCCCGGCGACGTGGCCGCCCAGGCAACGGCTACGGGCATGGCGGGCTTCGACGCCTGGGGGCGCCGGCGGCAGCGCAACGACCTGCGGCGACGCTGCCTGGCGGCGGCGGTGGTGTCGCTGCTGCTGTGCAGCTTCGCCTCGGTCACGGCGCCGGAGGCCGCGAGGACATCGATGGTTGTCAACAACGGTACCCCCCGGGCCCAGGTCATCGAGGGCGTACGCCAAATATTGGAGCACAAGCTATGAAACGCATCCTCTTGCCGTTGCTCATCGTCGTAGTCCCCGTGGCCGCCACCGTGCTGTGGGCCTGGTGGCCGCGCACCACGCCCCCCGAGCGCGTCAGCGACCTCTACCGCCGCTACGAGCACAACCCCCACCTCACCGTGGCCTATATCGAGGACTTCCCGGTCAACGACACCCTCACCGTCGATGTCACCACCATTCGCGCCCTCGATGCTGCAGGATGGGACACGCTGGCAAAAGATTTTCGTATTGAACCGTTGCCGGATATTCTGCAAAAGAAGTTGAATGAGGGAAAAGATTTGGTGACTACATTTCTCGCACCCAAAGTTAATCCGGCGCTTTCGATGGATACCACAGACCTACTGAAAAATAACGTTGTTGGTATTTCGCAACTTATTCATACTGTGAGTGTCTTTAGTATTGAAACGGAATCCCAGATTAATGCTGTGGTAAATTATAATCTAAAATTGTAATTCATAAAATCATTTACAAACAAATAAAGAAAAGTACATACTATGAAAAGAAAAATCATTACATTTGCTCTCTTTGCAGGGCTGAGTCTGGTGGCCGCGAGTTGTCAGAAAGAAAATGTTGTTGAGCAGAATATCTCTGCCGAAATGGCTTACATCAATGTGAATTATTCCATTGATGGCGTGGAAATGCATGTCTCTTTTGATGATGAAGCCTCCTGGCGGGCGTTCTTGTATAGAATGATTGCCTTGGCGGAGGAAGGACACCGTGTCAGTTTTGGAGAGAATGGCCACGAGTATGGAGTAACAAAAGAAACGGTGACTTTTGTGACAGGGAGTCACTCGGAGGCAACGGAATGGTCTAACACAATGGTGAAAAAAGGATATAGAGTTACTGTCGACTTCGACGAGAAGACCAATACCTATACCTGCGTTGCAATCAAATAGTATTAAAAAAATATCCGGATAAAATAACTCTATTGTCGAACCAAACATTTAAACCCAATGAAATTCATCCGACCCTGCCCTTGTCGACAGATGTACCGGTCGCACAAGGGCGTATAAAAAAAGGCAAGCCCTTTGGGCGGGGAGAGTGTTTGAAAACAATAACCACCAATCACACTCTACCACCTCCCACGGGGGGCTCGCCGATGGCACAGGACCGGACAGTCCCATGCGTCCATCGACAATGATAACGCAGAAACGGCTGTCCTATTGTGTGGGGAAACTCTGTTTTTTCACATCAACCATGACACGTGGGAAACAAAAATGTCAATAACAATTAAAAAAAACAATAGATGAAAATCAATATGAAGAAAAACTCGTATCTTTGCACCGAGAAAATGGTGCCGACAATGAACCGAATGAAAGTGGCAGTCCTTGTGGCGGC
>CACYKY010000003.1 GCA_902775135.1 uncultured Bacteroidota bacterium | reverse complement strand
ATATACGCATTTCAAAAGTCGGACACAAGTTTTGTTGCTCAAAACACTATGCATAAGAATATTATAAATTAATTTAACAATAATTAAGAGACACTAGTGATATTTTTTTTTTGTCTTTGTTTACGGAATATACGTTATCAATAACCTCAAAGGTTCTACGGATAATTTCTTCCAATCCTCGCTTTATTTTATTATCTTCATTCATATTATTAAATTTTTTGTATGTTTTAAGGTGTGTACTTTTCTATCTGGTTGATTCCGCGATGGATGGTGAGGGTCATTGTTTTATTCCGGTTTTATCTGGAACCGGGCATATCGCCTGACCAACCGTGGCCGAGATCCCAATGCTCGTCGTAGACGAATTCGAAATAGGGTAGGGAGAATTCCTTCTCCAGCAGTTCTGTCAGCTCCTCCTGGATGGGCTCTGCCCAATGGCCCACCAAGACGATAAACTTGTCGATGGTCCATGCTACGCGCCCACGGGGGATCTGCGTGTAGTCGCCCTTGAATTTGGTTTCGGAATGCTTGGCTTGAGCACGGAAATACTCTTTTGCCCACACCTGACGGTGCAGATGAGGATAGTTGATGAAAGGTTTTCCTTTCTCGGCAGCTTCTTCCACCTCGCGTGGGGTCAGCTCTTTCTTGCGCACTCCAAAAAGCGTATGGTCCGCGGGATCGTACCAAAAAATACCCACGCAAGGCATCTGCTCGTCGAATGAGCTCATGTCTTCCATTTGAGCTTTGTGCTGTTCTTCTGTCAGATTAGTCATGTTGGTGTCCTCTTGTGTTGAGTTTATGCTATCCGTTTTGGAAAATCGTTTTCAGTATACGTTAAAAACTGCTGCAAAGATACGAACACTTTTTCAATCAGCCAAATAATTATTTTGACACCTCCATTTCCTGTGATGCATCCGTCGCTTTGGTTGATTCCGCGATGGATGGTGATGGTCATAGCTTTATCAATGTGTCAAGAAAAAGTACTTTGGGCTCATCAAGTTCTGTGGGTATTTTTAGTTTAGAAATAGCTTCTTCTAATTCATTCCTTTCTCTCTTTCCCCTATGACCAAGAATGAAAAGCATCTTTGGTTTATCACTTAATCGTAACGAAGGCAACTTCCCATAAAGAATGCCGAGTTCGTGTTTTTGAGTAATAATAGAAGTAACATCGTCTTTCAATGCTTCACAAGCAGGTTTGAAGCTGACAATCCCGTGACTACTATTCACATAGCCTTGAAGTCCAGAATCTCCCTCCAAAGCAGCAGTACCCAGTTTTACCTCCGTGAGATAAATGTCGTTTTCTCCTTTTGAATTAGGCGTCAAGTCAACGACAATCAAATCGATACGAGTCTTTATTATCCGGTCTTCCTTTGCTATATTTTCTTGAGAGAACTGCCATTCCATATCGACCACTAAAAAACGACCTTCACAGTCTCGATTGCCCAAAGAGATATTCTGCTGAAGCTGAAACTCTCGTTTCATATCTTTCTTGTATGCAATAAGTTTAGCCTCCTTCAGGTATTTATCAATCGTTATTTGTCGTTTCCAATTCTTGGAATCACTAATATCAACGGTAGGACCAGATCCTGGTTTATAATAATATGCACTTAGGGGTTCTATCCTCAGGCCTTTAGATATTGTAAGGATTTTCTTTTTGTTGTAATATACCATTACCTCATCATTTTTCCTGATTTCAAAAGATAATTCCGGATCTTTGTAAATACACTCGAAGAGAGTGGACAGTTTTCCACCAGGCTTATACGTCTCTAGGTGAGTAGTGCTCAATCTTCTTGCCATATTTGATTATTATTTTGACGTTGCAAACGTTACGGATTTTTTTCGATCAGCTAAATATTTCTATCGGGTGACTTCTCAAATAGTATTCAGTAGGAAGTCATACTCCCGAAGGAGTTTCCTCCAGGAGTATGACATCGGAGTAGAGTTTCGGGAAGCCTCGCTTCAGCTCGGCGATGGGCAGGTCGGAGACGATGATGAAGAGACCCTTGCCCTCGTAGTGCTTGCCGCTGTAGAGGCCGGAGTACGGGAGGCTCTTGAGGTGGAGGGTCATCAGCTCGTCCATCAGTTTGACCCACAGCATACCCTTGCGGTTGTTGCCGCTGAGAATCACGTTGATGGGAGGGTAGGGGTGGTTGCCGCGCTGCTGGATTTTGATGGCCAGCTTGGTGAGCCGCACGGCCTCGCTCATGGTGAGCGTGTCGATCACGGCCATCTCTTCCCGGCTGATGCCGAGTGCGTTGCCAAACATCTTGTGGGTGCTGCTCACCACCAGCAAGGGGAGGCCGTGCTGCGCGAAGCGGTAGTTGATGTCGCAGATGATCCTGCTCGCATTGGGGGCGTTCTCGATTGCCTCGTCGATGACATTCAGAAGTAGGGATTTCGTGTTGTGTTCCATATCGTGTCGCGTTAAATTCCTACTATATAAATACGAATGACTTCTAACAAGAACTTTTTGCCAAAAGTGCAATTCGCTATCAATTAGCGTTTTGTGTAAAATCCCCGCAAGCGCACATTAACATTTGTATTACATTTATTTTGCAGATAATGCCAAATTCGCTGTCTTTATTGGTTTGCGTTTTTGACATTCTTTCTATCGATGCTGACAACAATGCCATCTCCAATCTTGACTTTGGCAGTCTCGTCCTCTACGACAAGTCCGTTGGATTGGCAATCAGCTATCAGTTCCTTCATTCTGGCTTCATCGTCACGTGCTTGGTTCACCAATATTCCCATAAATTCTGCCGGATAGTGAGCCTTGAGGTATGCTGTCTGGAATGCCACCCACGAGTGGCTGACAGCGTGGCTTTTGTTGAAACAAAGGCGGCCATCCGTCACCCAGTCATTCCATATTTGGGCAAGTGTTTCTTTGGGATGTCCGTTCTTCATACCTCCATCCATGAATTGTATTTCCAACCAGTCGAGAATGTCTTTTTTTCTGAGGCAGATTGCTCTGATTAAAACAGCACTCTCACCTGGGGTGAAACCGGCCAATATCTGGCTTAATTGGATGATTTGCTCTTGATAGATAGTTAGGCCATAGGTACTGCCCAGACATTGCTCCATTTCCGGCAAGAGATATGATATCTCTTCCTCGCCGTTAATTCTGTCTATCAATCTGCCAAATAAATCCATTGTACCTGGCCGATAGAGGGCTTCGGCGGCAACAAGGTCGTTGAAAGATAGGGACTTCAGTTTGCGCAGTTTCATACGCATACCCGTACTCTCGAACAGAAACACGCCGATAGTATTCCCTTCGTTGAAGATTTTTAAGGTAGGTTGGTCATCGAGGGGGATGGCATTTATATCGATTTCCTTGCCCGTAGTTTTCTTGATTCTGGCAACACAACTCTTTATGACCGATAGCACGTTAAGGCCAAGGAGATTTAACATAACAAGTCCTGATTCCTCAATGGTTTGGGCATCACATCGGGCGGTGAGCACGTTCTTCCCACTCGTTTTATCGTTTATGTCGCATACGGGTACTATGTTGCTAATGTCCTCAGTTGCAATGACTATTCTGTTTGCATCTATACCGATGTGACGTTCGGATTCTGGAACACGATGCTTGATGGCATATTGGATGGCATTGTACGTCTCGATGGGCATCCGCTCCAAACGTTGTAAATCAGCTAGGGTATTCTTTTGTTCAGTTGTTCCTTGGGCGATGAGGTGTGCAACGCATTTCTCGCCATAATATTTTTTTAACCACTTGATAACTTTATGCCTGCTTTCGTTTTCAACGTCTATGGCTATGTCTGGAAGCCCCTTGCTCTGAGTGCTATAGAAACGCTCAAAAAGCAATCCGTATCGTATCGGGTCGATATCGGTGATGCGTAGCCAGTAAGCCACGATGGAGCCAGGTGTGCGTCCTCTTCCAGGTCCCACAAGCACGTCCAGCTGCTCACGGGCAGCTCTGACGATGTTCCAAAACATCAGGAAATAGCTGGCAACACCCTTTTTCTTGATAACATTGAGTTCATAAGTGATTCGGTCTTTTATTTCCTCGCCCAAATCATACCCATAGCGGTCGTCTGCTCCCTTCCAAACGAGATACTCCAGATACTCATTCTCGTTCTTTACTACGGCTGCCAACTCGATGGGGATGGGTGTTGGTGGAATCTTCGGCGACTGACTGTTGTTTTTCGCCTCCACCTTGTTGTTGGTTGTAGGCTCTGAAATTTGTTTTTCGTCGGTTTTCATATTGTTTATTTTTTTGATGTTATTTTGGGAGAGCTCTACATTAGTAATACGAAGAGGTCTTTTTATTATCTTTTTTGCAGGTAGTTAGATTGTTGATTTATAAATAATTGGTTGTTTTATGCTTTAACATTTACATGACATTTATTTTACATATGGATTATTTTTCGTAACTTTGCACCGAGAAACAATACATCAGATGGATTACAAAAATTTGGAAATGCTCTCGTGGCTGGTTGCCCAGTTTCGCAGGGCGGGGGAGGAAGGAATCACCTTCGACGAGTTGATAGACAAGCTTGTAGAAGAGCCGAATATGGACAAAGTCTTGAACAAGAGGACTTTCCATAACTATCTGAAAGAACTCCGTGACAGGTTTGGGGTCAAGATAGAGTGTGACAAACGACTCCAGTTCGACGTTATCCGAAAAGGGATGTCGGAGGAAAACAGGAGATACCGTTATCGGCTAATCGAAGAACCGAAGAGAGACAATACCCCCTGGACGATGCCGTTCCTGATGGCGTTCGAGACATCGGCCGTTGTGAGGCAGCTGCAAGACTCGGAAGAGGACAAACGGTATATGTATATTGACAACCGGCGGAATGGTGTTGAGAACGTGAACATCCTGCTGGATGCCATCCGACAGCAGAAATGCGTCGATTTGAATTATCATGACCCTCGGACAGGCTTCCCGTATCTGCAAGATGATTTTGGTCCCCTCGGCCTGGTGCAGAAAGATTATGTATGGTATGTGATGGGTCTGACCAACTACCGGGCGGAGAGAATCTGGCCGTTGCATTTGCTATCCGACATCAAGGTAAAAGACGTCACCTATCGTCCCGTCCAAGGATTCTCTGCCGAGAAATTCTGGAAGACGCATAAGCAACTCTGGCAGGAATGGTATCAATAGCTAGGAACATGTGTGCCTTTTTTGGGGGTGGTGTCTTCTGTGGTTTTGCGGACCTTTTGTGTGAGTGGGGGGGATTATGAGTGGGGAGGGGATGATTTGTTGATGTTGGCCAGGAGGAGGACTAGGGCGGAGGCGGCGAGGCCGTAGTACATGGGGTCGGGGGCGAGGGAGAGGAGGCCGGCGAGGAGCATGGCGGCGGTGCCGGCGAGCATGGAGAGCGTTACGGAGCGGGGGGAGAAGCGGCCGGGCCACCAGAGGGCGAAGCAGAGGGGCAGCAGGAGGGCTGCCGCGCGGAGGCCGAGGGAGAGGTAGCCGAGGTCGTTGATGAAGGAGCCCTGCATGAAGTGCGCCGCCCCGATGGCGAGGAGGAGGATGGCGACGATGGTGAGGCGCAGGGCGCGCAGGGCGCGGGGGCCGCTGTTGAAGTCGGAATGGAGCACGTCGCGCGAGACGATGGTGGCGGCGCCGAGCACGAGTCCGCTGCCGCAACCGAGGATGTTGATGAGCAGGGTTCCCAGGGCTATGCCGCCGAGCCATGCAGGGAGGTGGGCGATGATGAAGGTGGGGAAAGCCTGGAGGGAGTTCTCGAGGACGCCGATGCCTGCGGGGAGGGCTTCGCCGTGGGCCTGCAGGGCCTGGAGTTCGGCGGCGGTGACGTAGTGGCCGCGCATGTACATGCCCACGAGGGTGCATGCGGCGCCGATGAGGGGTATGAGGGCAGCGCAGAGGAGGGCGCCCTTGCGGGCTTTGGCTGTGGAGGAGGCCGACCAGATGGCTTGGGCGTAGGTCTGGGTGCATACGACCCCGAGCATGAGGGAGAGGCATCCGCCGAGGTCCTTGAGGGGGCCGCGGGCGAGGAAATTGCCGTAGCGGTGGTGGATGCTCTCGACGGAGGAGAGGCCGTTGATGTCGGCCAGCTGGGCCGAGGAGTAGATGGTGTCGATGCTGTGGCCGATGCCGCCGATGCCGTTGCCGATGCGCCAGACGACGATGCCCGAGGCGAGGGAGCAGACGTAGAGGAGCACCAGTTTGACGATGCCGCTGGCGCCGGCGCTGCGTATGCCGCCGGAGATGACCAGCAGGGCTATGAGCAGGGCCCCGAGTGCCAGCGCGGCGAGGGAGGGGAGTCCGGAGAGGCTGCCGATGAGGGCCGACGAAGAGAGGAGTTGGGAGGTGATGCTGATGAAGATGCCCACGAGGAAGAGCAGGGAGCCCACGGTCTCGGCCTTGCGGCCGTACTGCTGGCGCACGATTTCCATGAGGGTGATGCAGCCGCTGTTGCGGATGGGGCGAGCGAAGACGAGGCCCAGCAGGAGAGCGCCGAGGGCGGCGCCGAGGGTGAACCACCAAGCCGAGAGGCCGAAGGAGAAAGCCAGCTGGGCGGTGCCAATGGTGGATTGGCCGCCCACGAGGGTGCCGAGGATGGCGCCGCATACCATCCATGAGCCTGCTTTGCCGCCTGTGGCGAAGCTGCGGGCGTCCTTCACCTTGCGGCCGGAGAGGATGCTGATGGACAAGAGGATGGCGATGGTGGCGACGATGCCGATGATGTGGGTGGTGGTGAGCATGGGGACATTAGGGTTGGGTGAGAGAGAGGAGCCAATGGCGGAGGCGTCGCAGTAGGGGGACGCTCCATGGGGCGAGACTATTGACGAAACGGTACTTGCCGTCGACGATGTATTCGTAGTATTCCATGACGGCATGCATGTGGCCGCTGGCGCCCACGCTACCGGAGAGGTCGGCGTCGGCCATAGCCTGGAGGAGGAGACGGAGGGAGTCGCACTCGGCAGGGGACAGCGGACGGATGGTGAGGGTGATTGTGTCGTGGACGAGCGAGGGATTGGGGTCGATGGTGGTGTCGAAGGGGTCTGCAGGGAGGAAAGTGCTGAAGAGATGCTTCGAGAAGAGGGTGTCGTTCTCGATGCGGAAGGAGAAGCGTTCGTCGCCATAGGAGGAGGAGTGGTGGAGGCGCAGCAGGGGACCTTGACGTTTGGGGTAGAGCAGCGAGGGTTCGCCCAGGGGAGCCAGCCATTGGGCCATGCGGCGTGCCTCTTTGGCGTTTTCTTCCAGCGGGGAGAGAATGTCCTGGAGGGAGTATGGCGTCAGGTTGTCGGCCGGCAGGGGAAGGTAGCGCAGGGAGTCTTCGGCAGGAGGTTGGAGGGAGGGGTCGGCTTTCAGATTGCCGTCGAATTGCAGCTGGCGGAGGGGGTAGTAGAGATAGTGTTTGTCGGGGTGGAGGCGGTAGGCGTGCGAAAGGAGGTGGTAGGCATTGGTGCAGGCGCTGTCGAAGGTGTGCCAGGGGGACATGCGGAAGAGCAGGTGGTCGAAGTAGTAGAGTTTGCCGAGATCCTCGGACATGTCGATGCCGGAGAGGTACATCTTCTGAGCTTCGGCGCGGAGGGTGCTGTCCTTCTCACGGGCTGAGCGGAAGGGACGGCGGCTGCGGTCGAGGGTCATGGTGAGGCTGTCGGCATGCTCGATGCTGTCGGCGATGTAGAGCAGCGGGGTGTGGAAGTAGCCCCCTACGCGCTTGCTGTCTTCCACGATGAAACATTGCGAGCCTGTGGGCACGTGGCGGAACAGGGCGGGGTAGCTGCCCGTTGCGATGCGCGGGCCGGGATTTTCCTCGACGATGGTGGTGTCGACGCCTGCGACGTAGAGCAGCATGGGGCCGGTTAGCTCGGCGCCGCCGGGGAAGAGGATGTTCACCTTTAGGTCGATGCTGCGGTGCTTGAGGCGGAGGGTGTCGATGGTGGTGTCGGCCTGCAGGCGGAGGCGGAAAACCTGCGGTTCGAAGCCGGGCGCTTTGGCGCGGATGCTGTAGGAGCCCTCGGGCAGGCGGATGTGACGGGGAGAGAAGCCGCCGTCGTTGGCCTCGAGGTGGATGTTCTTGCCGTCGATGGTGTAGACACCGCCTAAATTGTAGGGGCCGTTCACTATGGGGCCGATGGTGAGGAGGTGCGAGTGGCGGCGGTAGAGGCGATGGAGGTAGTGGTGGATGGGTGCCGTTTCGGGATGCTTGTGGGGTTCGAAGCAGTCGACGTAGTGGTAGCCTGTGTGGTCGGTGTACTCGATGTGGATGTTCTGTGCGTCGATGGCGATATTGTCCGCCAAGTAGTTTTGGTCGCCGAGGAGGTGCAGCGAATCGAGGCAGGCCAGCATGGTGTCGATCTCGGCGCGCGAAAGTTTGACGCTCCAACGCTCGCGCCAGTGGCTCTCGTCGGGGCTGCGCCAGGGGATGTCGCAGGAGGCGTAGTGCAGACGGCCGTCCTCGATGCGGATGGCGGTGCTGTTGCCCAGGCCGCCGGAGTAGAGTATGCGCACGGCGGGCTTTTTGCGGCGCGGGTAGACGAGACTCTTCTCGCCTTGCGGGGCCAGCTCTAGGGCCAGGTGGTGGCTCATGTTGCGGGCTCTGTCGTAGAGGTCCATGTAGGAGGTGATGGTGTCGACGATCCAGCCGTCCTTCACCTCGGGGAGGGGCGCGTACCAGCGGCTGTCGGGTGCCTTGGGGCGGCGTACTTTGCGGTCGTGCGGCAGGCCTAGTGCGTGCTCGAGCTGGCAGATGGGGTAGTAGAGGTAGTCGTAGCGCTCGGGGTTCTGGTGGTAGCTGTAGCGGAGGTAGTGCAGCGCGGAGTCGCGGCTGAAGGTGCGCCAGCGGGGCAGGGGATAGTGAAGGTCGTATTCGTAGAGCTGGGCCAGCAGGTAATAGTTGGGGTCCGGGTCGAGGAAGGAGTAGGAGGTGTCGACATAGTGCAGGTCGGCCTTTAAGGCGGCCTCCTCGGCGCGCAGGGTGCTGTCCTTCTTGTGGCGGGAACGGTAGATGTTCGATCGGTTGAAGGCATCATACGTCAGTTCCAGCCGTTCAACGATGGTGTCGGCCGTAAGGTTGAGGGTGACGGGGTAATAGAACTCCGGTATCACGACGCATTTCCCCCTGGGCAGGCGCAATTCGACGTAGCCCGTCGAGTCGGGAATGGCCACGACGGCCTGATCGAGAGCGTCGCAGATGAAGTTTACGCCCCACGGAGCCAGCAGCGCCTTGTCGTCCTCGCCGTCCACCAGATGCGCTGTCAGCAGCACCGTGTTCTCCTTCTCCTGAGCCCTCAGCGGCAAGGCCAAGAAGAGCAGGGCCACCAAAAGCAGGGGGAAAGGCATCCTATGCTGTATGTGTGGAAAAGCGATCATACCATAATAATATAACGCCATTTGGGGCAAAAGTCTACATGCGATGTGCGTTTTTTTTGAAAGTTTAACGTCGTTTTACTTTTTATATTGTAGAGAGACAATAATTTTGCCTATGCGACGTTATGGAGAGTGACGTTAATGTCGGACGGAAATAGAAAAAGAGGAAAACAAAGTGAAAGTAGCAGCATTGGTATCGGGAGGCGTAGACAGTTCGGTGGTGGTGCACCTGCTGAAGGAGCAGGGCATTACGCCGGACATCTTCTACATCCGCATCGGGATGGAGGACGAAGAGGGCTATATTGACTGTCCTGCGGAAGAGGACATAGAGATTACGCAATGGATAGCGCACCACTATGGATGCCGCTTCGAGGAGGTGAACCTCCACAAGGAATATTGGGACAACGTGGTGAGCTACACCATAGAGAGTGTGCGCCAAGGGCTGACCCCCAATCCCGACGTGATGTGCAACAAGCTCATCAAGTTTGGCGCCTTCGACGACCGACGCGGCAAGGACTACGACCGCATTGCCACGGGACATTATGCGCAAATTGAAAATTTAAAATTGAAAATTGAAAATCCGTCCGGCGCGGCAGCATGTTCTCCGCTCTCCACTCTCCACTCTCCACTCGTCACCTTCCTGGCGACGGCCGTGGACCCTGTGAAAGACCAGACGGATTTCCTCTCGCAGCTGGAGTATAGACAGATAGTGAAGCTGATGTTCCCCATCGGGGGGATGATGAAGAGCGAGGTGCGCGAGATAGCGGCGCGTGCGGGATTGCCCAGTGCCACCCGCAAAGACTCGCAGGGGATCTGCTTTCTGGGCAAAATCAACTACAACGACTTCATCCGTCGCTATTTAGGCGAGCGCGAGGGCAAGATAGTGGAGCTGGAGACGGGCAAGGTGCTCGGCACGCACAAAGGCTACTGGTTTCACACCATAGGGCAGCGCAAAGGGCTGTACCTGAGCGGAGGGCCGTGGTTTGTGGTGAGGAAGGACATAGAGGAGAATGTGCTGTATGTGTCGCAAGGCTACGACCCGAAGGAGCAATACGGCGACCGCATCACGCTGATGGGGTTTCACGCGCTGGCGCCCATGGAGTTGCCGTTGCCCATGGAGGTGAAGTTCAAGATACGGCATACGCCGGAGTTCCATCCGGGGATGCTGCGGGCGACGGGCGACGGGCTGGTGGAGATTGAGAGTGGCGAACCCATACAGGGCATCGCTGCGGGGCAGTATGCCACCATCTATGACAACGATGCGCACCTGGTGCTGGCAACGGGAATGATTTGTTAGTTAATAGTTAATAGATAATAGATAATAGTTATTCATTAGTTAATAGTTAGTTCACTTCGTTCACTCACGTTGCTTGGGCTCGGGATAGAAAGCGAGCTTTCTCTCCTCTCGCTTTGCGCAACGGTTATAGTTTGGGGCGAGTAGCGCCGATGGAATTTGAAAGATATGCAATTGTTCTATTGTAAAGATATTACGCCTGGAGGCTATGCCACGTTGGATGCCGAGGAGAGTCGGCATGCTGTGCGGGTGTTGCGCCTGAGGGAGGGCGACGAGATGAGCGTCACCGACGGGCAGGGGCACCTGTACGAATGCCAGGTGGTGGAAGCCAACGACAAGGCCTGCGTCGTGGAGACGCAGCGTGCTGCGACGCCTAGGGGGGACTTGGCGAAGAAAGCCGCAAGGCTCCATCTGGCGGTGGCGCCGACGAAGAACCCCTCGCGCATGGAGTGGCTGGTGGAGAAAGCCGTAGAGGTGGGGGTGGGGGAGATTACGCTCCTTGACTGCGACCACTCGGAACGCACGTTCCTGAAGACCGAGCGGCTGGAGAAGCTGGCTGTCAGCGCCATGAAGCAGAGTCTGCACCTCACCTTGCCGGAGATCCGACCTGCCGTAAAGCTGAAAGACTGGCTCCACAGAGAGAATGACACATGGGGGAGAGAGGACATACAGAAATACATAGCCCATTGCGAAGCCGACCAGCCGCGCACGCCTTTGGCTGCAGCCCTGCAGGCGGAGCGCGACGCGGTGGTGCTGATAGGCCCCGAGGGGGACTTCTCGCAAGAGGAGATTCGGCTGGCGCAGGAGTGCGGATTCCTACCGGTGAGCCTCGGACCCAGTCGGCTGCGTACGGAGACGGCAGCCCTTTATGCCACAGTGGCGTTCAACCTAATCAACGACAGATGAAAACAAGAAGATTGCTCAAGATACTCGGGATAATTGGAATGCTGGGGATGTGGGGGCCGGTGAGTGCCCAGCCGCAGATAGCGCTGCTGAAATATGGCGGCGGAGGCGACTGGTATGCCAACCCGACGTCGCTCACCAACCTCATAGCCTTCTGCAACCAGGACCAGCAGATGGGCCTCAAGGCGGAGTATGCCACCGTGGATGTGGGCAGCGCCGAGATCTTCAACTACCCCCTGCTGCACATGACTGGACACGGCAACGTGGTGTTTAGCGAACGAGAGGCGCAGAACCTGCGCAACTACCTCATCGGCGGAGGGTTCCTCCACATAGACGACAACTACGGCATGAAGGAATTCGTCATGCCCATGATGAAGAAAGTGTTTCCCGAGCTGGAGTGGGTGGAGCTGCCGTTCACGCACCCCATCTACCACCAGAAATACCAGTTCCCGAACGGGCTGCCGAAGATACACGAGCACGACAACCTGCCGCCCAAGGGCTATGGGCTGATATGGGAGGGGCGGCTGGTGTGCTTCTTCACATGGGAGTGTGACCTTGGCGACGGATGGGAGGACCCCGACGTGCACAACGACTCGCCGGCCACACGGCAGAAGGCGTTGAGGATGGGGAGTAATATTGTGAGGTATGTGTTTATGAATTAAGGGTTTAGGATTTGACGGTATAACGGTTTGACGGTATGACGGTTTGACGGTTTGGGGTTGCTCCATAGGGTTGCAGGGAGGGTTGTTTGCGGAGCCAGGCAATAAAAACAGAAAACAAAAAAATAGAGATATGAAACAGAAGTTTTTTATAGTTGTGGCGGTAGTGGCTGCAGCGCTGATGGCGATGGGTTTTGCGGCTGCGCCGAAAGAGAAATACAAGTCGATAGCCCTGCAGGGCAACTATGAGCAGCTGATCGTCAACGCCGCGTTCGATGTGGCGTTGTGCGACACGGTGAAAGAGATCCGTGTTTATGCCCCCGAGGTTGTCCAGAAGCACCTGACGGTGGAGCAGGAGAAGGGGACGCTGCGCATAGCCATGCGGAGGGATGTGCGATTCAAGCTGAAAGAGCGTCCGCGGGTGCTGGTGCCTGTCAGAGAGAGTGTGAAATACATCGAACTCAACGGAGCTGCCGCCCTCAGCATGGGCAAGCTGCAGCGAGAGACGCTGGAGATATACCTCACCGGCAGCAGTCGGCTGCAAGGCAGTTTTGAGGGCAAGCAGATCAGCATAGAGCAGGCCGGCGCCTCGGACCTGAAGGCCCATGTGGCTGTGGACAATGTGTTTCTGAACCTCAGTGGAGCCTCGTCGACCGAGCTACGAGGCCGGGCGCTCATCAAGATGGAGATGGGCATGATAGAATCCACGAATCTGGATGCCGAGAAGCTGGAAGCCAAGCGCATTGAGGGCTCGATGGACGGAGGTTGCAACGCCATCCTCTGGTGTACGGAGCGCATGCATGTTCCCGTTCGCAACGCCAGTCACCTTGTATACATTGGGCGTCCCGTGGTGGTGAACTGTCCCACGAGCGACGTCTCCACCGTCACCCACAAGTAAGTCGGTCATTTTTACTCATGAGAGAAGAGCGACCAAGAGAGATCGGCCTGGCGGTGGAGCATCTCGAGGCCGTCCTTGACTGAGGCACCCAGGGAGGCAGCGTCGCGCATGAGGCGAGTGGGAGAGGGGTTGTAGGTGAGGTCGTAGAGGCAGAAAGATGAGAGGTGGACGTTGAAAGAGGAGAGGTCCAACGGAGTTTCGTCCACATTGGGGTACATGCCGACGGGGGTGGCGTTGACGATGAGCGTAGGCTGAAGACCGATGGCGGAAGAGAGCTCGCGGTAGCCTATTTGGTCGTTGCCATGAGGGGTGCGGCTGACGAAGAGATGCGGCACCTGCAACTGGCGTAGGGCGAAAGCCACAGCGCGTGCGGCACCGCCGGTGCCGAGAACGAAAGCTTGTCGGAAGACCCACCCTGTGTGTTGCAAACTCCACAGGAAGGCCTCTGCATCGGTGTTGTGTCCGACGAGGCGACCGTCTTCGACGGTGACGCAATTCACAGCCCCTATGGCGGAAGCTGTGGTGTCCAACTCATCGAGCAGGGGGATGATCTGCTGTTTGTAGGGCACGGTGACGTTGAACCCTTGGATAGCGTCGTGCAGCACCCATTGCTTCAAACCGTCGAGCGACGCCATCTCGTGCAGTTGATAGCAACAATCCGACAATCCGAGGCTTTTGAATTTGGCCTCGAACCACCGCTGGGACCAGGAGTGACCCAGCCGCTTACCTATGAGCGCATAACGATGCATTCCGGTTTGACCTTTCGTTTCGAAGGTGCAAAGATACAAAATATTTTGCACATCCGAATAAAAAACGTATTTTTGCATTTTAGAAATATGAAGATAATAAGAATAATCCTACTGATACTCAACGTCCTTGCCGCCCTTGGCCTCGTGGCCACCACGCTGGCGGGTGTTGTGACCCCATCGAAGAACATCCTGCCGTCGGTGCTGGCCTACGGATATCTGCCCATGCTAGGGCTGAACATTGTTTTCGTGCTGTTGTGGCTGCTGATGGGCAAGTGGCACTTCCTCATCTCCACCGCCGCCATCGCTGTGCGCTACACCTTCATAGGCCTCTTCTTCCAGATTGGCGGCAGCTCCACCATTCCTCCCGCCGAGGAGCACCCGTCGATGGTCACCCTCCTCAGCTACAACGTCCACATGTTTGGTGGCAACGGCTTTGAGTCGGTACCGAAAGACAGCAATGCCCTTGCCTTCCTCGGCCTGCTGCGCGAGCATCAGCCCATGGTGCTGTGCCTGCAGGAGTACACCCCCGTCAAAGGAATCAATATCACGGACAGTCTTGAGCTGATGGGCTACAACCACTACTTCGGAGCCCACGGATCCAATACCTCGCCCCATGGCACTGTGGTCTTTTCCAAACTCCCCATCACCTTTGTCAAGCGTATTGACCAGCAGAAAGTCCTCGTAGAGATACTCAATGGCGACCGTCCCTTCCGTATCCTGTGTGTGCACATGGACAGCTATGCCTTCGACCTTGACGACCGGGCCGACATAGAGCAGATGGCGCGACTGAAGATTGACTCCACATCGCGACGCACCATGAGCAAGGCCAAGGAAACCGTCATCCGTCACGAAAACGAGTGGAACGACCAGCTCAGGCCCCTCATCAGCGAATGCTCGCTGCCCCTCATCCTTGCGGGAGACATGAACGACATCCCGTCGTCGTGGCTCTATGCCCAGATTACCAAATACCTTGCCGACACCTATCGCGACAAAGGGCTGGGTTTCTGCACCACCTACAACGGCAGTTTCCCGCGGTTCCGCATCGATATGGTCTTCCGTTCCCCCCAGTTCTCCACCCTGAGCTACCGCCGCATCAAGACCGACGTCTCGGACCACTACCCCGTCCTTGTTTCCCTGGAATTCAACGACACGATATGAAGACGCAAGACCGCTACGACCAGATGATTGCCCGTTTTGAGCGGGAGATGCCGACGGCAGAAACAGAGTTGCACTATGGCAATCCGTTCCAGCTGCTGGTGGCCGTTGTCCTCTCGGCCCAGTGTACCGACAAGCGCGTCAACATGGTTACCCCGGCCCTCTTCGCCGCCTATCCCGATGCCGCATCCATGGCGAAAGCCTCGGCCGACGACATCTTCGCCTATATTCACTCTGTCTCTTATCCCAACAGCAAGAGCCGACACCTGGCCGATATGGCCCGTATGCTCGTTGCCGAGTTTGGCGGCGAAGTCCCCTCCGATCTTGATGCCCTCCAGCGCCTTCCTGGCGTAGGCCGCAAAACCGCCAACGTCGTTGCCGCTGTGGTCTTCGACCTTCCCGCCATGCCTGTGGACACCCACGTCTTCAGGGTCTCCAACCGTATCGGCCTCACCCGCAACTCCAAGACCCCCCTCGAAACCGAACGTACCCTCGTGAAGCATATCCCCGCCGAAAAACTCTCCACGGCGCACCATTGGCTCATCCTTCACGGCCGATATGTATGCCAGGCCCGCAAGCCCAAGTGCGGCTCCTGTTTCCTGGCCGACCTCTGCGCCTATAACGCCAAGAAAGGAGGCGAGGGATGATCTTCGGAGCCCCTGCATTCCTATGGGGACTCCTGGCGTTGGCCATCCCCATTGCGGTACATCTCTTCCAGTTTCGCCGCTACCGTAAGGTATACTTCAGCAATGTCGACCGCCTGGAAGCCCTTCAAACCGAGAGCCGCCGGCAGAGCAACATCCGTCGATGGCTGGTGCTGCTCATGCGCTGTCTGGCCATTGTCTTCCTTGTGCTGGCCTTTGCACAGCCCTCGCTTCCCGGCAGCGGCAACACCCTCCGTTCAGGCAGCACCGTCGTCAGCGTATACCTCGACAACTCCTTCTCCATGGAGAACAGCTCCAGCGACGGCTCGCAGCTCGAGGCTGCCAAACGGAAGGCCCGCGAGATTGTTGCCGCCTATCGTCCGGGCGACCGCTACCAGCTCCTCTCCAACGCCATGAGTGGCGGCGAATACCGCTGGCTGAGTAGGGAGGAGTTCCTCGATGCCTTAGACCTCTTGGCTATCGTCCCCGCCAGCCGTTGCCTCAGCGAGGTGGCCGAAAGCCAGTGCGACTTCATGCGCCAGAGCGGTGCTGCCAACCGCCACGCCTACATTGTCAGCGACTTCCAGCGCTCTGCTGCCGACCTCGACGCGCTGCCCACCGACAGCATGTCTTTCTTCACACTGGTGCCCCTCGAAGGGGTGGCCACCGACAACCTCTACATTGACACCCTGCGCCTCGACGCCCCAGCCTATTTCGTTGGCGGCAGCGTCCATGTGGAAGCCACCGTGCGCAATGGCGGCGCCGTCGACGCCGAAAAGCTGCCCGTACGCCTCACCGTCAATGGGCGCGAACGCGCCATCGCCACCCTTGACATCCCCGCCGGT
Source organism: uncultured Bacteroidota bacterium (assembly GCA_902775135.1). Lineage (GTDB taxonomy): Bacteria > Bacteroidota > Bacteroidia > Bacteroidales > P3 > Colimorpha. The sequence goes on along the minus strand of CACYKY010000003.1, from coordinate 130,607 downwards.
GCCTCTGCCAAAGCCTCCATGCGCTTCACCATCGACAGCGCCGGATGGCTCGACGGCAGCGTTGACATCACCGACTACCCCATCACCTTCGACGACCGCTACCACTTCACCATCCTCGCCGGCAGCTCTATCAACATGCTGCAGGTTGACGGCAACGGCCCCAACGACAACCTCCGTCGCCTCTTCTCCGACGACTCCGCTGTAACCTATCAGGTATCGTCCCTGCCCTCCGACCTCTCGCCGCTGAACTTCATCGTCCTCAACGAGCCTCGCGACCTGCCCTCCGGCCAGGCCCAAGCCTTGGCCTCCTGGGTTGAGCAGGGTGGCACGCTGACCGTCATTCCCCCCGCCAATGCCAACCCTGATGCCCTCAATGCGCTCCTCTCGCTCCTGCATTCCCCCACCCTCAACCGCTGGCAGAAACGTCCTGCCAAAGCTTCAGATGTCGACTTCCAGAGCAGCCTCTATCGCGGAGTCTTCAACGGCACCAGCAGCGAGATGGAGATGCCCACCGTGCAAGGCCACTACACCCTTGCCACAGGCAATGCCGTGCGGCAGACCATCATCACCCTTGCCGACGGCACCCCCCTGCTCTGCGCCACCCCCTATGGCGACGGCCGCCTCTACCTCTTCTCCGCGCCCCTCACCGCCGAGTGGACCTCCTTCGTGGCGCAGGCCCTCTTCGTGCCCACCCTCTACAACATGGCCCTCTACAGTCGGCCGCAGCCCGCCGTAAGCCACACCCTTGGCGACCGCAATCCCATCATCCTCCAAGGCACCTACGACCTTGCTGTTGCGCCTCCCGAGCTCAAACCTCAGCCCTCATCCCACATCCCTCAGCCTACAGCTTTCCTGCCCGACCTGCGCCGTCTCGGCAACCGCAGCGCTTTGGTGCTTCATGGTGAACTCAGCGCCGACGGCATCTATCTCCTCGGCGACAAGGAACACTTGGCCTTCAACCACCCCCGCCTCGAATCGCAGCTCGACTTCCTTTCGCGCAGCGACATCGAGGAGCTTCTCGACGGCCGCACAGGCTACTCCCTGGTGCGCAATGCTGCCAAACCCCTCGACCAGGAGATACGCTCCCGCGAAGGCGGCACGCCCCTCTGGCATTGGTGTATCCTCCTGGCGCTCGCCGCCCTGCTGGCAGAAACCCTTTTGTTGAAAATCCATGGAAAAACTAGTGAATCCGGCACACCTGGACAAACTGGAGAAACCATAAAATCATAGTCACCCCATGCTACTGCAAGCCGACAACCTCAGCAAGACCTTTGGCTCCCACCGCATCCTCGACGGCATCAGTTTCACCGCCGACAGCGGCGAGGTGGTGGGCATCCTCGGCGCCAACGGTGCCGGCAAGACCACCCTGCTGCGCATCGTCAACCGCATTCTCGAGGCCGACAGCGGCACCCTTCTCTTTGACGGCCATCCCATGACGCGTGCCGACCTGGCCGCCGTGGGTTACCTCCCCGAGGAGCGCGGCCTCTACCGCCGTATGCGCGTAGGCGAGCAGGTGCTCTATCTGGCCCGTCTCAAAGGCATGAGTCTAGCCGATGCCCAAAGCGAAGCCCACGCCTGGTTTGACCGCCTTGGTGCCGCCGACTGGTGGAAGCGTCCCGCCAACCGCCTCAGCAAGGGCATGCAGCAGAAGGTGCAGTTCATCTCCGCTGTGGTGCACCGTCCCCGCCTGCTGGTACTCGACGAGCCCTTCTCGGGCTTTGATGCCGACAATGCCGCCATGTTGCGCCGCGAGATCGAACGCCTCAGCCACAATGGCACCGCCATCCTCCTCTCCACCCACAATGCTGAAGCCGCCCGCGACCTCTGCCACAAAACCCTGCAGCTATGAAGAAGATACTCCTCATCCTTGACCGCGAATACCGCCTGCGCCTGCGGCGCCCTTCCTTCTGGGTGCTCACCCTGCTGGTGCCCCTGCTGCTGGCGGCCCTCTACGCGCTGCCTGTCGTAGCGGCCAACCGAGACGCCGAGCAAGCCGAGGTGCTGGTGGTAGACGAGACAGGCCTCTTCGACCACTCCCTGCGCTCCACCGACGAACTCTCTTTCCGCCGCATGCCCAGCCTTGACTATGCCCACAACGAGATGGGAAAAGACTCGCGCATCGCCGCCATCCTTTATATCCCCGCACGTGAAACCACCATTCCGCGCGACGCCTTCCTCTACCACCGCTCCTCCGAACCGCCGCTGGCGCTGCAACAAAGCATTGCCGCGCAGCTGCAGATGCTGCTCCGCAATGCCATCCTCGAGGATGTTTACCAACTCGACCCGGAAGTCTTCCGCTCCGTTGCCTCGACCGACATACGCCTCCACACGCGCGATGCCGCCACCGGCCACGAAAGCTTCGCTCGCGTCAAAGGAGTGCTCGCCGCCGTGCTGGCGGTGCTCATGGTGCTGGCGCTCATCATCTTCGGTGTGCAGGTGATGCGTAGCGTGCAGGAGGAGAAAGCCACCCGCGTAGCCGAGGTGGTGGCCGCCTCGGTGCACCCCGTACAACTCATGGTGGGTAAAATCAGCGGCGTAGCCCTGACCGCCATCACACAACTTGTGCTTTGGGTCCTCCTGGCGTCTGCCGCCATCGGGGGCATCCAGCATGCCAACCCCGACCTCTTCGCCCAGGCCCGCGAACAACAGGCCGCCCGCTCCATCGCCACCAAGGGTGTCGAGGCCACAGCGCAATACAACACCTCCGTTACCCTCGTTGACGAAACCGTGCAGGGCCTCACAGCCATCAACCTGCCTTTGGTGGCAGGCGTCTTCCTGGCCTTCTTCCTGCTGGGATACCTGCTCTACGGAGCACTCCTCGCCGCCCTCGCTGCCCGCTTGGACAGCGACGCTGACGCCCTCCAATGGGTACTCCTGCTGCTCTCGCCGATAATTGTCAGCCTGATGCTCGTCCCCTTGGTGCTGCAAAGTCCCGATGGCGCATTGGCGCAATGGCTTACGCTTGTACCCTTCACAGCCCCCTCTGCCGTCGTGCTGCGCCTACCCTTCGGAATCTCCACCATCCAGATAGCGCTCAGCGTCCTGATCCTCCTGCTGACCTTCAGCGCTGCCGCCCTCCTCGCCGCCCGCACCTACCGCCGACACCTCGTCCGCTGACCCCTGAAAAAAAGGGGGGGGCAAACTAGGCTTGTCGTTTGGCTTTGGAGAGGACCACCATGGTGACGGCGGCGAGGATGAGCACGATGCCCAGCAGCAGACGCAGGGAGAAGGGCTCGGCGAAGACGAAGACGCCGATGAGGACGGCTGTCATGGGCTCGAGGGCGCCGAGGATGGCCGTGGGCGTGGAACCCAGGTATTTGGCGGCGTAGACCATCATCACCAGGGCCATGATGGCGGGTACTACGGCGAGCCATGAGACCCAGAACCAGGCCGTAGGCGAGGGCGGCAGCATGAGCGGCTGCCCTATGAGGAGGGCATAGACCACATTGCCGAGGGCACAGTAGAAGAGCACGTAGAAATTGATTTTGAACGACGACATCTGCAACGGGCTCTTGTCGACGACGATGATGTAGAGTGCATAGGTGAATGCAGAGACAAGCACCAGGATGATGCCAAGGAGGCTGAAGGTGGCGCCATCGTCGTTGAACGACAGCAGGGCCACGCCCACCAAAGAGAGGACGATGGAAAGGACGGTGAGTAGGGTGAGCCGTTCGCGAAAGACGAAGGTCATGATGGCCGCCGTCATGACGGGGTAGGTGAAGAGGATGGTGGAAGCGATGCCGGAAGGCATGAGATTGAAGGATGTGTAGAGTGTGGTGGATGAGAGGATGAAGAGGATGCCGAGGGCCGAGAGGGTGAGGAACTCGCGCCTATTGACGCGCAGGCTCTCCTTGCGGAACATCATCACCACCGCCACGATGACCCAAGCGAGGCCGAAGCGATAAAAGAGTACCGAGGGGATATTCATCCCCTCGGCGTATAGGAAGCGGGCTAACGGATTGGTGCCGTAGCACACCGCTGCGCCTATGGCGCAAATGATACCAATCAGTTTCTTGTTCATCAATCGGGCTGATCGTCGTAGAAGGCGTTTTTAGTCATGGTGCCGTCGGCACGCATAGTGAAAGAGGAAGCCTCGCGGGAGTTGGAGGGGCGGCCTTCGTAGAGTTCGCCGTCGACATAGGCAGTGGCGGGCATGTGCTGCACCACTTCGGCGCCGTTGGGATTATTGCGCAGCAAGTTGTGGATGTATGCGATACGCTCGGCCTGCGTCTTGAGGTCGTTGTCGTTCTCGAAAGCGCTGCGGGCAGGATTGGGGTTGAGTTGCATGACAGGCTCGGGAGCGGGCTGGGGGGCGGGTTTGGGCGTCTCAGCCTTGGGAGCGGGAGCAGGCTCGATGGTGTCGACGAGATGGATTTCTTCCACCAGCACATCCGTCTGAGCGGCAGGCTTGACAGGATTGACGGTTACGGGGGTAGCCGCCACAGGCTCCTCTTCCTCAAGCTTGTAGACATGCTTCACGGGCTCGGGAGCAAGTTCGGGCTTGGGGGCGATTTTCTCGATGGGGCGGAAGATGTCGGCCACAGGGGCAGGAGCGGGTTCCTCCTTGTGGATGATGACAGGTTCGTCAGTCATCACAGGGGCCGGTTCCACTTTGGCAGCGGTCGCGGGTTCCTCCTTGGGATCGTCCTTGGTAAGCTCAATGACCTTGGGGGCTTCGGGGATGACAACATTTTTCTCGAAACCGGTGGCGATGAGGGTCACCTTGAGTTCGTCGTCGAGGGATTCGTCGGCGCCAGCGCCCCAGATGACATCGGCGGTGCCGTCGGTCTTGTCGAGGATATAGTCGTTGATCTCGCCGAGCTCTTCCATGGTGATTTCGTGCTCGGGGGAGTAGGAGTAATAGATCAGGACGTTCTTGGCGCCATGGATGTCGTTGTCGTTGAGGAGGACGCTGGTGGTAGCTGCCTCGATGGCGTCGTGAGCACGGTTCTCGCCCTTGCCGGTGCCGGCACCCATGAGGGCGGTGCCGCTGTTCTCCATGACGGTGTTGACATCCTGGAAGTCGATGTTGACATAGGCGTCGACGGTGATGATTTCGGCAATACCCTTGGCGGCAGTAAGCAGGACGTCGTTGGCCATGCCGAAAGCCTGAGAGAGTTTGAAGTCGCGGAAGGAGAGGAGTTTGTCGTTATTGATGACAAGGATGGAGTCGACATGCTTGCTGAGCTCCACGATGCCGGCTTCGGCCTGCTCGCGGCGGCGGCGTCCCTCGGTGCTGAAAGGAAGGGTGACGATGGCGACCACGAGGATTTTCTTGGTGTCGTCGTTTTCGAGGTCGATGCTCTTGGCGATCTCGGCGATGACGGGAGCTGCGCCGGTGCCGGTGCCGCCGCCCATACCGGCGGTAATAAAGAGCATTTGGGTGTTATGAGCTATGGCATCGCGGATTTCATCGGCCTTGTCCAGGGCGGCCTGACGGGCACGCTCGGGCTTGTTGCCGGCTCCGAGGCCGAGGTCGCCCAGCGGAATCTTGTTGGGCACGGGCGAGGAATTGAGGGCCTTCATGTCGGTGTTGCAGACGATGAAGTCAACGCCCTTGATGCCTTGGCGGAACATGTGGTTCACGGCGTTGCCGCCGCCACCGCCGACACCGATGACTTTGATGTAGGAAGACTGGCCTTTGGGCGAGTCGAAAGTGAAAATTGCGTCTTCTTCCATGTGCTTGTATATTTCTATCTTATTGAATAAGAATTCGTTATTTAATAATAACTTATAAGTTTGGCAGTATAAAATTACTATTTTTCGTTCAAACAATGACGGTTTCTACCATTTAGTTTTCAACAACTTATGCACATTAGTCGTCGATACCTTCGTCGAACACCTTTTTGAAGAAACCACTAATGGTATTTTCAAAGTTGCCTTTCTTCTTGGTCTTCTCCTTCTTGGCAGGTTTTTCGGGGACAACCTGTGAGGCGGGAGTGGGGTCCTCGCTGGGCTCGACGTTCATATCGGCGAAGATGTCGACTCGGGCGTTGTCAGCGGGTGTCGCTTCCTCTTCGGGCTCCTCTTCGTGGTTGGACTCGGCCTGTTCGAGACCATAGAGCACGAGGCCGATACCGGTGGCATACATGGGGTGTGCCAGGTCGGCGAAGGAGACACTGTCGGGTTCGAGATGCTCGTTGGGGATGCCGATGCGGGTGTCGGTAGTGGTGATGAGTTCGCAGAGTTCCTTGATGTTCTTCAGTTGTGCACCGCCACCTGTGAGGGTCACGCCGGCGATGAGTTTCTTGTCGAATCCCGAAAGCTTGATTTCGTAGTCGACCTGTTCGAGAATCATCTTGGTGCGAGCGTTGATGATGCCTGCAAGGGTCTTGACATAGATTTCGCGCGGTGCCTGGCTGCGGATGCCGGGGATGGAGATGACATCGTTCTCGCTGACAGCCTGCACAAGGCAGGAGCCGAACTTCACCTTGAGGCTTTCGGCCTGTCTCTTGAGGATGTTGCAACCTTCGCGGATGTCATTGGTGATGGCGTTGCCGGCCAGGGGCAGGACGGAGGTGTGGCGGATGATGCCATCGTGGAAAATGGCGATGTCGGTAGTGCCGCCTCCGATGTCAACCATAGCAACACCGGCGTCGCGGTCGCTGTCGTCGAGAACGGCCTTGGCCGAAGCCACAGGTTCGAGGACGACATCCTTGATTTTCAAACCGGCATCCTGAACAGCATACTTGATGTACTGGAGGTTCTGCACATTGGCCGTCACCATGTGGAAATTGGCCTCGAGCGTCTTGCCGACGACACCCACGGGATAAATCTCCCGGCTGAGGGGTTCGCGGTCGACGATGTATTGCTGAGGGAAGATGTGGATAATCTCCTCGCCAGGCTCAAGCAGGGTGTTGTACTGCTCGGTGATGAGACGGTCGACATCCTCCTGTTCGATGAGTCGGTGGTCGGGAGGAATCATGACGCTACCATGACTGGGACGCGACTTGATGTGCTGACCGGCTATGCCTACATACACCTCGTCGATGTCGACGTCGGCTTGGTCGGCAGCCTCACTAACGGCGCGACGGATGGAGTCGGCCGTCTCGGTTACACTTTTCACCACGCCGTGTTCGACGCCCTTGCTTTCGGTCTTGCCGAAGCCTAGAATTTTCACTTTGCCACTTTCGCCACGCATACCAACAAAACAGGCAATCTTGGTGGTACCGATGTCGAGTCCTACAATGATTTCGTTTTCCATAATGCTAAATATTTTTTGATTTATTTTTTCGTACAAACTACTTGTCCTTTGAACTTAAGGCTGACTTTGGAGTAAGTGTTCCATCCGGCACGGGGCATGCCCTTGCGGTAGAAGGTGAGGAGGTTGGAGAACTTGGCGTCGAGGTCGTTGGCCGAGCCCAGCTCCACCGTGTGGTCGCCCACTTTGGGGACCATCATGATATCGCCGTCGCTCTCAACGAAGATCTGGTCGATGAGAGGTGCATAGTCGTCCTCGCTGTCGAGAAAGCATGCCACCTTCCAGAGGGCGGTGGTTTGGGCATTGAGGCTGTCGCGACGCAGAGGTTCGGTGAAATTGCCACCTGCTACCAGCACATCGCAGAAACCCGTGGCCGATGGCGGGAAGAGGGCTCCTTCCGAGTCCATATAGAACTCGCGGTTGCCATAGTAGAGGCGCATAATGGGCCGACGCTGGTCGGCACGCACCACGACTTTGCCACCGACACTTACCGATGCCGACACATTCTCCAGGTAGGGGACTCTGCGTGCAACGGCGGCCACACGGCGGCAGTCGATGTTCTTCACGCTGAGTTGCAAGAGGTTGGGAATGCGGTGCATGACCGTGTCCTTCACCACCTGATCCTCCACCAGATGGGGTGTTTTGCCATAGCGTATCACCACCTCGAGCCCCCTGACCTGCGAGCGCGAACGCACCACATTGGCCACAATGACCAACACGGCGAGCGCCGCAGCCCCCAGCACGATGAGCATAATCTTGGTAGAACGTTTCAATGGCTTATTCACTTTGTTGTTTTTTTAGGGTATTCATTATTGCCTTTGGCTCATAACATGTTTTCTCTCAATACGGTTTCCAATCGGGGCACCAGGCGGTCGATGTCGCCGGCACCGAGAGTCAACACCACATCTGGACACAGGGCAGGAACGAGTTCGAGGACCTGATCCGGGGTGCAAAGGTACTTTGACATAGTGTCCATCTTCCGTAGCACCATGCTGGAGGTGACCCCCAGTATGGGTTTCTCGCGGGCAGGATAGATGGGCATCATGATGACTTCGTCGAGGGTTTGCAGGACATTGGCAAACTCGTCAGCAAAGTCACGGGTACGTGTGTAGAGGTGGGGCTGGAAGATACCTACCACCCGTTTGCCGGGATAGAGGAATCGGACAGCCTCAATTGTGGAGCGCAGCTCGCTGGGATGATGGGCATAGTCGTCGATATAGACCAGCTCTTTCTCGCGAATACGATAGTCGAAGCGGCGGCGGACGCCTGCAAAGGATTTCAGTCCGCTGCGCAACTGATACTGGTCCAGCCCGCATTTGAGTGCCACAGCCGAAGCGGCTACCGCATTCTCCACGTTGACCAGGGGTGCGCCTTGGAGTTCGAGGTCGTAGAGCACACCGTCGGGAGTACGAAGGTCGAAGAATAGGTTGCCGCCATAGTTGCGGACGTTGATGGCGTAGTAGTCGGCCTCGATGCCGCGCGCCGTATAGGTGGAGACATTGCCTTCCAGGCTTGCTGCGGTGTGGTCGTGGTGGTGGTGGTGTTCCTCGTCGTGGTCGTGATGATGGCTGCCGTACTCTACGAAAGGTTCGCCATCGGCAGTTAGGAAGATGTTCTCCTTGAGGAAAAGGTGTCCCTCTGGATCTGTCTGTTTGGCAAACTGCAGGTAGGCTTCCATCATGTGTTCATGGGTGCCATAGATGTCGAGGTGGTCGGGGTCGGTGGCTGTGATGACGGCCATGTAGGGATGCAGCTGGAGGAACGAGCGGTCGTACTCGTCAGCCTCGACAACTACATATTCGCTCTTGTTGTTAACCAGCAGGTTGCTGTTGAAGTTCTTGCTGATACCTCCGAGGAATGCGCTGCAGCCGCAGGGAGCACCGGAAAGGAGGTGGGCAATCATGGTGGTGGTGGTGGTCTTCCCGTGGCTTCCGGCAACAGCTATGCAACGCTTGCCGCGTGTCACCTCGCCGAGTACCTGCGAGCGCTTTTCCATCTTCACCCCACGTGCGGCAAGGGCTTGGAATTCGAGCGAGTCGGTCGGCACGGCAGGTGTATAGACAACCAGGTCCACCTGTGCGGGAATGAGGTCGGGGTTGTCATCGAAATGTATGTCGATGCCTTCGGCACGGAGCTCGTCGGTGAGCGGCGAGGGTGTGCGGTCGTAGCCGCTGACGATGTCGCCGCGACGATGGAAGAAGCGTGCCAATGCGCTCATACCGATGCCTCCGATGCCAAGGAAATAGTAGTTCATTTCACGTTAGTATTAATAAGTTTTTCTATCTGGTCGACAATCTTCTCGGCGGCACCGCGAACAGCCATCTTGCCGATGGCGGCCCGCATGGCGGCCTGTCGTTCGGGAGCATCGAAGATGTCCTTGACGGCTGCCAATCCCTGACTGCCGCAATCTACATCCTTCACCATCACCGCTGCCCCACGGTCAACAAGGGCAAGGGCATTCTTGGTCTGATGGTCCTCGGCCACATTGGGGGAGGGTATGAGCACCACAGGCTTTCCAACCAGGCAAAGCTCGCTAATGGCAATGGCCCCCGCTCGCGACACCACAACGTCGGCAGCGGCATAGGCTAAGTCCATGCGCTGGATGAACTGATGCACCTTGACCCATTGCCCCACCTGAGCCTTTTCTACGGCGGCAACGGCCTCGTCATACATCCATCTGCCCGTCTGCCAAAGCAGTTGTATCCGGTTTTCGCGGAAGAAGTGCAGGTGGCTGATAATCATTTCGTTTATGCTGCGCGCTCCCAAGCTGCCGCCAACCGAGAGCAGAACACGTCCATCGGCCTCGAGCCCAAAGTGCTCACGGCCTTCGGCGGCGGTGGCAGACATCTGCTCGATGTCGGCACGCACGGGATTGCCGGTGAAGACTATCTTCTCTTTCGGGAAGAAACGCTCCATACCCTCATAGGCCACGCAGATTTTCAGCGCTTTGCGAGCCAGAATCTTGTTGGTCAGCCCTGCATAGGAGTTCTGCTCCTGCAGCAAGGTCTTGTAGCCCATGGAAGCCGCAGCTTTGAGCGTAGGCTCGCTGGCAAAACCGCCGACACCCACCACAATGTCGGGTGCAAAGTCGGTGAGGATGCTCTTCACCTTGCTGCGACTCTTCATGATGCGGAACGGCAGCTGGAGGTTCTTCACAATGTTGGCAGGTGTGAGTTTGCGCTGAAGTCCAGCGATGGGCAACCCCACAATCTTGTATCCTGCAGCCGGTACCTTTTCCATCTCCATGCGGCCTTCTGCTCCGACAAAAAGGATGTCGGCATCGTTCCAACGCGCTTTCACGGCGTTGGCTATTGCCACAGCGGGGAATATGTGTCCACCGCTACCTCCTCCACTAATGATTATCTTCATATATTGCTTTCTTTTTTCGTTATCTGTCATACCTGCACCGTTTCCTCCTGGTTTTCAACCAAGGCTTCGGTCTCTGTATCGTCGTTCTTTTTCTCCAGGGCTTCTTTGTCGTACACATCGGCAGCTACCGATTGGATCACGCCAAGTCCGCAACCTAGGAATAGGTAGGCCGTACCGCCGTAGGAGATGAAGGGAAGGGTTTGTCCGGTGACGGGCAATACCCCTACCGCCACACACATGTTGGCTAGCGCCTGGAGATATATCATGGTCCCGAATCCAGCTACAGCCAATGCGCCAAAACGCCCTTTGCAGCGCCAAGCCAGTCGGATACATCTGAAATAGAAGAAGCTGTAGAGTAGGAATACTATGATGCCCGTCAGCATTCCCAGTTCCTCAATGATGATGGCGTAGATGAAGTCGTTGTGTGCCTGCGTCATCAGGCGGGCATGGACGGTGTTTCCCGGACCTACGCCGAAGAATCCTCCGCGTGCAATGGCCATGCGAGCCATATTCTCCTGCGACAGTTCCTCGGGGTTGGGTTTGATCCATGAGTGGATACGGTGACCCCATGTGGTGGAACGTTCCAGCAGCTGCTCTGTTTGGGCGGCTTGGGCGCTCTGATTGTTGAGGCTGTTGTCGTAGCGGAAATAGGTGATCCCCAAACCCACCACCACCACCAGGAGTCCGGCCAGCATAAGCCGCCACCACCATTTGCGGTTCACGCCCCCAAAGAGCATCATCAGGTAGCACGAGAGGAAGATGAGCGCAGCGGTGGAGAAGTTCTCGGGGAGAACCAGCACCACCACACCTACAATATATATCAGCAGCGAGAGGAAAGTGCCGAGTTCTCCGGCCTGGTCTTTCTTGAGGGCCAGCTGACGGGCCACAAAGAGTACCAGCATCACCTTCGCCACCTCTGATGGCTGGAACTGACCCACCACGGGCAGTCGGAACCATCGGCCTCCCATCATCAGCACCACAGCCAGCAGTACAATGGATATCCAGAAACCCATCACCGCAAAACGGGAGAAGAATCGATAGTTCACATGCGAGGCCAGCGCAACCACAACCCATGTGGCAACCACAATGAAAAGGTGCTTCAGGAATAGTCCCGTAGGCCATCCTCCGCCAGGCGACGAATAGGCGAACAGTCCGATGGAGCTGTACACCTCCACCAGTGAGATGATGCTGAGCAGCAGGAACACCACCCAGATCGTACGGTCGCCTTTGAATATCCTCGATACTTTCATAGTTTACAGTTCGTTTACTTCTTGGCGGAACGTCTCACCCTCTTCCTCGACAGACGAGCCGTTGTCGCATGCAGGCGAATACAGCACCTTCACATCGTCGGACTCGTATCGGTAAGCCCTCTGCAGCGCGGCAGCCATCGAGGGGCAGGCCTCGATGGTAGGTATCACTCCCGCAAAGGTCTTGCGCATATTCTCGTCGTCACCACCCACCAATAGCAGCATGCGCACTTTGCGCAAGGCCGACGGCACAAGCCGCCCGTAGTCGGCCGCCTGTCGCGGGGCGTCGGCAATCCAGATGATACCCCCTTGTGTGCTCTCGAGGGCATACCATGTGGCATTGATGGAGCGTGACGCCGCATCGTTGATATATTCACGACCACGGACACGTGCGACAAATTCCAGGCGGTAGCGGGTCTCTTCCAGGCGGTTGAAGCAGGCTCTCAGCGAAGCATTGCGCATCGCTTTCAGACGCTGGGTGTCTATGCCGGCCAACCCGGTGTGGATTCTGTCGCGGCCCTGTTTGGCCAAGGTTTCTATTGTCATAGTTTTCTAGTTGATGTATATGTTGTTTTTGTAGCTTTCTATCTCAGTTTCAAGGTTACGAGGGTGAAGATTGCCAGCAATATGGCTATAATTACAAATCGGATCACCACTTTCTCCTCTGCCACTCCTTTCTTTTGGAAATGATGATGCAACGGCGTCATCAGGAAGGGACGCTTCTCCACAGGCACCGACTCGCTGGGGGGCAGCTTGTGGCGTCGACGGTAGTATTTGCAGTAGCTCGTCTGAATAATCACCGAGAGGTTCTCCACCACGTAGATGCCACAGAGAATCGGCAGCAGCAACTCTTTCTTGATCAGCACAGCGAATACCGCTATGATGCTGCCTATGCTCAACGAGCCCGTATCTCCCATGAATATTTCGGCCGGATGAGTGTTGAACCACAGGAATCCCAACGTAGCTCCAACAAAAGCAGTACTGAAGATGGCCAGTTCGCCAATGTTCGACAGATACATGATGTTCAGGTACCCTGCCATTACCACGTTGCCGCTAACCCATGCCAGGATGGCCAATGCGCCGCCATTCACCGATGCCACACCGGTGGCAATACCGTCTATGCCGTCGGTAAGGTTCGATGCGTTGCTGACAGCGGTGACTATGAATATGATGATCAGCACATATACCACCCATACCAGGTCGCCTGCCCAGTCGCCCATCCAGGTCACCAGCCATGCATAGTCGAATTCATTGTTCTTCACAAAAGGTATCGTCGTTGTGGTAGAACCCGAGATATCGGGATGGTGGATGATGAGCAGTCCCACTACAAGACCCAGCATCACCTGTCCCAGCACCTTGTACTTGCCGGGAAGTCCTGCTTTCCCGCGTCTCTTCTTCAGGTAGTCGTCCAGGAAGCCTATCATGCCCATCCACACTGTGGTGCCAAGCATGATAAGCACATAGATGTTGTCTAGCTTGGCGAAAAGGAGCGTGGGTATGATGATGGCCGCCAGTATCAGCAATCCTCCCATCGTGGGCGTCTGACTCTTGCGCACGGCACCCTCAAGTCCCAGCTCGGTTCTCACCTCGTCCATCATCCCCATCTTGTTCTTCATCCATCTAATAAAGGGCTTGCCGAACACCAGCAGGATAAGCAGCGATGTCACCATACTGGCAGCTGCCCTCACCGAGATGTACTGGAATACTCCCGTTCCGGGAATATCAAGCACCTTGTCGAACCATTCAAACAAATAGTATAGCATATCTTTTTAACTCTTAATTCTTAATCTTCTCCCAATGCTTTCCCCACCTCTTCAACATCGTCGAAGTGGCTGCGCACACCGTTCACCTCCTGGTATTTCTCGTGGCCTTTTCCCGCAATGAGGATAATGTCGCCTTCCTTGGCCATCATGCATGCTGTGCGTATGGCCTGACGGCGGTCGGTGATGCGGACCGTGTGGCTCAGCTCCTGCGGTGTGAGGCCCGCTTCCATGTCGTCAAGGATGCTCTCCGGCTTCTCCGTGCGAGGGTTGTCGGAGGTGAGCACCAGCTTGTCGCTGCCTTTCGATGCTATCTGGGCCATCTCCGGACGCTTCGTGCGGTCCCGGTCGCCTCCGCATCCCACTACGGTGATCAGCTGCTGTGTCGGACGGCGGATGGCATCGATGGTGGCTATGACGTTTTGCAACGCATCCGGTGTATGGGCATAATCCACTATGGCCGTGATGCCGCGCCCGCTGACATACTGGAATCTGCCCGGGGCAGGCTCGAGGGTTGAGAGTTCCCGCGCCACATCCTCTTCCTTCATGCCGCAAAGCACAGCGGCGGCATAGATGGCCGTGAGATTGTACGCATTGAAGCGACCCACCAGCCGGCACCATATATCCTTGCCGCCAATCTGCAAGTGCATCCCCTCAAAACTCTCTTCCAGTATCTTGCAATGGAAGTCGGCCATCTGGTTCAACGCATAGGTGGCTATTTTGGCCTTGGTGTTCTGCACCATCACGCGGCCGTTCTTGTCGTCGATGTTCACCAGCGCCCATGCTCCTGCCGGCAAGCCGTCAAAGAAGCCCTTCTTGGCAGCAATATAATTAGCCATCGTCTTGTGGAAGTCGAGGTGGTCGTGTGTGATATTGCTGAAGATGCCCCCTGCAAACTCCACTCCGGCAATACGATGCTGTACCACAGCGTGCGAGCTCACTTCCATGAAGCAGTAGTCGCACCCCGCATCCGCCATCTTGCGCAGCAGTCCGTTCAGCTCTAGGGCGTCGGGGGTGGTGTGCCCTGTGGGCAACTCCTCCTCGTCTATCTTGTTCACGATGGTGGAGACAAGTCCTACGTGATGCCCCATCTGGCGGAACATCCTGTGCAGCAGCGTCACCGTCGTCGTCTTGCCGTTGGTGCCCGTGATTCCTATCAGCTTCAGCTCCCGCGAAGGATGCCCGTAGTAGTTCGCAGCCATCTCGCCAAGGGCCTTGCTGCTGTTCTCCACCACTACCATCACGGCTCCTTCCGGCACATCCGCAGGCACATGCTGGCACACCACAGCTACGGCTCCCGCTTCTACCGACTGGGCAATGTACTCATGCCCGTCCACTTTTGTGCCCGGCTGCGCCACAAAGAGCGTGCCGGCTCCCACCTTGCGCGAGTCGAACTGGATGTCCTTCACCTCCACCTCGCTGTTTCCCCGCACCTCGCAGGCAATCCCTTTTATGATCTCTTTCAGCTTCATGCTTTGTCTATTTATCACTTGACAGTTTTTTTTCTCCTATTTCAGATTCACCACCACAATACTTCCTCTCTTGGCAGCCGCTCCCCCCTTGGGTTGCTGCGAAACCACCTTGCCGTATCCGTTGATACGGGCCCTGTAGCCCATTTCGCGCAGCAGTCGGACAGCGTCTTTGGCACTCATCCCGTAGCAGTTGGGCACCTTGCCGTTGGCGGGAGCATAGGGCATATAGCTTGCTGCCGTCGTGTCGTCGCCCGCACGGTAGTACACCCACTCGCTGCCAGCATCCGTCGTTACATACTGCTGTCCTATCAGACCGTAGACCTCGGCAATGCCTTTCTGGTTGCCTTTTTCCAGCACGGGACGCTGCATCGCCTTGGTGCTGTCGGCCTTCAGCTGGGGCCATGCGCTCTTCACCGCACCGTTGCTCAGCTCCTTGTCCACAGCCACCACACAGTCGGCTATGGCCTTGAACACTACTGCCGCCTGTCGTCCGTAGGCTGGACTGTTCTCTATCACCACCAGACACGTATAGCGCGGGTTCTCCGACGGGAAAAATCCGGCGAACGAGCCGTTGTATCGGCTCTTGTCCTTGTAGCTGTGCACCGCCGTTCCGGTCTTTCCGGCGATGCCGTAGGTGTTGTTCTTGATGTTGTTGCCCGTTCCGTTCTCCACCACACTCTCCAGCAGCTCCTTCATCAAGGCTGCCGTCTCCTTCGAGCATATCTGCTCCCGCAGCACCACAGGCTTTACCTCCCGCTGGCGGTCTCCCTCAATGATGGCTTTGCAGAAGAGCGGCTTCACCATCCTTCCGCCCGCACCGAGGGCATTGTAGAACGTTATCAGCTGCATCGGCGACACCGCCGTAGAGTATCCGTAGCAGAAGTTCAGGAAGTCGCGGTTTGACTGGTTCACGTCGTTCACCCTACTCGGATTCTCGGCCGACGCCACATCCAGATGCAACTTCTCAAAGGGGAACACCCCCTTCACCAGATTCACCAGGTCGTTCCTGCGGTTCCGGTAATACATCCATCCCAGGTCGCACATGCCCACATTCGACGATTCTTCCATCACCTCCTTCACCGTGAGCGAGTCTTTCTTGCGGTGCGAGTCCTTGATTACGCCGTATTTTCCACCGAAGTCCTTGTATACCGCCTGGACCTTCATCGCGGTGTCTATCTTCACCTGCTTGTCTTCCAGCATCGCTGTGAGGATGACCGACTTGAATGTCGAGCCCGGTTCGTTGATGTGGCTCACTGCCACGTTGCCCGCTATGCTTCCCCGTCTGATCTCTTTGTACTCGCCCGTGGTGTCTATCACCAAGTTCGAGCAAGCCAGCACGTAGCCCGTCTCCATCTCCATCAGGATGGCACAGCCGCTCGTGCCGCCGTATTGGGTCAGCGCTTTCCGCAACGAGCTCTCCGCTATGTCTTGGTAGCGCGTGTCTATGGTCGACACGATGCTCTGTCCGTCAACCCTCTTCTGCAGCACGATGGTGTCCGTCTGTCCGTCGTCCGTGCGTTGCGGCACTTCCTTCCGCTCTCCGGGGTCCTCGGCCAGCCACACACCCTTCGTCAGCCTTCTCCTTATGAAGTTGCCGTCCTGTCCCTTCAGTATCGAGTCGTACGCCCCCTCCAGTCCTGTATAGGTGCCGTCGGTCTTGGCGTTGGGGTAGCCCACCGTATTTTCGGCCATGTTGCCGTAGATATGCGCCCTCACATGATGCACGACACTCTCGTGGTCCACCTCTTTCACCACTCCTCTGTTCCATCCCGGCAGCCGTGTAATGTCCAGCCACACCGAATAGGGCACCCCTTTGGCCACCGAGAAGCATCTCCTTGCTCTCATCTCCTTGCCATTGGTGCCCATCTGGCCGTTTTTCGCTCGCTCCACGCGTATTTTGTTGGCGAAATAGGTTGCCGAGCCGCCCATGGCGTCCGCCAGCATGATACCCACCGTGTCCACATATTTCTCGAAGCACGAATCCACTATCGGACCCGTTTCCATCTTCCTGCCCTTGCGGTCGTACTTCTGGTTCCCGTGGTCGTCCACCTCGTATTTGTTGTAAAGGTCCAAAAACAGGTCGCATTCTTTTACCGTCGTCGCCAGTATCTTGCCGTCGCTGGAGTAGATATTGCCTCTGCGCGCAGGGTCCGTCAGGAATCCCGCCTCGCGCTTCGCTCCCCTCGCACGCCAGTCGTCTCCGTCTACCCACTGTATCTTCACCATGCTCACAATGATGGCTATGCCGCCCACCAACGTGAGCAGCAGGTAGAAGGCCGTCATTCCCTTCGTCATCCGCGTGTCTTTCCTATCTTCTTTCTTCATCTATTTTTTTCTAGTTCTCTGTTTTCATGGTAATCAAAACTCTCTCTCTCCAACTTTCACCTTTTAAGCCCCTACTCAATCTCATACGGAGGTCCGCTGGTAATTCCCACTCCGCTCTCGCTCAGGTCCTCGGCTATCTGCGATATCTTCACACTCTTTTGGTATTGTTTCTGCATCTGTATCCTGTGTTCGCGCAGGTCGTTGATTCGCTCCTCGGTGGCTATCTTCTCTCGGCTCAGGCTCTCCACTTTGTAGCGGTTCGCCACTATCAGCAGCAGGAACAGCAGGCACAGCAGCATCAGCGGTATCTGTTTCACCACCAGTTTGTCGCCCAGGATATCGCCTCCCAGCACCTTCGACACCCCCTTCGCCACCTTGTCGCTTTTCCGTTTTTCGCCAGGGGTTTCCGGGCTGACCTCTTCCTGCTCCACCTCCTCTGGCGCTCCACACTCCTCCACAGGTACCTCCGGTGTCGCTCCTGCCGTCGTCGCCTTCTCTTGGCCGTCCAAGCCTTCTTCCGTCACTTTCTCCCTAAACCTGTTTCCCATATATATATATAAATGTATAACTATTAACTATTAACTAGAACCGCTTTTTCCCCAACCCTCAGTCGGGCGCTGCGGGCGCGGCTGTTCCTCATCACCTCCTCCTCGCTGGCCTGCACGGCCCCACGGCTCACCATCTTCATCGGCGACAGCACATTGCCGTAGAAATCCTTCTCCACCTCACCCTCGAAGTTGCCGCTCCTCATGAAGTTCTTCACCAGGCGGTCTTCCAGCGAATGATAGCTGATCACCACCAGCCGTCCTCCCGGCACCAGCACCTCGCACGCCTGTCGCAGCATCTCTTTCAGCGCCTCCAGCTCGCCGTTGACCTCTATTCGCAGCGCTTGGAAGAGCATCGCCAGGTACTTGTTTTCCATACCTCTGGGCAGGTGATGGCTCACGGCCTCCTTCAGGTCGGTGGTTGTGACGATGTCCTTCTCCGCCCGGTATTTCACTATGGCCCGCGCCATCTGCTTTGCATTGGGCAACTCGCCGTACATCTTCAGTATCCTTGCCAGCGACTCCTCGTCCAGCGTCTCCACAAGGTCGCGGGCAGTCGTAGTGCTCCGGCGGTCCATCCGCAGGTCCAGCTCTCCCTCCATCCTTGTCGAGAACCCGCGTTCCGCCACATCAAATTGGTGGCTGCTCACCCCCAGGTCTGCCAGCACTCCGTCCACCTGTCTCACTCCGTGCAACCGCAAAAAACTCTTCAGGTGGCGGAAATTCTCGTTGATCAGCGTGAATTGAGCCTCGCTCTCCGCCTTCCATTCGCCACTCTCCACCCGTGCCACAGCATCCTCGTCCTGGTCGAAAGCTAACAGGCGCCCCTTGGACCCCAGACGCTCCAGTATGGCCTTCGAATGGCCGCCGCCGCCGAACGTCACGTCCACAAACGTCCCGTCCTCCCGAAGGCGCAATCCCTCGATGGCCTCTGCCAGCATCACAGGCACATGATACTGGCACCCGACTTCCGTCAACGAATTACTGTTTCCCATTGTCAACCGGTTTTTCGCTCTGCGGGAGCCCGCTCCCCAGCAGCTCCTCCGCCATCTTGGCAAAGTCGCCACTTTCGCTGTTCATCTTGTCGTAGGCCTCACGGTCCCAGAGCTCTATGAACTTGCCGGTCGATTGAAGAACAATCTCTTTCGCTTTCGCAATCACGTGCTTCTGCTCCGCCGGTATCAGCAACCTGTCGTTCGTGTCCAACTCTATCACGTTGCCTTCCGTCAGCTTGCGCAGCACATTGCGCTCCTTGAGATTGTAGGAATTCAGCTTCTCTTGCAATTTCTCCACTTCCTCCCTGAAACTGGCGTAAGTCCACAGCTCCAAACACTCGGCATAGACACTCTGGCGGATCACGAAACGCCCGTCCTCAGTCTCCAACTGCCTCTTCAGCGCAATTGGGAACTTGAAGCGACCGTTCGAGTCCACCTTACAGTATTCTTTTCCAAGTATTAAGGCCATTTTTACCTACTATTTTTCAGGTTGTAAAATTACGAAGAAATTTCCAATTTCTGCCAAAAAAATCCTTTATTTGTTTTTTTTAACCATTTTTTGTTGTTCATAACCCTAAACGAAAAAGTTCAAAAAAAGTTTCACTCCATCGAAAAAAAATCTTCCCACCCTCGAAAAAACAATACTCTCACGCCAACCTCCCGCTTTTCGGAAGCATATTGTTTCTCGATAAATGACATTGTTGAAAACTTTTTTCCCGCAACCACCCCTGACCAAAAAAAACGCTGTCCGCAGCGGATTCTCCTCAAATACAAACTCCGTGCACAAAAAAAGCCACTCCGTTTGGGAGTGGCTTTTTCTTTCTATGGTAAACCTTGATAAACCTTAGTAGTTGAATTTGATGTCCTTCACGTTCAGCTGTATCTCGGTGCGTCCGCGCCAGTAGTTCTCCTCCAGTTGGTAGCAGAGGTCGAAGCGCTCGTTGCGCATGCGCGTCAGGCACTCACCTAGCTGGAAACCAATGGCAGGGTAGGGGGCCGAGCGCTCGGCTATGGGGATGGCGCTGAACTTCAGGTGGTTTGTGCCAACGATGCGGGCGTTGCCTGTGTCCACCAGCTCGCGGCTGACAAAGACAGGCACGTTGTTGTCCGGGCCGAAGGGGGCAAACTGCTTCAGGATGCGGAGGAACTTTGGCGTAATCTGCGAGAACCCCAGCTCGGTGTCGATCTCTATCTCCGGCTGCGCCTCCTCAACGCCCATGCCCTCGCGCACCAGTTGCTCGAAGCGGTCGACGAAAGCGCGCATGTTCTCTTGCCGCAGCGACACACCCGCGGCGCACTTGTGGCCGCCGAAGTGCTCTAGCAGGTCGGCGCATTTCTCCAAGGCCTCGTGCACGTCGAACTCCTTCACCGAGCGTGCCGAACCCGTGATGAGGTCGTCGCTGCCCCGCGTGAAGACTATGGTGGGCTTGTAGTAGGCTTCCACAATGCGGCTTGCCACGATGCCCACTACCCCGCGGTGCCACCCTTCGTCATAGAGTACCAGCGATTTGCGCCCCTTGTAGAACGGGTCGTGGTCTATGCGTCTTTTCGCCTCCTCGGTGGCTGCGGTGTCCAGGTCTTTGCGCTCCAGATTGTAGGTGTTGATGTCTTCCGCCAGGCGGTGTGCTATGGCGGGGTCTTCCGTCAGCATCAGCCTCACGGAGTCGAAGGCCGAGCGGATGCGTCCCGCGGCGTTGATGCGCGGTCCCACCAGGAACACAAGGTCCGTGATGGTCAGCTCCTTCTCGAAGTATCCGCTCTTCACCGTCTCCGTCGCCTCTCCCGACTCTGGTGCCTCCGCCTTCCTCCTGTCCACATGGCCGAATTTCAGGATGGCCTCGATGCCGGGACGCGGCTTGGTGTTCAGCACCCTCAGGCCGAAGAACGCCAGCACGCGGTTCTCGCCCATGATGGGCACTATGTCGCTCGCAATGCTCACTGCCACCAGGTCCAGGTATTTCAGCAGACGCAGCTTCAGTTCCTCCTGACGCTGGCGGCGTGCGGTGTCCAGCTGCTCCGGCAGGTCGCACAGGCGCACGCCCATGCGCTGCTCGAGGTGTGCTTCGGCAATCTTGAAACCGATGCCGCAGCCTGAAAGCTCCTTGTAGGGATAGGGGCAGTCCTCCTGTTTGGGGTCCAGCACGGCCACAGCCTTCGGCACCTCTTCGCCCGGCAGGTGGTGGTCGCCAATGATGAAGTCTATGCCGTACTGCGCGGCATAGTCCACCTGTTCCATAGCCTTGATACCGCAGTCGAGGGCTATGATCAGCTTCACTCCTGTCTCGCGGGCGTAGTCGATGCCTTGGTAGGAGATGCCGTATCCCTCGCGCTCGCGGTCGGGGATGTAGAAATCAATATTGCGGTCCAACTCGCGAAGATACGAGTAGACCAGCGCTACGGCCGACGTACCGTCGACGTCGTAGTCGCCGTACACCATGATACGTTCCTGTTGGCGGATGGCCTCGTTGATGCGCTCGATGGCCTCTTTCATGCCCTTCATCAGGAAGGGGTCGTGGATCTGATCCAATCCCGGTCGGAAGAAACGGCGTGCCTCTTCAAAGGTGGTAACACCCCGCTCTACAAGCAGAGTGGCAATGATTTTGTCAACGCCCAACGATGCCGCAAGTTTTTCAACAGTCTCTAAATCATAGTCTTCTCTAATTATCCAACGTTTTTCTTTCATATTTTTCTGGCGGTAAAGATACGACTTTTTTCCAAAACGGCAAAAAAAATTTTTCAACACCCCTCTCGGGCAGGCATAGTGAATAGTGATTGGGGAATTTTTGGTGGGAGTGAAAGGGAGTGAAAAGTGGAAAGTGGAAAACGGAGTGGAGTGCTACAGCTGCTACAGTGCTACAGTTGGAAAAGAACCATACCTCCGCATGGGGAGGCGAGCGAAGGTGTGGTTATTACTGGGGGTGCAAAGATTGGAGTGTGTGTTATCTGGCGGGAGTTTGGATGACGATTTTCTGCGACCTCACGGAGTCTCCGCAGAGTCGGAGAATATAGACACCGGAAGCGGGAAACTCGGAATGATGCATCACGAATGTCGAGTTGTGGATGTTGAAACTAAACAGCTTGCGGCCCACGATGTCTATGATTTGCAGCTCGCCGGTGCCGTTGACGACAAGGCTGTTACCATCGCAGTAGGCGAACGGATGGTCGACGATAGTGGGTATGGAATTCTCGCCCCATACATGTCCGACAAGGGCGATGCTGTCGTGCAGGTTGTTGGCGATGAGTGTGGCATATTGACTGTATACACCCTCGGGGAGGTCGCATTTGAGACGGAAGAAGACCATGTTGCGGAGTTGTGTCGATGTGGGTTCCAGCTGAAGGGACGAAGAGTAGAAGCCGTCGGCTGCGGTGCTGACTTCAAAAAAGTCGGGCGCGGAGATGCAGAGGGTGCCGAAAATATTGTTGCCAATGATGCCTGTGGCTTCGGCTTCGGAAGGACCTTGTCCGAGAGGATATTGGAAACCGCAAAGACTGTCGGAGGAGAGCGAGAGATGACCGTGGGGGTCGATATTCTTGTGGAAGATGATATGGTTGACGGTGTTGGAGCGTTCGCCCTCCATGTGGAGTGATGCGGGGTTGAAGGCGCTATGATTGTTTTTATTGTGTTATGAATTCTCATGTGAAGGAATCCTCCTTGCCTACGAGATGTATTTCGGACGAAAACGGAGAACCTTATGTGTGTGGGTTTACGATGCCGTGCATGGTTCTCTCTACGTTAGCCCCCCCCCTAAATGTTTCTGCATAAAAGCTTCTGTTGGGAATGATATCGGACATGCTGACATATTATGCGGAAAAAAAAGAGAAGACCTTGTTGGTCTTCTCTTTTTTGGTGCCCGGAACAGGACTTGAACCTGCACTCCTTTCGGAACACGCACCTGAAACGTGCGCGTCTACCAATTCCGCCACCCGGGCATCTGGTAGCTTTTTGAAAGCAAAAGACGTCTTGCGAACGTCTTTCTTTTCTTTCGTGCCCAGGACAAGACTTGAACTTGCACCGCCTATGGCGACTACCCCCTCAAAGTAGCGTGTCTACCAATTCCACCACCTGGGCATTGCTCTCTAAAAAAAGTAGCTTTTTTTTTCTCTCAAAGCGGGTGCAAAATTACTAACATTTTTTGATATGGCAAAACTTTTTTTTCGATAAGGGATGAGAGTTGAGAGTTAGGGGTTGATTTTTAGTGTATTGTGGCTGCGAAAATTTTTTTGGTCGCGTACAAAGGAAAGAGGCAAAACCGGGGTGGTTCTGCCTCTTGGAGGGTGCTTTTTGGGGTATGTGGACGATTAGTCGCCGTCCTCGTCGGGGTGTGCTGCGCGGCTGAAGGGGATGAGGAAGTTGTTGGAAACGTAGTTGGCCACGTTGCCCACATGGTAGAAGAAGGTGCCGAGACCTTCCTTGGTGATCTTGCGCTGGTCGGTGGTGAGGGCCTTGATTTGGTCGTCCCAGGTGCCGTAGCTGCTGTAGATGGTGAGGTCCTGGGCTTGGGTGTCATAGTAGAAGAAGTACCAGTGGTCCTTGGCGGCTTCGACGTAGATTTTTATTTTCTGGTTGCCCTTGTCCATATAGATCTGGGCCTTCATATTGACGGTGACGCCCATGGGTTTGTCGCCGATGCTGACGAGGCCGACCTTGCCTTCGCAGTAGAGTCCGAGGATGGGGTTGTACTGCCAGCGGACGTTGTCGAAGAGCATGGTGGAGAGCATGGCGTCGGGCACCTTGTCGAGTTGTCCTGTGGCGCTGTAGATGGCGTAGGTGGCGGCTCCCTTGTCGGCTCCGAGGTGGTGCATCATAGCGTGGCGCATTTCGGCGCTGGTGGTGCCGCCGACGGGCATGAGGCGGAGCTCGTTCTTGAAGTTGTTGGCGAGGGAGTTGACGATGGAGGGGTCGATGGGGAAGGAGAATCCGAAGACGGTGGTGAGCTGGTCTTCGTTGTCGCTGCTGATGCCGACGGTGGCGGAGCCGTAGGAGTAGAAGGAGGCCTGTGTGCGGCGACGGGCGAAGTTGACGGGGCCTTCGCCTTCGACGATGCAGTCGGTGGTGGAGAGGGCGAGGTAGGGTTCGACGATGCCGTCGGGGTCGGAGACCTTGGCTTCGGAGCCTATCATGTACTGTTTGCGGTCGCCGAGGTAGGTGAGGATGCCGTGTGCGGAGAGGAGTTCGTTGTCGGCCACTTTCTCGTTGGTGAGGAAGGCGGCATGGGGGCGGAGGGTGCTCTTGTCCATGAGGACGGAGGCTGTGATGCGGTTGCCCTTCCAGTCGGTGGGTAGTTCGGGGACGACGACGTGGACGTGGTCGGGGTCGGTGTAGTCGGCATAGGCGAGGAGGCCGAGCTGGGCGTCGGGGATGCAGGGCTGGATGAGTCGGACGCCGCCTTCGAACCAAGGCCAGCGGTGGTTGCCCTCGAGGCGGATCTTGCCGGCGAAGCCGAAGGCGGAGCTGAGGGTGAAGGACTGGTCGGCGCTGACATCGCCTGAGGCTACGGAGACACCGTTGCGGACCTCGATGTTATTCATGAAGAGGCGCTGGGTTTTCTCCTGGTCGTTGTGGAAGTCGTAGTAGCCCTTGCCGGAGTAGCTGGTGCTGCTGGCGACGAGGAGGTCGGCGCCGGTGAGGAAGTGGTAGGCGCTGTCGCGGTTGAATACCAGCTGGGCGTTGTTGAGGACGCGCATCTCGCCGCCCTTGGTGATGTGGAGGGTGTCGGCGGCGGGAGCGATGGCGGCGTCGGCCACAGCGACGAGGAAGACGCCCTGGTTGGAGAGTTCGCCCACATCATATTTATAGAGGCTGAGGAGCGAGGAGTAGGAAAGCTGTTTGCGGGCGGGGTCGGTGCTGACGAAGCGCACGCCGGGCATGTCGCCGGCCTTGGGGAGACGCAGGCGGAGCTCCAAGGCGTCGAGGCCTTCGGAGGTGCCGCGTGTGGAGTTGGCGAGGGTGAGTTCCTTGCGGTCCATCTCCCAGCTGAAGTGGTCGGCCCAAGCCTCGTACTGCACCAGTTGGAGGTCGCTGTGCACGGGGCCCTGCTTGGACTGGATGTCGGCCCGGCGGGTGTCGTAGTTGACGACGGAGCTTACGTTCTGAGCGCTGAAGGCCAGGGTCTTGTAGGTGGTGCTGCGGAGGGAGAAGTTGCTGACCTCGGCGCTCATCTCGCGGGAGGCGAGTGCGAAGTGGTCGGAGGAGAAGGATCCCTCGCGGACATCGGCCACGCCGGCTGCCGCTGCGCCCTTGGGCATGAGGTCCACGCGGCCGCGCAGGGAGGCGTCGCCGCGATACATGCGGAAGGGCCGTCCGCCGTCGACGGTGGCCACAGCCATAGAGTCCTTATAGGGGTGCCAGTTCATGCTGGTGCGGCCGTTGGCAATCTGGGGGAAACCCTGTTCCTCGCGCACGTCGAAGGTGTCGGTGAGGGCAACGGTGGAGTCGAGGAGGAAGAGGTAGTCCTTGGACTTGGAGTGGGAGGTGAGGTAGTCGAGGGTGCCGTTGCCTCGGAGGCCGGAGTGGTCGAGTTTGAGTTTCTTGCTGTACTGGCCCTTGCCGCCGTAGGCGGGATAGCCGCCGGCGGGGGTGGAGATGTTGAATCCCAGGTAGTAGTCCTTCTGAACGGTTAGCGGCTGGGGGATATCGGGGAAGATGCCGCCGGAGGTGAGCACGCCGGTGAACTGGAGGCTGTCGGTGACGAAGTCGACCATGCTGTTGATGGTGAAGGGGAGGAGGGTGTAGTAGAAACGGTCGCGGACATACTGGCCGCCCTGGATGTCGGGGGCGTCGTAGAAGACGTTACTGTTCTCGAGGCTCTTGAAGATGGGGTATTCCTTGTTCTTCTTCATGCCGTTGTGGTTGTCGGGCTTGTCGACCTCGAGGGTGCCCACGAGGTTGCTGAGGGGGGTGCGGACGAGCTGCTCGTATTTCTTGTCCTTGAAGTCGGGGACGAAGAACTCCATGCGCTGGATGGTGGGCATGTTGAAGCTGAAGTTCTCGTAGCTGAAGTCGCAGTCCTTGACGGTGAGCATGAACTTGCCTACGTCGATGCGGCCGGAGAAGTGGAGGGTGCGGTTGCGGCCGACGACGACCTGGCGTCCGGTGAGGGAGTCGGGATAGACGATGACTGACTGGCTGTCGCTGACCACGAAGGGTTCCACGCCGCGGATGGTGAGGTTGTTGTCGTCGAAGGTGAGGCGGGCGTTGTTGCCGGTGGTGGCGGACTCGAGGGCTATGGCGTCGTAGTCGAAGTCCTTGCTCTTGGTGGAGGCTTTCTGGTAGTCGATGAGTTTGTCCTTGATGCGGACGCGGTTGTTGATTTCGTTGAAGGTGACGAGACCGTGCTTGGAGAGGGTGTGGATGAGGAGGAGCGTTTGGCTCATGTCGAGGCCGATGTAGTTGGACAGGCCTTGAGCGGAGAACTCGGAGCCGTGGGCGTCGGCATACTCATAGACGCGCTCGACGGGACTTTTCTGGTCGATGCCCTTGATTTCGCGGTATTTCTTATAGGTGTAGTAGTTGCTGGATTCGAAGCTGGTGGTGCTGGTGGCGCCGCCGGAGGCGAGGTTGGAGAAGAGGAGGTCGTTCTGATCCAGGCGCCAGACGATGGACTCGCTGTAGATATCGAGCTCGTGGTAGGAGTCGTTGTAGGGGCTGTAGAAATTGCGCTTGGAGTCGTTGACGAGGACCACCTGCTTCTCGGCGGGGAGGTAGCGCACGAGGATGCCGGTGTTGGAGATGGAGTCGCCGTCGCCGACATAGAGCACCACCGCGGCGTTCTCGGCGGTCATGCGCTGCTGGGTGATGGTGAACTTCATGGAGGTTACGGCCAGTTTGGCGGCGCCGTTCTGGTTGAAGACGAGGCGTGCGGGATGCTTGCTGGAGGCGGTGATGAACTTGGAGCCGTTCATCATGAAGCTGCCGTTGTAGTCGACATCGGGCATGATGTCCTTGATGACGAAGTCGCGCTGGTAGGAGCGGAAGCGGGGGTAGCCGTATTTGGCGGGGTCCTTGGGGGTGTCCATCACGTCCTCCACGCGTCCGCGGATGGGGGAGGAGAAGTACTGTGTGTTGACGAAGTCGACGGAGTCGGCCTTGAACTTGGGGAACTTGGTTTCGGCGGTGTAGCTGCTGAGGTCGGCATAGCACTCGGAGGCTGAGAGGCCTGTGCGTGCCCACTCCAGACGTCCGCCTTCGCCCTTCCATTCGTTCTCCTTGTAGTTGTAGACGCCGCGGGTGCCTTTGATGACCCCTTCGTCCTTGGCGGAGGCGTAGTGGAGGTCGGCGGCATTGTCGAACCACACCAGGGGCACGCCGTCCTGCACACCCAGGCGGAAGGGGGTGTGGGGAGCGAAGCGCCACTCGCAGGTGCCCGAATGGTAGAGCAGGCGGTTGGAGAAGAGGCCGTCGCAGAACTCGACGTATTCCACCACCGCTTTGGCTTTGGCGTTGCGCTTGGCGAAGGTCTCCAGCGAGGCGACGAAGCCCTCGAGGTTGGGGGCGTTGCTATAGGCGTTGCCCACGTTCTCGCCGCCCGAGGGGGTGGTGGCAATGGTGGTGAGCATCTTTGTGAGGCCGCACATCTCGGGGTTGCCCTTCATCTTGGCCTTCACGGCGTAGCTGTACACAGGGACCAACCGCTGCTGCAGCTGGCTGTCGAAACTGGTGTACACCGACTTGAATTCTTTCAGCACCTTGGTGTTCTCCTTTTGGCGGTCTTTGTCGCTGGTGGTGCCGTTCATGTATTCCAGCAGCTCGTCGGGCAGCCCTTCGGGGGTGAGTTGGACGGTCTTGGGTTTCTGGGCCATGAGGCTGGACATCAGCACCATAGAGACCATCAAGGCAAAAAATCTGCACTTCATATCTGATATATTTTACATTATAATCCAAAGTGCAAAAATACGACTTTTCCCGCAACTGCGGAGCGCCCGGCCGCACAAGTTATCAATAGTCGATTGTTTATTACCTCCGGCCTCCGTGACCTTATGGGTATTCCTCGGCCATGCAGGTGAGAGCACCCGACTCGAAAAGTTTCAGGCGGTTGAAACTGACGGGGTGTACGAAAAAAAACCATTGTTGTTTTTTTGTGCTTTTTTTTGAAAAAAGATGACGGCTTGACAGAAACGCAGAAAACCTTACGTCCGTAGACAGTGCAAAAAAGATTGCCCATGAAGGCAGGCAGACCTGCCTTCATGGGCATCGAAGGGTTCGAATGGATTCGCCGGGTTACCCCACGCTGGCTTTCAGCTTCTCGGCGTTTTCGGCAAGCTGGAGGGCCTCGATGCAGTCCTCGATATCGCCGTCCATGAAGGCGGGGAGGTTGTGCATCGACCAGCCGATGCGGTGGTCGGTGACACGCGACTGGGGGTAGTTATAGGTGCGCACCTTCTCGGAGCGGTCGCCGGTGGCCACCATAGTCTTGCGCTTGGAGGAGAGCTCCTCCATGTACTTGTTGTACTCGCGCTCGTAGAGACGGGTGCGGAGGATGGCGATGGCCTTTTCCTTGTTCTTGATCTGGCTTTTCTGGTCTTGCATGGAGACCACGATGCCGGTGGGGATGTGGGTGAGGCGGACGGCGGAGTAGGTGGTGTTGACGCATTGGCCGCCAGGACCGGAGGCGCAGAAGGTGTCGATGCGGACATCGCTCATGTTGAGCTCGACGTCGAACTCCTCGGCTTCGGGCAGCACGACGACGCCTGCGGCGGAGGTGTGGATGCGTCCCTGGGTCTCGGTGGCGGGGACGCGCTGCACGCGGTGCACGCCGCTCTCGTATTTCAGCAGGCCGTAGACGCCCTCGCCGGTGACGGTGAAGGTGATGTCCTTGTAGCCGCCGGAGGTGCCCTCGTTGAAGTCGGTGACTTCCACTTTCCAATGCTTCTTCTCGCAGTAGCGGGTGTACATGCGGAAGAGGTCGCCGGCGAAGATGCAGGCCTCGTCGCCTCCGGTGCCGCCGCGGATTTCTACGACGGCGTTCTTGGAGTCCTGCGGGTCGGCGGGGATGAGGAGGATGCGTATCTCGTCCTCCATCTTCTCGCGGCGCTCCTGGCTTGAGAGCAGCTCTTCCTTGGCCATCTCCTTCAGCTCGGGGTCTTTCTCGTTTTCGAGGAGTTCCTTGCATTCGGCGATGGTGTCGAGGAGTGATTTATAGTCCTTGTAGGCTTTCACCACGGGCTGCAGGTCTTTGTAGTCCTTGCTGAGTTTCACATAACGTTTCATGTCCGCGGTGACCTGCGGATCGTTCATTTGTTGCTCAATCTCTTGATAGCGAGCGTATATGGCTTCTAATTTATCTAACATAGCGGTTGCAAAGATACGAATTTTTTTCTGATGTGGGCTCTATAAATGCCACAATTGAGATTCAGCGGAGGAGGGTGAGGGTGCCCTGTTCCTGGTGGAGTCGGTCGGGTTCGGTGGCCTCGGTGAAGGAGTAGTGGTAGACATAGGCGCCCATGGGGCAGGGGTTGCCGTTGAGGTCGGTGCCGTCCCATTGGGGGTGCACGTCGGTGGAGTGGTAGACGAGCAGGCCGTTGCGGTTGTAGATGTCGATTTCGAAGGTGAGGATGTCGAGGGTAGTGGAGTAGGTGAAGATGTTGTTGGTGGCTTCGCCGGGGGTGAAGGTATTGGGGATCCAGAAGGTGGTGACGGTGACGGGCAGGGAGACGGTGGTGTCGGCGCAGCAGCGCTCTTCGTTGCAGGCGTTGAGGGTGATGCTGACGGAGTCGGACGAGGTGCCGAAGGTGTGGGTGATATGGTTGCCGGAGGCTGTGAGGCCGTCGCTGAAGAGCCAATGGGAGGAGGTGCTGAAGGGCGAGCGGTCCTCGATGTTGAGGGTGGGGTTGGTGATGTCAACGTTGGGGCGCGAGGTCCAGATGGTGGGCACGGGGTAGGGGAGGACGACGATGGTGATGGCGGAAGCGTTCTGGAGGCATCGTGTGGCTTGCGAGGGCTGCACCATGTAGGTGGTGGTGACCTGTGGCGAGACGTAGACGGCCTCCATGCCGTTGCCGTCGCCCAGGAGGCTGTCGTAGGGCGAGGAGAGCCAGATGGGGCTGGCCAACCCGTTGGCGGAGAGCAGGGTGCTGTCGCCGCGACAGAGGATGGAGTTGGGGGCGTCGGAGGTGACGGTGACGTTGCCCAGGGCCGAGAGGGTGATGTTGCTGGTGGCCGGGCAGAGGGAGTCGGTGGTGGTGGTGAGGGTGATGTAGGTGCTGCCGAGGGCGGGCCACCAGCGCACGGTGTCGAGGGGGTTGGCGGGCGAGGAGCGCAGGATGCTGTCGCCGATGTGCCATTCCTTCTCCAGGTGGCATTGCGATGTGCAGCGCACTTCGGCGCGCTCGCCTTCGCAGACGATGTCTTCGGCCAGCTCGAGGGTGGCGGGGTGCGCCTGGAGGGCGCGGACAACGACGGTGGTGGAGGCTCCGCAGTCGCGTCCGGCCACGATGACGCGCATGTTGACCTTATAGTAGCCGTCGGTGGGGAAGCGGTAGCTGACGCTCTCGCCCCAGAGGGTGTCGAGGACGGATGAGCATAGGGTGTCGCTATAGACAATCCAGCGGGTGGAGTCGTTGTCGATGTAGTTCTCGTTGTAGGTGACGCTCTGCTCGGTGAGTTGCACACCGAGGTCGCAGTCGGGGACAATGGCCACATAGGGAGTGGGCTTGTTGTTGGCCACGTTGGCGTAGACGCGCGAGGTGATGGGCTTGTGGGGGTCGAGGGCGGAGGTCATCACGCACATGAAGGTCTGCTGGGGGATGGTGTCGCCGGCGTTGGGCCCTTGCGAGAGGACGAAGTCGCTCAGCGAGGGCGAATAGGTGTTGGAGTCGAGGATGCCCGTCACCGGACGGAAGGCGACGGAGTCCATGTGGTAGGTGTTGTTGATGTCCATCTCGTAGCCTCTTGCGGCCACAAACCATTGGTAGGTCAGCAGTCCCGGAGGGGCGGTGAGGGTGGTGATGACGTTGCTCTCGGCGCTGGCGCAGCCGGAGGAGTCGATGCGCATGGGCTGGTAGTCGCCGGCGATGTAGGCGTAGATGGGGTCGGCATTGTAGATGCAGTCGGAGGTGTACATCTCGATGCGGATGTTCTGGTAGATGTATCGGGTGAGGCTGATGGCTACCTTGGCCCACGGCTTGTAGGCGTAGGTGCAGGGCCAGTTGTTGACGTTGCCGGCACCCACTTCCCATCCCATCGGGAGGTCGGCACCGTTGAAGTTGGGGGCGCTGACTTTGTACCACATGGAGTCGTTGATGGGGGCGTTGGGCCAGGTGCCGTCGTCGTTCTGCTTGACAACGCGGATGAGGAACTCGCCCGCGTCGTAGGCGGTGTGGCTATAGCGGCGGGCAACGACGGCGTAGTTGATGAACAGCAGGGCGTTCAGGGGGGTGACATACATGGTGTAGAAGAGGGCTTCGGCGCCGCGCTTGGGGGTGTTGGTGTTGATGGACCCGGTGGTCTGCGCGCTGCCTGTATTGCACATGTCGCCTAGGCGCACGCTGCTGGTGTAGCCGGGAGCTATGCGCGGCATGCCGGTGGTGCTGCCGGGGGCTATGGTGAAACCGTCGGTACCGCTGTTGGCGCCGGTGATGATTTGGAAACGCGAGTCGTTGGCATCGAAGAAGTTGTGCCCGCATTGGCTGATGTAGGAGTCGGTGCCCGAGTGCAGCGCCGGATTGGTGATGTTGGAGTGCCCCGTGATGTCGGGCGTGTTGGTGCAGGTGCTCATGATGTGGTAGCCCGTCGTAGTGTCGTTAGTGTTGGAGGGGGTGTAGGTCCGCTCTCCCACGCGGGCCGTCCAATAGTAGTACGTGCTGCCGGTGTTGAAACTCGTGGTGTTCCTGAATCCCGGACAGTCGGGGTCGATGCCCTGTCCCCATGCCGTCAGGCTCCATGCCGTCAATGCCAATAATAATATCCGTTTCATCTTTGTAATGGTGTTATATGTTTTAAACTCCAACCGCACAACTCATAACTCTTAACTCTTAACTCTTAACTTTTAACAATTTCTCCCTCACCATTCCGTTCACCGTTGGCGACACTTTCCATCCCAGCACCGCCGCCGTCAGCAGGCCTCCTAGCACCAGGGTGCGTATTGCGGCGCTGAGGATGATGTCCATGCCCAAGGCGGGTTCCACAATCTCGCTCCATCCCAGGTAGGCCGCCACCATCGCTATCATGATGGCCACCATCTTGGCCTGTCCCCAACTGAACACAATCACGCTGCCGGTTTTGAGGGCCGAAAGGTGGCGGATGAGCAGCGCGAAATAGGCTGCATAGGCCAGTAGGGTGGCTCCTGCCGCTCCCGCGATGCCGCTGGTGTCGATGAGGATGCTGTTCAGGCCGATGGCCATGAGGGTGAGGATGGCGATGTACACCAGGCTCCAGGCGTAGTACTTGGAGAAGTTGAGGATGTCGGTGCATACGGAGAATGACGAGTTGACCACCTTCGCCAAGCCCAGCATCAGCACCACCGTTGTGCCTCCCACATAGTCCTGCCCGTTGGGGATGAGGGCAAAGAGGGTGTCGAGGTTGATGTAGATGAGGTAGAGGATGGTGGTGCTGACCATCAGCTGGTGCAGGCTCACCTGCCGTCCCAGCCGCTCCACCTCGTCCCAGTTGCCCTCCTTCACGGCGGTGGCTATCACCGGCCGCGAGATGGCCCCAAGGCTGCGGTAGGGCACCTCCACCACGTTGGCTATATACGACGCTATGGTGTACACTCCCGTCAGCGCCAAGCCCGCTTTCGCCCCCAGGAAGAGCGAGTTGAACAGCGGTATGTTGCCCGCCAGCACCGTCGCCGTCATGAAGAGCGAATAGCGCACCATCTCCTTCACCTTGCTGCGGTCGAGGAAGCTGCGGTCGATGCGGAACGAGATATGTCCCAGGCTTGCCAGATACAGCAAGTTGAGCACCATAGCCAACCCGTAGCTCCCGCAGAAGAGCCACACGAAGACATCCAGCGAGATGAGGTCGATGCCGTAGAGCAGGTAGGCCGCCAGATTGAAGAGGCGGATGCCCACCTCGCGCACCAGCTTGGGGACGGTGATGCGCAGCAATACCGACGCATTCGTCTCGAACACAGTGGTGTAGAGCGCGAAGAACGTCAGCATGGGCACCAGGTAGAAGTAGTCGGCCAGCAGGGGCGAGTGCACCCCGTACATCGTCAGCAAGGGTTGGCGGAAAATGAGGAAGGCTAGCGCAAACAGCACAAAACCCGCCAGCGGCACCAGCACGCTGAGGCCGAAGATGCCGTGATTGGGGATGGGGGAGTCGCCGTCGCTCTTGAAGTGCGGGAAGAACCGCACGATGCTGGCATTCGTCCCTAGCTGCGCCAGCGATGAGAAGAGCAGCGCCGCATCCACCATCACGCGTGTAAGGCCTATCTCCTCCTGCGTCAGGTATTTCGTCAGCACGAAAAACGACACCACAAAGCCGATGGCCACCCCTAGGTAGTTGGCCATCGCCCCTTTGATGCTTTGTCGTGCTATTACTCCCATCATAATCTTTCTCCTAACGGCGTTTCTTTTTATTTATTGTGTATGATAAAAAATTATCGAAACAATATAATGTCGTTATGACATGAAAAAAGACCTATCTGCCTAACGGACAGATAGATGTGTCTGTTCCATGAGTCCGCTTCCCCCAAGGGAATACACCAGGCAAACTCCCTGTCGACTTTTGTATTGTGACTATACTTCGACCATACGCCCACCATACGCACACTATTCACCGACATTTGTGGGTGGTTCGTCATGCGGCATCTTCCGCTGTCCATTGGGCGGATGGATTGAAAAAAATTGTCAAAAAAGGATATTTTTTTGCGATATCAAAAAAAAAATGTATTTTTGCACGTTTTATTACTAAGGTGAATTGTTTGTAAATATATGTATTTCAACGTTGTCACTATAAAAACTACTGGGATCGTACGGCTCTTGCTCTTGTGCCTAATGCTACTCGTGGGTATCGGCGTCTCTGCACAGACGGAAATCACATCTTTGGGAAGCATCTCGCCCACCGGCCACTACAAGATTGTTGCTGATATCGACGCCTCTTCTTTTTCCACCATCTCCTCCTTCAGCGGCACCCTCGAGGCCGCCATCAATCCCGAGACGCACATGCCCTATCGCATCACGAACCTCTCCGCCCCCCTCTTCAACATCCTCGCGGGTACGGTGAAGAATCTGGTGATTGAGAGTGTCGCCATCAGCGGGCACGTGGGCAACACCGGTGCCATTGCCTGCACCGCCAACGGTGCGGCGCGCATCTACAATGTCGGCATCCTCTCCGGCTCGGTGGGCGGTACTACCAATACCGGAGGCCTGGTGGGCTACCTCGACGGCACCGCCCGTGTGGTCAACTGCTACTCCTACGCCAACATCACCAGCGGCACCAACGTCGGCGGCATCGTGGGTAACAACAACGGCACCACCACCGCCGCCAGTGGCAAACAAATGACGATGGTCTTCGCCTGTATGTTCTATGGCGACATCACAGGTGGCTCTACCAAATCTCCCGTTTATGGTGGTACAATCATCAGCAACGCGGGCAACAACGGCGTGAGCAACTTCAACTATTTCCGTCTCGAGGCCCCCTATGTGCAGCCAACGGGCGTCACCTACAACTGCGCCTTGGGCGCCGAGGATCGTTTCCTGCAGCGTTTCGAATTCTACCGCCACATCCTCAACGGCCGTCGCGAGCTGGCAGGCTGGTGGGCCACAGGCACCTACAGCAAGAGCGACATGCTCAAGTGGGTGCTGCTGCCCGACAGCATCGGTGGCAATCATCCCTATCCCGTGCTGATGCAGCAGGGCAAGTACCCCTCGGTGGTGAACCTCGACGCCGCCGACGCCCAGGTCGGGAAGCCCCGCAACCAAGGCGGCAAACTGGGTGAGCTCGCGGTTCATATCCAGATGGGCTCTGGTGGCGCCATCTACGGCGCACCGGCTGGCGCCACCATCACCACCTCCGACACCATCCTTATCATCACCGACAAGGACACCGCACACTACAACTTCAACTACTACAAGGTGCAACTGCCTTACTACAACGAGGTGGGTACCAAGAACTACAACGGCAACCGCGTGGTGACGGGTTGGAAGATTGTCTCCATCACCGGCGGCACGCCCGGCACCTTCACCGCTTCCGACACCTGGGGTGGATACAACTTCGCCGACCGCAACTGCACCAACAAGGACCTCTATGGCGCCGGCGGCAGCAATCGCATCTTCAATCAAGGCGCCTACTGGGATGTCCCCGAAGGGGTGACGGCCATCACCATCGAGCCCTATTGGGCCAAATGCGTCTACTTGGCCGACCCAAATGCCGACAAGGTGTATAATACGGCAATGGAAACCGGATATGATGTACCCAGGGTCGGTGGCGGACAGATATACACCGATGGCAACAGCTATTCCATTGCTGGAGATAACCAGCTGGTGTATACCTCTATGGGCAATGCTATCTCAAGCCAGAATAGTACAGGACTTTTTGTGGGCATTGTAGGGGATGCAAATAATCACTCCGTTTATGACTATGCTGTGGTGCTTGTGGGCAATTATCATCATTTCAACTCCATCGAAGCAAGTAAAGCCAAGCCCTATACGGTCACTTCCATCGACCTCGATGGCGACAACGAGCCCGACTACGCCTATGTCCTGCGCTTCAACGGTCGTACCGAATGCCACCCCGTGAGGGCCGACTTCATCAATATCCCCGGCTTCGGTATGGCTCAGAAGTCCACGGGCGGCACAGGCTCGTACAACTTCGGTATCCTGATTCCCAAAGGATGGTTCGAAAGCACCAACACCTCGCTCTTCCGTGTCACCCAATTCGAGTATGAGAATTCGGCCAGAAGCGAAACCGATGCCCTCATCGTGCAGGGCGGCGTCATGGAGCAATGGGTGAGCTACAACCAAAAAGGTAGATCAAACAAGATACCTTACATCCATGTGGGTGGCAACGTGTGGTTCAAGGAGTTCCACACGGGTTGTCACCAAGATAAAAACCAAACAAGTGGAAACAATCGATTCCAGCCTACCAAACACTCACCCATATCGGTTACTGGTGGCGATTTCGATGAGTTCTACCTCACGGGACTTTATGTAGCCAATGCCAACCTCGACAATTACGCAGACAACGCCGAGTGCTACATTAACGGCGGCCGCTTCGGCACCATCTGCGGTGCCGCTATGGAGGGCATCGGCAAAGCCAATGGAGCCGACAATACCGGCAACATCAGCTGGCTTATCCAGAACGCCGACATCCACGAGTTCTACGCTGGCGGCCTCAATGCCGCCAAGCCGGTGACGGGCAACCTCTCCACCACCATCGTCGACAGCCATGTGGACATCTTCTGCGGCGGTCCCAAATTCGGCGACATGAGCGCCAACAAAACCGTTGTCACCAACGCCACGGGCTGCACCTTCGGCACCTTCTTCGGCGCTGGCTACGGCGGCAACTCCTACAACCGCTATGCACCCAGCAACCAGAACAACGTGACCAATATCAACTGGAACAATTGGCTAAGCTCAAACTACTCCCGGTCATACAACGCTAACTATGGAGGCGTCTCCACCCGCTTCAGCTATCAGTTCCTCCCCATGTCGGACAACAAGACCAACTGTGCCCGTATTTTAGTCGACTATGTCAAATTCTCTCTCGCCACCACTCACGACGTCTCCTCCACCTTGACCTCCTGCACCATCACGGGCAACTTCTACGGCGGCGGTAGCCTCGGCAAGGTCTCAGGCCCTGTTACCTCCACCCTGACCTCTTGCATCGTGAACGGCAATGTCTATGGCGCAGGCTTCTCCGCCTCCCTGCCCACCGTCGAGGTGGATTCGGTAGGCTTTAGAGTGGAGCCTTACTACTATACCGAACTCGGTACCTACCGCACCGGCGTCAAAGGCCAAACCACTACCTACACCTGGGCGGAACGCAATTCTATCGGCGTCGACAACCCCAACCATATCCTCTACACCAACGAGGATCTCGACGCCCTTGGCACCGTTCAGGGTAAGGTCACCCTCACCGTCACCGGCGACAGCCGCATCGGCACCGCCCCCGGCGACCCCAACTCCGGCAATGTCTTCGGCGGCGGCGAATCCAGCAAAGTGGCCAACTCCACCGATGTCACCCTCGGCGGCAACACTCATGTCTACGGCAGCGTCTACGGCGGCGGCAGCCTCGGTGAAGTCACCGGCGACACCAAAGTCACCATCACCAACTAGTCCCCCTCGCCAATCCCCGAAGGAACTCCCTGTGTGAGAGGGGGTGTGGATTGTGAGACCTGGGTTGTGCTTGTAGAGATACAGCATGCAGCGACCTTGTATCTCCCCCCCCCCATGTCTGTCCCAAAATAACGTCTTTGCATACACCTTCACTCTCCGATGTTCTCTGTTTCGGGAGTGAATAGCACGTTCTTTTTTTGATTGATTGCGATTTAAATAATTGATATGTTGTGTGTTATGTATTTTGTTTTGATTTTTTTTTGTTTTTTCCATAAAAAGATTGTACCTTTGCACCTTGAAATAAATAAGAATAAACATATAAAACGCTATTACAAATGATTTGGGGACTAGTCATATCTGTTTTCATGACTGCGGTAGTGCTTTTGTTGGCTTTTAATGTGAAGAAAAAAGAAAAAGCGGGAGTATTGTCGTGGGTTGTAGTGATAGTTGGTTTTGCTGCACTATGGATTTTTGGTGCCCGTTTGTCCGAGAATATCGAAGGTCGGACTTCTGCTGTGCAGCTTAGGGACAGTATTTCGTCGGGTCTGAATGATTTGGCTTCCAACAATCTTTCTTCCGAAATGTCTTCGTTTGTTGCAGAGTTTGGGTTGGTCAATATGGCATCGGAGTATGTGGCAGGCGAAGCTGTGCATTACTATACTGTACGTTTGTGGATTGATGTGGCGATACTCCTCGTACTCTTCGTTGCCATGTTGGTGTTTTTCATGGCATTCATGGAGGGACGTGGAGGCAGGAGCAGAAGTCGGGCCACAGAGCGGCATGGAGGGTCGGGACGCAATCCCAAGTATCATTCTCGCCGCAGATAGGGCATACGCAAATATGTATGGAATTAAGGAAAAATGTGAAAATAATAAATAATAAAAAAGGTAATTATATGGAAAATCTTACTACCAATCACATCCTTGTAGGATTAGGCGGAACTGGAGGCAAAATCCTCAAGGCATTCAAGATGCGCATGTTCGAGGAATTTCCCGAGCAAGCCGACCGAGAAAAACAGCCTGTGGCGCTGCTCTATGTCGACTCTACCGATGAAATGATGGGCATTGGACGTCCTGACTTCCGCGTGATGGGTCTCGACGCTTCTTTCCGACAGAACGAGTTCCTCTATATCAAGGATGTCGATGTGGAGAAAATTCTCGACAACATCAACAATTATCCCTCTGTCAAGGGGATAGTGGATAACGTGTCGGCCGTAAAGACCGCTATTGGCTCGCTGGGTCAGGCTGCAGGACAGAAACGCCGTGCAGGACGTCTGCTTTTTGCTGCCAACGCGGTAGCTTATGTCAACGCCCTCCGAGATGCCTACGGCCGTTGCAACGAAATCTCCCACAATGATAATGCGACGACAATCCATATTTTCACCGGCCTCTGTGGCGGAACGGGTTCTGGAGCCATCGTCGATGCCATTGTGCAGACACGCAAAGCTTTCCCCGATGCCATCATCTCGGTCTACGCTATGATTCCGGAAATGCACCTGCCCAAGGCCAATATGGATCAGGGACGCTACTATCAGAATGGCTATGCAGCTCTGAACGAGCTCAATGCCCTGCAGGCCGGACGTTTCTTCCCCCACGATGTGACCGGCGCTGGACAGGAAGCCCGTCTTTTCTCAGATAAGGTGAAAGGCGTGGCCAATGGCCTCACCCTCTATAGCAACACCAATGAGAACGGATTGACTGTCAATTCGCTCGAAGAACTGCCCAAGATTGTCAGCGACTATGTCTATGCTCGCGTATTCCTCATCAACTCCACCGATGAGGCCAACGGCGATATGTTGCGCGCCTACTCGTTCGAGAATATGGACGATTTCGCTGTGGAATATGACGAATGCAAGAATGCTGATGAAAAAGGCCATATTCCGATAGCACGCACCAAGAAAATCAACTCCTTTGGCATCAAGCGTGTCATGTATCCCGAACTGCGCGTATTGAAGCATATTACCTATACTGTTGGTGAAAGTGTACTATACCAGTTCAAGTACAACAACTGGCGCGAGAATACGGGATATGTGAACGAAGAGCGCAACCGCGACTATCGTGCCGATTACTTCAACGATGGCAACCTCTCCAAATGGATGCTCGACGACCGCCACCTGACCTATGAACTCAAGATTCTGCCTAGTGACACTACCTATCCCAAGTTCTCCGACTATTGGCATGACAAGGCCATCAACTATGCCGACGAGGCCAAGCAGGCCGACAATCCCCTCACTGAGTTGGAGAACATTATGAGCGACTTCTATGCCAAACAGTTCCGTAGTGTCGGCGTTGAAGAATACTACAAAGGCAAGGAGCGTGCCATCCCCGAGATTGCCAAGGAAATACGTCGTGTAATTGAGCAGGAACTCTTCAAAACTTGGCGCGATGGCGACATCTCCATTGTTGAGTTGCAGAAAATCAGCCGACTGCTCATCGAACGCGTCGGCGAGACCCGTAAGGACCTTGATACCAAGTTCAAGAAAGAGCAGGAAGAAAACGAGGCCATCTGCAGAGACCGCGATGACAATGTGTCCGACTGGGTCAACAAGGGATTCCTCAACAAAAAGGTCTTCGGTGGCAACACCAACTCGTTGTCCGACCACCAGGAAATCCTCACTGACCTTTTCACCAGCAAGACTATGCTCGTGGCTCTCGACTTCGCACAGAAATTGGCCACCCGACTCTTTATTGAAGTGGGCAAACTCGACGCTGACATCTCAGCCTTTGGCCAAAAAATTAACGATGCCATCGATGAGACAGAACGCCTTGTGGCTGCTCAGCGCAAAGTGAACAAGGGTCTGGAGGATATGAAGGGCGCTATCATCGAGGTGAGTGAAGAAGAGGTGATGGGTGAATTCGAGTCCGACCTCCGAATCGACAAGGTCGACATGCCCAACATCGCTCGCCAGCTACGCGATGCCATTCTGCCCAAGGGAGAATTCACCAATTTTGGCGTCCTCGCTACGGAGATTTCTACCGACATTGTATGCAACGCTTTCGACATCCAGTTGGCAAAAATTGTCAAGACCAAGCACGCCGAACGTGCCGACAGCGACAAGAAGGTCCTCGACCTCAACATTCTCACACAGTTGCAGCAAAAACTAACAACAGACGAACAAATTCAGCGTTTTGCCCTTGATATCGTGAAGCAGAGCGGCGTTTTCCTTAAGCTTAACAACGATGAGATGCAGCTCCATGTGCGCAATAACGAGGGCAACCTTAGTCCCACCAATCCCGCTTCAATCGACAAAAAGACCATCCTTGTCAGTATACCCTCGCCCGACGACAACGAGAGCCTCAAGACTTTTGCCGACAAGTTGGAAGCTGCTTTCAAGAACTCTTTCTCACAGGGCAAGTCGCAGACCTCTATCAAAGTGAATCGCAAGAGCCCACGCAAGGATGAACTGTCCATAATCACCGTTGCCTACTGCTTCCCCATGCGTTGCATCAGCTGGCTGAGTTCCTACAAGGAACGCTACGAACGTTTCCTCAACACCGGCAACCCCAACACCGATGCCAGCAATGCCATCCTGTTGCACAGCGAGGGTAATGGTAAGGGCCTGCCGTCACTCTATGTGGTGGAAAATGCAGAACAGATTGCTATGCAATCGACAACCCAGCTTGGCCAGCCTGGCTCCGCTTCCATGCCTCCGATGCCGGGTGCTCCAGCTATGCCTCCGATGCCAGGTGCTCCAGCCATGCCTCCAATGCCGGGTATGCCTGCTCCTGAACCACAGGTGCAAATGTATTTCATCATCGGTGGACAAAACTATGGTCCTTACGACTATGCCACCTGCAAGACACTCAGTCAGAACAAACAAATCACAGAGCAGACGATGGCTTGGCAGCAGGGTATGCCAGCTTGGGTTCCCGCAGGTCAGGTGGCCGAACTGAAGTCCCTCTTCGCTCCCGCTATGCCGAACATGCCCCCGATGCCTCCTATGCCCCCGTCAATGTAAAAAATATTTAGAATACAAATTATAAAATACTAAAAAAAAAGAAATGGCAAATACAAGAAGATCAAGCGGAGAACGCTTTAAATATGGCATATGCCTCAACGACGAATGCCCCAAATGTAAAGAAAAGACTGTTCAGCAGATTGCTATGCGCAAAGAATTTGTCTGCGAGGATTGCGGCAAAGAGCTTCGCGAGTGCCCTCCTCCCAAGAAGGGTACCAATATGAAACTCATCGGCATCATTGGTGGTGCTGTGCTGGTTGTCGGTCTCGGCGTGGGTGGATACTTCGCTTTCAGCGGTGACAAGAGCACCCCTGCTGTAGAGGAAACCGAGGTGAAAGAGGCACCTGCTGTAGAGGAGGCCGAGGTGATGGAAGAAGCCCCTGAAATCATTAATGAAGCCGACCAGACTGCTCCTACCGTCAAACAGGATACCCCGAAGAAGAGCACCTCGTCGAACACAAGCCTGCCCTACGGCTCCTACAGCGGCCCCACCCAGGGAGGTGTGCCTCATGGCGTCGGTGGTACCATCAATGTTTCCTCCAGCTATCAGATTGACCTCAAGGACGGTCGTGGATCAATGCTAGACATCAGACCTGGCGACAAGATTGCCAACACCAAGTTCGAGAACGGACGCCTGCGTGCTGGCGAGTTGCAGCGTACCGACGGCACTCGCAAGTGGTTTAACTGCTAGTTGAATGTTCCGACGTTTCGTCATATTATGCTTTCTGGGCCTCCTCCTCTTCGGGGGAGGCCGGAAGGCTATGACACAACCTTGTGCTACGGCCCAGTTGCGCTCGATAGCCTCTGGTATTGGCCTCGGAGGGCATCTGCCCGAGGGGTTGAATTACAGGGTTGCGGAATTCCACTTGCTGCCGGTGACAGTGATTGTCAAAGATGGCGAGGTGGTGCATATCGGATACTCGCTCTTCACCCCTTGGCAGCGCCAGCATTTGCCCGGGGACCAGTGCAACTTTATTGAACGGCTGGCGCTCACGTCCGACCTCGGCGAGTTCTACGGCAAGAGTTTCAAAAGCCATCTGTTGGAGGAACGTATAAAATTTGAGAAAGGCTCTGTTGCCGAACTCAAAGCTTTGTGTAAAGACACCAGCTCTTACTTCCAGATTACACAGCAGAACGACAAACGCTATATTTGCAACTGGTATAGCGAGAACCGTCGCGAGGTGACACTCTCTTACCCTACCGACTACTTTCTCCTGAAGGGAGTCACCATACAAGAGGGTGAAGGTCGGTTGGCTCAGGAGGCACTCCGTTTCCGTTTGGGTGATGTTGAGCCCGCCAACCCTGTGGATCAAATATTGGCTCGCGTCGGCAACAGTCCCATCCATGTCCTTACAGGAGAGATATTCCATCTGCCTGAACTCAATTCCAACCGCTATTTCGTCAACGACTCCGAAACGGGTTGGCAGTTGCTCTATGGAGAGGATTTCCCCTTCGAGAGTATGGCCAATCTGGTGACAGGAGTCGAATTGGAGAACGATATCTTGATAGCTTTTACGCAGGTGAAGTATGGGTTCAACCTCGGCGAGTTCAGCCTGCCCTTGCGCCAGTGGATAGGCTACTGTCTGGATCAAGGTTGCCATCCTTACTTCGGTATCATCAGCGACAACGAGGGTGTGGTGGTGGCGGAATTGGTTATGAACAACCCTGAAATGGGCTATGCCCATGTGATGAAACTCAACTTCTCGAGGAACATTATCAAAGAACGTAAAGGCACTGTCAAGGCCCGCCTCAATGCATATGTTCCCATGTCGAACCTTAAATCACTATTCAATGAGAACGAAATCCAATAAATGTTTTTTCCTTCTAGCTTTTGCGCTACTGTTTACCACAATGTCTATGGCACAGCAGACAACCTCTAAGGAAATCAACAAAATCAAACGCAGTAGTTCGTACCTCTACGCAGAGGCCACTATGGACAGTGAGGCCGAAGCAGCTGAAGTGGCCTATGAACTGCTGATGAAGCAAGTGGACGAGTACATCGGATCGAAGAAAAAACTCACGTCGGCCGACAATGTGCTCATCAAAGACATTCGCTCCCGAAGTGAGCAAATGAGCATGATGCGAGGCGAGATGCACCGCGTGTTTGTCTATGTGAAGAAGAATGATATTGAGGGGGTGATGAATACCACCGTCGTTAATGCTGCCTCTGGAGCCACTATCACCATCAACGACAACCCTGTGCTTGCACCTGTACATAGGGCTCCGGTGCAGGCTGCTCCTGAGGAAAATCCAGTAGCGACAACGCCTGTCGTCAATGAAGTGCCTGTCAATGAAGTCCCCGCCGAAGAAGTGGCTGTCGACGAAGTCCCCGAAACATCCCTTGACGAGGAAAAACAACCGGCAGCAAGCACCGCTGTGCAGAGTGACCTTGTTGGGTGGCAACAACGTGTGATTACTGAACTCCTCGAATGTGGTGACATCACAGCGATACGCGCAAAACTCAACCGACTCAAAGCACAGTATCGCGTCAAACGTTTCGGTACTCCTGACAAATGTCCCAATAGCGCCGAAGCATGCTGGATTATCTTCGACAATAATGGTAATCTCATCACTATTCTTGGTGCTGGATCCGACAGTCGCATCGACTATCGCGAGATGAAACTTTCTTCTTTGGCCAA
The DNA here is from genome assembly GCA_902775135.1 of uncultured Bacteroidota bacterium. Classification (GTDB taxonomy): domain Bacteria; phylum Bacteroidota; class Bacteroidia; order Bacteroidales; family P3; genus Colimorpha. Next base: position 86,880 of record CACYKY010000003.1, on the reverse strand, counting down.
CCATAGAGGTAAAAACGCCCTTTGGTTTATTTTGGCCAAATAGGTCTAGGTGGACATGTTGTATTGAAAACATCATTCGGTATTAAAGTAAAATATTGTTACGATATGAAAAAAGTTTTTGTCATAGCATTTGCTGCACTACTTTCCACCTTTGCACTTCGTGCTCAGGATGAAGTTCTCTTTGAATTTTCTGACGGCATCGAAGGTTCGGTCAAGCAGACTATGGAGCAGAACACTTCCCGCCTGCTTACGGCCATTAACCAAGCCGAGTCATCAGGTAAGGATATCAACTATCGCGGCATCGGCATCGATGATCTGGCAACCCAGAGTATCGGCATGATGTGGAATAATGTCAAATTCCGTGTTGTTGACGACGATATCGTCGAACATTGCCTTCGCATCAAAGCTTCCAACGGCCGCGTTATTGGTTACCAGGCTCGCAATATAGCTGTTGTCATGAAGCCCATTGACGACTCCTACGTCGGCGACCTCAACCAGGAAATATGTATCAATTTTGATCCTTCCGGCCGCATCTCCGACTTCAACATCACCATGGGCCTCCAGCAGTATGTCCGCCTCATGAAGGAGGGCGAGCGCCTCAACGACGCCGACCGCCGCATGCAAATCCTCCATTGGGTCGAACAGTTCCGCAATGCCTATGTCCAGAAAGACATCAGATTCATGGAGGACGTCTTCTCCGACGACGCCCTCATCGTTACCGGCAAGGTCGTCAAACGTCAGCACACCGACATGAAGCCCATTTCCAAGGTTGAATACACTACCCAAGGCAAACAGCAGTACCTCAATGGTCTGCGTCGCGTATTCCGTAACAACGCCTACATCAACGTCAAGTTCGACGACATCCAAATTGTTCGCCATGGAGCAAAGCCCAACTATTACGGCGTTACCCTCAAACAGGGCTGGTTCACCAAGAACTACAGCGACGAGGGCATTGTCTTCATCGTTTGGGACTTCACCGACGAGTTCCACCCCAAGATTATGGTGCGCACCTGGCAGCCCACCGAGATTGACGACAGCGATATCTTTACGCTTAGTAACTTCAAACTCAATTAAAACATCTTGATGCAATGAAGAAAACCATTCTATTCTTTTTCCTGGCTGTTTGCCTCGGCCTTTCGGCCCAGGAACTGAAGGTTACCGACTTCCGTGCCGACCTCACTATGACCGACGCCGCCAAGTATCCTAAGAAGGATGCCAATGGAGTCAATTGCGGTCTCATCCGCCTTGGACTCATTTTACCCGACGCGCAGTTCGAGGGCGACATCATCTCCTCCGAGTACAAGGACGGCGAGTGGTGGATCTACATGATGAAGGATGCCAACTGGATCACCATCAAGTCGAAGAAATATCTCCCGCTGCGTCACGAGTTCGAACCCATACGCAGCAACGTTACCTATGTGATGCTTGTGGAAAAGCCTCAGATAGCTTATGACGGTCCCACCGGTACTGTCAAAATTGAATGTAACATCAAGGATGCTGACGTCTATATTGACGGCGAGAAGATGAGCTCCGTGACTCCCTATGAATACAAAGGCCCCGAAGGTGACCACGAGGTAGAGATAGTGGCCAATGGGTATAACAAGGAACGCAGCATCTTCCACATTAAACTTGGAAAGAAAACATCCCATACTATTACCCTCCGCCCTGCGGGTTCCTTCCAGCTCGAAGGCATCAGCTACGAAATGGTCAAGGTGGCTGGAGGTTCCTTCCTGATGGGCTCCAAGACTAAACCCGAGGACAAGAACTATCCCCTCAACTATGCCCAACCCCAGCATGAGGTTATCCTCCGCAACTACAGCATCGGCAAGACTGAGGTTACTCAGGCTCTTTGGGAAAAGGTCATGGGTAGCAATCCCTCGCTTGTCCAAGGTCCTGATTTGCCTGTGAGCAATGTCAGCTATAACGATTGTCTCGAGTTTATCCGCCGCCTCAACAGACTCAGTGGCCAGCAATTCCGTATGCCTACTGAGGCCGAATGGGAATTTGCAGCTCGTGCTCGTGGAACTCAGGATGCTGACGCCATCAGCGGCGGCTCCCGTGCTGCCCAAACCGAAGGCATCACTGCTGTGGGCAAAAAATCCCCTAACGCTCTCGGGATCTTCGACATGAGTGGCAACGTTGCTGAGTGGTGCTCTGACTGGATAGCTACCTATCCTGCTGATCGAACTATCAGTCCCCAGGGGCCCAACAACGGCACCCAGCGTGTGGTCCGTGGTGGATATGCTGGCGGCAATAAGTGGAGCATGCTCTCCTCTTCGCGCTCCCACCAAGACCCTGATACTCCCTCCCCCTTCGTTGGTCTCCGTCTGGTGATGGATGAGTAAACGAGGGAAACAAAAACGTTTGTAAATCATTAAAACCTATTATATCATGAAAAAAACTTTTACATTTATCGCTATGATGCTCCTGGCAGGCTTTGCCTTCGCCCAGGAAAACACTTACGACAACACGCGCCGCACAGTCCTCTTCTCCGAGGTTAGTGGACCGAACGCCGTCGACGTCAAATATTACATGCTGCGTGGCTTTACTGAAACCAAGCGACTCAATATTTTTGATGGCCGCAACTACAACAGCCTCCCTCAGTCGTTGCGCAACAACATCAAGTTTGACGCTGTTTTTACTGCCGTTGTTGACAGTATGCCCACCCGCAAGCAGAAGGATATCTTGACCGGAGAAATGACATGGATGTCGACTTGCTATGTGACCCTCCAGATTCGCGACCCCAAGACCAACGCTGTCCTCGTCAGCACCAAACTCAAGGGCTCCGGATCCGACCGCAACAATCAAGATAAAGCTACAAATGCCGCTATGTCCACACTCTCTGTCGACCTCACCTCCTTCATCGACGGCTACTATGTCGTTCGTGGCAATATACTCTCTGTCGACGAGTCCAAGAAGCAGAAAGCAGAGATTGTCACTATCAATGTCGGCAGTTCCTCCTCCATCTACGATAAGATGAAATTCAACGTTTATAATGCCGCCGGCGACCAGTTGGGACGTATCCAAGTCAAGGAAATTCTTGGTAGCAACCGCACTCTCTGCAAGGTTACCGGTGGCTCCGACACCCTGCAGAAAGCCTTCGAAGCCGGCGAGGAACTTCGCATCGCCTCACGCCCCCTGGGCTTCTTTAGTGAACTTTTCACCATCGAAAAGAAAACATCTGCTATCATCAACGAGCCTGACCCCGACTGCAATAAGCTCCACACCGTCCTCTATCTTAATGCTGTCGGCAACAGCATGGCCAACAAATACATTGATGACATGATGATGAAAAAACTTTATGAAACCACACGTCTCTACGCCATCAGTCTCGATGCTTATAACAACCTCTCCGAAGCCCAGCGCAACTCCATCACTATCGATGGCATCATCATGCCTGTTTCCGGCAACTTTAAGACCAAAACCGAAAAATCCGAGCGCTACAACACCTACACCGTCGATGGCGAATGGGTGTTCATCCTCAGCGATGCCCGTACTGGCAAGGTTCTCTATGCCGAGCAGACCTATTGCTCCGGCCTCAGCACTGAAAGTATGGAAAAAGCTTTCGAGCGTTCAGTCAAGGACTATAACCTCAACTACGCTATCGATTGCGGCTACCCCATCTACACATCTGTCCTCTCTGTCGACCAGTCCAAGAAAAACAAGGCCAAGGTCGTCTCCATCGGTGTCGGCAAGAACTCCTCCATCTACGAAGGCATGCTCCTCACCGTGTATACCCAGGACGGCAATGGTATGTGGAGTGAAATAGGTGAGGTAAAGGTTGACAAAATCGAGGATGGAAAATCTACTTGCGATGTGAAAAAAGGTGGTGAGGAAATTATGAAAGCTTTTGATGAAAATATTCCTAACCGCATCGTCACCCGCCCGAAGAGTTTCTTGGGTGGTTTGCTCAAACTCTAAATAGCTATGTGTAAGAAACGGGTCTTTTTCATTGCTCTCCTCTGCATCGCTTTTGGTAGCCATGCTTGGGGACAGGAAATAATGAATATCAGTGTGCTCGAAAGCGACGGCCGTTTTGTGATATTCAGCGTCCAGACATCAGCGCCCAAAGAGGGTGATGTGGTCGACGTAGCACTCAACGGACTCTTCCGTACGCTTCTCGAGAATGGTGTCGAAGGTGTCTTCAACGGACGTCCTCTCATGCAGAACCAAAACGCCAAGTGGAAAGCCAATTTCCTTAAGGAGAAAAATCCTCCATATATGACCTACGTAAAAGGTATCTATTCAGAAGGCGAACCCTTGAAAAACAATGTGGGCCAATATGAAGGCATAGTCCTCGTGAGGGTCAACATTGACTTCCTTTTCCGTCAGTTGAAGGTCTACGGCATCATGAACAAATAACACATCCCTCTTTGAGGGACGAAAAACGGGCCAACTGGCCCGTTTTTTTATTCGCTCTTCTTTCTCCAAGAGCGTTTACGTAAAGGATTCTGAGAGGAAATAATTGGCCATGTGAAAAAATCCTGTTGCTGATTCAAAAAAAATTCGTATCTTTGCCGTCACTTTGCATGCTGCCGATGCATCGTCGGAAGCATGTAGATGATTGATAATGATTTGAATAAAAATAATAAATAAATAATAATATCAATGAAAATTTATCAGACTCAGGACATTCGTAACATCGCCCTCGTGGGCGGTGCCAAATCCGGCAAGACCTCTATGGCTGAAGCTATGGCTTTCTGCGGCGGCCTCATCAACCGTCGTGGCTCCGTGGACAGCAAGAACACCATCAGCGACTATCGCGACATCGAGCACGATCGCGGCTACTCTGTGGAGAACACTCTCATGTACACCGAGTTCGGTGGCAAGAAGATCAACATCCTCGATGTGCCCGGCTTCGCCGACTATCAGGGTGAGCTCGACAGCGCCCTCAACGTGGTCGAGGCCGCCGTCGTCGTCGTCAACGCCCAGAGCGGCGTCGAGGTAGGCACCGAGATCGCCAACCGCTATGCCGCCAAGCTCGACACCCCGATGCTCTTCGTCGTCAACCACCTCGACGCCGAGAAGGCCAACTTCGACGACGCCGTCAACCAGCTCAAGGACTTCTTCGGTGGCAAGTGCACCGTGCTCCAGTTCCCCACCAACGCCGGTCTCGGCTTCAACCAGGTGGTCGACATCGTGGCCAACAAGATGTACACCTTCACCGATGGTAAGTACACCGAAGAGGCCATCCCCGCCGCCTATGCCGACAAGGCCGAGGAGATGCGCATGGCCCTCGTCGAGGAAGCCGCCGCTGCCGACGATGCCCTCATGGAGAAATATTTTGAAAATGGCGACCTCACCCCCGAGGAGCTCACCCAGGCCCTCAAGCTCGCCATCGACAAGCGCGACCTCTTCCCCATCCTCTGCACCTCCGCCAAGGAGAACTTCGGCGTCAACCGTCTCCTCGAGTTCATCTGCCAGAACGTCCCCGCTCCCTGCGAGGTGGCCGATGCCAAGAAGACCAAAGGCGGCAAAGAGCTGAAGTGCAACAACGCCAACCCCACCGTCGCCTTCGCCTTCAAGAGCGCCAAGGATAAGAACCTCGGTGAGATCACCTACCTCCGCATCTACGACGGCGAGCTCGCCGAAGCCCAGGATGTGGTCAACGCCAACAACCAGAGCAAGGAGCGCGTCAGCCAGGTCCTCGTGTGCAGCGGCAGCAACCGCCAGCGCGTCGAGAAGGCTTGCGCCGGCGACATCGTCTGCACCATCAAGCTCAAAGACGTCAAGATCAACCATACCCTCACCACCCCGAAGAACACCGACGACGCCGTTGCCGAGATCGAGTTCCCCACTCCCATCTACACCGTCGCCGTGAAGGCCGCCAACAGCAACGACGACGAGAAGGTCGGCGCTGCCCTCAAGGATCTCGTCACCTACGACCGCAGCCTCACGCTCGAGAACAGCCGCGAGCTGCGCCAGGTCATCCTCGGCTGCCAAGGTGAGCTCCACCTCAACACCGTGAAGTGGTACTTCGAGAACCAGTACAAGCTGGCCGTCAACTTCACCGCCCCCAACATCCCCTACCGCGAGACCATCACCAAGAGCGCCGAAGCTATGTACCGCCACAAGAAACAGTCCGGCGGTTCCGGCCAGTTCGGCGAGGTGCACATGCTCATCGAGCCCTACTTCGACGGCATGCCCAACCAGACCAAGTACCCCATCCGCGACACCCAGGAGTATCCTCTGGAGTGGGGCGGCAAGCTGGTCTTCAACAACTGCATCGTGGGCGGTTCCATCGACGCCCGCTTCATGCCCGCCATCCTCAAGGGTATCATGGAGAAGATGGAGCAGGGTCCTCTCACCGGTTCCTACGCTCGCGACATCGTCGTCAACATCTACGATGGTAAGATGCACCCCGTCGACTCCAACGAAACGGCCTTCAAGATTGCTGGCCGTACCGCCTTCCGCGAGGCCTTCAAGCAGGCTGCCCCGAAGATCAAGGAGCCTATCTACGACATCGCCGTCACCGTGCCCACCGAGGCACAGGGTGGTGTGATGACCGACCTGCAGGGGCGCCGCGCCATCGTCATGGGTATGGATGCCGAGGGCAAGTACACCACCCTCAAGGCTAAGGCCCCCTTGGCCGAGATGAACCGCTACTGCACCGCCCTGAGCTCCCTCACCAGCGGTCGCGGTACCTTCACCATGACCTTCAGCAGCTACGAGCTCGTCCCCGCCGACGTCCAGCAGGCCCTCCTCAAGGCCTACGAGGAAGCCGCCAACGAGGAAGAGTAAGCGTTGCGCTCACTTTATTACACAAGAGGCCACCCGATCGGGCGGCCTCTTTTTGTGTGGTCGGCAATCGGCTACGGCCGCAGCAGGATCTCTATCGGGTAGTGGTCGGAGATGTAGGGGACGCCGTAGTCGCCGTCGAGGGTGCTGAAGCGGAGGACCTGGGCATCGCGGACGAAGAAGTGGTCGATGACCGAACCCTCCGCTTGGCCATAGGCGTTGTAGGTGATGGCACAGCTGGTGCTGTCGGTGAGGGTGCGGGCATCCTGCAGGCCGACACGACGGAAGAAGGCGAAGGGGCTGTATTCCGAGCTGTCGCCTTCGGTGTTCATGTCGCCACCCACGATGACGGGTATGCCGCCAGTTCTTTCCTTGTTCAATTCGGTGGCCACCGTCCAGGCAATCACCTGCGCTCCGCGCACGCGGGCGTCGTCGCTCACGTGGTCGAGGTGGGTGTTGAGGTAGGCAAACTCCTTGCCGCTCTGGCGGTCGCGGAAGCGCGCAACGGTGACGGTGCGGTAGCAGCCGGCACCTTCGTATTTCGACGGCACCTCGGGGGTCTCGCTGAGCCATCGGGTGGTGTCCGAGAGCAGCTCCAGCCGCAAGGTGTCGTAGTAGATGGCCATGAACTCGCCGGCTTCCTTGCCGTCGTCGCGCCCTACACCGATGCGGCGGTACTGCGGCAGACTGCTGTCGAGGTACTGCAGCTGGTCAATCAGCGCCTCCTGCAGTCCCATAGCGGCGGGACGCTCCTGCTCCACCATGCGCACCACAGCGCCCTTGCGGTAGGGCCAGCCGTTGTCTCCGTCGATATTGTTCCACGAGTTGTAGCGGATGTTGAACGAGATGATCTTCAGGTCGTCGACCTTCTGGCTGCAGCCACTCAGCAGCAGCACGGCGGTAAAGAGGATGGCAATTCGTTTCATGGCATTCATCATGTGTTGGTTTCCAATAAAAACGCAGCGCCGCTCTTTTTATTGCACAATATTTGTGCTCTTTCCGCGTTATCATCTAAAATACATTTTTTTATGGCAGACGACAAAAAGATCATTTTCTCTATGGTGGGCGTGGGCAAGCTCATTCCGCCCAGCCGCCAGATTTTGAAGGATATCTACCTCAGTTTCTTCTATGGCGCCAAGATAGGCATCATCGGCCTCAACGGCTCTGGTAAGTCCAGCCTCATGAAGATCATCGCCGGCGTCGACAAGGACTATCAGGGCGAGGTGGTCTTCTCGCCCGGCTACTCCGTGGGCTACCTCGAGCAGGAACCCAAACTCGACGACACCAAGACCGTCAAGGAGGTGGTGCAGGAGGCCGTGCAGGAGACGGTGGACCTGCTGCGCGAATACGACGAGGTGAACAACGCCTTCGCCGAGCCCGATGCCGACTTCGACAAGCTCATCGCCCGTCAGGGCGAGCTCACCGAGCTCCTCGAGGCCCACGACGCCTGGAACCTCGACCAGAAGCTCGAGCGCGCTATGGACGCCCTCCGCTGTCCCGACGAGGACCAGCTGGTGAAGAACCTCTCCGGCGGCGAGCGCCGCCGCGTGGCCCTCTGCCGCCTGCTCCTCCAGGAGCCCGACATCCTCCTCCTCGACGAGCCCACCAACCACCTCGACGCCGAGAGCATCGACTGGCTCGAGCAGCACCTCCAGCAGTACAAGGGCACCGTCATCGCCGTCACCCACGACCGCTACTTCCTCGACCATGTGGCCGGATGGATCCTCGAACTCGATAGGGGAGAGGGCATCCCCTGGAAGGGCAACTACAGCTCCTGGCTCGAGCAGAAGACCGCCCGTCTGGCGATGGAGGAGAAGCAGGAGAGCAAACGCCGCAAGACCCTCCAGCGCGAGCTGGAATGGGTACGCATGGCCCCCAAGGCCCGTCACGCCAAAGGCAAAGCCCGTCTCGCAGCCTACGACCGCCTCCTCAACGAGGACGTCAAAGAGAAGGAGCAGAACCTCGAGATCTTCATCCCCAACGGCCCCCGTCTGGGCAACAAGGTGCTCGAGGTCAACGGCGTCAGCAAGGCCTATGGCGACAAGCTCCTCTACGAGAACCTCACCTTCTCCCTGCCGCCTGCCGGCATCGTGGGCATCATAGGCCCCAACGGCTGCGGTAAGACCACCCTCTTCCGCCTCATCATGGGGCTCGAAAAACCCGACACGGGCACCTTCGAGGTGGGCGAGACCGTCAAGATAGGTTATATCGACCAGCAGCATGCCGAGATTGACCCCGAGAAGAGCGTCTACGAGATGATCTCCGGCGGCAACGAAAACCTGCAAGTCGGTGGCCGATTAATCAATTCGCGCGCGTATATATCCAGATTTAACTTCAGCGGCACCGACCAGAGCAAGAAGGTCGGCGTCCTCAGCGGCGGAGAAAGAAACCGTCTGCACCTGGCCCTCACTCTCAAGAGCGAGGCCAACGTCCTCCTCCTCGACGAGCCCACCAACGACATCGACGTCAACACCATGCGCGCCCTCGAGGAGGGCTTGGAAAACTTCGCCGGCTGCGCCGTCGTCATCAGCCACGACCGCTGGTTCCTCGACCGCATCTGCACCCACATCCTCGCCTTCGAGGGCGACTCGCAGGTCTACTTCTTCGAAGGCGGCTACACCGAGTACGAGGAGAACCGCAAGAAGCGCCTAGGCGACGACACCCCCCACCGCATCCACTACAAGAAGCTGAAAGCCTAGTGAATGGTGATGAGTGAATAGTGAATTGTGAATGGTGATGAGTGAATTGTGAATAGTGAATTGTGAATAGTGAATTGTGAATGGTGATTCGTAATTAGATTTGTTGTTTCACTTAGAATTTAGAAATCAAAACTCACTTAGTAATAAGAATTTAGAAATCAATAATCAAAGAAGCCTTCTGCCTTGAAAGGGCATCATAACCCAGCACAGGGGCTTGCCCCTGTGTAAACGGATTACCCATATCACATCCCCGCCCCTGTAAGGGGCACATAACAAAACATCCGTCCATTCGTTAGATTAGTGTAATTCGTGGTCCACCCCCAAGACCCATGCAGAACAAAAACTATTATCTATAAACTATAAACTAAAGAATTAACTATTATCTATTATCTATTAACTATTAACTAAAATAAGCCCCGCGCTAGCCCACTTAGAAATTAGAGTTTAGAAATTAGAAATCAAAGAAGCAAACAACCCATTAAAATTATAGCTATGAAACTGAAACGAATCATGATGTTTGTGGCTGCCGCCACAATGCTCTTTGCCGCCTGCGGCAAGGACGACGACAAATCCACCCCCACCGCTGCCGACAACCAGTTGGTCTACAATGGCAAGGTCTATCAGGCCGAAGGTGCCGAGGGTAACGTCAACAGCAACAACGCCCAGCTGGGCTTCTCCGGCGAGAAGGATGGCATCTACTTCATGGTAGACTGCCACATCCAGGATGTCGCCAACCGCACCTACGACCTCACCCAGGAGGATGCCGACCATGTGCTCCATTTCCACATCGTCGTCGAGGGCCCCGCCGTCCAGTCGCAGGAGGACATCTTCGACCTCCAGTATCAGAATGGTCCCCACCTCTGGTATTTCCTCAACGGCAACAATGTCTCCAACGCTTCGGCCTTCACCAGCGGTACCGCTGAGACCACCCTCACCGACACCTCCCTCATCCTCAGTGTCTCCGGCACCCTCGTCAACGGCAAGTCCCTCGCCTTCCGCGTGGTGCTCCCCCGCGAGGATTAGACTCCGGAAAGCTTGACAGCCAAGCCATACGTGAGCAAAACGATAGGCGGCGCCGCTCTGCTGAGCGGCGCCGCCTCGTTGTCTCTCTATGCACCCGCCACTATTCGGCCTGCTGGCGGTATTTCTCCACCTCGCCCTGCACACTCTTCACGTTGTCGTTGGCTTTGTCCACATCCTTCTGGGCACTGGTCTTCTTGTCCTGGTCTTTGGCAATCTCGGCCTCCAGCTTCTTGATGTCCTCCTCGCATTCCTTGATCTTCTTCTTGTAGTTCTCAATGTCCTTCTTCTTGTCGGCAATCTTCTCCTTGTTCTTCTGGATGTTCTTGTCCAGCTTCTCCACAGCGGCCACAGCCTTGCTCTGGCTCTTCTGGGCTTTCTTCAGGTTGCCCTGCTCGGCCTCCATGTTGTTCTGGGCCTCATATTTGTTCACATACTGCACTAAGCCCTCCACGAAGCGGCGCACATTGGCCTGCATGGTCTCGCGGTCGGCGGTGAGGTCCGTGGGAATGACGCAGACGGTCACCGTAGCGCTGTTCTTGCTATCCTTCTCCACCTTGGTGTAGAGGTTGATGGGGTCGGTGGCGATCTCAGCAAAGAGCTGGTCGAGGGCGGCGATGAACCCCTCGCTCTTCTTGGTCTTCAGGCCGGCGTCCTTCAGGCGCTTGTTCATGGCGTCCTGCACCAGGTCGGTCTTCTTCTGGATGGTGACGCTGAAGCCCGGGGCCGTCACCGTGCCCACCTGGACACTCTTCGCCTCGATGTTCTGGGCCATCACCATCGTGAATGCCATCAGCATGGCGGGTAATAAAAGCAGTTTCTTCATCATAATGTTGTTTTTTATATTATTATACCTAATTATCTACTTTCATGAAAATCTTTCAAAGTGCAAAATTACGAATTTTTTTCCAATCGTAGCCATCTTTTTTTTCCTTTCCCGTCAGTTCCCCTCGTTTCCTCCCGTTTCCTTCCTCCTTCTGGACCCGCTGGGGACCCATCCCGCGTTCCTCGCCAGGTAGACCACCGTGCCGAGCGACACCTGCCCGTCGGTATGCCTACAGCAGTAGTCGAACATCCGTCGGCAAGCCTCTTCGTCGTATTTGTCGGCATCCTGCCGACTGAGCTGCAGGAAAAGCGACAGCCCCGTCCGGGGAGTGAATGTGGCGGCAATGGCATACGCCACCCGCACCCAGCAGTCATAGTCATGGGTGATCGAGCGCCCGCTGTCGCGCAGGTATCTGATGATGTCCTCTACGGTCTTGATGTCCGTCCTGCGACTGTAGCTCCTCTTCCCTTGGGCCTCTAGCGCCTTCGGCTGACAGCGGAGGCCGCCCTCCGGCGCCCTTTCAGGAATCTCTTCCTTGTCCTCCACCGAAAACACACGCGCGGTCTCTTTTATCGCTAGATGCTCATCCCAGCAGGCGTAGCAGAGACGGGAGTAGTCGGAACCCGACTGGTCGATGTCGATGCCATACGCCCTCTTGAAATGGGCTGTCAGCTGCCGGAAGGCCCTGTGGTGGTACTCGTCGACCCTGCCCCCGTCGTCGCCGCTGATGCGCACCAACCCCTTGAGTCCCTCTCCCGAAGGCGACAGCCAGTAGGCAAAGACATACTCGTCCTCCCGCAGCTGCCCTACTGCCGTCGGCAACGCCGCACCCTCCAGATGGTCTATATCTATCACCACGATATGGTTATATCGCACCAGGTGGCCCTTCGAATGGCCGCCCTCGAAGACGCCGCCGAAGGCCACCACCGGCAGCATCGCCTTGCAGGCTTTGTACATCTCCTGGTCGCCGTCGCGCAGGTAGGCGCGAGCCTCGCAAACGGTCTTCCAGTATTTCCCCGAGGCGAAACTCCGCAGCACAGCGCCCAGCATCCGCCGCTCAGCCTTCCGGCTGAACACGTTCGCAAACAGCGTCACCCCTGCCCCCATCACCTCCTCCACAGGATATATCCCATCATTATTCATCGCTCAAACATTCATTCGTAAAACAGATTCATTATTCAGAACCTCATAACATTGAAGGCATTTTTGATATGCTTGAAGTCCATGCCTTTTTCGTTTTTAACAATAGCGATAACATCGAGTCGGACATTCTCCTTGCGCCCATGGCTGCGGACATACTGGTTGCCGAGCCTTATCAAGTTGAGACGTTTCTTGTGGCCGACAGCATCCTCTGGCTGCAAAACGGCGTCGTAGGAGCGTGTCTTCACCTCGATGATGACTAGGTCGCCAAACCCATTCATGTCCGAATAGGGGGCTTTGAACTCTGAGTGAGGGTCAAGTGCGATGATGTCAATCTCCAGGTGTCCCTTGCGGTAGTTACGTTCGAGGATGGTGTAACCGTTGTCCTCCAGATACTTTGTCACCATCTGTTCTCCCCATTTTCCCAGTTCCAGCGCCTCTCGCCGTTGCTCTGGCCTGAGTTTGTTCTCCCGAGGAATGAGTCCTTTCAATCGTGCCATTTGTCTTTTCGCTTTTGGCTGCAAAGATACGAAATCATTTTGATCTCACCAAATTTTTGGCAAAGATTAAAAAAATGGAGATAACTTCGCACATTATAAAACAAAAATGCCCTGAGGACATCATAACCCAGCACATGGGCTCGCCCCTGTGTAAACGCGATACCCATTTCATATCCCCGCCCCTGTAAGGGGCACATAACCGATGTCGTAAATTCGTTAGATTAGTGTAATTCGTGGTCTAAAAAAACAATTCCGCGTGACTCGCGCCAGCAGAAAAAAATCATCGCAAGCAAAGCAAGCGATACCTTGTAAAAATCTACGAGATTTAACCGACCCCGCACCCGGACAATCCCAGAAAGGAAAGTTATTTACAAGATTTACCAGATTTCGCGCGCCGTAGGCGAGCAGGAGACCTAAGACCCACACCCGTCAGCAAGCCCCCCTCCCCCCGCTGTTGATATCTTCTTTCCCCAATATCGAAAAAAAGACGTATCTTTGCATCCGGAAAAGTTTTTGTTATTATGGCGCAGTTTACTCATTTGCACGTGCACTCGCACTATTCGATGCTCGACGGTATGTCGAAAATCCCCGACCTCATCCATAAGGCCAAAGCCGACGGCATGTACGCTATGGCCCTCACCGATCATGGCAACATGTTCGGCATCAAGGATTTGCTCGACACCGTCAACAAGGAGAACGGCAAGGTGAAGGACCGCATCAAGGAACTCGAGGCTCGCATCAAGGAGGTCGAGGAGCTCTACACCAACACCGAGGTCCCCGAGGGCACCCCCAAGCTCAGCGAGCTGCAGGAGGAACTCGCCAAGGTCAAGGGCCAGATCTTCAAGCCCATCGTGGGCACCGAGGCCTACTGCGCCCGCCGCACCCTCTACGACAAGGACAAGAACTTCAAGGAACTCAACCCCGAGAACGGCCGCGAGCGCATCGTCGACCGTTCCGGCTATCACCTCATCCTCCTCGCCAAGAACCTCAAGGGCTACCACTCCCTCTGCAAGCTCGCCTCCATAGCCTATACCGACGGCTTCTACGACCGCCCCCGTATCGACCACAACGTCCTCGAGCAGTACCGCGAGGGCCTCATCGTCTGCTCCGCCTGCCTGGGCGGCGAGATCCCCCAGCTCATCCTCGCCGGCAAACTCGACGAGGCCGAGCGTCAGGTGCTCTGGTTCAAGGAGCGCTTCGGCGACGACTACTACATCGAGCTCATGCGCCACAAGACCGACAAGCCCAACGCCAACTACGACACCTACCGCCAGCAGATGAAGGTCGAGCCCGAACTCATACGTCTGGCCCGCAAACACAATATCAAGCTCATCGCCACCAACGACGCCCACTTCGTCCTCGAGGAACACGGCGACGCCCACGACCACCTCATCTGCCTCGCCACCCAGAAGGACTACGACGACCCCACTCGCATGCACTACACCAAGCAGGAGTGGCTCAAGAGCCCCGACGAGATGGCCGCCATCTTCGCCGACCTCCCCGAAGCCCTCGAGAATACGATGGAGATCGCCGACAAGGTGGAGGTCTATAGCATCGACAGCGACCCCCTCATGCCCGTCTTCCCCATCCCCGAGTCCTTCGGCCGCGAGGAGGACTGGCGCCAGCGCTTCTCCGAGGAGGACCTCTTCAACGAGTTCACCCGCAACGAGAAGGGCGAGGTGGTCCTCAGCCAGGAGGCCGCCGAGAAGAAAATCAAGAAACTCGGCGGCTACAACAAGCTCTACCGCATCAAGTTCGAGGCCGACTACCTCGAGCGCCTGGTGTGGCAGGGCGCCCGCAAGCGCTATTTGGCCGACAGGACCGACCTCTCCGATGACTCCGACACCGCCGACATCAAGGCCGCCTGCAGCGACGAGGTCCTCGAGCGCATCGTCTTCGAGCTCCACACCATCAAGACTATGGGCTTCCCGGGCTATTTCCTCATCGTCTCCGACTACATCCGCGCGGCACGCGAGGAACTCGGCGTCAGCGTGGGTCCCGGTCGCGGGTCGGCGGCAGGCTCCGTCGTGGCCTACTGCCTCTGGATCACCGACCTCGACCCCCTCAAGTACGACCTCCTGTTCGAACGCTTCCTCAACCCCGACCGCATCTCGCTGCCCGATATCGACGTCGACTTCGACGACGCCGGGCGCGGCAAGGTCCTCGAATGGGTGACACAGAAATACGGCAAGGAACGCGTGGCCCACATCATCACCTACGGCACTATGGCCACCAAGAGCTCCATCGCCGACGTGGGTCGCGTGGAGAAGATCCCTCTGGCCACCGTCAACCAGATCAAGGGCTACATCCCCGACCGTGGGTTCCCCGACAACATCAAGGACGACAAGGGCAAGTCCCCCAAGGTGAACCTCAAGAACTGCTACCGCTATGTCCCCGAGCTGAAGAACATCATGCAGGGCGACGACGAGCAGCTCAAGCGCATGCTCACCTACGCCGAGGAGCTCGAGGACACCAACCGCCAGATAGGCATCCACGCCTGCGGCGTCATCATCGGCTCCCAGGACATCACCAATGTGGCACCCGTCTGCGTCATCAACGACAAGGAGAGCGGCGACGACGTCCTCGTCACCCAGTACGACGGCCACGTGGTCGAGAACGTCGGCCTCATCAAGATGGACTTCCTCGGACTCAAGAACCTCACCATCATCAAGAACTGCATCCGCATGGTCAAACGGGCTAGGGGAGAGGAGGTCGATGTCGACCACCTGCCCCTCGACGACGAGCTCACCTACAAGCTCTTCTGCGACGGCAACACCGTCGGCGTCTTCCAGTTCGAGTCCGCAGGCATGCAGAAATACCTCCGCGAGCTCCAGCCCCATGTCATCGACGACCTCATCGCCATGAACGCCCTCTACCGTCCGGGCCCCATGGACAACATCCCCGAGTTCATCGACCGCAAGCAGGGCCGCAAACCCATCACCTACGACATCCCCGTGATGGAGAAGTACCTCAAGGACACCTACGGCATCACCGTCTATCAGGAGCAGGTCATGCTCCTCAGCCGCCTGCTGGCGGGCTTCACCCGGGGCCAGAGCGACACCCTCCGCAAGGCTATGGGCAAGAAGCAAATCGAGAAGATGAACGAGCTCGAGGTGCTCTTCTACGAGGGCGGCGCCAAGAACGGCCACCCCAAAGAGGTCCTCTCCAAGATCTGGGAGGAGTGGAAGAAGTTCGCCTCCTACGCCTTCAACAAGTCCCACGCCGCCTGCTACTCCTGGGTGGCCTACCAAACGGCCTACCTCAAGGCCCACTACCCCGCCGAGTATATGGCGGCGGTGATGACCAGCGCCCAGAGCGACATCAAGCGCGTCACCGAACTCATGGACGACTGCCGCAAGCAGGGCGTCGAGGTGGCCGCACCCTCCGTCAACGACTCCGAGATGGACTTCAGCGTCGACAAGGACGGCAAGATACGCTTCGGTCTCTGCGCCATCAGCGGCATGGGCGAGGCAGCCTCCCAGGCCATCATCTCCGAGCGCGAACACAACGGACCCTACAAGGACATCTTCGACTTCCTCAAGCGCGTCGACATGCATTCCGTCAACAAGAAGAATATGGAGGTCCTCGTCAAGGCCGGCGCCTTCGACGGCATCGGCACCATGCACCGCGCCCAGTATTTCTTCAAGGAAAACCAGCTCGAGACCACCCCCACCTACCTCGACCAGCTCGTCCGCTGGGCCATCCGCACCCAGGACGGCGCCGCCTCCAACCAGATGAGCATCTTCAGCATGAGCGAGGAACTCGCCGAAGAGGACCATCCCCCCATCCCCGCATGCCCCGAGTGGACCACCCTCCAGCGCTGCCGCGCCGAGAAGGAGGTCATCTCCACCTACCTCTCCGGACACCCCCTAGACGACTTCCGGCTCGAGATGCAGATGTTCACCAACATCGGCGTCGAGCAGCTCTCCGCCCTCGAGCAGCTCTCCGGTCGCGAGGTGCGCTTCGCCGGCATGGTCTCCGGCGTCAAGGACGGCGTCTCCGCCAAGGGCAACCCCTACGGCTCTATGGTCATCGACGACTACTCCGGCTCCTACGAGCTCCGCCTCTACGACGACGAGTACACCAGCTTCAAGAACTTCTTCACCGACAACACCTTCGTCTACGTCCGCGCACAGGTGCGCACCATCAACTACAAGGACAAGAAGACCGGCGCCGACAAGTCCTTCACCCGCCTGCGTGTCCTCTCCATGATGCTCCTCAGCAAGGTCATGGACAAGTACACCTCCAAGCTCTCCTTCTTCGTGCCCCTCGAGGCCGTCGACGACACCTTCTGCAAGAACCTCAAGCACCTCGCCCAGCACCACAAAGGCACCGTCCCCCTCCAGGCCCAGGTCTTCGACACCCGCCGCAACCTCACCCTCACCCTCAACACCCCCGACCTCCGCGTCTCCGCCCACGACATCATCCACGACCTCGAATCCCTCCCCGGCGTCACCAAAGTCCAACCCATCCTCAAAAGCTGATAGTGAATGGTGATGAGTGAATAGTGATGAGTGAATAGTGAATGGTGAATAGTGAATGGTGAATGGAGTAATGCCCTGTAAGGGCATCATAACCCAGCGCAGGGGCTTGCCCCTGTGTAACAACGCACAATATACAAATAATGCCCTGTAAGGGCAATCTAACCTAGCACAGGGGCTTGCCCCTGTGTAAACGAATCACCCGTTTTGTTTTTCCGCCCCTGTAAGGGGCACATAACAATATGTCCAACAATAACGTTATTAGCCCCTTTCAGGGGCAAGGGGTGTTGGTGGAATCTCCATTGATAGGGCCAAGGCCCTATCCTATGATATTGGCCCCCGTTGGGGGCTGGAGCCTCGCGCCAGCCGAAACGAATGCGTAACTTGCTGTTTTCAACACTGTGCCAGGTGCCTGCTCTTGAGGGGCAATCCGCATTCAAAATCCCTGTGCTAGCCCTAACACCTTGGCATCGAGTGATGTCCTGGCATCATCGAGCCATTCAATATTATATATCATACCGTTCGCGAATACTCGAGAACACCTCTTCGTTGGAGTAGAAAGTGGCCTTGCCTGCCTCTATTCTGTCAATTCGATCGTGGATTTCTTTTTTCACTTCTTCATACGGGTGGGAATTTGGCGATACCCGTCCGGAGGAGGCGGCTGTGTCATCCGACATCATATCGTCGACCCACCATTGCAGCCATTGTCCAAACCTCTGGCTATCAATGCCGGGGTAATCACGTGACAACCTGTCTTCATCCACTGTTATATTGAAAGAGCACATAGGCGTTTTAATCTTATTTCACGCTGCAAAAGTACGAATTTTTTTTTATACAGAAGAGAAAAAAATGATGGCAGAAGTTAGTTTACCGTTGTTGCAAGGTTAAAGAAGGCTGAAGGGAAATGCCCTGTAAGGGCAACCTAACCCAGCACAGGGGCTTGCCCCTGTGTAAACGGATCACCCATTTCATATTCCCGCCCCTGTAAGGGGCACATAACAAAACATCCGTCCATTCGTTAGATTAGTATAATTCGTGGTCAACCCCCAAGACCGCGCCAGCCATAAAAACAATCATCGCAAGCAAAGCAAGCGATACCTTTTAAAAAATTTACGAGATTTACAAGATTTCGCAAGCGAAGCGACCTGACGAAGCAGCGAGAGCAAAACGGAGCTCGCTCCAGTTTTGCCGAGTCGTGACGGAAGTGGACGAAGTCAGCAGGAGACCAAGCACTGCGCCAGCCAAAAACTATTATCTATTCTGCCTGACCTTCGGTCAAGGCCTGCGGGAGCAGCGGAAGTCGAGAGCGAAGTCAAACTTGTTTGAACTTTTCCGAGATGCAGCTGCGTAGACGGAGTCACGTTAGCAAGGCCTAGAGCAGAGGGCTGGAGCACTGCCTGGCTCCGTAGGAGACATGGCCTGCGACGTTAGCAAGGCCTAGAGCAGAGGGCTGGAGCAAACTATTAATAGTGTAGTGATACATGGAGTGCACGCTTGTGGCGCTTGCGGTTGAGGTGCGCCTGGTTGCGGACGGCGGGGGTCATGGTGGCGCTCTGGAAGCGCTCCCAGACGATCTCGACGGCCAAGGGCGACGGGTGCGCCATATCGGCATCATAGAAGCGGTAGTCGCGGAGCTCGTCGAGGAGGAGCTCATAGGCCGGGAAATAGGCCGTCACCCCTTGGGCCGAGGGCTGCTCCTTGGCGTCCTTGCGGCGGCGCGGGGCGGAGGACGGCAGCGCCTCCACGAGCTGGTCGACGGCCAGCAGGAGGGTGCTCTTGCTGAGCTGGTTGTCGTGGGCGCCGTCGCCGAGATGGCGTATGGGGGAGACGGTGAAGAGGACGTTGAGGGTGGGGAAGCAGGCGTGGAGCTCGTGGAGCAGGGGGCGCCAGAGACCCACGATGTCGTCCACCGTCATGCGGCTGCGGACAAAGCGGTCGGGGTGTACCTTGTGGCAGTTGGCTACGGGCTGACGGCTGAGGGCTTGCTCCTCTCCTCTTGCGTCGGACTTCAGGCTGTAGGTCCAGGCGGTGCCGAAGGTGAGGAGGAGGAGGCTGGCTTGCTTGAGGGACTCGTGGGCCTCGTGGAGACGGCTGTTGCAGGCGGCGAGGCATTCCTCGAGGGTGGGACGTGAGAAGGAGCCGTGATGGTGCCACGAGTGCCAGAGACCCTCGTGGTGGACGAGGTCGTTGGCGCCGATCTCCACATCGTAGATGATGCGGCGGAGGGCTGCGGCGATGGAGGCGGGGTTGTAGAGGGTGCCGAAGGCATTCTGGTCTACGTTGAAGCCGCTGGCCTGGAGGAGGCTGCCGATCTCGTCGGAGAAGCAGGACCCGAGGCTGACGATGCTGGTGGAGAAGTCGATGGCGAAGGGCATCGGCGGGATATTGACTTGGGTGAAGAGTTCTATCTGGTTCATTGTTTGTTTTTTTAGCGCCGCAGGACTTCGCTGGCGGCATATCGGAGCATGTCAACCTCCAGACGACCAACCATCGCTGCAGGTTTTGCCATAATCCCATTATTTATTTCACGCTGCAAAACTACGAAATAAATTTAATACGGACACAGAAAAACTCAACCATTCTCAACTTTTTTTTGAAAACGTCCCTTCGTCATCCTGCCCTGAAGGGCACCATATCCCAGCACAGTGCCTCGCCCCTGTGAGAACACACGATATACAAATAATGCCCTGTAAGGGCATCATAACCCAGCACAGGGGCTCGCCCCTGTGTAAACGGATCACCCGTTTTATATCCCCGCCCCTGTAGGGGGCAAATAACAAAATGTCCGTCCATTCGTTAGATTAGTGTAATTCGTGGTCAACCCCCAAAACACCGCGCTAGCAGAAAGAAACTCATCGCAAGCGAAGCAAGCGTGAGAATAAGAAAGACCTGCGTAGCAAACTATTAACTTAATAATATACCGATAGCACTACAATAACCCACCTTTTACACCCACTTATTGTAGTGCTATCAGCATATTTTTTTCTCCGTTTAAAAAATAGTTCGTATCTTTGCAACAGTACAATTTGACCAAATATGTATTTTGCAATATACAGATAAAATAAATTTTTGCATTTTGCAAAATACACGTATATTTGCACCAACAAACAATTTGGTGTTAGATAAGTAACAGATTATGGATAAGTTATTTGAGCGTCACGATGATTATATGGAAAAGGTTCCAATGGACTTTGTCAGAGGCCTGGCAGATCATATCGACTGGAACTTACGCTTGATTGCCATCAAAGGTCCTAAAGGTGTAGGAAAATCAACTCTGATGCAACAGTATATCAAGCAGCATTTTGCTCCCGACGATAGGCACGTACTCTATTGCTCGGCTGATACCTCCTATTTCACGAGCCACAGCCTGGTGGATACTGCAGACATGTTCTACAAGCGTGGAGGCCGGTACCTCTTCATAGATGAAGTGCACAAATACGATGGCTGGAGTCGGGAGGTGAAAGAGATTTACGACCTTCACCGCGACCTTCACTTGGTGGTTAGCGGTTCATCGTTGCTGCAAATCAACGATGGTCAGGCAGACCTCTCACGAAGACTTGTACAATACACTATGCCAGGACTTTCGTTTCGCGAATTCCTTGCAATGAATAGAGTCATTGACGTCAAGAGCGTTTCGCTTGACCAGATTCTCAACGCACCGAATGCTTTCTGCAGAGAAGTGAAAAGATACTGTCAGCCTTTGGAACATTTCTCCAGATACCTGAAGGAGGGCTACTATCCATTCTATTATGAGAATCAAACCATATACCAGAACCTCGTTGAATCGGTTGTGAATTACACCATTGATACGGAACTGACAAGGTTTCGTGGAATCGAAATGGGAAACTGTCGCAAAGTCAAAGCATTGTTGAAGGTCATTTCGCAAATGGTCCCCTACGAGGTGGATATCTCTAAGTTGTCGAAAAATATTGGCATCCAGCGTCCCACCACGCTCAAATATCTGAAAAATCTTGAAGAGGCTGCTCTGATACAACGGCTTTTTACAGACGTGGACAGCATAAGCGACCTCCAGAAACCAGATAAAATATTGCTCGACAATAGCAACCTGTTGTACACTTTGGCTGACACCGCACCCGAGATTGGAACGGTCAGGGAGACTTTCTTCTGCAACCAACTTGTGGCGGCAGGTCACAAAGTGGAATATGGTGGATTGAAAAGCGGTGACTTCCGCATCGACAACAATGTCATTGTCGAGGTCGGAGGGAAAGACAAGGGGTTCAGACAAATTGCCGACGAAGAGAATGCATACGTTGCCGCAGACGATATAGACAGCGCCACAACTCATAAGATACCCCTTTGGGCTTTCGGTTTTCTGTACTGAGGATCGTACGATTATGACATGGGTGTGCAGGTACAGGAAATCAAAAAAAGTCGTATCTTTGCATCCGAATCCCGAATCGCTTGAAGATATGGCACGCAAGAAGAAAGAGGCGGAGAAGTCCACCGAAGTTTTGCAGTTGGAGGCCCGCATCCGCGAGCTTGAGCTGCAGAACCTTGCCTTGAACACGTTGATAGACGTGGCCGAAAGGAACGGCATTGAAATCAGAAAAAAATCTGGGGCCAAGCAGTAGAGGAGCTTCACGCACAGCATGGCCTGACCATAAGTGCTGCCTGTGAATTGCTTGGCCACAGCCGTCAGGCCTTTTACAAGAAGAAGACGGACGGTGTTGAGAAACTGACGACAGAGCGTAAGATTCTTGATACCGTGCACGAGATACGAGAGATAGATCCTGGCATCGGAGGCGTGAAACTCTGGCTGATGCTGTCGACGATGTTCGGCAGCGGCAGGATGCCCGGCAGGGATGCGTTCCTAGGCCTGTTGCGCCGCCACCAGTTGATGCAGAAACCCCGAAGGAGCCGCTCCACGACAAACTCCAACCACCGCTACCACAAGTGGAAGAACCTCGTCAGGGATTTTATACCCACAAGGGCCAACCAACTATGGGTGAGCGATATCACCTACATAGAACTCGATAGTGGGTGCTGCTACCTGCACCTCGTCACGGATGCGTACTCGAAGAAAATCGTCGGTTGGTGTCTGGCGGAATCGCTGGCGGCTGTCTTCTCGCTCAAAGCACTCCGTATGGCCATCAAACAAGCCTGCGGAGACGACCTGACCGGACTCATCCACCACTCCGACCGAGGTGTGCAATACTGCTGCGACCTATACGTGGAGGAACTACAGAAATATGGTATACGGATATCGATGACAGAGGACTACAAACCCACCGACAACGGCATTGCGGAGCGAGTAAACGGTATCATTAAAGGCGAGAGCCTCTACCGGCAGAAAAGGCGTTTCCCGTCATATGAAAAGGCTTTGGAACAAATAAAGCAATTTATCCTTTTCTATAATGGCCAACGACCCCACTATAGCATTGGAATGCAAACACCTGACATCGCCCACAAACAGGCGGGAGAGCAGAAGAAGATGTGGAAAAACAAGATTTATCAGAAAAAAAAGTATGAGTTTGCTAATTAATCGCTATCTTTGCAATCGAAAAAATATGCGGTTGTCAACCTTTTCAGGAATACTGTCAACGATATCAGGAAATTGTCAACTTGTCCAAGAAAACAAGTGACAACCATATCAAGAAAAGAGCAAAAAAATGTCAACCAAAATCAGTAAAAGACAAATTAGTGAATAGATTTGTTGACTTCTTACATATTACATTTTACATCTAACTTCGTTAGTAATGAGTGATTGGCGGACAGCAGAAATGCTGTTCGTCTTTTTTTACCTGTGAGAATGTCTTCCCGGATGGATTATATTTGCGGGGCTGGCGCAGGGTTCTTGTTCTCCTTGCCCTACGGGCAGAAATCTTGTAAATCTTGTAAATTACTTTCCCTTTGGGATTTTGTCCGGGTGCGGGGTCGGCTCAGATCTTGGGAATCTTTTTAAATCTCGTGGATCTTTATAAGGTATCGCTTGCTTCGCTTGCGATGGCTTGTCTTCTGCTGGCGCGGGTCACACGGAATTGTTTTTTTGACCACGAATTACACTAATCTAACGAATTGAGGACATCGGTTATTTTAGTTAATAGATAATAGTTAATAGATAATAGTTAATAGTTTGCTCCAGCCCTCTGCTCATCCTCAGCTGACGTCGCAGGCCGTGTCTCCGATGGAGCCAGGCAGTGTTCCAGCCCTCTGCTCAATGCCTTGCTAACGTGACTCCGTCTACGCAGCTGCATCTCGGAAAAGCAGGCGAGCTTGCTAGCCACACACAACTGCTCTGCCCGAAATGCCACTGGCATTCCTCTTGCTCGACTTCCGCTGCTTGACTCGCTGCATTTAACTTTATTCATCGGTGCTCGCAGGCATACCACCGCAGGCCGTGACCGAAGGTCAGGCAGAATAGTTAAAGGGGTGAGTGGTCATAATTCACTATTCACCATTCACTATTCACTCATCACCATTCACTTATGCTATCTGATGGCGACGATTTTTTGGGCGGGGTGGGTGTTGATCTTGACGAGGTAGATGCCGGGGGCGGGGAGGGAGATGGTGGCGGAAGCGAGGTGCGAGGTGGCGAGGTGGCGGCCCATGATGTCGTAGAGGCTCACGGTCTGGCCGTCGGGGTTGTCGACGGTCAGCGAGAGGCCGTTGGTGCGGACGGTGGCCGTAGGGGGCTCCACGCCGGGGATGGCGACGGGGTTGGGGTCGGTGGGGTCGGAGGAGGTGATGCAGCGGATGAGCCAGGCGATATAGGGGTTGCAGAAGGAATAGGGGGGCTCGTAGTCGGTGAGGTGGCCCCAGGTGGCGCCGTTGTCGTCGGAGTACCAGTTGGCGTCGGGGGCGTCGATGTCGGTGGTGCCCATGACGAGGTCGTCCTCGGTAGTCTGGATGGTGACCCAGAGGTTGCTGTCGGGCGGGATGGCGAGGGCGGAGTCGAGGACGACGCGCTGCCACTTGAAGGTCTGGGAGCCCTGCTGGCGCTGGGAGTGGACGATGGGGCCGGGGGCGTCGTCGCCACCGAAGTGGATGTTGACGACGATGGGGACGTAGTGCATATAGACGTCGACGGCGGTGAGGTAGCGGCGGTCCTGCAGGGCTGCTGCGGGGATCCTGATGCCCATGCGGTCGGAGGGGAGGATGTCGTAGCGGCCGGAGTAGTAGAAGGCGGTGCCGGTATAGGAGAGGGTGTCGTCCTCCTCGAGGAGGGCTCCGCGGAAGAGGGCCTGGAGGGTGTCGTCGTGGGCGAGCAGGGGGTAGGGGTTGAGGACGACGCCGTTGCTCCAGCGGAGGAAGCGGAAGCCAGGGGCCGGGGAGGCCGTGAGGGTGACGGTGTCGCGGAAGGCGTAGGTGCCGCCGCCGGAGACGGAGCCCCGGAGGGTGTCGGCGCTGGTGGCGACGACGGTGCAGGAGGTGGCGGAGCCATAGAGGGTGTCGGGCTGGATGCCGACGACGGCGGACTGGTAGTAGTTGAAAGCAAAGGCGTAGGCGTCGGTGAGGACGAGGTTGCTGAGGCTGAAGAAGCCGTCGTAGAGTCCGCTGTAGCCCCAGTTGAAGCTGAAGTAGCCGTTGGTGTCGTAGCCGTCGCAGATGAACTCGTGGCCGCCGGAGGGGCCTGTGCCGCCATAGAGGAGGGGGCGGCGGTGGTCGATCTCGTCCTTGAGGAGGGCTGCCCACTGGGCGTCGGAGTAGTTGGGTCTGATGATGCCGGCGAGTGCGGGGGAGTATTTGAAGTAGGTACGGAGGGCGTTCTCGGCGCAGGGGGTGTGGAGGTCGTCGCCCTGATACATGATGTCGTAGGCGGCGCTGCCGTATTGGTCGGCGGTGCCGTAGTCCATATCGACGGCGACGCCGCAGTGGAAGAGGAGTGTGGCGATGGCGGCGAGGTCGGCGCTGTCGCTGACGGCGGTGAGGCTGGCGGGCATGTGGGCCCAGTCGTAGGTGGTGGCGCCGAAGTCGGCACTCTGGTAGCCGAAATACTGGCAGGAGTAGCTGTGGGAGCCCACGCCTGCGTCGGGCCACTGCCAGTAGCGCATGACCTGTCCCATAGCGGTGGCCACGCAGCCGGTGAGGGCTTTCTCGCCGAGGTCGTCGGCGGGGCAGAGGTCGTTGTAGTAGGGATCCTGGTCCCATTTGGTCTCCACGAGGGGGCCGGCGGGAGAGGGGTAGACCCCCTTGGGGGCTGAGCCTGCCAGCAGGAGGGACCATTGGGGATGGTCGGCGAGGGTGTCGTCGGCGGCCGCCGCGAGGATGAGGGCTTCGTAGCGGGAGAGCCAGGCGTGGAAGGCGGCGTTGGCGGCGCCGTCGGCGCGGAGGGCGTCGGTGCGGAGGGAATAGCCCAGGACGGGCAGGATGCGGCTGTCGGCGCTGGTGAGCACGAAGCCGCCGTTGTCGATGGCGAAGAGGTACATGGTGTTCCACTCGAGGGGGAGGGCGTGGAGCCTGTCGGCGTCGAGGTGGAGGAAGGTGGCGGCGGCCTGGCGGGCGGCCTGTGGGGTGACGGGTTTGGCCTGGGCTTGGGAGGCGAAGGTGAGGGCCGCTGCGAGGAGGGCGACGAGGGTGAGGGTGCGTTTTGTTGTCATGATGTATGATGGTTTTCGGGGTGCAAAGATACGAAAAAAAAAACGGCTGGGGCGGATTTTTTTTAAGTTTATAGTTTATAGATAATAGTTAATAGTTGGGGCTGGCGCGGGGCTTTTTTCTCCTTGCCCTACGGGCAGAAAGCAGCGGAAGTCGAGTGCGAAGTCAAACTTGTTTGAACTTGGCCGAGATGCAGCTGCGTAGACGAAGTCAAATCTAGTAAATCTTGTAAATTCATTTTCTGTCCGGGTACGGGTCGGCCCAAATCTGGAAAATCTTTTTAAATCTAGTGGATCTTCATAAGGTATCGCTTGCTTCGCTTGCGATGGCTTGTTTCTTCGGCTGACGCGGGTTTGGGGGTTGACCACGAATTACACTAATCTTACGAATTATTCTCTAAACGTCAATTGCCGTCAATTATCCGTTAATACTCATATACACTCCCGCTTTTCAAGCGGCAATCTATAAATCTATAGAATCCTCTTGTACGGGTCTTCTGAATGATACACATTTCCAACGACAGGAATTTTTTTTTTCTCATTCCAAGGAAAATGTGTATCTTTGCAAAAATTTAAGACGAGGATATGGGCATCAAGTACGACAGCATTTTGCAGAAGTTTGTGTTCGACTTCGAGCACGACGGCGGCGAGGATATAGTTAGCCTGACGGGCAACGGCTATCAGGTTGAAGCCTTCGGCAGATGCTTCTACTATGGCTATGAGTTCGCTGAGCAGGTGGACGGTGCTGTGCGTAGCGCTTTCATCAAGCATGTCAAGTTCTCGGAGTCAATACAGGACAACCCCGACCTTGCCATGTTCATCAAGAAAGCCGTGGATAACCTCAGCCATCAAATAAATCTCTACGACTACAACCTCGTAGTGATGCCGGAGTCGTCCAGCAAGGTGAACGAGTATATGCTGCGCTATATCTACCGCTTTGCCCAGCCAACGCTTCGCAAGATGGAGCTGGTGAAGAACCTGCCCGCAAATATCTCGTTCGATATGGACGCCTATGAGCAACAGTATCTTGACGATGTGCTGGAAAACGGACGTGCCCGCTATACCGAAGCACAGAAAGAGGAGGTCAAAAATTCCATCAACCAGATGCTCGACCTCATCCATAAGAAGGACTACTTCACCATTGCCAAGGATGTGAAGAAGAGCCGCTACCGGCCGTATATGATGCAGTTCCTTAAATACGCCAGCAAGGCCGACGAGGAACTGTGTGCCACTATCCGTCAACAGAATGTGCTGGTTATAGACGATGTGAAGGACTGCCAGTGGCAGTCCGATAGCGAAGCGGAGAACAAGAACACCAGTGGCTCCACCATCAACGAGATCCTGCGCACACTACGTATTCTCAACGAGGATAACGAGATTACCATCTTCAGCCTTATCGGCCGCAAAGACCTGATGGCTGATGCCAACTAAACCGTATATCGCCTTTTGCCCCCTTACAGGGCTAAACCGAGGCCGTTAATTCGTTAGATTAGTGTAATTCGTGGTCAATCCCCAAAACCCGCGCAGAACAAAAACTATTATCTACTCTTGTCGCCAACGGATGTCTGGAGGGTGTGTCCCTCAATGAGCATTGTCACATTGTTGGAATACTCCAAACAGGCGGAGTGGGAGGCGTATGTGAGCCAGTTCCAGGGATGTGCTCCCGATGCACCTTCGGCGGCCAAGTGGCAGCTGATGGAGCGGATTTTTTAATAAATGACCTGGTTGCACAATAATCGTGGGAGTGGTGCGTTATGGTAGGCAGGAAAGAAAAAACATAAAAACCGATGAAAAGGAACATAGCACTTGTGATGGGTGGCTACAGTGGCGAGCATGATATCAGCATCGCCAGCGGCAACCAGGTGTATGGCCAGCTGGACCATACGAAGTACAACGTATACAAGATCGTCATCGACCGCGAGGGATGGTACTGGATGAAGGAGGAGGGCGAACGTGGGGCTGTGGACATGAACAACTTCACGGTGACGGACGAGGGGCAGAAGGTGAGGTTCGACCTGGCCTTCATCATCGTTCACGGCAATCCCGGCGAGAACGGTGTGCTGCAGGGCTATTTCGACATGCTGGGCATCCGCTACACCACCTGCGGATACTATACCTCCAGCCTCACCTTCCACAAGGGCTACTGCAATCCTGTGGTGAAGAGCTTCGGGCTGGTGAAGGTGGCCAAATCCGTGCTGCTCTACAAGGAGCCTCCCACCGACGCCAAGCTCGACGAGCTGATGGAGGGCATGACCTATCCCGTCTTCGTGAAGCCCGCCGCCGGCGGCAGCAGTGTGGCCACCACCAAGGTGAAGTGTAGAGAGCAGCTCCTGCCGGCCATCCGCGAGGCCTTCACCGAAGACCGTCAGGTGCTGGTGGAGGAGTTCATCCCCGGGCGCGAGTTCGACTGCGGCGTGATGCAGTTCCCCAGGGGGTCGAAGTACGAGGGCTGGCATCCCGACTTCAAGCACAAGCTTGTGTTCCCCGTGACGGAGATCATCCCCATCGGAGGGCATGAGTTCTTCGACTATGAGGCCAAGTATGACGGCTTCAGCAACGAGGTGACGCCTGCCGTCGTGGAGGAGAGCATAGCGCACCATATCCAGGAGGTCTCCTACCGGCTGTATGACCTCTTGGGCTGCAGCGGCATCGTGCGTTTCGACTACATATACAACGAGCAGGAGGGGGAGCTCTACTTCCTGGAGGTGAACACCATCCCCGGGCAGAGTGCCGAGAGTATCGTCCCCAAGCAGGCGCGCGCTATGGGCATCAGTCCTGCGGAGCTCTACGAGATGAGCATACGGACGGCGCTGGAAGGGAGGTGAAAACGGAAAGTGGAAAGTGGAAAGTGGAAAGTGGAGGACGCTAACCCTAACGCTAACGTTAACGCTCTGCCTGGCTCCGCAGGAGACACGGCCTGCGACCATCGTGGAGCAAACCCTAACGCTAACTTTAGCGGATGAGGACGTCCGCGGTCCCAGGGAGTGGAAAGGGGAAAGTGGAAATTGAAAATTGAAAATTGAAAGGTGAAAATTGAAATGGGGACGGAGCAGGCGGAGGGAAGTTAAGCCGAAAGTGGAAAGTGGAGGACGCTAACGCTAACGTTAACGCTAACTATAGCGGACGAGGACGTCCGCGGTCCCAGGGAGTGGACAGTGGAGAGGAGTATTCGTGAAATTCGATCGATTCGTGGTCCTCGCTGCATATAACTTGATTCATAGGTGCTATCATGAATCACCCCCCAAAATGATCAGGAAAGCGCTTTTGGGGGTGGGTTTTGCTGGTGGGAGTGTCCTTCTGGGTGGAAATTGTAGGCGATGGATATCAACCAATTGCGCATTTTTTTGCATTTTTATTTGGTGGGTTAGGAAAAAGTTCGTAATTTTGCACCCGAAAACGAAAAGAAAAGGTCGTTTGGCCGAGGGGCTAGGCACAGGTCTGCAAAACCTGCTACTCCGGTTCAAATCCGGAAGCGACCTCAGCAAAAAGGGTCTCCACAGCGGAGACCTTTTTTCTTTTGCTCCTTGCTCTTTTCACGGCACGGATGCTTTTATTAACGTCAATGGCCATCAATTATTCGTCAATTTCTTTTGCTGACGCAGTTTTTTTATTCTCCTGCCCGCCTACGGCGCGCGAAATCTGGTAAATCTCGTAAATTTTTTACAAGGTATCGCTTGCTTCGCTTGCGATGGATTGTCTTCTGCTATCGCGGGTCACACGGAATTGTTTTTTGACCACGAATTACACTAATCTAACGAATTTACGATATCGGTTATTTTAGTTAATAGTTTGCTCCACTGCGGTCGCAGGCCGTGACCGAAGGTCAGGCAGAATAGTTAGCGAAAAAGGTTAGCGTTTTTCGCCACACTAATAATATTCAGCGGTGCTCAAAGCCTGCAAGCAGGCAGAACGTTAAGGTTAGGGTTAGCGTTAGCGTTGAAATCTTACATCTTCCATCTTACATCTTACCTCGTTCGGTCTGTCATCGGCAAGAGTTTCAGCGTTTTTTCGAGTTTTTCGATGTTGGAAGATTACAGAAGTTTTTTCTTTTTCAATTTTTTTGTTTATCTTTGCAGTATGAAACGGTGGAGTGTTTATAGTGTAATGCTCTTGTTGTTAGCTGTTTGGGGCTGCGGCAAGGAGCAGGGGGTGGACCCTCTGCGGCGCTCGCGTGTCGACGGGCTGAACAAGGAGGCTTTCGTCAACCGCTACCGCGACCCGCAGCGCTGTCTGGCCTACAGCGACAGTGCGCTGCGGTATGTGCAGGACTCGCTGCCCGATTATATCGACGGTCAGCTGCGGGCGCGCAACAATATGGCCTTCGCCTATTTCCTCACCTCCGACTACGCCAACGCCAGTCAGATGCTCGACTGGGTGGACAAGCTCGTGGCCCTGCGCAATCCCGCCATGAGGAACGGCGATATAGAGAGTGTCATCGCCAACCTCATCCGTGCGCGTCTGCTGCAGCGCAACTGCCAGATTGCCGACAGCTACCGTCTGCTCTACGATATCGGCCGCAGCGGCATCCTGGAGGACAACAGCGACAACCTCCTCTACAACTACGCCCAGACGGAGTATTACATCACCTTGCTGACCCTCAACTTCCACTACCGCAACGGTAAGGAGGAGGACGTGATGACCACCGTCGACGAGGTGGAGGCGCGACGGCCGAGCCTGCGTGTGGACTATGCGCAGGATATGGCGCTGAACTACGCCTTGGCCTATGGTCTGCAGACGGCGGGGGAGAGTCTGAGGGCTTTGGACTACTGCGACCAGAACTTCGAGATCCTCGACCGTCTGGAGCGCACCTTGCTCGAGGGCGACAGCGTCAGCGCCTTCTGTCTGTACAACTATGCCAACACCCTGCAGATGACGGCGTTGATACACAAGAATATGCCGGGAACGGTGTCGCCGGACAGTGTGCTTGCCCTCTACGACGAGGCGAGGGAGTGCTTCTTCGACTATGGCGACCCCTACCAGATGCTTGGCGGTGTGACGTCGACGGCCCGTTATGCCCTGCTGATAGGCGACACCCTCAAGGCCCACGAGGTCCTCGAGGAGTGGCGCTCGCTCAAAGGCACCTGGACGCCCTTTGCGGCGCCGAAGATGGAGATGGGCTATTTCGACATCCTTATCCGCAGCGGCATCGCGCGGCGGCCGGCGGAGAACCGGCTGTGGTACGAGCACCGCTGTGAGCTGCAGGACTATATAGCCCGCAACGAGAAGGAGGACTTTGCCCTGCAGACCTCCCTGGAGGTGGCGCAGAGTCGCAGTCATGCCCTCTCGAGGTTCACCTTGGTGCTGGGGGCCTTGTTGCTGGTGTTGCTGGTGCTGACGGCGCTGCTGTGGCGCAACGCTTTGCGCCTGCGGCGTGAGAAGCGGCAGCTGGAGCAGGCCAAGCGAAGGGATGTGGAGCGCATAGCCAATGTGGAGACCTGCCTGAGTGTGATGCGTCACGATATCAGTCCATTCATAGGCTACCTGCGGAACCCCAACCTGCCGGCGGAGCTGCGGTCGGAGGTGCTGGAGCAGCTGCTGCGGACCTTCGACAACATCAAGAACTGGACCTCGCTCTCCATACCCACGGGACTGGCTTTCAACCTCAGCACCTTCCCCTTGCAGGAGGTGTTCGACGACGTGCGGCGACAGGTCATCACGCCGCGCGACGCTGTGGCGCTGCAGATCTGTCCCACGAACGTGAGGATTGTGGGTGACCGCCTGCTGGTGACCATCCTGCTGCGCAATCTGGTGAACAACGCCCTGCAGCACACCGAGAAGGGGGCTGTTGTGGTGGACTGTGTGGCGGCGGGAGCGGAGGCTGCGGGGATGGCGGAGATCAGGGTGAAGGACAGCGGCGTGGGCATGACCGAAGAGCAGCAGGAGAACCTCTTCAAGGCCGACAGGAGTATGGCTCCCGGCAGCGAGCACGGCTTCGGGCTCATCCTGTGCCGCTATATAGTGAAGAAGCATGACGACCTGACGCGTCGCGGGTGCAAGATATGGGTGGAGAGCAAGGTGGGAGAGGGGACGACGATGCACGTGGTGCTAGTTAGTGGCTGAGTAGCTGAGTGGATGAGTGGATGAGTGGCTGAGTGGAAAGTGGAAAACGGAAAACGGAAAGTGGAAAACGGAAAGTGGTTTTTTTGATCTCTAAATTCTAAGTTCTAAGTGGTGAATTGTGAATGGGGATTGGGGATGGGGTGAGGTTGATGGAAGTTTCATATAAGAAAACGTAGTGTTGTTAATGCAGAAGAGATGAATACGATAAAAGTAATGATGGTAGATGACGAGCCGCTGATACGCAAGGCCGTCAAGATGGAGATGAACGCTAGGGCCACCGAGGTGGAATGCCACACAGGTGACGACGGTGCCACCGAGCAGCGGCGGGTGGAGATGGTGGAGACCTTCTCCTCGGGTCCGCAGCTGCTGGCGGCGCTGGAGCAGGCTGCTGCGCCCGACTATGTGCTGGTGGACATGGAGTTTCAGGGGGAGCCCACAGGAGGCTTGCTCATCACCCGTCGTCTGCACGAGCGCTACCCCGAGGTGCGCATCATCATCTTCTCCGGCCGTTTCGACAACCCCCTGCCCTCCGAGGAGCGGCGTCCACAGCGCATCAACGAGATAGGCTCGGTGGTGATGGAAGCCCTGCGGCTGGGCGCCAGTGCCTTCGTCAGCAAGAATGCCGCCGGCGGCTTCTCCATAGAGAACATCATCAGGGCCATAGCCTGTCTGGAGCGTGGGGAGCGCTTCTTCTTCAACTACCCTGTGATGCAGACCCTGAAGGAGGCTGCCGAGCACTACTTCGCCCTCGTGGGCACGCAGGCCGCCATAGAGGTGACGGAGAACGAGCGGCAGCTGCTGCTGCTCGAGGCGGCGGGATGCACGGCAAGCGAGATCTCCACGCGTCTGGGCGAGAGCGACAAAGCCATCCAGGAGCACCAGAAAGAGCTGTCGCAGCGTTTCGACATCGTCAACAAGAGTGCCGCGCGAGTGGCCAAAGCACTCTCGCTGGGACTGATATCGCCGGACGATATTAGGTTCCTGCCGAGATAGGAGTGGAAAGTGGAAATTGAAAATTGAAAATTGAAAGGTGAAAATTGAAATGGGGACGGAGCAGGCGGAGGGAAGTTAAGTGGAAAGTGGAAAACGGAAAGTGGAAAGTGGAAATTGAAAATTGAAAGGTGAAAATTGAAAATTGAAAATTGAAAATTGAAAGTTGAAAATTGAAAGGTGAAAATTGAAAGGTGAAAATTGAAAGTTGAAAATTGAAATGGGGATTGGGAAAATAGGATAGATAAAATACACAAAAATATGCAAGTTATGAAGAGACTGTTACTTTTTTGGGTTGTTGTTACGACCTTTGCTGTTGCCAGCGCGCATCCCGTTGGCGAAGCCGTTGCCCGCAGGGTTGCCGAGACGTACCTCAGCGCCCAGGGGATGAAGGATGTCGCCGCGCTGGAGAATATCACCGCGCAGACGCCCTTCACCGAGTTCTACATCTTCGCCGCCCCCCAAGGGGGATTCATCCTGGTGAGTGGCGACGACTGCACTATGCCCGTGCTGGCCTACAGCACCACCAACCGTTTCGAGACCAAGTCGATCCCCTCGCATGTGCTCTATATGCTGAGCAGCTATGAGAAGGAGATCCGCTGGCGCAAGAGTCACGCGTCTGCTAGCGCCACGACCTCGCGGGGCGGTGTTGCCCCCATGCCCCCGATGTGGGAGGCCTTGGCCGGCGGTGTGGTGCCCGAGCCCCCGCTGCTCACCGCCGTGAGTCCCATGCTCACCACCACCTGGAACCAGAGTCCCTACTACAACAACCTCTGTCCCGACGACAACAGCGGACGTGGGCAGGCTGTGACCGGCTGTGTGGCCACCGCCACCGCGCAGGTGATGAAATACCACAGCTATCCCACCACCGGCTATGGCAGCCATACCTACAGCTCGACGCGCTCGGGCGCGAACGGCACCTACACCTACAACAACCTCACCGCCGACTTCGGCGCCACCACCTACCAGTGGTCGCAGATGCCCAGCAGTCTCACGGGAGCCAGCAGCACGGCGCAGGTCAACGCCGTAGCCACCCTGATGTACCACATCGGCGTTGCCGACGAGATGAAATACAGTCCCGAAGCCAGCGGTGCCCAGAACTACAACGTCTTTGGAAGTATGATGGCCTCGTCGCAGTCGTCGCTGATGGCCTATTTCAAGTATGCCCCCGATATGGTGGTGCTGCGTCGCGGTGACGAGAGTGACTCCGCTTTCGCCGCGCGCCTGCGTGCCGAGTTGGACCAGAGCCGTCCGGTGCTCTATTCCGGCAGCGACACCTCCGGTGGCCACAGCTTCGTCCTCGACGGCTATAACGCCAGCGGCCTCTTCCATGTGAACTGGGGCTGGGGTGGCTATCAGGACGGCTACTATGCCATCAGCCTCCTCTCGCCCGGTAGTGGCGGCACTGGTGGCAACGGCACCTACACCTTCAATCTGGACAATGTGGCCCTCACCAAGATACGTCCCAGCACCAGCTGGAGCACCACAGGCACCACCACCGTCAGTGCCGCCGTGCAGGCCGGCAGTCCTGCGGGCTGCGCTGTCGCCGTCTCCTATGGCGGCAGCGGCAGCAGCTACGGCACTGCCGCCACCACCTTCAGCTTCGGCGACACCGTCATGCTCCTAGCCACCGCCCCCGAGGGCTGCCGCTTTGCGGGATGGAGTGACGGCGACCACAGCAACCCCCGCGAGTTCCTGGCCACCGGCGGCAGCTATACCTTCACCGCCACCTTCGCCACCCTTGCCTCCGACACCGCCAGCTACTGTCCCACCAACGCCTGCTTCACCTCCTATGGCCTGGGCTCGGACCCCTGGGGCGTGAAGCTGCCTGCCTCGGTCCTCGACACCAGCACGTCGCTCTCGGCCGTGCAGTTCTTCGCCAACAATACGGGCACCTACAACATCAGCGTCTATGGCGGCTCGGCCCACACCCTTCTGGCCACAGCCTCCTATACCGTCGGCTCTGCGGAAAATGAATCGTGGGTGACGGCTCCCATCGGAACCCCTGTCCCCGCCACGCAGGACCTCTGGATTATGCTTTCGGCTCCCGGCGTCTCCTATCCTGCCTCCTTCACCTCCTATAGTGGAGTCCCCTCGTCGTGTGTTGTGGGCACGAGCTTCAGCGACTATGGCAGCTACTGGCTGTGCACCTTCATGATCAAGGGCATCTTCTCCGAGAGTGAGTCCTGTGTCGTCAGCACGTTCCCCTACAGCGAAGGCTTCGAGGATGTCGCCACCCTTGGCTGCTGGCACCTCCTCGACAACGATGGCGACGGCTACAACTGGAGCCTGTTCGGCGTTGCCGACAGTGGGTTTGCCCACAACAGCGACTATGCCCTTGTCTCCGCCTCGTGGGACGACGATCCCCTGACCCCCGACAACTGGCTCTTCATGCCTGCCCTGCAGTTGCCTGCCGGCAGTCATATGCACCTCACCTGGTACACCAAGGGACAGGACCCCTCGTGGTCTGCCGAGAACTACTCCGTGCTCCTCTCCACCGCCGGCGGCACTACTGCTGCCGACCTGGCCAGCTACACCACCCTTGCCTCCGGCACCACCACTGCCGCATGGGTACAGCACAACATAGACCTCAGCGCCTATGCCGGGCAGACGGTGTATATCGCCTTCCGCCACCACAACATCACCGACATGTTCCGCATCATGATTGACGATGTGGAGGTGGCCGACGCCGGTGCCGTCACCCAGCAGTACACCATCACCGTGCTGAGCAACGACCCCACGTGGGGCACTGTCTCGGGCGGCGGTCTCTATGCCCTTGGCACCTCCGCCACCCTCGTCGCCACACCTGCTGCGGGCTTCCGCTTCTTGCAGTGGGACGACGGCAACACCAGTGCCACGCGCACCGTCCTGGTCTCCGCCGACGCCACCTATACCGCCCTCTTCGAGCCTACGGGCAGCTGTCCGACGGTCAGCACCTTCCCCTATGAGTGGGGCTTCGACGGCACCCTTGGCTGCTGGACCCCTGTTGACAACAACGCCGACAACTCCACCTGGCGTGCCGTCACCGCCATTGGCTCCGAAGTCCTTCCCCACAGCGGAAGTGCTATGGCCGCCTCCTTCTCGTGGAACAGTACGCCCTTCAATGCCGACGAGTACCTTGTCTCCCCGCAGTTTGCCCTGCCCGCAGGCCATACGGTCACCCTCTCGTGGTGGTTCAAGGTCAACGGCAACTATCCTGCCGACAAGCTTGCCGTGAAGGTCTCGACCTCGGGCAATGCCCCCTCGAACTTCACCACCACCCTTGTGGACATCACCCCCACCGCTGCCAACGGCAGCTGGACGCACCAGACCGTAGACCTCAGCGCCTATGCGGGGCAGACCATCTACCTGGCCTTCCACCACCACGACTCGTATGACAACAACTACATCCTCATCGACGACCTGCAGATTGTCACCTCTGCTGCGCCGATGCCCACGCAGTACACCCTCACTGTGGAGAGCAACAACCCCGCCTGGGGCACTGTCACCGGCAGTGGCACGTACAATGAGGGCTCCGTTGTCATCCTCACCGCCACAGCCAACAGCGGCTACCGCTTCGTCCGTTGGCAGGACGGCAACACCAATGCCACGCGCAGCGTCACCGTCACCGCTGACGCCACCTATACCGCCACCTTCGAAGCCGTCTCCGCCACGCAGTACACCCTCACCGTGCTGAGCAACAACCCCGCCTGGGGCAGCGTTGCCGGTGGTGGCACCTATGATGCCGGCACCGTCGTTACCCTCATCGCCACACCCGCCAGCGGCTACCAGTTTGCCCAGTGGCAGGACGGCAACACCAGCGCCACGCGCAGCGTCACCGTCACCGCTGACGCCACCTATATAGCCACCTTCGAGGCTGTGCCCGCTGTCGGCATCTCCGATGTTGCGGCCCTTGCGACCAGCGTATACCCCAACCCCTCGAGTGGCGACGTCACCGTCACCGTCTCGCAGCCCTCGCTCCTCGCCCTCTACGACCTCTCGGGCCGTAGGCTGATGGAGGCCACCCCCGTTGCCTCCTCGCTCCTCATCCCGCGCTCTGAGCTCCCTGCCGGCGTCTACATCTTACGCATCACCGCTCCCGATGCCGTCGCCGTCCACCGACTCGTGATACAATAACCTTTGACACATAGTGCTAGAAACCGCCCACCTTCGCCATGTGGCGAAGGTGGACTGTTTTATGGAGAAGCAGTCGGAGGGTGGGGGGGGATTGAGGGTGCAGAAAGCTGTTTTTTGTCGGTTACGAAAAAAATGTGTATATTTGCATCATCTAAACAAAACTAGACTATGCGATACGAAGTTGATTTCCTTGTGGTTGGGTCTGGCATTGCCGGTCTCTCCTTCGCCCTCAAAGTGGCCCCTTACGGCAAAGTTGTCGTCCTCACCAAGGGTGACGCCGCCGAGGGCTCCACGCGTTACGCGCAGGGCGGCATTGCCGCCGTCATGTACGACAGCGACTCCTTCGACAAGCACATACACGACACCCTCGTGGCCGGCGACGGCATCTGTGACCGGCAGGTTGTGGAGATGACCATCCGCGAGGCCCCCGACCGTATCAGAGAGCTCGTCCAGTACGGCGTCAACTTCGACCTCGACCGCAAGGGCGACCGCTTCGACCTCCACCGCGAGGGCGGGCACTCCGAGTTTCGCATCCTCCACCACAAAGACAACACCGGAGAGGAGATAGAGCGTGGCCTCCTCGAAGCCGCCCGGCGCCATCCCAACATCGAGATCCGCGAGCGCCAGTTCGCCATCGACATCATCACCCAGCACCATCTGGGCCAGCGCGTCACCAAGCACACGCCGGGTATTGAATGCTATGGCGTCTATGCCCTCGACTGCGACACCAACCGCATAGACACCTATCTTGCCGGCGTCACCCTCCTCGCCACCGGCGGCATGGGCAACGTGTACTCCACCACCACCACCCCCGTTATCTCCACCGGTGACGGTGTGGCTATGGTGCATCGTGCCCGAGGAGTCCTCAGTGACCTGGAATTCATGCAGTTCCATCCCACGAGTCTTTACAACCCTGCCGAGAAACCTGCCTTCCTCATCACCGAGGCCATGCGTGGCGCAGGCGCCATACTGAAGGACCGTAATGGCAACGAGTTCATGCAGAAATACGACGAGCGGTTGAGTCTGGCCCCGCGAGACATTGTGGCCCGCGCCATCGACAACGAGATGAAGCTCTCCGGCAAGGACTACCTCTACCTCGACGCACGAGGCATTGGCAAGAAGCAGCTCATCGAGGGTTTCCCCACCATCTATGCCAAATGCCTGAGTATCGGTATCGACATCACGCGCGATATGATCCCCATCCGTCCCGCCGCCCACTACCAGTGTGGAGGCATCAAGGTGGACCGTAACGGCGAGAGCTCCATCCGCAACCTCTATGCCGCCGGCGAGTGTTCCTGCACAGGTTTGCATGGTGGCAACCGACTGGCTTCCAACTCGTTGTTGGAGGCTGTGGTTTATGCCCACAATGCGGCGCAGAGTGCCATAGCCAGAAAGGGCAACGGGGAACTGGCCATCAAGAGCGAGGTGCCGGACTGGAATGCCGAAGGTATGGTGCTGAACGAGGAGATGGTCCTCATCACGCAGACCAAGAAAGAATTGCAGGAGATTATGTGGAACTATGTGGGTATTGTGCGCAGCGACCTGCGATTGCAGCGTGCCTTCGATAGGTTGAACCTCATCTTCCGTGAGACCGAAGACCTCTACAACCGGAGTGTCCTCACCGAGCCCCTCAGCGAGCTGCGTAACCTCATTGCCTGTGCCTACCTTATCATCAAGATGGCGCGAGCGCGCCGGCAGAACGTCGGCCTGCACTATAGTTTGGACCTGATATAGTTAATAGATAATAGATAATAGTTAATAGTTAATTCTTTAGTTTATAGATAATAGATAATAGTTGGGGGCTGGCGCGGTTTTTTTTCTCCTTGCCCTACGGGCAGAAATCTGGTAAATCTTGTAAATTCATTTTCTGTCCGGGTACGGGTCGGCTCAAATCTGGAAAATCTTTTTAAATCTAGTGGATCTTCATAAGGTATCGCTTGCTTCGCTTGCGATGGATTGTCTTCTGCTATCGCGGGTCACACGGAATTGTTTTTTTTGACCACGAATTACACTAATCTAACGAATTGACGGACGTTTTGTTATGTGCCCCTTACAGGGGCGGGTGTATGAGACGGGGACCTCGTTTACACAGGGGCTAGCCCCTGTGCTGGGTTATGTTGCCCTTACAGGGCATTATTTTTAGTTTATAGATAATATTTTGCCCAATAAACTCGCAGGCCGTGAGTGGGAGGACCGTAGCGAGTGCTTTTACATTGGTAGGAGGATGGGCGACTTGTTGGATGGTGCCGCTTTGGCTGCGGTGTCGGCTTCGGACTGGCGTTCGAGGATGGAGAGGACGCTGTCCTGTATGGGGCGGTAGAGATCGGGATGGGAAGCGTAGTAGTCGAAGCTGTGCTCCACCTGCTCGCGGCTGATGTGGTGTGCCTTGAGGATGTCGTCGTAGGCGCGGAGCACTTCGGGGGACATAGCGTCGTAGCGGTACTGTGTCTCGACGGCGTAGAATCCCTCGAGGAGGTAGGCGTCGGAGAGGAACGCCACCATCTGTGGGGCGTCGAGGACGTCGGTGGGCCGCTCGTTGTGGCGGCAGGCGGAGAGCAGCAGTAGGGCTGCCAGGCAAAGGGGGAGTGGGTGTTTCATAAATGGGGGGAAAAAGAGACAGGCCTGGCGTTGGGCGCAGGCCTGTCGTGGTTGATGATGTTGCTGAAGAGGAAAAAACTTATTTCTTCAGAGCACCGGCGAGAGCCTTGGCACCTTCTTTGATACCCTCGTTGGCGGCATCCTTGATGGCGGCGGTGGCTTTCTCCTTCACGCAGCTGTTGAACTCAGCTTCCATAGCGGCTTTGAACTCCTCGTTGTCCTGGTAGGCAGCGTAGCTCTGGGCGAGGATGCCTTTGATGCAAGCCTCGACGCTGGCGGCGTCGGTCTTGTAGCAGTTGCATTTGGCGCGGCCGGCCTCGGCGGCGGCGTCCAGCATGGCCTGATGCTCGGCATCGGTCATAGCGACGGCCTCGACGGGCTGGGCAGCCTGCTGCTCGCAGCAAGTGGTCTCTTCGGTGCTATCGCAGATGCTGTCGGTAGCCTCGGTGTTGTTGTTTCCGCAGGAAACGCTCATGGCGGCGACAAAGAGGGCGGCGCCAAAGAATGATAAAACTTTCTTCATTGTTGTTTGATTTTTAATTTGTTATACAATTATTCCTTATTAATTCAGAATGCAAAGGTACAACAAATTTCTTAAAGGACTGCAAAATGAATTCTTAAATAATGTTATAATGGGAAAAAAGAGATAAAAAAAGTGGGAGTAACAGGGATCGAACCAGTGACCTCCTGCTTGTAAGGCAGGCGCTCTGAACCAGCTGAGCTATACTCCCATTTTTTTTCAAAAATGCGGGTGCAAAATTACGAACTTTTTCGGACATGGCCAAATAAATTTACGCAAAGCTCTGCATGTCGACGAGTTTCCTGTAGAGACCGTCGAGGGCAAGGAGCTCATCGTGAGTGCCTTGCTCCACGATGTTTCCGTGGTCGAGAACGACGATGGTGTCGGCGTGGCGGATGGTGGAGAGGCGGTGAGCGATGACGATGGAGGTGCGTCCGCGCATCAATGCGTCGAGACCTTCCTGGACGGCGCGTTCGGATTCGGAGTCGAGAGCGGAGGTGGCTTCGTCGAGGATGAGTACGGGGGTGTCGCGCAGTACGGCGCGTGCGATGCTGAGGCGTTGGCGCTGGCCGCCGGAGAGGTTGAGTCCGCGGTCGCCGATGGGGGTGTCGTAGCCCTGCGGCAGTAGGTCGATGAACTCGTCGGCGTGGGCCACATGGGCGGCGGCCTTGATTTGGTCGAGGGTGTAAGAGGTGTCGCCGAAAGCGATATTGTTGGCTACGGTGTCGTTGAAGAGGATGCAGTTTTGTGACACCAGACCGAACTGGCGCCGGAGGGAGTTGATGTTGAGGTCGCGGATGGGGAGGCCGTCGAAGAGAATGGTGCCTGAGGAGCAGTCGTAGAAGCGTGGCAGGAGGTCGACAAGGGTGGTCTTGCCGGCGCCTGAGGGACCGACGACGGCTATGGTGCGGCCTTTGGGCAGGGTGAGATTGATGTGGTGGAGCACAGGCTCCTTGTCGGAGTAGCCGAAGCACACGTCGCGGAACTCGATCTTGTCGGTGAAGCCCTGCAGGACGGTGGCGTTGGGTTTCTCGACGATGACCTCGTCGGCGTCGAGGATTTCGAGGAAGCGTTCGGCGGAGGCGGTGCCTTTCTGCAGTGTGTTGTATGAGCGCACGAGCGTTTGGATAGGCGGTATGATGCGGGCGAAGATGATGACGAAGAAGATGAACACCGAGGGCTGGATGGAGCCGTCGATGACCTGCCAGCCACCGATGACGAGGATGATGACCAGCGCCAGCGTGCCGAGGATTTCGGAGAGGGGAGAGGAGAGCTCGCGGCTGAGGGCCACCTTGACCATAGTGCGGCTGTAGTCGTCGTTGGCTGCGGCGAAGAGGCGTTCGCGGTCCTCTTCGCGGCCGAAGGACTTCACGGCGCGCAGTGAAGCCAGCGACTCCTCGAGCACAGCCACCAGTCGTCCCAGCAGATTCTGTCCGCGCTGCGAGGTGCGTTTGAGTCGGCCGCCGATTTTGGCGATGAGCCACACGCCCAGCGGCAGCACCAGCAGGAAGAGCACGAAGAGACGCCATGAGACGAAGAAGAGAATGCCGGAGAAGACGATGATATTCAGAGGCTCCTTCACCACCGACTGCAGCACACCCACGCACCATTGCATGTCGGCGATGTCGCTGCTCATGCGGCTCATGAGGTCACCTCGGCGTTTGCTGTTGAAGAAAGCTACGGGGAGGATGGTCACCTTGTGGTAGATGTCGTTGCGCAGGCGTTCGATGAGACCGTAGCGTATGTAGCCCAGGAAGAACTGCGCCATGAAACGGAAGAAATTGCTCAGCAGAGAGCAGCTGAGGTAGCCGGCGGCCACGATGAGCAGGCATTTCCATGTGCCGATGGAGGCCTTGTACTGATAGAGGTGCCAGAAAGCCCAGTCCACCAGTTGTTTCTGGTTGAAAGCCAGCTCGGGCTCGGAGTCGCTCACCCCGTTGAGGCCGAACATCAGTTCCACGAAAGGAATGATGAGCACGTAGGAGCCCAGGTTGAAGAGGATGTGCAGCAGATTGAAGAAGATGTTCATCGAAATCTGCACGGGGAAATATTTGAGGTAGGCCATGATGCGGCGCATGGACTTCATAGCAGGCGTATTTGACGTTTGACATATTGGGTGCCGCCGCGACATTCGAGGCGTTCGGCACGCAGTTTCTTTTTATACTTCAGGTAGTCGCAGACGGCTTTGGCCTCGGGCATGGTGGGGCATTCGACAGCGATGTGTACCTGAGGGTGGTTGATGAGCCATTCGGCCCAGGCGTCGAGGAGTTGTTCGTCGTGCTCCGAGAGGCGGCTGCCGGGAAGGAAATGGAGGTCGAGGGAAGAGGTGCTGTCGAGGAGTGTCACCGTTGTCCCTTCGCGCCATTTCTTGCCGGAGGCGCAGACAATGGCGGGCAAGAACCCCTCTTCGCTGAAGGTGAGGGCTTGAGAGCGGCTAAGGGGAAGCATGAAAGACTCGTGGCGACTCTTCTTCCCGGGACAATCGACTTGCAGCTGGCAGTAGCGCATCGCTTCGGGGCGTGCGGCGGGGTAGAGGTCGAAGATGAGCACTTCGGAACTACGTGAGTCCTTCAGTCGGCCGGGATAGTAGGCCCGTTGACCGTCGGCGGTGACGCCGAAGGAGAGCTCGTCGTCTTCGGTGTTGATGGGCAGGCCGAGGTTGGTGGGCTGGGCGTTGCCTTCGGCGAGGTTGATGAAGTAGACGTCGTAGCCGCCGAATCCCTGCCATCCGTCGGAGACGAAATAGAGGGTGTGGCCGTCGGCGTGGATGAAGGGGAACTTCTCGTTGCCTGTGGTGTTGACGCGGGAGCCGAGATTCTCGGGGCGGCTCCAGTCGCCGTTCTTCAATCGGTGGCAGCGCCAGATGTCGGTACCCCCTTGTCCCCCCTTGCGGTTGGAGGCGAAATAGAGCCATTGACCGTCGGCGCTCACCGAGGGCTGTGACTCCCATGAGCGATCGCCGTTGATGGCTGACCCCAGTCGTTCCACCACCCACTTTTCGGTAGCTGTGTTCCATTCGCCGACGAAGAGGTCGCTGTTGGCATAGCCGCCGCTGTTGGTGATGCGGGAGAAGAAGATGTGGTGTCCGTCGGCGGTGAGGCTCACGCTGCCCTCGGGGGATCCTTGGTTGAAAGGAGAGGAGAGCTCTTTGCCGGCGCTGAAGGCGCTATCCTTCCATTCGCTGCAGAACAGGGCCCAGCGCGATTGCTCGAGGTCGTTGACGGTGAACGACGACGGGTCTTTCTTCTTCGGCACTTTGCGGAGGTAGTAGCACCGCTGACCGTCGACGGTGATGAAGGGAAGACTTTCGTCGCGCTTGGAGCTGACGCCTGGCAGCGGTTCAGGGTCGAAGGGGACAGTGTTGAGCATAGCTTCGGCCAGGAAGCGCGACCAGTGGAGGTAGGCCGAAGCCTCCTCGTAGACGGCTGTCTGCGCTTTGTCGTCGCAGTGGTTGGCCATGCGGAAGTAGGTCTCGAGTTCGGCGGTAGCCTCCTCGTAGCGCTCGTCGGTATAGAGGATCATGCCCATGTAGTAGTGGGCCAAAGCGTTGGGGTAGTTGGGGCAGAGGTCGATGCACTTAGTGAAATACTTGCGTATGCCGGTAGTGTTGAATCCGTTGCGCACCGCCAGCATGCCCAGCCAGAATTGTGGCTCGGCGGCCTTGGGGTTGCGCTGAGCCACGCGGCGCATCTGCTGGGAAGCTTCGTGCAGGTGACCTTGGTCCATCTCCGCCAGAGCGGCGCGCATGGTGCTTTCGTCGGAACTTTTCACCTTGACGCCGCATTGGGCGTTGGAGGCAAGAAAAGAGAAAAGGAAAATGAGAAAAAGACTGATGCAGCGCCTCGTGAACCTCGATGTGCTCTCATTCTTCATTTCTCATAATCTTTTTTTCATTTCACAGTTTGCTGGGATCGATGTCGAAGTGGGCGTCGGGGCCGTTGCAGGGATTCTTGCAGGCGATGGCGCAGTCGGCGCAGGAGGTGAGCTCGCCGTGAAGGCGTTTCTTCACCATATCGCCCACGGTGTCGCGGAGACGTTCGATGCCGATACCTCGGATTACTTCGTCGCAGAAAGCGTAGCTGAGCATAGTCATAGCTGTGCGGGCGCTGATGCCGCGAGTCTGCAGATAGAAGAGTGCCTGTTCGTCGAGCTGGCCGATGGTGGACCCGTGGGAGCACTTGACATCGTCGTTGTAGATCTCGAGGAAGGGGCGGGTGTCCACGTGGGCCTTGTCGGTGAGCAGGATGTTGCGGTTGGTTTGGTAGGCCTCGGTCTTCACAGCGCCGTCCTGCACCAGCACATGTCCGTTGAAGCGGGCGCGTGCGGAGTCGTCGATGATACCTTTGTAGAGAGTGTGGCTTGTGCAGTGGGGTTTGGCGTGCTCGACGAAGATGTAGTTGTCGCATCGTTGCTCGCGGTCGACGAGGTAGA
Organism: uncultured Bacteroidota bacterium; assembly: GCA_902775135.1. Taxonomy (GTDB): domain Bacteria; phylum Bacteroidota; class Bacteroidia; order Bacteroidales; family P3; genus Colimorpha. The sequence continues at coordinate 42,206 of CACYKY010000003.1, read as the reverse complement.
GACCGTCGGCCGAAAGCTCACAGCCTTCGCCCTGCATGCGGACGATGACGTTGTTGCGCACGTGGCTGCCTCCGAGGGTGACGGTGCACATGCGCAGGCGGGCGTCGCGCTGCATGATGATGCGGGTCTCGGTGAGGGCTTCGGGTGGAGTGTGGAAATCCTGCAGGCGGTACAGCTCGAGGCTGGCGCCCTCCTCGATGTTGATTTGCAGCAGCTCGGCGGGAGAGCAGCAGCGGGCCTGGCCGTCCATCTGCTCAGCAAGCCAGGGATTGTCGGTGACGACCACGCGCAGGGAGGTGCCGCGAGCCACAGGCAGCTGCTGTGCGATGGTGTCGGGGGGCAGCTGCCAGCTGTCGCCCCAGATATCGGGCAATTGGTCTTTGCGTATCATTCTCCAAGCTCTTTTTTAATCCAGTCGTAGCCTTTCTCCTCCAGCTCGAGGGCCAGCTCCTTGGGGCCGGTCTTGACGATGCGGCCTTCGTAGAGCACGTGCACGTAGTCGGGAACGATGAAATCCAGCAGGCGCTGGTAGTGGGTGATGACAACGGTGGCATTGTCCTTTGAGCGCAGTTGGTTGACGCCGCCGGCCACGATGCGCAGGGCGTCGATGTCGAGGCCCGAATCGGTCTCGTCGAGGAAGGAGAGGGTGGGGTTGAGCATAGCCATCTGGAAGATCTCGTTCTTCTTCTTCTCGCCGCCGCTGAAGCCTTCGTTCACGGAGCGGTTGGCCAGGTTGGTGGTCATCTCCACCACTTTTTTCTTCTCCTCCATCAGGCGGAGGAACTCGGCGCCGCTCAGTGGGTCGAGACCGTGATACTTGCGCTGCTCGTTGACGGCTGTGCGCATGAAGTTGGTGATGCTCACGCCGGGAATCTCCACAGGATATTGGAAGCCAAGGAAGAGGCCCTCGGCGGCACGAACGTCGACGGGCATATCGAGGATATTCTTATCCTTGAAGATGACCTCGCCTTGGGTGACGGTGTACTTGGGGTTGCCAGCCACCACACCCGCCAGGGTGCTCTTGCCGTTGCCGTTGGGGCCCATGATGGCGTGCACCTCGCCGCGATTGATTTCGAGGTTGACACCCTTCAGTATCTCGCGGTCGCCGATGGAAGCGTGCAAATTGCGTATCGAAAGCAATGACATATTTCTATAAATATTTGATTTCTATATTAATAATTATATCTCCTTGGCCGAAGCCAAGGAGCAAATATACGTAAAAAAAATGAATTGGCGAAAAATTTATGGCCGAAGTCGTGCTTGCATAGATGACAATTATTTACTGGAAACTTGATGTGTCTGTTATGGAGGGTGGGAGAGAATATTTTTGGTGATGTCGGGAAAAAGTTGTAATTTTGCAGCCGAATTATGAAGACACCGATTGTGACACTGACTACCGACTGGGGCAACCAGGGCTTCTTCGCCGGCATGGTGAAGGGGGCGCTGATGAGTATGGTTGAGGGGGTGCAGGTGGTGGACATCACGCATGGTGTGGAGCCTTTCAATGTGAGGGCTGCCACTTTTGTGGTGCGGCATGCCTGCAAGGGATTTCCCCAGGGGACGGTGCATATCATCGATGTGGCGTCGACGCATACTCCGGAGCGACCCTTCGTCGTGGTGAAGGCCCGCGGACAGTATTATATCTGCTGCGACAACGGCCTGCCTTCCATGGCGTTGGGCGACGAGATTGAGGATGTGTGCCGCATACCGGTGCAGGAGAACGGAGTCTACAACTTTGCAGCCTACTCGCTCTTCACGCGTGTGGCCGCCCGCTTGCTTGGCGGTGCTGCGCTGAGCGATATAGGACCGCGCCACGAGGGACTGCTGCGTCGTCCCGCTGTGGGCTGGATGCCCAAGGAGGACGGTGGGTACCGCATATACATTGACTACATCGACAGTTACGGCAATGCCTATCTGGGCATGACCTACAAGGAGTTCGAGGAGTTGCGGCAGGACCGCAAGTTTGTCATCACCGTGCGCGACCAGGAGATTGACGAGGTGATGGCCTCGTACTACCAGCAGCACCGCACCAATGACCCGCGTCGCAAGCTGCGCCTTACGGTGTCGGCCACCGGGGTGCTGGAGCTTGCCGTCAAGGAAAGCTCGTTCACCCAGCTGATGGGCTTGATGGCCACCGACTCGGTGCTGCTGCGGTTCAAATAAAAAAAACAAGGAATCGGGGTGTGCCCGATTCCTTGAATTTCAGAAAAAGAATTCGTTATTGTTTGGGAGTCTTCCAGGAGAAGAACACCTGGATGCCAGCCATTTGGTAGACTTGCAGGTGACCCCACTTGCCCATGCCGGAGAAGTCGGTATCCCACTTGAGGTTGAGGGCGAAGTTGGCTGCGATGTGGGAGGAGAAGCGATAGTCGAGTTTGACTTCGAAGTCGAGGTCGGTCTCGAAGACGCGGCGCTGGAGCCAGTTGTAGCCAGCGAGTTTATCCCAGGACTCGTCGGAGGCGGCGAGGTTGTATTCGCAGTCCTCGGGTTTGGTGAGGGTGCCGGGATTGTCGACAAAGGCCTGAATGTTGTCCCAAGCCATGTTGGAGGGTTTCTTATAGTCGTAGAAGAGTTCGAGGCGTGCGTAGAGGTCGAGGCTGGGGAGGATGTCCTTCTTGAGGTACTGAGCCTTGACGTAGCTACCGAGGGCGAAGTAGGCGTGGGTCCAGGAGCGGTTGGGGTCGGTGGGGTCGAAGTTCTTGTCCTGGATGACGCCATAGGTGTAGCCGCTGTCGATGAGGTCGTTGTTGAAGACGAAGGTTGTCTTGCCGGTCAGGAAAGAGAGGGAGACGGACCAGTCGGCCTTTTTGTGTTCGAAGGAGAGAGCGGTGGTGAGGTAGGCGGGAGCGAAGAAGGAGGAGACCATCTTGCCCTCGTTGTCGCCGGCGCCGGCGTATTCGTAGCCGGGAGCGAACTGGGTCTTGAGGTTGGCGGTGAAGCTGGCGCCCCAATCCTTATAGGCCTTCCAGGAGATGGCCGAGGTGAGGTCTATTTTGTCGAGGCTCTTGCGGATGCTCTCGAAGCGGCCGCCGTCGGCGGAGTTGTCGAGGTCCTGCCAGGCCTGGCCGAAACCGAGGTCTACGACGTTGTCCCATACATATTTGGGATGGGTGTACTTGTAGTTGCCGAAGAAGGTGATGTTGAGGTCGATTTGCGATGTACCGGTAGAGGACCAGTTGTTGAACATCGACTCGTTGAGTTTGAGGGCTGGGGTGGAGGAGGTGGTCCAGGAACCTTGGGGTTCGGCATCCTGCGCAAAGGCGGGAACGGTGGCGGCCATGAGGAACGCCGCGCAAAGAGCATAAATGCGTTTCATTGTTGTAGGGTATTAATTATTACTTGATTGATTTCGCCAATGAGGAATCCTCGCGAGAGGAGAAAAGAGGTGAGTTTCTGGCGCAAGGCCGCCGGGTCGTTGGTGGAGCGGCGCAGTTCGGAAAATTTTTTGACGGCCAGTTCGGAGAGTGCAGCCAGGTAGTCCTCGTCGCTGACGGCGGCCATGCCTGTTTCGACGGCGGTACGGGGCAGATGCTTGAGGCGCAGTTGGTAGAGCACTTTCTGGCGGCCCCAGTGCTGGTGGAGGATCTTGCTTTCGCAGAAGGCGCGGGCATAGCGGACGTCGTCGAGGTAGTTCTCGGAGTAGAGGGCGTCGATTACGTCGTCGGACTCGACGGGGGTGGCGCCCCAGGTGACGAGTTTCTGGCGAACGGCGTCTTCGCATTGTTCGGCAAGGGCGCAATAGCGGCGAGCCCTGTCGAGCAAGGCGCGGTAGGAGTCGCTGTTGCGCATGTTTTTTTCCATCGTTCAGAGGGTCTGATTTGAAGTGCAAAAGTACAACTTTTTTTTGAATCGGAAAGAATGATTTTGCCATATCAGTTTTTTTTTGTATCTTTGCATTTGGTATAATATATAAATAATTTATGGCAAAAGGGAGAATATTATTTGTGAATCAGGAAATTGCGCCTTTTTCACCGGAAAGTGAACAAAGTTTGTTCGGGCGCTATTTGCCTGCAAAGACTCAGGAGATAGGACGCGAGATCAGGGTTTTCATGCCGAAGTTCTGTGAAGTAAACGACCGCAAGCACCAACTTCACGAGGTGATACGTCTTTCGGGGATGAACCTCATAGTGAACAACTGTGACCACCAGCTGATCATCAAGGTGGGTTCCATTCCGTCGGCACGCATGCAGGTTTATTTCATCGACAACGAAGAATACTTTATCAATAGCAAAGGACTGTTGGACGAGAAGGGGCATCCTTTTGCCGACACCGACGAGCGCCTGCTCTTCTTCGGGCGCGGCACCTTGGAGGCTGTGCGCAAGTTGGCTTGGCAGCCACACCTGATACACTTCACAGGGTGGTTTGCCTCGATGATACCTTTCTATCTGCGCCGTATCAACAAGGAGAACGCATTCTTCAGTGGCACAAAGATGGTCATCACCCTGATGGGGGACCAGTTTGACGGCCCCATTGGCGGCGACCTGGAGCGGAAGATGAAGACCGACGGCGCTACGGCCAAGGACCTGCGTCTCTATGGTCAAACCGACTACTTGGGATTGATGAAGTCTGCCATCACCTATTCGCAGGGCGTGGTCATTGGCTCGCCCAATGTGCATCCTGAACTGGTGGCTTTCGCCAAAGAAAACAAGCGCAATGTGCTTGACTACATTGAGGACCGCGACGAATTCTTCGCCCGTATCAACAAACTCTACGACAGCATCGTAGGCAGCAGCAAATTTGAGAACTAAACAACTGATATGAAATTCATTGACAAAGGTGTACTCGCATTGATGGCCGTAGCCATGATGGCTTTCCAGACGGCGTGTACCGACGAGGAGTCGGCATTGGGTATCGACCTTGTGGACACTACCACACTCTACGACGGCATGATGGACACAATCTATGCCGACACTGCATGGACTGAATACGAGGATTCGCTGCTCACCAGCAACTATTCATTCGGTATCATCGGCAACTATACCGATGCCACCTTCGGTAGGGTCAGTTCGTGGTTATACACACAGATTGCTCTGCCGCCGAACACCAATGACATAGCCTTCGACAGCTCGCTGGAAATTGACTCTGTGGTGCTGACGTTGGCCAAGAGCCAACTCTTTCCCGACACCAGTGGGACGTACAACTTCCACTTCGAGGTGATGCAGCTGGCCGAGCCATTGCTGACTGACACTCTTTTCTATGCCGAAAACACGTTGCCTGTGGACGGGAACAAGATTTTCTTTGATGACAATGTCACTGTCGGCGAACTCGACACCGTGATTTCGTTCAAACTGGACCCTAGTTTTTACAGTGTCATACGTCGTACGGCCACTGCTGAGGAATTCATTCAGCAGACCAAAGGCCTGCGTGTGCGGATGACCACTGCCGGCGATGAGGGTATGGTCAGCGTTGACTTCTCGTCGTCGGCCACGAACCTAAGGGCATACTATCACTATACGAGTGGCAACGACACCACGCTGGGGTTTTACACCTTCCTGCTGGGTGCCGGTACGTCGCATTTCACCCATTTTGAGCACAACTACGCCGGTACACTGTTTGCCGGGCACCCCCGCCTGCCGGGCACCATGCGCCTCTACTTGGAGCCGATGGGTGGACATCGTGTGCGAATGAGTTTTGACCGTGCCATCCGTGAATTCCATGCAGCGCATCCTTGGGCGGTGATTCACCATGCAGAACTTGTCATGTCGCTCTCGCCCGAGTCGCCTGCCATGCATCCCGACCAGATTCTTGCCCTCGGCAAACAGTCCGACGGTTCGGACGTGTATATTGACGACCTTATCGACCTCTATACCCTTAGCGGATACGATGGCACGTACCATGAGGATGGGAACTACTATCGTATGCGTGTCACACAGCATCTGCAAGGCCTCATGCGTAAGGGAGAGGATCCTGGCATGCTGCTTCTGCTCAATTCGCGGCGCAATAGCGCGCAGCGTGCCATCATGCATGGCACCCTGTCGTCGAATTGTCCACGCATCATCTTTGTTTACACCGAATAGTACTAGAAACAAATCAAGAATATGAGACGTTTTCTTGCCATAGCTTTGATAGCATTCGTTGGCCTCCAAACGGTGGCCACAGCCCAGACTCCTTACCAGAAGAAGTATACCAACAGCAATCAGCTCTCGGTGCAGGGCACCCTGAACGACCAGAACCGCCGTACCGGCAGTTGGACTTGGTGGTATACCAATGGCCGTATCTCGCAGGAAGGCACCTACGACAACGGGCAGAAGGTGGGTGTGTGGACGCTCTACTATGAGGATGGCAGTCGAATGGCAGAAGAGTGCTATGGTACTGGCACCTCGCGTTCGTGGCATCGCAATGGTGACTTGAAGAGTGAAGTGGCTGTGGAGAATGGCAAGAAAACAGGCCTGTATCGCTCGTGGCACGACAATGGCCAGAAGGAGGAGGAATACACTTATGTTGACGGCAAGCGGGAAGGCAACACGTTCCAGTGGCACCGCAATGGTGCCATGCGCTTCACGGGCCAGTATAAGAACGATGCTCTCCAAGGAGAAGCTGTGTGGTATTTCCCCAATGGCAAGGTTGATATGCGCGGCAAACTCGTTGACGGCGTGCAGGACGGCGAGTGGTTTTTCTACTGGCGTAGCAATGGTAAACTTGGTGCACAGGGCACCTATGCCAAAGGCAAGGAGATTGGGCAATGGATATACTACTACGAGACTGGCGAGCGTTGGAGAACGGGTAATTACAATAACGGCAAGCGCGAAGGACTATGGACCACGTGGTATGAATCTGGAGCCAAGTTGCACGAAGGCCGTTATGCCGACGGCAAGGAGGAAGGTCGCTGGACCTCGTGGTACGAGGATGGCAAGGTGGACTACTACGGAGACTTTGATGAAGGCAAGATGGACGGCGAATGGCGTGGCCTCTATGACGACGGTAGCACCCGTTACATTGTCCACTATTCCGACGACGAGAAGGATGGCGAGGAAATCCGCTATTACCCCAATGGAAAGATTGAGTTGCGTCAGAATTTCAAGGACGGTCTCCTCGAGGGCAAGTATGAGCGTTATGACGAATCCGGGGCTCCTGTGGAGAAGGGTCAGTTTGTGGGTGGAGAGAAAGAGGGTCGATGGACCTGGTATGAACACGGCCGTGAGGTTTACAAGGCCAAGTTCAAGGGAGGCAAAGAGGTCAAATGAGGTTGCTGCTTGCTTCCAAATCGCCCCGTCGCCGTCAGTTGCTTGGCGAGTTGGGCTATCCTGTTGAATTCATCACGTTGGATGTGGATGAGCATGTGCCCGACGGCACTCCTGCTGCTGCCACAGCAGAGCTGCTTGCTTGTCGCAAAGCTGGAGCATACGCTTCGTCGATGATGGCGGACGATGACATATTGGTGGCCGCCGACACTGTGGTGGTGCTTGAGGAGAAGGTTCTCGGGAAGCCTGCCGACCGCAGTGAGGCCTTGGCCATGCTGCGCTCTTTGTCGGGCAACCGCCATACCGTATATACAGGTGTTTGTCTGCGCACCGTCTCGCAGACAGTTTCTTTCACAGAAAAGACTGATGTCTATTTCCGTCAGCTTAGTGACGAGGACCTGGCATACTATGTGGACAACTACCGCCCTTTTGACAAAGCTGGAGCCTATGGCATTCAGGAGTGGATTGGAATGGTGGGCATCAGCCGCATTGAAGGCTGCTACTATAATGTGATGGGATTGCCTGTGGCACGGGTTTATGAGGCTATCCGTCGGTTGGCACCTTGAGTCTAGTTTTCCAGATACACCAATGAGTTGGCTCCGAGGCGTACCTCGCCGAGATCTATCATTTCGCGAATGGTGTCGCCTACCTGTTCATGCCCTTCGGCCGTGAGCAGTTGGATTAGTTGCCTGACCTCGACGGGACTCTTCTGCAAAAGTTTTTTTACTGCGTGTTTCACATTGTCGGGTTTGCGATTTCTGCGCAGGCATACATCGCACACTCCGCAGTCTTTTTCTGTTGCCTCGCCGAAGTACGTCACCAGTTGTCGGCTGCGGCATTCGAGGTCGTTGCCAACATACCTAAGCATTGCATTGACCCGTTTTTGGGCAGCATCTTTGAGCAGGGCATAGTTGGCTTCGGAGGGATAGATGTTCTTTTCGTCGATGCGTTCGCTGGTGAAGGCAATCTGTGGTCCCTGTGGACGTTGGCGATACTGGAGGATATGCATCTCGTGCAGATGCTTCAGGTCGTTGATTACTTGTTGGGCATCCATGTTGCGGCTACGGGCAATCTTGCGTTCGTCGATGGGGGTGGCACCGTCCAATAGGCCGGGATACATCCTCATGATGCATTGCAGCATGTCACCCAGACGCTGGTGATCTACTTGGAAACGGTAGATTTCGTCTCGGGATGCGGGGATGTACACCGTTGAGTAGGCGTCCTCGATGGTGGGTATGGCTATCAGACCTTCCTTCTCCAGTATGCGGCAGGCACTATAGAACTCACGTATGGTGAAGTTGTAGTTGAAACAAATCTGCTCAATGTCGAAATCGTACTGTGAGTCGGTTCCGCCGCCCATAGGTATGCGGTAGAAGTTGCAGAGGGCTCGGTAGGTGTTTCGTATCATCTTCACCGGAGGAAAGTCTGTTGCCAAGTCATGTACCAGCTGTTCTTTGTCGGAGGGGTCGCAAAGCAGCACGGCATATGCCGTCTTGCCGTCGCGTCCGGCACGACCGGCTTCTTGGAAATAGGCTTCGAGCGAATCGGGCATGTCCATGTGCACCACAAATCGCACATCGGGCTTATCGATGCCCATGCCGAAGGCGTTGGTGGCTACCATTACTTGGCAACCATCGCTCATCCAGCGAGCTTGGCGCCTGTCGCGTTCGCGTGCGTCGAGTCCGGCATGGTAATATGTTGCACTTACCCCCGATTCCTCCAGGAAGCGTGCCAGGTTCTGCGTACCGTTGCGGCTGCGCATGTATATGATGCCTGTGCCTCCTATACGGCACACCATGCGTAGAAGCCGTTGGTACTTGTTCCCGTCGTGAATCACCATATAGGCTAGGTTCTCGCGGATGAAACTCGACTGGAAGCGATGGCAGTCTCGCATGCGAAGCTGCGTGCAGATGTCGTCGGCCACTGCGGGTGTTGCTGTTGCGGTGAGTGCTATGACTGGCGTTGCCGGGTGGTACTGTCTTATATCGGCAATTTGGAGGTAGGGAGGGCGAAAGTCATAGCCCCATTGTGAAATGCAGTGTGCTTCGTCTACAGCAATCAGCCCAACCTTCATTCTTCGCAAGTGCTCGATGAACATGTGATGCCGCAACCGTTCGGGCGACACGTACAGGAATTTCAGTGTGCCGCTGAGGGCATTGGCAAGCACTCCGTTCACCACATCGCTGCTCATTCCCGAAACAATACAGGCAGCCTTGAGCTTGCGGTCGTTCAGCTGTTGTACCTGGTCTTTCATCAGCGCTATCAGTGGAGACACCACAAGGCATATCCCATTGCGCATCAATGCTGGCAGTTGGTAGCATAGCGACTTGCCGCCACCAGTAGGAAGCAGGGCCAACGTGTCGTGGCCCTGCAATACGGATTCTATGATTTCTTCCTGCATGGGGCGGAAACTATCGAAGCCCCAATGCTTTTTCAGTAATTTGTGCTTCTCGTCCATCAGCGGATCAGTGTCACTGTACCTTGCTGAGTGCTCAGTGTTGTTGTGCCGGGCTTGCGGAAACGAATGGTGTATACATAGGCTCCTTGCGGGCAAGGTTCGCCGTTATAGGTACCGTCCCATTCGAAGTGCACGTCGTCCGAGTCAAATATCAGTTCGCCTCGGCGATTGTAGATGTAGATGTGGAAGAACTGGTACTCGTTGATGGTGTGGATGGTGAACTTGTCGTTGCCATCGCTCGAACCAGGTGTGAAGGCCGTCGGGAACCACACGGTGAAGACATTCACAGGAATTTGGAACGGGTATACCGTCGGGCAGTTCAAGGTGTTGTAGCTGGTCAGCGTCACAGGTACCGAGTCGAAACCGATGCAGTTGGCAAATGTATGGCTCACTTCGCGACCAGACACCGTTTCACCATTGTTGAAGAGCCACGATGATGACACGCCGTAGGTGGACTGGTCGCGCAGCACCACGTGCGGGTCGTCGGTGTCGATGAATCCGGGCGTCAGTTTGACACTCGGTACTGGCAGCGGCACGATGGTGACGGTCTTGGTCAGCGGTGTGGCGTTGCAGTTGTTGGTACCATGTCCCACCATAGTATATACAGTGGTCACCGAGGGGGAGACGTTGATCTGTGGGGCGTTCTCCTGACCATCCAGCGAGGGGTCGGCGGGAGAGGCGCTCCATGTGTAGTGGTCGGCTTCATGGCCTATCAAGGTGGCCACGTCGCCCGGGCAGATACGGCCGTCGGCAGGTTGGATTTCCAGTTGGGGACGTACCACGTAGGCATGTATGCTGTCCCATGCCACACATCCTTGCGGACTTGTCACTTTCACGAAGTAGGTCGCTGTGTCGGCATAGGGAGTCACCTGCAGTGTCGGGCCTGAGGGCAGGTTGCCTGTAATTGTGCCATAGGATGTAGACCACTCGTAGGTGCATCCTTCCACGCCTACAGCGTTCACTGTGGCATTGGTCAAGCTACCTTGACACACTACTGTGTCGCCGGTCACTTCCAGGTCGGGGTGGAGGAACACCGACACGGCGTCAGTCACCGTTGTGGTGCACCACACAGTGTCGCCGTTGCCGGTCACCATGTCGATATAGTAGGTTCTGTTGTTCACCTCCAGTTTGATGGGTTCAAAAGCATGCGTGAACGAACGCGTGACGGAGCGGTTGGTCTCACCCTCGCCGCGCAGCGTGTCATACAGGATTGTGTCGCCGCTGTAATTGGTTCTGCGGAATATCCACATACGCGTGTTGTCTCCGCTGGTGGTGTCGACGATGGTGGTCTCGTCGGCATCGCAGAGCACGCGGGCGGAGATGGTCATGCCGGCATTGGGCCGTTCACGAGGCTTGATGGGATAGATGGCGTCCGAGTAGCAGGTGGGGTCGGTGGTGAAGGTACGCACGCGCACTCCCTTCATCTCGGTGTCATTGAAGACGTATTCGGCGCTGTCGCCAGTGAAGGTCTGCAGGGCTGTGCCTCCGCACATCTCGTTGTTGTAGAATGACCATTGAGTTGCCCCATTCACTACCAAGGAAGGGTCGCCGGGCACATAGCTGCGGTTCCACAGTTTGGCGGTGCCGTCGCACATGAAGAGCGAGTCGACATCCATAGTGGGCTTGGTGTTCTGCATGTTGACGTAGAGGTACGAGTCGTAAGGCTTGCTCGGGTCGATGGCCGAGGTCATCTTGCAGCGGAAGGTCTGCTGGTTGCCAATGGAGTCGATGGTCACAGGCAAGCTGGTGGGTCCATAGCGGCGGGAGACGCGGAAGTCGCTAGCTTGCACATGGTAGATGTGGTTGGTACTCTCGTTGGGAGTCAGCTGGCGCCAGGTGTAGTGGCTGAATTGGCCTCCCGGACCAAAGTTGGAGGCATTGGCGGGTTCGCCCACACCCCATTCGGATGCGTACCAAACGTAGTTGCGCATATTGGTAGCGGCGGTGAGGGTTCCAACGTCGGTGGACAGACCTGGGGGGCAGCCGGCAGTCTGGATGGTCATCGGGCGGCATTCGCCGGCGATATAGGCGTAGGCATAGTGGGCGTTGTAGATGCAGTCGTAGATGATGACCTGTATCTGGATGTCCTCATAGAGGTGGTTACTCAGGTTGATACACACTTTCTCCCAGTCTTTATAGTAGACACCGTTGTATCCGGAACCATAGGAGTGCCAGCCGGTCTGGCCTGGGCCAGCCATGGTTACAAAGCCCATGTTGGTGCAGTTGTCTGATTGGTCGGTGGAGGGGGTAGAGCTGATGTAGTATGCCAGCGTGTCGCTAATCTGCACCCATTGGTTGGCGGCATTTTTCTTCATGGCGCGGATGATGAAGGTGGGGTTTCCCTTCTGTCCATGGCCGGGGGCTTCAGCCACAATGGCGTAGTAGATGTACATCATGGCATTGTCCTCGCTGACGCGCATGGTGTAGTTGAGCATGGCTCCGCTGTAGTCACTGTTGGCGCCACCGGCCGAGCAACCGTCACCAATGCGGATACTCTTGGTGATGTTGGTGTTGACCGCGCCGGGGGTGGTGTCGCTCGTGTTGAATTGTGTGGGCACATAGGGCAGGGCGTTGCCCGTATTGGGGTCATGACCGTTGACGTCGGTCATGATAAGGAACTGGCGGGCATTGCTGGGTAAACTGGAACTGCATCCGCTGCTCTGTATGTTGCCCAGTTGGGCTGCGGTGTATGTGGTGCCCATGGAGGACACACCTGTTGCAGCTGTCATTGGGTTTGGGCAAGGTTTGTTCGAACTGCTGATGCCAATGCCTTGTCCGGAATATTTGTTGATGGTGGCTCCGCCCGAGGTGAAAGCGTTGGGGTTGTTCCATCCGGGGCAGGCTGTGGCTTGGTTCCAGCCGCCTTGGGCGTAGACCTCGTTGCCGCACAGAACAGCCAGTCCTAGCAGCAACAGCATTCCGAAAATATTATTTTTAGCCATAACTCTAAATATTATCTATTTATAAATCAGCATTCTATATATGATTATATTTTTTGCCGATGGTACAAAGATAGTAATTTTTGTTCATTCGTGCAACTTTTTTTTACTCCTGCTTTCCTCATGCCTCATACTTCGCACTTTTCTTCGTTCATTCTTTCCCCTTCCAATCACATAGACACAAAAACAGCATAATTATTTCATGAATCTCCTAAAAAAAATCAAAAAAAATGTTAATTATTGTATAAGATTTTGATTTACAGCCTCGGATGACGTCCCATTGCTTACTCTTATTTGGTTATGGAGGGCAAAAAAAACGCCTGGCCGAAGCCAGGCGTCGTTTTGGACAGGGGAGGACGATTAGTTCTCCTCTTTGAGTTTCTGGAAGATGTCGAGGTCGCCGAGAGTGGTCTTTTCGAGGCTCTCGTTGATCTGCTTCACCGACTTAGCGGTGGCGCGACCCTTCTTCTCGTCGCTTTCGGGGCGGGCATTGTCGGCGCCGTCCTGGAAGGTGCGGGTGTGGCTGACGATGATTTTCTTGCCTTCCTTGGAGAATTCGATGACCTTGAAGTCGAGGGTTTCGCCGTTCTTGGCTTTGCTCTTGTCCTCTTTGTCGAGGTGACGCATGGGGGCGAAGGCTTCGACGTCGTAGGGCAGGATGACGGTGGCACCCTTGTCGTTCATGTTGACAATCTTGCCTTGGTGGACGCTGCCGATGGTGAAGAGGCTCTCGTAGACATCCCAAGGATTCTCTTCGAGCTGCTTGTGGCCGAGGCTGAGGCGGCGGTTTTCGGCATCGACCTCGAGGACGACGACGTCAATCTTCTCGCCAATCTTGGTGAACTCGGCGGGGTGCTTGATTTTCTTGCTCCAGCTGAGGTCGCTGATGTGGATGAGGCCGTCGACGCCTTCCTCAAGTTCGACAAAGATGCCGAAGTTGGTGAAGTTGCGCACGGTGGCGGTGTGCTTGCTGCCAACGGGATATTTCTCGGCGATGGCCAGCCAAGGATCGGGCATGAGCTGGCGGATACCGAGGCTCATCTTGCGGTTGTCGCGGTCGAGGGTCAGGATGACGGCTTCGACCTCGTCGCCCACCTTTAGGAAGTCCTGGGCGGAGCGCAGGTGCTGGCTCCAGCTCATTTCGCTGACGTGGATGAGGCCTTCGACGCCGGGGATGACCTCGACGAAGGCACCGTAGTCGGCCAGGACAACAACTTTACCCTTCACATGGTCGCCTTCTTTGAGGTTAGGATCGAGGGCGTCCCAGGGGTGAGGAGTGAGCTGCTTGAGACCGAGGGCGATGCGGCGCTTGGCCTCGTCGAAGTCGAGGATGACAACGTTGATCTTCTGGTCCAGCTGGACAATCTCTTCGGGGTGGTTGATGCGGCCCCAGCTGAGGTCGGTGATGTGGATGAGACCATCCACGCCGCCGAGGTCGACGAAGACACCGTAGCTGGTGATGTTCTTGACGACACCTTCCAGCACCTGTCCCTTCTCGAGGTGGCTGATGATTTCGGCCTTCTGGGCTTCGATTTCGTCCTCGATGAGGGCCTTGTGGCTGACGACGACGTTCTTGTACTCGTGGTTGATCTTGACGACTTTGAATTCCATCTGCTTGTCGACGTAGACATCGTAGTCGCGGATGGGTTTGACATCGATCTGGCTACCGGGAAGGAAGGCCTCGATGTTGTCGAAGACGGTGACGATCAGGCCGCCTTTGGTGCGGCTCTTGACGTAACCGGTGATGATTTCCTGGTTGTCGTAGGCTTGGTTGACGCGCTCCCAGCTCTTCAGGATGCGTGCTTTCTTGTGGCTGAGCATGAGCTGTCCGTTGGCATCCTCCTGGCTCTCGACGTAGACCTCGATCTTGTCACCGGGTTTCAGGTCGGGATTGTAGCGGATCTCGCTGATGGGGATGACGCCGTCGCTCTTAGCTCCGACGTTGACGACGGCCTCGCGGTCGGTCAGGGCCACGATGGTGCCCTCGATGACCTCCTGCTCGGTGAACGAGTTGAAACTCTTGTCGTACTGCTCGTCCTTCTCGCTGGCTTTCTGAACATTGATTTTACCGGCTTTCTCGTCTATGGATTCCCAATCGAAATCTGCCAGCGGTTTCACATCTTTGTAATTCATCTTTTCTTTTTGTGCGGAGAGTAAGCTCCGCGGCTTTTATTAGTGCATCCTGCCCTGCACGGGTTTGACTTTTTATTGATATAACATTTTGAGTAACAATCTATTTGCAGGATATAGCGCACTCGAAATGTGTTGCAAAGATACGAATTTTTTCCGATGTGGCAAAAAAAAAGTATTGTAGCCTTGCCATACTCGCAACGATGGGGTGGACGAGGAAATGTGCGCTGCAGGGTAGGGTGGGGAAGCAGACAGCGTGCGGTGTCTCCGGCAATGGGGGAGGCGCCGCACGCTGTGGTGTTGTGTTTCGGGTCGGGGTATTACTCGACGGGGATGTCGCGGTTGACGTTCTTGGATCCTGCGAGGGCATAGAAGAGGATGTAGGCCAGCATGGCCACCACGAGCCAGTAGGAGCCCATGTAGCCCACAGCACCAGCGATGGCGTTCTGGATGAGGGGCATGACGCCGCCGCCTACCACCATCATCATGAAGATGCCGGAGGCCTGCTCGGTGTAGCGGCCGAGTCCCTCGACGGAGAGGTTGAAGATGGTGCCCCACATGAGCGAGGTGCAGAGGCCGCAGAGGACGAGGAAGAGGGCGCTGATGGGTACCTGGAACATCTGGAATCCGTCGCCGACGCTGTAGCCGGGCATGGAAACTCGGATGTCGCTGGGCATGAGGATGGCCACGATGACAAGGGCTATGGCCGCGATGGCCACAGTGGAGAGTTGGGCGCGGGTGGATACTTTGCCACTGATGGCGGCGCTGGCTGCGCGTCCCACCATCATCAGGAGCCAGTAGATGGCGGCTACGGCGCCACCAATGGCGGCTCCGCAGAGCGGGTCGTCAGTGAGGTAGAAGTTGAGCTCGGCCGGAATGCCCACCTCGATGCCGACATAGAAGAAAATGGCTACGACGCCCAGCACCAGGTGGCGGAAGCTCCAGGCGCTGTATTTCTTGCCGCTTGTGTTGGATGTTGCAGCGGCTCCGGTTTTCCCGGGTTCGGGGATGTTAACGAAGAAGATGATGAGGAAGGCAAGGGCGAAGACGCCCATGGCGATGAAGAGCAGCGGTGCCACATCGCTCATGGCGGTGCGCTCGGTGACGGTGCCGATGAGGGCGCCGACGAGCAGCGGTGTCAGGGTGCCAGTGAGCGAATTGAGGGTGCCGCCGGTTTGAATGAGCTGGTTGCCGCGGTTTCCGCCGCCTCCCAGGAGGTTGAGCATGGGGTTCACCACGGTGTTGAGCATGCAGACGCAGAAGCCGCAGATGAAGGCTCCGAGGAGGTAGATGATGAAGTTGAGCATCACGGGCTGTCCGCTGACGGTGAAGGTGGCCGTCTCGGCGCCCACGAGGCTCGAGAGGTACTGCACCAGCATGCCCACGAAGCCCACGCCGAGGGCTATGAGGGCCGTTTTTTTGTAGCCAATGCGGCTCATCAGTTTGCCGGCGGGAATGCCCATGATGAGGTAGGCAAGGAAGTTCATCATGTTGCCCAGCATGCCGGACCATTCATAGCTGTTTTTCCAGATGTTGCCGAAGGGGGCTGCCATGTTGGTTACAAAGCTGATCATAGCGAACATGAAGAACATCGCTATGACGGGAACGATGGCCAGTTTTGTGTTTTGGGTCTTGGTATTGTCCATAATATCGGTTTTGACAGTTATTTTATTTGTTATAAAGCGACAATTTTATGACTTTTGCCGCCAGCCTGGAGCATATAGACTCCGGTGGCGGGAAGTGTGAAGGAGGCTTGCCGGCTGGCGGAGGAGACCAGTTGGCGGCCCTGCATGTCGTAGAGGTTCACGGTGAGTCCCTGGGGATTGTCGATGGTGAGATTGAGGCCAGAGAGCTCCACCCGACATCCTTCCAGTTCCGTTTCCTCGATGCCTACAGGCTGAGGTACGAAGGCGGCGATGATGGTAGCGGGACCAGTAACGCGTAAATGCAAGGGGTTGTCTTGTTCGCCAGTGCTCCATCCCGCGAAGCGGTAGCCTGCGGCAGGGGTGGCGGTGAGTATGGCGGTGTCGCCGGGATAGTAGCTGCCGCTACCGTCGACGGTGCCGCGGTCGGCGTAGTTGGCTTCGACGGTGACGGTCACCTGCTCAAGTTCGCCTAGCAGGGCACGAATCATCCAAGAATAGTACTCATTGCGGTCTTCGAGATGCTCCCAGGTGGTGCCGGCACGTTTGTACCATGTGCCGTCAGGGTTTCCGGAATAACTGGAATAGACGGCTGGGTTGGTGTAGCTGCGGCTGGTGAGGGTTATCCAGAGAGGCAGGCTGTCCACCAACGGCACGGGGTTGGAGAGGGGCACGGTGACCCATCCGAAGTCGGAGGTGCTGGGTGTGGCGGAGAAGATGAGTTGCTCGCGGTTGTTGCCGTGGAAGACGTTGAGGGTATAGGTGGCATTGCTGACGCCGTAGAACTGCACGGCATTGAGTTGGCGGTGATGTGGTACCGAGCGTGCTGGCACACGGATACCCCATTCAGGAGGGGTGTTGCCGTACTCGCCCCAAAGGCCTTGGTAGCCGGAGAAGCAGTAGCCCAGCGTGTCGCCGTAGATGGGGGCGAAGATTGCGGTGTCTGAGTAGTCGTTGTTGGGTGCGAAGGTGAAGGGGTTATAGTGGTTGCCGCTCTTCCAGTGGAGGAAACGGTAGCCCTCGTTGGCGGTGGCCCGAATGGTGGTGGTGGTATATGATGCCATAGTGCCGCCACCGTTGACGGTGCCCACGGCGGGGTCGGAGGATACCACGTTCACCGTCACCACAGGGTCTTCGCTGGCGGGGAAGACGTGGAGCAAGGCGTGGTTGTCGTGACTGTAGGAGTTGCTTTCGTTGCCTCCGATACCGCTGGCGCTGGGGCTCAGGGAGTCAAAGGTGTAGTAGCCGTCGCAGTATCCGCCCCATCCCCAATTGAGGTGGTAGAAGCCAAGGGAGTCGTATCCGTCGATGACGAAGGCGTGGCCGCCATGGCCGTCGGTGCCGGAGAGCATCACGGGTCGTGAGGCATCGAGCTCTGTGGTGAGCAGGTCGTTCCACTCGGCATCGCTATAGTTGCCTCGGTAGGCCGAGAAGAGGGCCTGGTTGTAGCGGAAGTAGTTCTTCAGGGCATTCTCGGCGGAGGCCGAGTTGGGGTCGCCGTAGGCGGAGACATGGGCACCGCTGCTCTGGGGACTGTAGTTCATTTCCACGGCCACGCCCACATGGTACATCAGCAGCGCTACGGCGTCGATTTCCTCCTGGGAGGAGTTCCATCCGAGGCGGTTGGGCATTTGGGTCCAATCGTAGTGTGTGGTATCGAACTGGGCACTCTGCAGGCTGAAGCCGTGGGGCATGTAGGAGTGCGAACCGCGGCCCACGGCGGGATGGTTCCAGTATTTCATTACCTGTGCCATAGCTGTGGCCACGCAGCCGGTGACGGAATATGCCTCGTCCTGTATGCTGTAGGGACACATCTGGTTGTACCATGGCGACTGGTTCCACTGTGTGGTCATCAGGGGGCCGACGGCGGTGTCGCGTACGGTCCGGAACTTGGTTTCTGCCAGCATCTGCCATTCCTGGCGTGTTTTTTCGCTCGGTGTGATGCCCAAGTTACGGAGGGTGCGGATGTTCAGTTCGTAGGCTTCAATCCAACCTAGGATATGCGATGGCAGTTTTTCGGCGGGGAAGGTGCCGGTGAGCGAGTATCCGAGAACGGGACGCACACAGTCGTCGGCAGCGATAAGGGCAAATCCTTTGCCGTCGGCACCAACGAAGAGGTAACACTCTGTGAAGGTTTCGGGTGTGGCGCAGAATACTTCTTTCTGCAACAGGTGTGCCGCTGCCACGCGGGCCACAGCAAGGTCCACGGTCTTGGCCAAGGCCATGCCTGCGCTGAGCACTAGCATCACTATTGGGAGAATGATTTTTTTCATCTGTATTTTCTAAACAAAAATAGGCACCGATGCATGCCGCATCGGTGCCTAGGGGATTCTTGGTGTCAGCCTTTCAAAGCTTCGGAACCGCTCACAATCTCGATGATTTCGTTGGTGATGGCTGCTTGTCGGGCTTTGTTGTAGCTCAGGCGCAAGTCCTTGAGCAGTTCTGTGGCGTTGTCGGTGGCTTTCTGCATGGCTGTCATGCGGGCGCCGTGCTCCGATGCCAGCGAGTCGAGCAACATGCGGTAGAAGGTGGATCGCAGCATCAGGGGCACCATGCTTCGCACGATGTCCTCCTTCGAGGGCTCGTAGATGTAGTCGTTACGCATGGCCACGGCACCTTTCGCTTGCACGGCTTTGGCGGGTACCACAGGCAGGAACTGGTCGGTGGAGAGTACCTGCGAGAGCGAGTTTTTGAATTGGTTGTACACCACCTCGACGAGGTCTATCTCCTTGTTGGCGAAAGCATTCATGATTCCGTCGGCCACTTCGGCTACGGAGTCGAACGTGGCACCGTCCAACAGCTCGTCGTTCACCGTGAGTGCGATGTCCTTGCGGCGGGCCATGAGTTCGGACGACTTCTTGCCAATCGAAAGCACGCGAAGCACGCCGTCCTCGGGCAGGAGTGACTTGTAGTGTTCTATGCGTGCGGTGGCCTGCTTGATGACGTTGCTGTTGAAGGCGCCGCAGAGGCCTTTGTTCGAGGTGACCACCACTAGCAGCACGTTCTTCAGCGGGCGCACGGCATGATAGGGTGTCAGCACTTCGCCACCGGTGTCTATGTCGGTCACTATTTCGTCGAGCTGCGCTGCATAAGGCCTCATGCCAATGATGGCATTCTGTGCACGGCGGAACTTGGCAGCGGAGACCATCTTCATGGCGGAGGTAATCTGCTGCGTCGAGCTCACGGAGCCTATGCGCGTTCTGACTTCTTTCAAATTAGCCATTCTTCAACCTTTCCGAATAATTAGCTTATTTGTATCTCTCGGCTAGGTCGAGGGCCACTGTCTTCATTTCGGCCAGGTCGCTGTCCACCAGTTTGCCGGCTTTCAGGTTGTCGAGCACGGCGGCGTGCTGGCTGCGCATCTGGAAAAGGAATTCCTTCTCGAAGGCACGTACCTTGTCCACGGGCACCTTCTGCAGCAGTCCGTTGGTGCCGCAGTAGATGATGGCCACCTGTTCCTCGACGGGCATGGGCGAATACTGGGGCTGTTTGAGGACTTCGACGTTGCGTGCGCCTTTGTCGAGCACGGCCTTGGTGGCGGCATCGAGGTCGGAACCGAACTTGGAGAAGGCTTCCAACTCGCGGTACTGGGCTTGGTCTATCTTCAGTGTGCCGGCAATCTTCTTCATGGATTTGATCTGTGCCTTACCGCCGACACGGCTCACCGAGATACCCACGTTGATGGCTGGACGGACACCGCTGTTGAAGAGGTTGGTCTCCAGGAATATCTGTCCGTCGGTGATGGAGATGACATTGGTGGGAATATAGGCCGAGACGTCGCCTGCCTGCGTTTCGATGATGGGCAGGGCGGTCAGCGATCCGCCACCTTTCACCTTGCCCTGCAACGAGGCGGGGAGGTCGTTCATCTGGGCGGCAATCTGGTCGTTCTGGATGATGCGGGCGGCGCGCTCGAGGAGACGGCTGTGCAGGTAGAACACATCGCCGGGATAGGCTTCGCGTCCCGGCGGGCGACGGAGCAGCAGCGAGACCTCACGGTAGGCTACAGCCTGTTTCGAGAGGTCGTCGTAGATAACCAGGGCATCGCGTCCCGTGTCGCGGAAGTATTCGCCGATGGCGGCACCCGCGAAGGGGGCATAGAACTGCATGGCGGCGGGGTCCGAGGCTGTGGCGGCCACGACGATGGTGTAGGCCATGGCGCCTTTTTCTTCGAGGTTCTTCACTAGGTTGGCCACGGTGCTGCCTTTCTGGCCACAGGCCACATAGATGCAGTACACGGGCTTGCCGGCCTCGTAGTTGCCGCGCTGGTTGATAATGGTGTCGATGGCGATGGCGGTTTTGCCGGTCTGGCGGTCGCCGATGATAAGCTCGCGCTGGCCGCGGCCGATGGGAATCATGGAGTCGATGGCCTTGATACCGGTTTGCAGGGGCTGTTCGACGGGTTGGCGGTAGATGACGCCGGGGGCTTTGCGCTCCAAGGGCATTTCGTATACCTCGCCTGCGATGGGGCCTTTGCCGTCGATGGGTTGGCCGATGGTGTTGATGACACGACCCAGCAGGCCCTCACCCACGGGCAGCGAGGCAATGCGGCGTGTGCGCTTGACGGTGTCGCCTTCGTTGATGGTGCTCACTTCGCCAAGCATAACGACGCCGACGTTGTCCTCCTCGAGGTTCTGCACGATACCCTGGTCGCCGGTGTCGAACTCCACGAGCTCGCCGCTTTGGGCGTTGTTCAGACCGTAGACGCGGGCAATGCCGTCGCCCACGGTGAGCACGGTGCCCACCTCCTCCAGGTGGGTCTCAAGGCTGACGTCGGCCAGTTGTTTCTTCAAGATTGCCGATACTTCGGCAGGTTTTATATCTGACATAATGTTTACAGTTTGCTTTCGTATTCATTCTTGGCGAACTCGATGCGCATGCGGCGTATCTTTGTGCGGATACGGGCGTCGTACATCTTGTTGTCGAACTCCAGTTTGAAGCATCCCAGCATCTTGGGGTCGGTACGGTCGTGCAGTTCGACGGTCTTGCCGGTGTAGTCTTCCACCATCTGTGTGACCATGCGCCGGGCCACGTCGTCGATGGGCTGGTGGGTCACCAGGTCGCTCAGCACGATGCCTTTCTTCTCGCGGTACATCTCTATGTATGCGTCGGCGATGCCTCGCAGGTTGACGGAGCGGTTCTTGCGGGTGACGAAGAGCAGGAAGGCTATGCTCTCTTCGCTGACTTCTTGGGCAAAGAGGTCCTTCACGATGGCCACCTTCTTGTCCTTCGGGACCACCGGGTTGTTGAAGATAACGTTCAGCTCGCGGTTTTCGGCGCAGACTTTGCTGACGAGGCGCATGTCCTCCGACACGCGGTCCATCGTGCCCATCTCCTCCGAGAGGAGCATCAGCGCCTTGGCGTAGTGGGTATTGATGCGGTAGGTGCTCATGGTCGTCGTGCTTTTACTTCAGCTCCATCATTTCAAGTTCCTTCTGTATCAGCGTGTCGGCCTTGGGCTTGTCGCTCAACTCGGCGCGGATCAGTTTCTCTGCGATTTCGATGCTGAGGTTGGCAATCTGGTTCTTCAGTTCGTGCATCGCCTTCAGCTTCTCGTAGTTGATGTTCTCGCGAGCGGTGTCAACGATGCGGTTTGCCTCCTCGGTGGCACGGTTGCGGGCCTCCTCGATGATACTTTCGCTCGTCAGGCGGGCGTCGCGCAGCATTTCGTCGCGTTCGATTTTGGCTTGGCGCAGCAGTTCCTCGTTGTGTGCCACGAGACTTTTCATCTCCTCGCGGGCTTTGGCGGCCTCGGAGAGGGAGGCGGCGATGGCCTCCTCGCGGCTGTGAAGACCCTTCAGCAGTGCCGGCCAGCCCCACTTGATGAGGATGAAGGCCAGTATGCCGAACGAGATGAGCATCCATATTGGGGTGCCCAAACCGGGGTTAATCAGTGGATTGTTCATAGTCGGTATGTGGGTTATGAGTGAAGAGCGCGGGGGCTCTCTTGTCGTTTTTTCCCTTTAAAAGGGCCGGCCAATCGCCGGCCCGTAGTGCAAGTGCGGTGATTATTTCACTGCGATCAGCAGGCAGATAACCACGGCGAAAAAGGCCACACCTTCTACCAGAGCGGCGGCGATAATCATCGACGAGCGGATGAAGCTGCCCGACTCGGGCTGGCGGGCGATGCCCTCCATGGCCCCCTGGCCGATTTTACCGATGCCGATACCGGCGCCGATGGTGGCCAAGCCGGCTCCCACTGCTGCTCCAAGGTAGCCCCATGCCATGCTGGCGGCTGCCTGTAAAAGAACCAATAATGATGTCATGTTACTTATTTTTATGTTGTTAAACTATTATTTATTAAAATTCGCGATGCAAAGATAAACATTTTTTTTCAATCTAATGTTAAAAATCGAAACTTTTTTTGCATCGGCAGTTTTTTCCGGTCTTCTCGACCCCTTCTCGGGAAGGGGCAAAGAGGTGCATTGTTCGGCATCTCTTATATGGAATTCATATACTTTGCATATGGTTCGTATATACAAAATATGTATACAATGAATGAGAAGGGACAAGGTAAGGGGTTGGGAGGAAGATAGTATGTGTATAAAAAAAACAGGCTGGATTTTTCTTTCCAGCCTGCTAGGGGGATTATGAGCGGCCAAGGGGAATGATTTTTGTCGGGGCAGAGGCCTGTCGTATGTTTTGCTCCAGCCCGGCGGTGTCAATGGCTTGCACGGCTCCGCCTATAAAGGGAGCGTGTTTTATGGGTTGGTGAGCTAGCCATTGGCCGTTCCTCAGTCGCATGTCCAAAACACAGTTGACATGGGGTTGTAAGGGTGTTTTTTTATGGAAGTAGACAGTTGCTTGGGTGTCCGACACGTGGATGATGGAGTCAAGATAGAGGGTGGCAGGTGTGTTGGAGGCAATGTAAGCGGTGTCGAGGGCGGGGATAAGTGCTGTCTTGAAGTAGTCCAGTGTCAAGGTTTGTGTTTCGGGGGTGGCATAGGGATAGGCGCGGTCTATGTCGTAGTCGGCCATGGCCTGTGCATATTGCATGGCATTGTTCTTCAGGGCGGAGTCATGGCCGCATGAGGCCAGGCCCGCAAAAGCAGCCAGTAGGAGTAGCGCTGTTTTTCTCATGGTGTACGGTGAATGTTGATTGTCCGTGAAAGAGCAGAGAGTCCTAACCCGAAGGTTCGGACTCTCTGGAAAATGATTTCAAGGTGTTACTCTTCTTTTTTATTTACCAGCCTTGCGGGGGGTTGCGTTGGAGGGAAGAGTGTTGCCCTTGGGAGCATTCTCATCGGCTACCTTCACACCGCCTTTGCCACTTTTGGTAGCAGTGGTGTTTGCAGGAAGCGTGTTGCTCTTGGGAGCATCGTTGTTGACTTCAGTCGTCTTGCCGGTAGCGGCGTCCTTCTTGGTGTTGTCTTTTTTGACAGTGGTTTTGACGGGCTCTTCTTCCTGAACTTCCTCGGCGACTTCAGCAACCTCTTCGGGAATGCTTTCCTCGATGAGGACGGTGTCGATAGGAGTGGAATCAATCTCCTCGGCGGGAGCGTTCTTGCAAGCAACGGTCAAGCCAAGAGCGGCAACTGCGATGGCAGCGAGTTTGAAAGTGTTTTTCATAATTTTCCTACTGTTATGATGTTTGGTTGATTACTCCCAGTTGGTGAAGCTGAAGTTGTTGATCTTAACGGTGAGGTTCTCGGTGTCGGCATCCTCAACGTCGTTGACTAGCTCGTTGAACCAGCTGTAATAGTCATACATAACAGCATTGAGCTCGGCGCTGTAGGTCAGAGCGTTCATGTCAGCGGCAGTGACTTTGAGGGTAGCGCTGATGAGACCCCAGTCGCCATGGACGGAACTGCTGCCCTGAACCTGGGTCTGGTTGGCATACTCGACATTGTAGATGTCCATCGAGTTGGTGCCCTGGCTGTAGGTGTATCCAACGTCGTTGCCATTCTGGTCAAGATTGGTGGTGGTAATCTGAGCGCTGTAGTTACCGGGGTTGATGGTGGTCATGAAGTCAACATAGGGAAGCTGACCCTGGGTCTGGAAAAGACGACCTTCAATGAGGCTGTGCTGCGAAGCATAGCCTGTGTACATAAGGCCATAGGTGGCATCCCAAGAGTTGCTACCAAAGGTCACTTTAGCCGAAGCGGTCTGGGGGGTGCCACCACCTTCACCACCTTCATCATCTTTGTCTTTGCTGCAGGAAACGAAAGTCAGGCTGCAAGCCATCAGGGCGATGCCCATGAATTTGAAAATGTTCTTCATTGTTTTAATGTTTTTTAGGTTAATAATTAATTGTTTTCTAATTTTTTATTTTTAATTTGGCTGCAAAAGTACGAACTTTTTCCGATATGGCGGTAAATTTTTTTCAACCGATGTGTCAATACCTTGTTTTCTAGTATTTTGAGGATTGTTAATTAATCATAATGTGTTTTCTTTTTGCTTTCTTGCATGCTGTTTTGGGGCCGGATGAGGTTGTTTCACTGGCGCACGTCGAGGGCATCGCGAAGGGCTGAGGCCAGGAGCATGAAGGCCAGGACAACGAGCATGATGGCCACTCCCGGCAGCAGGGCCAGGTAGGCGCTGTCCAGCAGGATGTAGCCGTAGTTCTCCTTCACCATCATGCCCCACGAGGGCATGGGGGGCTGCACGCCGATGCCGAGGAAGCTCAGGCCTGCCTCCAGCAGGATGGCGCTGGCAAAGTTGCTGGCGGCCACCACCACCACGGCGCCCACAATGTTGGGCAATATGTGGCGGAAGATGGTGCGGAAGGTGCTGTATCCCAGGGCACGCGTGGCTTCGATGTATTCCTTCTCTTTGATACTGAGCACTTCGCCGCGCACCACACGGGCTATGTCTACCCACATGGTGAGGCCTACGGCGATGAATATCTGCCAGAAGCCTTTGCCGAGGACGAAGGTGATGGCAATGACCAGCAGCACCGTGGGAATGGACCACACAACGTTGATGAGCCAGAGGATGAGGTTGTCCACCCAGCCACCATAGTAGGCCGCCAGGGCGCCGAGGGTGATGCCCAGCAGGAGGGCGATGACGATGGCGATGAAGCCAACCGAGAGGCTCACGCGCGAGCCAATCATGAGCATCGAGAGCACGTCGCGTCCGTAGCCGTCGGTGCCGAGGAAGAAGGTGCGCTCCTCGACGGAGCTCTCGCTGGCAGCGACGACGATGGGGTCGCCGTTGTAGGGTGTGGCGATGATGCTGTCGCGCGCGTATCTATATTCTATTATAGGAGTGGCGGTGTAGGGAAGGGGTTCGCCTTCGGCCATGCGGCGGAGGAGTGGGGTGTGGGTGTGGGTGGAGTCGGTGACGAGGAAGGTGGCTTTGCTGAAGGGTTTGAGGGTGGCCAGCTCCAGGTACTGCTGGTTGCAGTAGGGGGTGTGGTCGGGGGTGATGAGGTAGCCAAGGATGGCCACGAGAAGGAAGAACCCTATGACGGAGAGGCTGGCCACAGCCAAGGGGTTGCGGAGGAAACGACGGCGCGCCAGCCGGTCGAGCGAGTGGCCGGCAAGGTCTTTTTGTCTAAATGAAAAATGATAAATGAAAAATGAAAAACGGCTGATGCAATTGTTTTTTGCACCTTTAGGATGGTTCTCTCCCTTTTTCATTCCTTCTTTTCCCATTTCGTTATTTTACATAAATCCCAGTTCCACTTTCACTTCGTCGGGGATCATGTCCATGCTCCAGGGCGGGTCGAAGGTGAGTTCAACGTCGACGTTCTTGACGCCGGAGATGTAGCTCACCATCTGCTTCACCTCCTGAAACATGTACTCGGCTTCGGGACAGTCGGGTGCCGTCATGGTCATGAGGATGTGCACATTGAGGTCGTCGTCGACATCAACCTTGTAGATGAGGCCGAGGTCGTAGATGTTCACCGGTATCTCGGGGTCGTAGATGTTGCGCAGGCAGTTGATGACGGCGCTGTTGATGGTCTCTTTTGTGGGTTCCATTATTGTTTCACTTTATATGCCAAAGCGTACATCTTCATCTGTTTGACCATAGAGGTGAGGCCGTTGGAGCGGGTGGGGGAGAGGTGCTCCTTGAGGCCGATGGCGTCGATAAAGGCCAGGTCGGCGTCGAGGATGTCCTGCGGGGTCTGTCCGTCGAGGGCGCGGATGAGGAGGGAGATGATGCCGCGGGTGATGACGGCGTCGCTGTCGGCGCGGAAGAAGAGGCGTCCGTCGCGCTGCTCGCAGCTGAGCCACACACGGCTTTGGCAGCCACGGATGAGGTTGGCGTCGGTCTTGTCCTTCTCCTCGATCTGGGGACACTCCTTGCCGAGGTCGATGAGGTAGGCGTAGCGGTCGAGCCATTCGTCGAAGTTGGCGAATTCGTCGATGATTTGCTGTTCTATTTCTTTGATGGTCATTGTTGGGGATTATTTCGGTGCTTTGTATATGAGCCACGCGGCGGCGATGCTGAAGATGATCTGGGGCAGGAGGACCGCCATGAAGGGCGAGAGGTCGCCGTTGGTGGCGAAGACTGTGGTGATTTTCATGAAGACGATGAAGGAGAAGGCGATGCTGATGCCTATGGCCAGATGCACGCCGATGCCTCCACGGCGTTTGCGGGCGGCGATGGCCACGCCGATGAGGGTCATGACAATGATGGCCAAGGGATTGATGAGCCGTTGCCAGAGTTCTATTTTGGCGGTTTTGACGGTGCCGGTGCCGCGCATCTCCTCACGGTGGATGTACTCGACGAGGTCTGGCGTGTTCATGGTCTCCACGCGGGTGGAGAGGAGGTTGAGGTCTTCGGGCTTGATGCGGAGGTCGACGTCGAGGGTGCGGTGGAAGGTGAGGGTCTCTCGCCGCATACTGTCGATGGTGCGCAGGCTGTAGGCGCTGCAGCGCCAGAGGTTGGTGGCGGTGTCGTAGGTGATGCTGTTGGCAGTCTCGCGTCGGAGCAGGCGGCCGTCGGCATCGAGCTCCTCGCGGCAGAATTTGTAGCCCTGCAGTTTCTGTACGTCGTAGCTCTCGGCATAGACCTGCACGCCCGGCTCGGATTGGAAGTGGAGGTTCGAGTAGTAGTTGGTGGCTTTCGACTTGACGTATTCCTCCTCGAAGGCTATCAGGCGCTGGTAGGAGGAGGGAATGACGAAGTTGCCCAGGATGAAGACGGCGATGGCCACGATGACGGCGCCGTAGACATAGGGTCGCAGCATGCGCCCGTAGCGCACGCCCGAGCTGAGGATGGCTATGATTTCGCTGTTGCCCGCCATCTTCGAGGTGAAGAAGATGACGGAGATGAAGATGAACAGCGGACTGTAGAGGTTGACGAAGCCGGGGATGAAGTTGAGGTAGTAGATGGAGACCACCTGCCACAGCGTGGCGTGGTGCTCGAGGAACTTGTCCAGTTTCTCGCTGACGTCGAACGTAATGACGATAATGATAATAAGGGCAAGTGCCAGAAGAAAAGTCTTCAGGTACTTGCCCAGAATGTAGCGGTCTAAGCGCTTCAGAGGATGTTGAACATTTTCTGGAAGGCGGTGAGACATTCGAGGATGTTGGTTTTCACATGGATGAACTCATCGATGCCGTAGCCTTTGTAGGTCTCCACCATCTCTTTGGGGAAGCCGGCGAGGACGAGGCTCTTCACCTTGCCCTTGAGCAGGTCGCACACCGGTTTGGTGAGCTCGGCGTATTCGTCGTCGCTGGAGCAGAGGACAACGATGTCGGCACCGCTCTCCAGCGCGGCTTTGGCGCCTTCCTCGGGGGTGGCGAAGCCGGGGTTGTCGATGATTTCATAGCCTGCCACACCGAAGAAGTTGGTGGCAAAGCCTGCGCGGGCTTTGCGCATGGTGAGGTTGCCGTAGGTGAGCAGGAAGACACGCGGGCGCTTGCCGCTCTTCTCGGTGGCCAGACGGAGGGCCTCGATGGGCTCGGCGCCGCGGTAGGGCTTGAGGGTACGCACCTCGGTGCCTTGCTCGCAGTGGCAGCAGCAATGGCTTTCATTCTTGATTTTGTCGCCCATCTTCTCGAGGAGGTTGGGGTACTGGTTGGTGCCGAGGATGGTGGTCTTGCGGGTGGCGATGTCGAGGTCGCGCTGCTGGGCGGTCTTCTCCACCTCGTCCTGCACGTAGCCTTCGCGGATGGCCTTGCAGAATCCGCCGAGTTCTTCCACCTTCAGGAAGTGCTCCCAGGCGCCACGGGCAATCTGGTCGGTGAGGTTTTCAATATAGTAGCTGCCGGCGGCAGGGTCGGCAATCTTGTCCAGATAGGACTCCTCTTTGAGGAGGAGCTGCTGGTTGCGGGCAATGCGGTAGCCGAAGTCGTCGGCCTCCTTGTAGGCATTGTCGAAGGGCAGCACGGAGATGCTGTCGGCGCCGGCGATGGCGGCGGACATGGCCTCGGTGGTGCTGCGCAGCATGTTGACGTAGGGGTCGTATACCGACTGGTTCCAGGCGCTGGTGGTGGCGTGGACGTAGAGCTTGTAGGCACAGTCGCACTCAGGCTTGTACTGCTCGACGATTTTGCTCCAGAGGAGGCGTGCGGCACGGATTTTGGCCATCTCCATGAAGTAGGTGCTGCCGATGCCGACATTGAGGACGATGCTCTTGGCCACGTGCTCCATCTTGCATCCGAGGTCCGTCAGGCGTGCAACGAGTTCGTTGGCGGCGGCCAGGGAGAATCCGAGTTCCTGGACAATGTTGGAGCCGGCGTTGTGGAGCAGGCTGCCGTGGACGGTCAGCACGCGGAACTTGGGCAGCTCCTCGTGGGCGAAGTCCACAAGCTGCTTGGCCATCTGGAAGTCGCCGTCTTCGCCGCGGTGGAATTTGCCGTTTTTCAGGGCGTAGCGGAAGAGGTCGAACTCGCACGAGCCGCAGAGCTCTTTGGTGTCGTAGCCATGCTGGCGGGCATATTCCACATAGAGCTTCAGGAGTTGGAGATAGTCCTCGGAGCACATGAAGTTGATGCTGACGGCATTGATGTAGATGCCTTTGAGCAGCGTGGCCATGTCGTCGAGGTTTTTCACTCCCTTGGTGCAGAATCCCAGCGAGGTGGCGCCGCGTTCCACAGCGTCAAGGGCAATGCGGTTGGCCTCCTTGGGGTCGGCAATGCGAATGTCCTGGCGCACGTCCCACACATTGTTGTCGGTGTGTTTGCCGCGGGTGTAGGGCATCTGGCCGGGGTTGCTGTCGAGGTATTCGAGCCCCTCGAGGTCTTCGGCGCGGTAGTAGGGTTTCACCTTGAAGCCCTCGATGGTGCGCCAAACGAGTTTTTTCTCATAATCGGCACCTTTGAGGTCCTTGTTGATGACTTCCTCCCATTTCTCGGTCGAAACGGGCGGGAATTCGCTGAACAATTTGTTGTCTTCCATTATATTGTATCGTTTATTTGTTTCTATTGTAAAAGGCAAAGATACAAAATATTTTTAAAATAAAGAAAAAAAAACTTTTTGAAAGTGTTTTTCCCCACACCGTCGGCCTTGTTGGGGCGTATCTCGGCAACGGGGGTGGAAAAAAGTTTGGGTTTGTATGGAATATTTTTCGTATATTTGCAGTCCAAAATATCATTACGATGGAGTCTACAAATCACAGCCACAACCCCTTTGTCATCTGCAAGGCAGCAGCAGGGGCGGGCAAGACCTTCACGCTGGTGAAGGAATACCTGCGTCTGGCTATGGCCGGCGGACCTGGCAATGTCGCCACGCGCTTCCGCGGCATCCTGGCCATCACCTTCACCAACAAGGCTGCCAACGAGATGAAGACGCGTATCATGGATGAGTTGTCTCTGATGGCGGAGTTCGGCACCGACCCCGAGGAGTCGAAGATGGGCGCCAAACTGCTCGAGGCCATCAACAAGGACCGCGCCTCCAAGCACCAGCCGCTCCTTACCGACGCCGACCTGCGTCAGATGTCGGACGAGCTTCGAAGTGCCATTCTCCATCGCTACAGCGATCTCTCCGTTTGCACCATCGACAGTTTCATGCACCGTGTGGTGCGTACTTTCGCCCACGACCTCGAACAACCGGTCAACTTCGAGGTGATGATTGAGCAGGACGACCTCATCGAGCATGCCGTTAGCGGTCTGATGTCTTTGGTGGGTACTCCCGGCAACGAGTCTCTGACCAAGATGGTGCAGCGCTTCGCCGTCAGCAACATGGAGGAAGAGCGGGGGTTCGACATCGTGTGGTCGCTCACCAAACTGGCCCAGCAGCTTTTCTCCGAAGGGACGGATCTCTACCTCGAGCGCCTCTCGCGCTGTTCGCTCGACGAATACATGGATATGCACGACCGCTATAGCCGCTACTGCGCACAATATGAGGCAGGTGTCGAGAAGTTGGGCGCTGAGGCTATGGACCTGCTCCGCAGCATCGGGATGACTGTGGACGACTGCAATCGTGGCAAGACGGGGTTCTATGGGTTCTTTTCCAAGGCCGAAAAGTTCCGCGAGACCATGCGGGAGAAGAAAACCTTGGCGATCAACAGCTATGTGGCGAATGTTTTCGAGGCTGTCGATTACAATGGCGATATGCTCTGCAAATCGAGGACTACCTTCCCCAATACCGGCCGCATCGCCCAGCCGCTTAGGGAAATCTATTTCAAACTGAAAGACCAGCTCGACGGTCCCCGGGTCGACTACAACACCTGCCGCCTGCTGCTGGGTAAGCTCTATTCCATGGCGCTGCTCGGCGAGCTGGATCGCCAGATGCGTGCCTATGCCAGCGAGAACGAGGTGGTGCACCTCTCCGACTTCAACCGTCTCATCAACCGCGTGGTGAAGGAGGAGCCGGCACCGTTCATCTACGAGCGTCTCGGCAGTCGCTACCGTCACTATCTTATCGACGAATTCCAGGACACCTCGGTTCTCCAGTGGCAGAATCTGGTGCCTCTGCTCGAGAATGGCGTCAGCGAGGGCAAGGAGTCGCTGGTGGTGGGCGACGGCAAACAGGCCATCTATCGTTTCCGCCAAGGTGATGTGCGCCAGTTTGTCGTGCTGCCAAAGGTGGAGGGGATGGAGTTGCACGGGCAGACGTTGTCGCATCCCGGCAACTATTGCTTCGAACCGCTCAGCGTCAACTATCGCACGGCCGATGCTGTGGTGAAGTTCAATAACGAGTTCTTCTCCTGGCTGGTACGTACCCACTTCGCCGACAATGATTTGGCTCGCCGCATCTACCTCGGCCCTGAGGGCGACTGCAAGGATGGCGACGAGGAGCTGCGCCAGGAACTCAATCTGGAGAAGGCCGACCGGCCCGAAGGCCATGTCGGCATCTCGTTCGTCTCCTCCAGGGCTGCCGATGCCATCAGCCAGAGGGTGCTGGAAATCATCGACAGTATGGTGAACGATCACGGCTATCAGCCTCGCGACATCATGATTCTGGGTCGCACCAAGAACGAATTGGCCGCCATCGGTTCCTACCTTCTCGAGCACAGCAACTATGAGCAGAGTTCCGCCGAGTCGTTCTATCTTCGCAACAGTCAGGTTGTCATGGCGTTGGTGGCTGCGCTGCGTTTCCTCCACGACAGCAGCAATCGCGTGGCCGCTGCCGACCTTCTCCACCGCCTGAAGTCCCTGGGTGCCATACGCGACAGCCACGACGAGGCGTTCCTGTCCGAGGGGCCTGTCGATCTGCATGCCGCTCTGGCAACCGAGGGCATGGAGTTCAACACCGGTCGTCTGCTCTCTATGAGTCTTTACGACTGCTGCGAGGAGTTGCTGCGTCTGCTGCACATCGATGGGATCGATATCGCCTATGTGGCTTCGCTGCTCAACCGCGCCGCCGCCTTCTCGTCGCGCCACAATCAGAGTATCGGCGATTTCCTCGAGTGGTTCGACGCCCATCCGGTCCTTTCCGCCGCCTCGTCCGAGGAGGGCAATGCCGTCCGCCTGATGACTATCCACAAGGCCAAGGGCCTCGAGGCGCCGGTGGTCATCTGCCCCTTCTTCGGTTTGGGCTCTCGCGGAAACGAGATATGGGTCGATGCCTCCAAGGAGGCCGCCCCCGGTGGCAAGTCCCTCCCTGCCGCCTGCGTCAGCCTCAGCCAGAGCACCTCCACGCGTTTCGATGCCGAGCGCGACCAGGAGATTGAGTCCGCGGCTGTCGACGATCTTAATATATTGTATGTGGCTTTCACCCGCCCCAAGGAACAGCTCTTCGTCGTCTGTCCCGACCCAAAGGCGGTCGAGCGCGTGCAGGGCTATGCGTTGCTGCTGAAGGAATATACCGAGCTTCGCCATCAGGTCGACTTCGGCGACAGCGATTTCATGCATGTGGTGAAGGTGGAAAAAGAGAAGAAAAAGAAGGCCGAGGTCACGAGCGAGTATATACACCAGCTGGGGTATGCCGACTGGGTGAAGAAGGTCCGTATCGCGTCGCCGGCCGAGCGGGCGCTGACACCCCTGCTGGAGGAGCGTGTCCGCTTCGGCATCCATGCCCATGCCTTGATGGCCTCTATCGGCACTTCCGCCGATGCGGTCGACGTCGCCGTCGATTCCTTCGCCCAGAAAGAAAAGGTGTCTCCCGAGGAGAAAGCCAAGCTCGCGGCATTGGTGCACAATGTGCTGTCGCATCCCGACAGCCAGCGCTTCTTCTCCCCGGCCTATCGCTACAAGAACGAATGCGACCTCACCGATGGGGGCGAATCCGGCCGTCCCGACCGTGTGGTGTTCGCCCCCGACGAGACATGGGTGGTCGATTTCAAGACCGGTAAGGATATCGAGGGCGACTACAACGCGCAGGTGGCCAAATACTGTCGCGCCATCGCCGCCATGGGCTATCCCCGTGTCAGCGGCTGGCTCGTCTTCCTGCAGCCCTCGGTCTACGTCCGCCGGGTACCGCTTGGAGAGGATGTTTAAAAATTTTTTAACAAAAAAATGTTTGTAATTTAAATTTTTTTCGTATTTTAGCGGTGTGAAACGAAGGGGTGAAAAACACCCCAGAATGACAATAAACAATTAAATAACAATAATATGGAACTCAAGAAAAATCCCAAAGCTGACCTCGAAAAACGCAGAGGTCTCTATCTGGAGATAGGTTTGGTGGTGATTCTTGCAGCCGTCCTGGTCGCTTTCGAGGTGAAGAGCTACGATTCTGATGAAGAAGAGGCTTTCCAGCGCGAAGTGATCGAAGAGGTTGAAGAGCAGATCCTCCAGACTGACATCCAAGAACCGCCTCCCCCTCCTCCTCCCGAGACTCCCGAGGTAACCACCCTCCTCGAGGTTGTCTCCGACGATCAGGAGATTAAGAACGAACTCGTTGTCAACGCCGAGGTGAACGAGGACACCAAGAACATCGAGATCGCCCCCGTCGTCATCGAGCAAGAAGAAGAAGTTGTTGAAGAGCAAATCTTCACCGTCGTCGAGAATGAGCCCGAATTCCCCGGTGGTATGGAAGCGCTGTACAAGTATCTTGCACAGAACATCAAGTACCCCCAGTTGGCTCGCGACAACGGCATCACCGGTAAGGTGTACGTCACCTTCGTGGTCGAGCGCGACGGCTCCATCGCCAACCCCAAAGTCCTCCGCGACATCGGCGGTGGATGCGGCGCCGAAGCTATCCGCGTGGTCAAGTCCATGCCCAAGTGGACCCCCGGTAAGCAGCGTGGTAAAGCTGTCCGCGTGCAGTTCAACCTGCCCGTCAACTTCAACCTCAAGTAAACACAATCAAGCCTTCGCTTGACAACAAACAATTCGGGAGCAGCAGTGTCGTCATAGGTCTGCTGCTCCCTTCTTTTTCTTATGATTAGCGTCAACAATCTCTCGGTGCAGTTCACTGGCACCAATCTCTTCGACCATGTCACCTTCAACATCGGCGACCACGACCGCATAGGCCTCGTGGGCATGAACGGCGCCGGCAAGTCCACCCTGCTCAAGATCCTCTGCGGTTGGCAGGAGCCCGAAAGCGGTACCATCGTCATGGCTGCGGGCCAAACCGTGGGCTACCTGCCACAGGAAATGGTGCCCGACAGCATCGGCACCGTGCTGGAAGAAGCACTTACGGCTTTCGACCAACTGGACAACCTCGAAAAGGAGCAGGAACGCCTGACGGCCGAAATAGCCGATCGCACCGACTACGACAGTCCTGAATACACACGCCTGCTCGAACGCCACAACGAGGTCACCGAGCACCTGGCCATGCTGGGCGGCGGACGTCGCCAGGAACAGGCCGAGAAGGTGCTGCTGGGTTTGGGGTTCCGCCACTCCGATTTCGGCCGTCCCGTGTCGGTGTTCAGCGGCGGATGGCAGATGCGTGTCGAACTGGCCAAACTGCTGCTGCGCCATCCCGATTTCCTCCTCCTCGACGAACCTACCAACCACCTCGACATCGTCTCCATCCAGTGGCTCGAGAACTATCTCGCCGCCTACAGCGGAGCCGTGGTCCTCGTCAGCCACGACCGCACCTTCCTCGACAATATCACCCGCCGCACCATCGAGATCACCGCCGGACGCATCTACGACTACAAATGCCCCTACTCCGAGTATGTGGTGCAGATGCAGGAACGCCGCGCCAGCCAGATGGCCCAGCTCACCAACCAGCAGCGCCAGGTGGCGCAAATCGAGGCTTTCATCGAGCGTTTCCGCTACAAGGCCACCAAGTCCAAGCAGGTGCAGAGCCGCATCAAGATGCTCGAACGCATGGAGACCATCAAGGTCGACGAGGTGAGCACCGAGAGCATCCATTTCCAGTTCCCTCCCGCACCCCACAGCGGCAAGATCGTCATCGAGGCGCAGCATCTGGGCAAAGCCTATGGCGACAACCAGGTGTTCGACGGGGTCGACTTCACCCTGACTGCCGGCCGCAAGGTGGCCTTCGTCGGCCGCAACGGCGAGGGAAAGTCCACCATGGCCAAAATCATCGTGGGCGACATCAACGACTTCTCCGGCACCTTCCGCCTCGGAGCAGGCGTTGCCCTGGGCTACTACGCCCAGAATCAGGCCGCTATGCTCAACCTCGAGAAGACCGTCTTCGAAACCATCGACGACATCGCCCAGGGCGACATCCGTCCCAAGATACGCAACATCCTCGGCAGCTTCCTCTTCTCCGACGACGATATCGACAAGAAGGTGAAGGTGCTCAGTGGTGGCGAGAAGGCCCGCCTGGCATTGGCCAAGCTGCTGCTCACGCCGAGCAACCTCCTGGTCCTCGACGAGCCCACCAACCACCTCGATATGAACTCCAAGGATATCCTCAAGAACGCCCTCCTGCAATATTCCGGCACCCTCATCGTGGTCAGCCACGACCGCGACTTCCTCAGCGGCCTCACCGACGAGCTCTACGAGTTCCGCGACGGCGCCGTTCACGAGTTCAAGGGCGACATCATGGAGTTCCTCGAGGCCCAGAACGCGCAGGAAGCTCAGAGTAATCAGGCCGTCCAGAGTGCTCCGAAAGCCCCCACCGCCGGCAAGGCGGCCTACGAGCAGAGCAAGGAACGCGAGCGCGAACGCCGCAAACTCCAGAATGTTGTCAAACAGAAAGAACAGGAGATCGAGGCCCTCGAGGCCGAGATCGCTTCGCGCGACGAAATACTGGCCACGGGTGCGGCCCAATCGGCAGACTTCTACAAGACGTACCAGTCGCTCAAAGACCAGTTGGAAAAGAAGATGGGCGAATGGGAGGAGGCCGTCATCGCGGCAGAAGAATAAGGTTTTTTCATATTGCTTCGCCGGCTGCGTGGCCGGTGCTGAAGGCTATCTGCAGGTTGTAGCCGCCCGTGTCGGCGTCAAGGTCGAGCAGCTCGCCCACGAGGTACAGGCCCTTCACCAACCGGCTCTCCATGGTCTTGGGGTTCACCTCGCTGAGGGCTACGCCCCCCTGGGTGACGATGGCCTCGTTCCAGTCGTGGGTGCCGGTGAGGGTGAATTCCACGCCCTTCAGCCAATCGCGCAGCCGGCGGCGTTCCTCGCCGGTAATCTGGTGCAGGCGTTTGTAGTATTCTATATGCAGTTGCGGCAATGCCAGCGGGATGAGCTCCGCGGGCAGCCACAGGCGCAGGGCGTCGTTGAAGACGCGTGTGCCGTTCTGGTCGATGTCGCTCAGCAGGCGGCGGTCCAGCTGCTCGGGGGTGAGGCCGGGCTTGAGGTCCAGGCGCGCCGTGAGGGTCTGTCCCGACTGCAACGGCCGTGTGGCGATACGGCTGGCGCTGAGTACGATGGGGCCCGCCAGGCCGTCCTGCACGAAGGTCATCTCGCCGATGCCCGACTTGAACATCGCCTTTTTCGACGCTCCGTCCACAACCTGGAGCTGCACATTCTTCAGCTGGAACCCAATGAGCTCTTCGGGGATCTTCTCCTGGCATTTCAGCGCCACCAGCGACGGCACGGGTTCCACCACCGTGTGGCCCAATTCGCGGGCCATGCGGTAGCCGGCGCCGGTGCTGCCCGTGGTGGGGTAGGAGAGGCCTCCCGTGGCCAGGATGATGCGGGTGGAGAGTGGAAAATACATGGTGGAAAAGGCTTTGGATGCTGACGCATCGCTTTCCACTTTCCACTGTCCGTTTTCCACTTTAATGCTCTTGACGGTGGTGTTCTTGCGGATGGTGACGTTGGAGTTGCCCTCCAGTTCGTGCATCAGGGCCAGGAAGATGTCCAGGGCTTTGCCGCTGGCGGGGTACACTCGGTTGCCGCGTTCCACCGTCAGCGCCACTCCCCGCTGCTCGAAGAAGTCCATCAGCTGCTGGTTGAAGAAGCGGCCGTAGGCGTTGCGCAGGAAGCGGGCGTCGCTGCCTATGTGGGGCAGCGTGTCGCGCAGGGGATTGGTGTTGGTGAGGTTGCAGCGCCCTTTGCCGGTGATGCGCAGTTTGCGTCCGGCCTGGTCCATCTTCTCCAGCAGCAGCACACGTTTCCCGCGTTCTGCCGCCGTCACCGCGGCCATCAGGCCTGCGGCGCCTCCGCCAACCACAATCACATCCTGTTCCATCGCCCCCAGTCGTTGTCAGATTTTCGCCGAAACGTTGATATAGTCGGCAGGGTGGATGCAGAGCACGGGAATCTGCGAGCGGTGGACGATCTGCTGCGCATTGGTGCCGAGGAATATCTGGCTGATGATGCGGTCCTGTTCGGTGTTGATCACCACCAGGTCGGCCTTGATGTCCTCGGTGTATTCCATCACCGTGTCGCAATAGTTGGAATAGGGGCGGATAACCGTCTGGTATTTCACACCCTCCTTGTCCAGATAGTCGGTCGACTGCTGCACATAGGTTCTCAGCACCTGCTCGTCCTCTTTCATGTCGAGCAACCCGAGGATGTACACCTCCGAGTCGAATATCTTGGCCATCGAGGCTGCCGGCGGCACCTTCTGGCGCGAGTTGGCGTTGACGCGCAGGGGCACCACGATGCGCTCCAGCTGCTTGTGGAAGTCATATCCCTGTCGCACGGTGAGCACGGGGCACGGCGAATCCTGCACGATGCGCACGGCCTGGCTGCCCATCCAGTATTTCTCGAATCCCGATGCACCGTTGGTGCCGATGATGATCATCGAGGCCAGTTCGCGCGTGGCCGTGGTGGCCAGGGCCGGTGCCACCTTGCCGTTGGTGATCTGCCAGCGCATCTTGCCGTACTTCATCGCAGGCTGGTATTTGTCGCAGAGGGCCTGGAGTTTGTCCTCGGCCAGGTTGGTCATCACGTCCAGCTGCTCGTCGCTGAAGAGGAGCTTCTCGCGGCGCGCCCAAATGAGTATGATGTCACTCTGGAATCGGTTGGCCACGTCGATGGCCAGCTCCAAAGCCATGTAGGAGCCTACAGAAAAATCTGTTCCAACAATAATCGGTTTCATTCCTTTTTTATTCTTAATATTTTTTTAATTGGTAACGCATCCGCGATGCTTTTAGTATGTAAGCGGTGCATTTTTTTGTTTTTTCCTCGCCGCCAGGTCGCCCCCATCGCCTCCACGCTGCCTCCCGCGCGGTCTCTCCTCCTGCTTTGCAAATAAAGTGTTCTCGCCTGATTGTCAGTATCCTAAAGGGTGTTGTGGAAAAACTTTTGGCAGTTAGAAAAAAAAGTGCTAATTTTGCAGCATCATTCGAAGGTCACAGACCCCTTAACAAAAATATTCACAGTGAGTAATGACAATCTAGCGGGCAACAGTATTTCCGCCAAAGAGAAAGAGATAGAACGTGCGTTGCGCCCCTCGGGGTTCGACAGCTTCGCCGGCCAGCAGCAGGTGGTGGAGAACCTCAAGGTCTTCGTCCGCGCCGCCAAGGACCGCGGCGAGCCCCTCGACCATGTGCTCCTCTACGGCCCTCCCGGCCTCGGCAAGACCACCCTCTCCAACATCATCGCCAACGAGCTGGGCGTCAGCATCAAGACCACCTCCGGCCCCGTGCTCGACAAGCCCGGCGACCTCGCCGGCCTCCTCACCTCCCTGCAGCCCAACGACGTGCTCTTCATCGACGAGATCCACCGCCTCTCCCCCGTGGTCGAGGAGTACCTCTACTCCGCCATGGAGGACTTCCGCATCGACATCATGATCGAGTCAGGCCCTGCCGCCCGCTCCGTGCAGCTCAACCTGAAACCCTTCACCCTCATCGGTGCCACCACGCGCAGCGGCATGCTCACCGCCCCCCTGCGCGCCCGCTTCGGCATCAACTGCCGTCTGGAATACTACGACGCCGAGACGCTCACCCATATCGTCAACCGCTCCGCCTCGCTCCTCCAGGTGAAGATCACCTCCGAGAGCGCCATCGAGATCGCCCGCCGCTCGCGCGGCACCCCCCGTATCGCCAACCGTCTGCTGCGCCGCGTGCGCGACTTCGCCCAGGTCAAGGGCGACGGCACCATCACCCTCGACATCGCTCGCTATGCCCTCCAGGCTCTCAATGTCGACCGCAACGGCCTCGACGATATGGACATCCGCATCCTCTCCACCATCATCGACAAGTTCAAGGGCGGCCCCGTGGGTCTCAACACCGTGGCCACCGCCGTCGGCGAGGACGCCGGCACCGTCGAGGAGGTCTACGAGCCCTACCTCATCCAGGAAGGCTACCTCATGCGCACCCCCCGCGGCCGCGAAGCCACCATGCTCGCCTACCAGCACTTAGGCAAAATCAAGCAGGGCACCCAGCAGGAACTATTTTAATTTTTTTTGTAGAATATATGAGAACTTTAATCAGAAATATCAAGGAACTGGTGGGGGTGGAATCCACTCCTCAGCTCCGCAAGCAGGGCAAGGAAATGGCCCAACTGGAAACCGTCAAGGACGCCTATCTCCTCATTGAGGACGGCATCATCAAAAAGTTCGGACCCATGAGCGAGTTGGCAGGCGAGGACGCCTGTGCTCCCAGCGTGGTCGACGCCTCCGGCAGGCTGCTCTTCCCCTCCTTCTGCGACTCCCACACCCACATCGTCTATGCCAACTCCCGCGAGCACGAGTTCGTCGACAAGATCCGAGGCCTCAGCTACGAGGAGATCGCCAAGCGTGGCGGCGGCATCCTCAACTCCGCCAAAGCCACCGCCGCCGCCTCCGAGGACGAGCTCTACGACATGGCCCGCCAGCGCCTCGACGAGGTGATGCGCCTCGGTACCGGCGCCATCGAGATCAAGAGCGGCTACGGCCTCTCCACCGAGAGCGAGCTGAAACTCCTGCGCGTCATCCGCCGCCTGAAAGAAACCTCGCCCATGACCATCAAGTCCAACTTCCTCGGCGCCCACGGCATCCCCATGGAGTATCGCGGCCATCAGGAAGACTATGTCGACCTCGTCATCAACGAGATGATCCCCCGTGTGGCCGCCGAAGGGCTGGCCGACTTCATCGACGTCTTCTGCGACCAGGGCTTCTTCACCGTCGACGACACCGCCCGTATCCTCGAGGCAGGCATCAAATACGGCATGCGCCCCAAGATCCATGCCAACGAGATGGCCGTCTCCGGCGGCGTGCAGGTGGGCGTCAAGTACAATGCCATCTCCGTCGACCACCTCGAGCAGATGGGCGACGCCGAGATCGAGTGCCTCAAGGGCACCGACACCATGCCCACCATCCTCCCCGGCTGCGCCTTCTTCCTCAACCTGCCCCTCTCGCCGGCTCGCCGCATGATCGAGGCAGGCCTGCCCGTGGCTATGGCTTCCGACTACAACCCCGGCACCTCGCCTTCGGGCAACATGCAGCTCATCCTCTCCATGGCCTGCATCCGCTACCGCCTCACCCCCGAGGAGGCCCTCAACGCCACCACCCTCAACACCGCCTACGCCATGGGCGTCAGCCGCGAGGTGGGCTCCATCGCCGTCGGCAAGAAGGCCAACTTCTTCCTCACCAAGCCGATAGCAAGCTACGAGTACATGCCCTACGCCTACGGCGAGAACAAGGTGGAGCGTGTCTTCCTCAACGGCAAAGAGGTATGATCCAGGCTGTCAATATCAACAAGAGCTACGGCGACCTCCATGTCCTGCAGGACATCTCGCTCCAGATCAACCAGGGCGAGGTGGTCTCCATCGTCGGTCCCTCCGGGGCCGGCAAGACCACCCTGCTGCAGATCCTCGGCACCCTCGACCGTCCCGACAGCGGCACCCTCCGCTACGGCGACACCGAGGTCTCCAAGCTGAAGGACAAGGAGTTGGCACGCTTCCGCAACCGGCACATCGGCTTCGTCTTCCAGGCCCACCACCTGCTGCCCGAGTTCTCCGCCCTCGAGAACGTCTGCATCCCCGCCCTCATCCAGGGGGTCCCCATGAAGGAGGCGCAGGCAAGGGCGCAGGAGCTGCTGGCGCTCATGAAGGTCGACCACCGCGCCTCCCACAAGCCCGCGGCCCTCAGCGGCGGCGAGCAGCAGCGCGTGGCTGTCGCCCGCGCCCTGATGAACAACCCCATGGCCGTCCTCGCCGACGAGCCCAGCGGCAACCTCGACTCCCAGCATGCACGCCAGCTCCACGAGCTCTTCTTCCGCCTCCGCGAGCAACTCAACCAGACCTTCATCATCGTCACCCACAACGAAGAACTGGCCGCCATGGCCGACCGAAAAATCACAATCATCGATGGAAAAAGCACAGAATAAACAACAGATTGTCTACGGCCTCCGCCCCGTCATCGAGGCCATCGCCAGCGGCCAGCAGGTCGAGCGCATCCTCATCCAGAACGGCCTCAACTCCTCGCTCCTCAACGAGCTGCGTGCCAAGATGAAGGAGCACGACATCCCCTTCCAGTATGTCCCTGTGGAAAAACTCAACAAGATGACCTCCGGCAACCACCAGGGCGTCGTGGCCACCATCGGCAGCGTGAAATACCATAGCCTCGTCGACCTCCTCGAGTCCCTCGCCGACGCTGCCGCTGCTCCGCTCCTCCTCCTCCTCGACCACATCACCGACGTGCGCAACATGGGCGCCATCGCCCGCACGGCCGAGTGCACCGGCGTCACCGCCCTCATCGTCCCCGACCGCGGCAGCGCCGCCATGAACGAGGACGCCATCAAGACCTCCAGCGGCGCCCTGCTGCGCCTCCCCGTCTGCCGCGAGCAGAACTTCAAGACCGTCGTCAACCTCGCCAAGCAGTATGGCTACCAGGTCGTCGCCGCCACCGAGAAAGGCGCCGAGCACTACCGCAAGGTCGACTTCCGCCAGCCCACCCTCCTCATCCTCGGCAACGAGGAGACCGGCATCAGCCCCGACCTCCTCAAGCTCTCCGACGTCCGCGCCAAGCTCCCCATCGTCGGCGAAGTGGCCTCCCTCAACGTCAGCGTAGCCGCCGCCGTCTTCATGTACGAAGCCCTCGAGCAGCGCCAACCCACCCTCTGACACACCCGCTCAAACAAGGTGCATGATGGTTTACTGTTGTTGCATAAAAAGTGCAAAACATTGAAAAGAGACCAGAGACCAGTCAAAGTGCTAAACATTGGAAAGTCACCAATCACCATTAAAAAAGGGACGCACCAGATAGGTGCGTCCCCAACAGTAGTAGAATATGGAAGTGAGAGTGCGGCTTAGCCGATGTTGCCGGAGCCGATGTAGAGGGAGTT
>CACYKY010000002.1 GCA_902775135.1 uncultured Bacteroidota bacterium | reverse complement strand
ACACGGGTATGACGACTTCGCAGGATGTTACTCACCTCTTCAGCAACGCTGCGGGTTGCGACTCTACTGTTACGCTGCACCTGACTATTAACACCTCCAGCACCGGAGACACCACTGCTGTTGCTTGCGGTAGCTTCGATTGGTACGAGCATACGGGAATGACGACTTCGCAGGAGGTTGCTCACCTATACAGCAATGTTGCGGGTTGCGACAGCACGGTCACCCTGCACTTGACTATTAACACCTCCAGCACCGGCGACACCACCGCCATTGCCTGCGACAGCTTCGATTGGTACGAACACAGCAACATGACTACCTCGCAAGAGGTCACTCACCTCTTCAGCAATGCTGCTGGGTGCGACTCTACTGTGACGCTGCACCTTACTGTGAATGCTTCCAGCACTGGTGATACCACTGCTGTTGCTTGCGGCAGCTTCGACTGGTATGAGCATACAGGTATGGCGACTTCGCAGGAGGTGATGCATCTCTTCAGCAATGTTGATGGGTGCGACTCTACTGTGACGCTGCACCTGACTATTAACAACAGCTCCATTGGCGACACTACCGCCATTGCCTGCGACAGCTTCGATTGGTATGAGCACACCAACTTGACCACCAGCCAGGAGGTGACTCACCTCTTCACCAATGCCGCTGGCTGCGACTCCATAGTTACGCTGCATCTGACGGTGAACTACAGCGTTTATGACACTCTTGTCGTTGATACTGTGGCGGAGAGCTACACTTGGGGCGGCAACACCTATACCGAGTCGGGTGTTTATGAACAGCAGGGAACGACTATTGCGGGCTGCGACAGTATTGTGACGCTGCTGCTCGTCATTGCTCCTCCGAC
Organism: uncultured Bacteroidota bacterium; assembly: GCA_902775135.1. Classification (GTDB taxonomy): domain Bacteria; phylum Bacteroidota; class Bacteroidia; order Bacteroidales; family P3; genus Colimorpha. The sequence continues at coordinate 160,241 of CACYKY010000002.1, read as the reverse complement.
AGGTATCGCCGAGCAGGGCGAGGGTATGCCGTCGGTGTCCCTGTTCCCCAATCCCAGCACGGGTATCGTCAACGTGGTGCTTGAGAATGTCGACGACATGTCGGCAGTTCTTGACATCTACGACGCCAACGGTCGCAAAGTGCTGAGACAGGAGCTAGGCAACCAGGTGACCATCATCAACCTGGAAGGACACCCCGCAGGTGTATACTATCTTACCATCAGCACTTCGAGAGGAGTCACCACGAAGAAGTTAACCCTGGTGAGGTAATGTTTAAAACATAGGGACGCCCGCTGACGTCCCTGTGTTTTTTTTATGTGATGATGAAGGGCAGCCACGCGTGGATGCCCTTGTTTTTGCTGCATTCGCGACCGGACATTTTGTTATGTGCCCCTTACAGGGGCGGGATATGATATGGGTGATCCGGTTACACAGGGGCGAGCCCCTGTGCTGGGTTATATTGCCCTTTCAGGGCAGAAGGGGGAGATTAGTTAATAGTTTATAGATAATAGATAATAGTTTGCTACGCAGGTCTTTCTTATACTCTCACTGACTGAGGTGGGTCACACAGAAAGCACGGAAATCACAGAAATTTTTCAAGGTATCGCTTGCTTCGCTTGCGATGGATTGATTTTTTTCGTATTTAAAATGGGGTACTTGATTTCTAATTGCTAAAATCTCATCTCTAAGAAGGGGGGGCGAGTGTGCCTTGGGCACGGTCGCAAGCGGCTGGGGGCGAGGGGGTGGAAAAAAAATTTTCGGGGATGTATACCAATTGGTTTTTTTTTTCGTTATACGAAATGTTTTACTTAGGGCTTAGAAGCTCCAAAGGCTTTGAGGGTCCTGGGGAAATGGAGAAAAAAGGAATAAAAAAAAACACATTATAGATTATGAAACTATCACAGTTCAGGTTCAACCTGCCGAAGGATTTGATTGCCGAGAAGCCGCCACGGAACCGCGACGAGGCACGCATGCTGGTGCTGCACCGCGACACCGGCGAGGTGGAGCACAGGATTTTCAAGGATTTCATCGAGTATGTGGATGAAGGCGACGTGGTGGTGGCGAACAACACGAGGGTCTTCCCTGCCCTGCTGGAGGGCGAGAAGGAGAAGACGGGAGCGCGGATACAGGTGTTCCTGCTGAGGGAGCTGAACGAAGAGATGCGCCTGTGGGACGTCATCGTGGACCCCGCGCGCAAGATCCGCATAGGCAACAAGCTCTATTTCGGCAACAACGACGCCCTGGTGGCCGAGGTGGTGGACAACACCACGAGTCGCGGGAGGACGATCAGGTTCCTCTTCGACGGGAGCCACGAGGAGTTCATAGCGCTGGTGCGCGGCATGGGCCGCACGCCGCTGCCCGACGAGCTGAGGAGGCTGAGGGAGATAGAGAAGAGCGACGCCGAGAACTACCAGACGATCTACGCGAAGGCGGAAGGCAGCGTGGCGGCGCCGATAGCAGGCCTGCATTTCAGTCGCGAGCTGCTGAAAAGGATGGAGATCAAGGACGTGGTGTGGAAGGAGCTGACGCTGCACGCCGGCGTAGGCGAGTTCAAGCCCATAGAGGTGGAGGACCTGTCGAAACACCGCATGGACGCCGAGGAGATGCACCTGGGCGACGACGTGTGCCAGGCGGTGCACGACGCCAAGGAGAAGGGGAAGCATGTGTGCTGCGTGGGCACGACGACGATGCGCGCGCTGGAGAGCGCGGTGACCATTCCGGGCAAGATATGCGCCTTCGACGGATGGACGAACAAGTTCATCTTCCCGCCATACGACTTCACGATAGCCGACATGATGGTGACCAACTTCCACCACCCGATGAGCAGCCAGTTTATCATGGTGAGCGCCTTCGCAGGTCCGGAGCTGCTAATGGAGACCTACCAGACGGCCATCAAGGAGAAATACCGCTTCTCGACCTACGGGGATGCGATGTTGATTGTTTGAAATTGAAAATTGAAAGGTGAAAATTGAAGCTCCACTTTGGTCGCAGGCCTGCGGAGCAGGCAGATAGAAGTTAAAGAAGTTATAGAAGTTAGATTTTATAATGACACCGCTGGCGGAGATATTGAGGCCGAAGAGCCTGGATGAATACATAGGACAACAGCACCTGATAGGACCGGGTGCTGTTCTTCGCACATTGATAGAGAGCGGACAGATTCCGAGTATGATCTTCTGGGGCCCTCCGGGCATCGGGAAGACGACGCTGGCGATGATTATCTCGCGGACGCTGCAGCGTCCGTTCCACACGCTGAGTGCCATCAGCAGCGGTGTGAAGGAGGTGCGCGAGGTGATCAACGCCGCACAGGAGGAGGAGGGTGCCATCCTGTTCATAGACGAGATACACCGCTTCAACAAGGCGCAGCAGGACTCGCTGCTGGGGGCTGTGGAACGCGGCACCATCACGCTGATAGGCGCGACGACCGAGAACCCCAGCTTCGAGGTGATCTCGGCATTGCTGAGCCGCTGTCAGGTATACGTGCTGAAGGAATTCGGCGAGGCAGACATGCGGCAGCTGATAGACAGCGCCGTGCGCTGGTACGCGGGACAGGGGGTGACGGTGGAGGTGAAGGAGGCCGACGCGCTGATGCGCATCAGCGGCGGCGACGCCCGCAAGCTGCTGAACGCCATAGAGCTAGTGGTGAACCGCAAGGCACCCCACATACAGAGCATGCTGAACGGGCAGAGTAAGCAGGAGCCGCAGGGCAGCGCGATAGTGCTCGACAACGAGTCGGTGACGACCGTCATCCAGCAGAATCTGGCCTACTACGACAAAGGGGGCGAGATGCACTACGACATCATCTCGGCCTTCATCAAGAGCATGCGTGGCAGCGACCCCAACGGGGCCGTGTACTGGCTGGCGCGAATGATTGCCGGCGGCGAGGACCCGCTGTTCATCGCGCGACGGATGCTGATCTTCGCCAGCGAGGACATAGGCAACGCCAATCCCAACGCGCTGCTGCTGGCCAACGCCACCTTCGAGGCGGTGAGCAAGATAGGCTATCCGGAATGCCGGATCAACCTGTCGCAATGTGCCTGCTACCTGGCCTGCTCGGTGAAGAGCAACGCCACCTATATGGCGCTGGCCAACGCGGAGCAGGCGGTGCGGCGCTGGGGCGACCTGCCGGTGCCGCTGCACATAAGGAACGCTCCCACGAAGCTGATGAAGGAGATGGGCTATCACGACGGATACAAATACGCCCACGACTACGAGGGCAACTTCACGCAGCAGGAATACCTGCCCGCGGGCCTGGAGGGCAGCCGCTTCTACGACCCCTGCAACACGCCCCGCGAGAACGAGACCCGGCGCTCGCTGCACGAGCATTGGGGGGAGAAGTATGGATACTGAATAGTTAATAGTTTGCTCCAGCCCTCTGCTCATACCCCGGCTAACGTCGCAGGCCGTGTCTCCTGCGGAGCCAGGCAGAATAGATAATAGTTAATAGTTGGGGGCTGGCGCGGTCTTAGGTCTCCTGCTCGCTTCGCTTGCGAAATCTTGTAAATCTCGTAAATTTTTTACAAGGTATCGCTTGCTTCGCTTGCGATGATTTTTTTTATTTAAAACGGGTACGACGGTTTCACAGGGGAGCCCCTGTGCTGGGTTAGGTTGCCCTTTCAGGGCATTTTTGTATATTGTACGTTGTTTATGAGAGGGCGTCGGCGATGAGGAAGATGCTGCCGGTGACGAGGACTAGGTCGTCGGGGGCGGCTTTTTGCCGGGCGTCGGCGATGGTGTCCTTGACGTTGGGGAAGGCGGGGCCCTGGATGGCGAGGTCGCGGGCGGCGGCCTGGAGGTCGGCGACGGGGAGGCCGCGGGGCACGGAGGGCTGAGAGAAGCGCCAGGAGAAGGGTTTTCCCAGTTTGGCGAACTCGGTGTGGAGGTGGGAGAGGATCTTGCGGTAGTCCTTGTCGTTGACACAGCCGTAGACGACATGGAGGGCACGGAAGTCCATAGTGGCGAGTTTGCCGAGCATGGAGTCGATGCCGGGGGCGTTGTGGGCGGTCTCGCAGATGGTGAGGGGGGCGTCGCCTATCTTCTGCCAGCGGCCGTGGAGATGGGTGTTGGTGACGACGCGGGCGAGGCCGCGCGACAATGCCGCAGGGGGAATGGCGAACGGCGAGGTTTCGGTGAGCACATGGACGGCCTGGAGGACGGTGGCGATGTTTTTCTTCTGGTATTCGCCGGTGAGTTCGGAGGTGTAGTCCTCGATGCGGTCGACGCGGAAATGCTGGTCGGCGAAGGAGATGGGGGCATTGCGCTCGGCGGCGATGCGGAGGAAGACAGGTTGGGTTTCGGGTTGGGTCTCCCCTATCACCACGGGGACGGCGGGCTTGATGATGCCGGCCTTCTCGACGGCGATCTTTTCGAGGGTGTCGCCGAGGAACTGGGTGTGGTCGAGGCCGATATTGGTGATAACCGACAGCAGGGGGGTGATGACATTGGTGCTGTCGAGCCGGCCGCCCATGCCGACCTCGACGACGGCGATGTCGACCTTTTCCTTGGCGAAATAGTCGAAGGCGAGTCCTACGGTCATCTCGAAGAAGGAGAGGTGGAGCCGGGAGAAGAGGTCGCGGTGATGCTCGACGAAGTCGACGACCTCGTTTTGCGGTATCATCTCGCCATTGATGCGTATCCTCTCGCGGAAGTCGACGAGGTGGGGCGAGGTGTAGAGGCCCACCTTGTAGCCGGCCTCCTGGAGGATGGAGGCGAGGAAATGGGAGACGGAGCCCTTGCCGTTGGTGCCGGCGACATGGACGCTCTTGAACTTACTCTCGGGGTGGCCGAGGGCGGCCATCATGTCAATGGTGGGCTGGATGTCGGCCTTATAGGCAGCCGCGCCGACGCGATGGTACATGGGCAGCTGCGAGAACAGGAAGTCTAGGGTTTGTTGGTAGGTCATCTGAGTGAATAGTGAATAGTGATTTGTGATTAGTTATTTGTGGGGGATGGTGTAGGTGAGGCCGAGGATGAAGAGGCCTTTTTGGGAGGGGTAGTTGGCCCAGTAGTAGTAGCGCTGGAAGGCGAGGTTGTCCATCTTGAGGAAGAAGGAGAGGGCGCGGTTGTGGCGGTACTCGACTTCGGCGTTGATGCCGTAGCGCATGGGGAGCTCCTCGCCGCCGTCGGCCTCCATCTTGCTGAGGAGTTGGCCTTCGAGGTGGAAGAGCCAGCGGTCGTTGTAGTTGACGTCGGCCGAGAGGAGGAGGTCCCAGTCGGGACGGTAGTAGCGGCTCCATACCGATGCAACAGCACCTAAATCAGTAATATGGTAATGATAGTAGTGGCCGCCTGCGCGGAGGGTGATCATCTCGTCGTTGACGAAGGCGATGTCGGCGCCGACGGTGAGGCGGTTGAGGTCGTTGTAGACAACGCTATAGACATTGTTGAGGTTGTAGAGGGGGTTGAGGGTGAAGGTGAGGTCGCCCTCGCGGAGGGAGTAGCTCACCTCGGCGTTGGCCTCGAGCTTGCGGCTGATGGTCCAACGGGCGTGGCCGATGAAATCGTAGTGGGAGGTGACGACACCGGGCTCGAAATCGGGGTTGACATAAGGGTTCACCATACGGAGGCGGTTGAGGCTATTGGCCTCGATGCCGCCGGTGGCGGCGAGGCTGAGGATGAGGTTGTCGTTCATCAGCTTCTTGCTGACGGTGACATCGGGGTAGAAGAAGTGGTGGTGGTCGGTGCCGGCGGCGCTATAGCCGTCCCATGCGTAGAGGAGGCCGGCATGGATGTTGAGCCCCCGGAAAAGGAAGTCGACATAGGGGTTGAGTCGGACGATATTGGTGTGGTCGGTGTATTCGGGGCGGAGAGCGCCGGCGGCGATACCGAGGAAGCCGTCGAGGCCGTTGCCGGGAGTGGCGTTCCTGTAGTGTTCCCATTCGGCGTGGAGGTAGGCCACCCCTTTGTAGTTGGAGAGCAGGGGGAAGCCGTAGTGGATGTCGCCGCTGAGGTTGAGGTTCAGCTCGTTGGCGCCCCAGACGGTCCAGAGGTCGCTCAGGTGGAGGTCGGCGGCATAGCCGAGCTTGTTGACGTCGAGTTCCATATTGCGGAGGCCGAAGTTGAGGGAGGCCATATTGTAGGAGGCGGAATAGTCGCGGACGCTGATGTCGTCGCGCGAGAGGCCGAGGGCGGTTTGGAGCGTGTTGTCGGTGAAGCCGTAGTAGAGATTGTGGTCGTGCTCGTAGTTGAGGTCGGAGGAGAGCTGGAGCTGGTCGCCGACGATGTACTTGCCGAAGAGGGTGACGCCGGTGAGGCCGAAGTGGTTCTTGCCGTAGTCGGGCAGGGTGCCCCACGAGGAGCGGTGGTTGATGCGGACACCGTAGGTCTTCCTGGTGTCGCGTGTGGAGCTCCAGTAGAGGTCGGCCAGGGGAGACCAGTAGTTGCCCATGCCGACGCGGAAGTAGTTGTTGTAGAGCTTGGTGGCGGGTTCGCCGATGATGCGAGCGGCCTTGATGCGTGCAGGCTCATAGAGGGCCTTGAGGCGCGAGGGGGAGATGGAGTACTGGAAGGAGTGGTCGATGCGCTCCATGGTGTCGGTGATGACGGCGGGGAAATGCTGCTTCTCGGCCTGCTCGATGACGGGGCGGAAGGAGCCCTTGACGAGGACGCTCTCGTTGTAGGCGTCGTCCTGCTGGGCGCTAACCGAATTGATAAATGAAATTTGAAAATTGAAAAAGAGGCTTGCGCACAGTAAATATTTCAATGTTTTCTTCATATTGCATCCAAGTTTAGAGTTCGATAATGATTTCGTCCTGGTCGGCGGGAGCTTTGGGTTGCTCGGCGGCGACGATGGCGTCGTATTTCTCGCGGGCGACGGCCACGAGGTCCTCGCCGTCATAGTTGTCGATGATGCTCTGGAGGGTCTGTTTGGCCTGGAGGTTGTTGCCTCGGGCGTAGTAGATATCGGCCCAGAGGATGAAGGAGTAGGCGAGCCAGTAGTCGCTGGTGGCGTCGGAGACGATGCGCTCGATGATTTTCTCGGCAGGGTCGTACTGCTGGCGCAGCATGAGGATCTCGGCCTGGCGGCAGCGAGCTTCGCCATTGTATTCGCCGTTGGGCGAGGGGGCGAGGGCGGCGTAGTAGGTGAAGGCGGAGTCGAGCTGGCGGTAGTCGAAGCAGATGCGGCCCATGGCCAGTGTGGCCTCGTCCTTCATTTCGGCCGTAGCCTTCTCCTCATTGCGCACGCGCTGGCCGGCCTCGATCACCTGTGCGTAGAGGCCGCGCTTGACGGCGCAGCGGAGGCTGCCCATCTCGCCCTGGAGGAGACTCTGGTCGCTTTCGGCGTAGGTGGTCAGCCGCTGGTAGAGGTCGGCGGCATCGGCATACTGGCCGAGGCTGAAGGCGATATTGGCGCCTGCGGAGAGGGCCCGCTCGGTGTACTGGTTGGTGGAGGCCTGCGCCACATACTTATAGTGCGGGAGGGCTTTGGCATAGAGCTCCTGGCGGTTGTAGCTGTCGGCCAGCAGATAGTGGGCCTTGAGGGTGAAGAGGCCGTTGGGGAAGCGGCTGAGGTAGTCCTCCAATCCGGTGGCGGCCACCGCATACTGCCCTTCCTGATAGCGCTCCTCGACGGCGAGGAAGATGGTGCTGTCCTGCTCCATGGTGGAGATCTTGAGCTTGGTGGTGCGCTCGACGTAGGGGAAATACTCCGCCACGCGGTTCTGGGCGATGTAGATATTCTTCACCGTCCCGAGGGCGTCGAAGGACTCGTCGGTGCCGGGATACTGCGTCAGCAGGCGGTCGAAGACGGCGAGGGCCTGGTCGTAGCGGTCGGTGTTGTAGTAGATGAGGCCCTCGTTGAGCAGGGCGTTCTTGACGTAGACACTCTTGGGATACTGCTTCTCGAAATTGTTGTAGTAGGTCATAGCCATCTCGTTGTTGTCGCACATCATGTAGGTGTTGGCGATCTCGAGCATGGCCTTTGACTTGAGGGGCGAGTTGTCGAACTTCTCGAAGATGTAGTTGAGGTAGGTCAGCTTGTCGCTGTTCTTGCCGAGGGCGCCATAGGCGAGGGCTTTCTGGTAGGTGGCGTAGTCGGCATCCTTGCCTTTGGCGTCGATGACCTTGTTGTACTGCTTTATGGCGTCGGCGAAGCGGCTCTGCACATAGAGGCAGTCGCCCATGCGGTTCCATACATCGTGACGCATGAGCTTCTGCTTGGCGGAGACTCCGGCGGTGGCGGAGGAGGAGGCCATGCGGGAATCGAGCTCGGAGAAGGTCTCGTAGGCGTCGGCATAGCGTTTCTTGCGCATGAGGAGGTAGCCGTAGGTGTAGCGGGCGTCGTTGGCGTAGGGCGAGGTCTTGCTGTAGGAGGAGAGCAGGAGCTTGTTCATGCTCTTCTCGGCCTGCTCGTACTGGCCGGCGCGGTACTGCTCTTCGCCGAGGAGGTAGTTGGCGTCGGCCGTGATGCGGGGCACGGCGTTGATCTTCACCGCCTTTGCGTACAACTCGACACCCTCCTCGGTCTTGCCGCTGTTGCAGAGCTCGATGCCGTGATTGAGCACCGCGCGCTGGTAGGCCTGCTCGAGGGCAGCGTTGCGCTGGGGTATCTGCTCGAGGAGGCGGATGGCGTCCTTGTAGTTGTTGGTGGAGCAGTAGAGCTCGGTCAGGATCTCCTGCACCTCGGTCTTGTGCTTGGTATGGGGATACTGCTTGAGGTAGTTCTCGAAGGAGCGGATGCTCTCGTTGTAGGCGTTCTGGTTGAGTTCGCAGCTGAGCTTGGCGTAGTTGAAGAGGGCGTCCTCCTTGATGTGGGCGCTGAAGTCCATCTTGGCCGCCTGCTGGAAGACGCTGCGGGCCTCTTTCTTGCGGCCGGTCTTGAGGTAGCAGTCGCCGAGGACGTAGAGGGCGTTCTGAGCCACGCTGTCGTTGCAGGCGGTCTTGCGCTGCAGGTATTCGGCGGCCTTGCGGTAGTCGCCGGTCTGGTAGTAGCAGTAGCCAATCTGGTAGTCGTTGTCCTGGGGCGTGCAGCTCTGGGTCTGCTCGCGCTTGGCGGCCTCGTCGACGGCCTTGTACTGCTCGAGGGCTTTCTGATACTCGCCGCGATTGAAATAGATCTCCCCCACCATCTGGTGCACCTCGTTCTTGCGGAAGGCGTCCCTGTCGTTGAGCAGACGGGGAGCCATCTCGAGGAGTTCGTCCTCGCGACCCAGGTAGTAGTAGATGCGGGCGATGTAGGAGGGTGCTATCTTGGCGAACTTGCGGTCCTGCTCGAGCTCCTTGAAATTCTTCAGCGCCAGCTCGTACTGCCCGTTCATGTACTGGATGTGGGCGTAGTAGTAGAGGCTGGAATTGCGGTACTTCGACTGTCCGCCGACCTGCTGGGCGAAATAGCCCGAGGCCTTCTTGGTGTCGCCGTTGTGGAAATAGCAGTAGCCCATCTTGAAGTTGTACTCGCTGCGGTGGTTGTACTCCACCTCCTGGGGGTCGACCTGCTTATAGTAGATCAGCGCCACGTCGTAGGACCCGCGGGTGTACCAGAAATTGCCCAGGTAGAAGCGTGCCATGTTGCAACGCGAGCTCTGGGGGTAGAGCCGCAGGAATTCCTCGAGGCGGTAGCTGGCGTCGTTGTTGTCCAGCTTCTCGGAGCATACGCCGGCGAAATAGCAGGCGTCGGCCGTTGTGAGGTCGGCACGGTCCTTGGTGCCGAGAGCGATCTCGTCGAAAATCTGCTGGGCGGCGGCGTACTTCTGCTTGCCGTAGAGGTCCATCGCCTGGCGGTAGAGTTCGCGCTGACGGCTGTCGTCGGTGGTACGCTGTGCGAAAGCGCTGCCGGCCGAAAGGACCATCAGACCCATCATTGCCACTACAAAAAACTTCTTCATATTTCTATCTTCTATGTGTTATTCAAAACTTATAGGTTCCCCAGTCGCGCTTGTCCTCCTCCTTCACCCAGGGGCCGCGCAGCAGGATGCCGCTGGCGGGGGCGGGGGTGTAGTCGTAGACTTGTTTTCCTTCGGGGTTGAGGAGTACGAAGGTGGGGTAGCTTGTCACCCCGAAGCGCTCGAGCAGGCGGTAGTCGCCGTCGAAGTGGAGCCAGGTCCAATTGTAGCGTGCCCCTTTCTTGCTGTTTTTCAGCAGGTGGTACATCTTCTGGAATTCGCGGTCGCAGGCGACGGTGACGAACACCACATCGGGCCAGGACTTGTAGACCGTGTCGCGGAAGTGGGCCATTGTCTCCAGTTCCTTGATGGAATGGGGGTCGCCGACACGCACAAAACTGAGGTAGACCCATTTGCCCTTCCACTCGTCGAGGCTCCTCATCTTCCGCTCGACATCGGGCAGCGAGAACCCTTTGGGCTCGCGGGCATTCTCGTGCCTGTCGAAACTCTCGAGGAGGCGTTCGGCCAGCACGCGGTGGTCGTCGAACTTGGAGGCGTCGCGCAGATGCTCGGTTGTGAGCCTCACCCCTTGGCGGTCGTAGGCCTTGTCGTAGAACATCTCCTTCAGCGCCACGAGTGCTGCCAGCTCGCGCACCTGCTCGTTCTGGAGCAGGGGGTCGAGACCCAGGGTGTCGAGCCAACCTGCGGCGTCGCCCCGCTTCACCCATTCGGCCATCTTCCACTGCGCCACCTTCTTGGTGCCGCCACTGATGACATGGGAGAACAGCTCGATGAAGAAGCGCATGTAGCTCTCGTCGTAGTAGCGTATGGGTTCGACATAGTTGGCCGCCAGCTTGGTGCGGCTCTCCATCCTCATGGCCAACGCCATCTCGAGTAGGGAGTACTGCACATAGCGGTCGAAGAAGAAAACCATCTCGTCGTTGATGGCGAAACGCTTCTTCACCAATGCCTTAAGCTCTTTGAAAACACGGCGGTCGGGGCGGAAGCGGAAGTCCACCCGTTCGCGGTTGGCCGACAGGAAGCTGTCCACCGTTGCCTCGTAGCGCATGATACGGAGGTTCAGATCCGTGCTGTCGATATTCTGGAAGAGGAGCGGCAGGGCCACGGGATCGAGGTAGATGTTCTTCTTCTCGTTGAGGTCCCAGTCGAATTCGGGCACCACCACCTCGTAGACCTTTCCGGGCTCGATGTAGAACGACTGGCTGTAGCATTCAATCTCGACGAACACCAGACGCGGATAGTTAGCGTAGCAATGCAATTGGAAAGAGCCGTCGTTGCCGGCCACCGCGCTGTCCAGCGCCACCTCCTTTTGGGTCAGCATGTCGCTGTAGCCACCGAGCCTCACATGCTTCCCGGCGCCGTCCGCCACCCTGCCCCGTATCGTCACATTGGTCTGTCCCACAGCGGACAACACCACAAGCATCAGCACACAAAAGATGGCAAAACGGTTCAGCGGTCGATAGGTATTCATTCGGTAGTTCTATATGTTTATATTAATAAAACATATTTTATAACGCCCATCCCAGACATTTATTGCATAGCGCCAAAAAAAATATTTCCGCGATGCCCCGAAAGGGGTTATTCCGGGCGCACCCCGGCTTCAACACCAAGGAGCGGAATGCCCTCCCCCACCCCTCTTCTCGTCGGGGGGAAGGAGGGGATGGAGAAAAGAGGGGAAAAACATGATGGGAAAGAGATTGTTGAAAAAAAATTTTCGTATATAACAATGCAAATATCAACCACTTGTAATTATTTCGATAAAAAAGTTACGAAAAAATTTGCCACATTATATTTTTTTCGTACTTTTGTTGTCGGAAAGGTGAGGGTGCAGAGTGGATTAAAATATTGAAAAATAAACAAATAAAATACTAAACAATATGACTAAAAAAGAAAATTTCCGTACGGAAAGCGACCTTCTGGGTGCCAAGCAGGTTCCTGAAGATGCATTATATGGTGTACAGACGACCCGCGCAATGGAGAACTTCCACATCAGCGGCCACCTCCTCTCTTCCTATCCCAAATTCATCATCGGCATGGCCATGACCAAGAAGGCTGCCGCCATTGCCAACATGCAGGTTGGCATGATCACCGAGAAGCAGGGCGAAGCCGTTATATGGGCTTGCGACCAGCTGATTGCCGGCAAGCATCACGACCAGTTCCCCATCGACATGATCCAGGGTGGTGCCGGTACGAGCACCAACATGGCTGCCAACGAAGTCATTGCCAACCTGGCCTTGGAGCACATGGGCTACCAGCGTGGCCAGTACGAGTACTGCTCGCCCAACGATGTGGTCAATGCCAGCCAGAGCACCAACGACGCCTATCCCTGCGCCATCCACATGGCCCTTGCCCTGGAGCACCTCGCCTTCATGCCCCACATGGAGCAGCTCATCGAGGCCCTCGACAAGAAGAGTCAGGAATTCGCCCACGTCATCAAGATGGGTCGCACCCAGCTGCAGGACGCTGTGCCCATGACCCTGGGACAGACCTTCGGCGCCTTTGCCGACTCGCTGCGTGGCGAATACAAGAACCTGCGCACCACCGCCGACGAATTCCTCATCGTCAATATGGGTGCCACCGCCATCGGTACCGGTATCTGCTCGAAGCCCGGCTACAGCGAGGCTTGCATCCAAGCCCTACGCAAGATTACCGGCTGGAACATCACCCTTGCCGACAACCTCATTGAAGCCACCAGCGCCACCACCTGCATGCTCGCCTACAGCGCCGCCATGAAGCGTTTGGCCATAAAGACCAACAAGATCTGCAACGACCTGCGCCTTCTCTCCAGCGGTCCCCGCTGCGGCCTGAACGAGATCCACCTGCCTGAGCGCCAGCCCGGTTCGAGCATCATGCCCGGCAAGGTGAACCCCGTTATCCCCGAGGTGATGAACCAGGTGTGCTATCGCGTTATCGGCAACGACATGACCATCAGCCTCGCCAGCGACAACGGCCAGCTGGAGCTCAACGTCATGGAGCCCGTCATTGCCTACACCCTCTTTGAGAGCATCCATCTGCTGGAGAACGGTTTCGACACCCTCCGCACCCTCTGCATCGACGGCATTCGCGCCAACGAGGAGCGCTGCCGCCAGCTTGTGGAGCACTCCATCGGCATCGTCACCATGCTCAACCCCATCATCGGTTACAAGCAGAGTACGAAGATTGCCAAGGAAGCCTCCGAAACCGGCCGCGGTGTCTACGAACTGGTGCTGGAGCACAAGCTCCTCACCAAAGAGCAGCTGGACGAAATCCTGAAGCCGGAGAACATGCTGCAACCCGTGGAATTGAAGTTATGATAACCTTATGAATCATACAATAACAATAAAGAAAGGACTCGACATTCCTCTCGGCGGCGACGCCGAGAGGTTTGTCGTTGACATGAGGAGCGAGGAACGCTTCGCCGTGAAGCCGCCCGATGTGGTGGGTTTCACCCCGCGCCTACTTGTGGGCGAAGGCGACGAAGTGTTTGCCGGACAGCCACTTGTGGAAGACAAGCGCGACCCGAGGCTCACCCTCCCCTCGCCCGTCAGCGGCAAGGTATCGGCCATTGTCCGCGGCGAGAAACGCAAACTGATGGAAGTGGTGGTAGAAGCCGACAGCGCTGTCAAATCCGCAAAGACAGAGAATCCCGGCTTGACTCCCGAAGCCCCCGTATGGTGGATGATCAAGGAGCGTCCCTTCGGCGCCATCGCCGACCCCGACCACAAGCCCAAGGGCATCTTTGTGAGCATGCGCGACACCAACCCTTTGGCACCGGACATTGCCTTTGTCCTGAAAGGCAGAGAGCATGAGTTCGAGGCCGGTATCGCGGCCCTTGGCCAATGGGCCGAGGTGCACACCGTGCATGCCCAAGGACCCCACCCTGCCGGAAACGTGGGCACGCAGATTGCCGCCATCAGCCCGCTGAACAAAGGAGAATACGTATGGACCGTAAACGCACAGGATGTGGCCAACATTGGCCGCTGGTGCCTCACTGGCGAATACCGTCCCGAGCGCGTCATTGCCGTAGGTGGTCCCGCCGCCAAGTGTTCCAAGTACTACCGTGTGCTCTGCGGCACCAGCATCAGACGCATTGCCGAAGTGCAACTGATGTCGCCCAACTACCCCGAGATAGCCCCTCACAGCACTTCCCACGCCACCCGCATCATCTCCGGCAGCGTCCTCAGCGGCAGCGCCATAGAGGCCGACGGATTCCTCGGCATGTACGACCACCAGCTCACCTTCATCGAGGAGGGCGACCAATACGAGTTCATGGGATGGATTATGCCGGGATTGAACAAATTCAGCTTCAGCAAGACCTTCCTCAGCGGCCTGATGGCCCCCTTCAAGGCCTTGGAGTCCCTGATGCCCGTCAAGCCCACCTATTCCTTCAACACCAACCTCCACGGATCGGTGCGCCCCTTCCTCTTCACCGGCAGTTTCGAGCGTGTCTTCCCCTTCGACATCTACCCCCTGCAGCTCATCAAGGCCTGTATCGTGGGCGATGTGGAGCTGCAGGAGCAGCTGGGCATCTACGAGGTGGAGCCCGAAGACTTCGCCCTCTGCGAGTTCATCGACCCCTCCAAGACTGAAATACAAACCATTATCCGCGAGGCCCTCGAGGTCCTCAGAAAGGAGGCGATATGAACTTCAAATGGTTATCCGACTGGTTCGAGAAGATTGAACCCAAAGGCAAATGGAGCTGGCTGGGAAGCACCTACGAGGCCTTCCACACCTTTGCCTTCACCCCCAAGGCCGTCACCCGGAAGGGCAGCCACATCCGCGATGCCGTCGACATGAAGCGAAGCATCATCATGGTGGTCATCGCCCTTGTCCCCGCCCTGCTTTTCGGCATGTGGAACATCGGCTACCAGACGGCCATGAGCACCGGTGCCGACTGGCATTGGCTCTACATGTGGTGGTTCGGATTCCTCCGCATGCTGCCCCTGATTGTGGTGAGCTATGTGGTTGGACTTTTCATCGAATTCGCCTTTGCGCAATACCGCGGACATGAGGTGAACGAGGGTTACCTGGCCACAGGCCTGCTGATACCGATGATTGTGCCCGTCACCACGCCGTTGTGGCAGGTGGCGCTGGCTGTGGCCTTTGCCGTCATCATCGGCAAGGAGGTCTTCGGCGGCAGCGGCATGAACTTCCTCAACCCCGCCCTTGTGGCGCGCGCCTTCCTCTTCTTCGCCTACCCCACCCACATGAGTGGCGACAAGGTGTGGATTGCCGCCGACCTCTGGGGCAGCGACGCCATTGCCGGCGCCACCCCCATGGGCGAGCTGGCCGCTGGCGCTCACCCTTCGGCTTCGGCCCTCGACATGCTCATCGGCACCATCCCCGGCTCCACCTGCGAGACCTCCGTCATCGCCATCGCGCTGGGCGCCATGCTGCTGCTCTTCACCGGCATCGCCTCCTGGCGTATCATACTGAGTGTCTTCCTCGGCGGCGGCCTGATGGGCCTGCTCTTCAACGCCATCGGATATAACGACTATATGCAGCTGCCGTTCTACTACCACTTCCTGATGGGCGGCTTCGCCTTCGGCGCCGTCTTCATGGCCACCGACCCCGTCACCGCCGCGCAGACAAACGCCGGCAAGTGGATCTACGGCCTGCTCATCGGCGCCTTCGCCGTGCTGCTGCGCGTCTGCAACCCCGCCTACCCCGAGGGCATGATGCTCAGCATCCTCTTCATGAACTGCATGGCCCCGCTGATTGACCATTGCGTGGTGGCCAGGAATATCAAAGCTAGAGCTTCTAGAGCAACCAGAAAGGAGGTGAACAATGGCTAAATCGTTCAGCAACAGCTATATCTTCATCTACTCTGCCGTGCTGGTCGTGGTGGCGGCGCTGATACTGACGGTTGTTGCCGTCAGCCTCAAGCCCGCACAGGAAAAGAACCAGCGTGCCGAAACCAAGCAGATGATCCTGAAGACCATCGGCATCGACGCCACCCGCGACAACGCCGACGAACTCTATGCCCAGCACATCACCGAGGCCGACAACTACTACACCTTCGACGGCGGCATCATCCTGCCCCTGAAGGGCACCGGCCTTTGGGGACCCATCTGGGGCTACCTGGCACTTGACAACGAGAGCACCGTCGTAGGTGCCGTCTTCGACCACAAGGGCGAGACCCCGGGCCTCGGCGGCGAGATTGCCTCCGACAAGTTCGCACAGCGCTTCATTGGCAAGAAGATGGACACAGAAGCCATCCACCTGAAGAAGAACGCCGACAAGAGCAACCCCTACGAGGTTGACGCCATCAGCGGCGGCACTATGACCAGCAACGGCGTCACCGCCATGCTGGCCAAAGCCTACGACGACTACAGTAATTTGTTAACCAAACCGGAAACCCCAGAAACGCTGGAGACTCCGGCTGAAGAAATGGAGGCTACCGAATGAAGAACTTTGACCTTATCAAACTCCCCTTCAGCAAGAACAACCCCATCCTGGTACAGGTGCTGGGCGTATGCTCCTGCCTGGCGGTGACGGCGCAGCTCAAGCCCGCCGTAGTGATGGCCATCTCGGTGATTGTTGTCGTTGCCCTTGCCAATGTCATCATCTCGCTGCTCCGCAACACCATCCCGCCGCGTATCCGCATCATCGTGCAGCTCGTCGTCGTCTCCACCCTCGTGGTGCTGGTTGACCAGGTGCTGAAAGCCTACGTCTACGACGTCAGCAAGCAGCTCTCCGTCTTCGTAGGCCTCATCATCACCAACTGCATCGTCATGGGACGCCTCGAAGCCTTCGCTATGGTGCAGAAACCCCTGCCCTCCCTGCTCGACGGCATCGGCAACGGACTTGGCTACAGCGTCATCCTCATCGTCCTCGGTTTCGTCCGCGAGCTCTTCGGCAGCGGCACCCTCTGGGGCTACCCCGTGATGGAGAAGCTCGGCCTCTACGAGATAGGCTACGAGAACAACGGCCTGATGATCATGCCGCCCATGGCCCTCATCCTGGTGGGCCTCATCATCTGGTGGCACCGCAGTAAGAACAAAGACCTTTGCGAGCAATAAGACTAACGCATTTACGCATTAACACATTAACGCATTCGCAACATGGACTACATTAACATATTCATCAAGTCGATATTTGTCGACAATATGATCTTCGCCTTCTTCCTCGGCATGTGCTCCTACCTTGCCGTGAGCAAGACTGTGAAGACCTCGGCGGGCCTCGGTATTGCGGTCACCTTCGTGCTGCTTATCACCGTGCCCATCAACTACCTGCTCAACAAATTCTTCCTTGCTCCCGGCGCGCTGGCGTGGATATCGCCCTCGCTGGCCGAGGTGGACCTCAGCTTCCTGAGCCTCATCATGTTCATCGCCGTCATCGCGGCCATCGTGCAGATGGTAGAGATGGTGGTGGAGAAGTTCAGCCCTGCGCTCTACAACTCGCTGGGCATCTTCCTGCCGCTCATCGCCGTGAACTGCGCCGTCATGTCGGGCTCGCTATTCATGCAGGAGCGCGGCTACGCCAACATCGGCGAGGCTACGGTATTTGCTTTGGGCAGCGGCATTGGTTGGTTCCTGGCCATTGTGGCCATCGCCGCCATAAGGGAAAAACTGCGCTACAGCCACATCCCCCCTGCCCTTCGCGGCGTGGGCATCACCTTCATCATCACCGGCCTCATGGGACTGGCTTTCATGAGTTTTATGGGCTTCAAACTATAGTCTCTCGAATGAACGTGATAACGATATAACGTAATACCGAAGACAATGACACAAACGCTTATCATCTCAATCATACTCATCCTCGTCGTCATCCTGCTTTTGGTGGCGGCGCTGCTCATGCTGCGCGCCAAGCTCATTCCGCAGGGCAACGTGAAGATTACCATCAACGACGACAAAGAACTGACCGTCCCCACCGGCGGCACCCTTATCAGCACCCTCGGCGAGCAGGGCATCCACCTGCCCTCCGCCTGCGGCGGAAAAGGAAGCTGCGGCCAATGCAAGTGCCGCGTTGTCAAGGGCGGCGGCAGCATCCTCCCCACCGAGAAAGGCTTCTTCTCGCGCAAGCAGCAGCAGGAAGGCTGGAGACTCGGATGCCAGGTGAAGGTGAAGGAAGACCTGGGTATAAAACTCCCCGAGAGCATCCTCAGCATCAAGGAATACGAGTGCACCGTGGTGAGCAACAAGAACGTGGCCACCTTCATCAAGGAGTTCAAGGTGCAGCTGCCCGCCGGCGAGCACATGGACTTCGTGCCCGGCAGCTACGCACAGATCAAGATACCCACCTTCCGCATCAAGTACAGCGACTTCGACCGCTCGCTCATCGGCGACGAATACCTGCCCGCCTGGGAGAAGGCCAAGATGTTCGACCTCGTCTGCGTCAACACCGAGCCCACCGTCCGCGCCTACTCGATGGCCAACTACCCCGCCGAAGGCGATGTCTTCATGCTCACCGTGCGTATCGCCACACCGCCCTTGACGGCCGACCGCAGTGGGTTCCAGAACGTCAATCCCGGCATCGCCTCGAGCTATATCTTCTCGCTGAAGCCCGGCGACAAGGTCATCATGAGCGGCCCCTACGGCGAGTTCAGCGTCCGCGGAACCGTCGACGGCACATGGAGCGACAACCCCAAGGGCAACGAGATGATCTGGGTGGGCGGCGGCGCCGGTATGGCTCCCCTCCGCGCACAGATCATGCACCTCACCCGCACCCTCAACTGTACCCACCGCCCCATGCACTATTTCTACGGCGCACGCGCCCTCAACGAGGTGTTCTACCTGCAGGACTTCCTGGAGCTCGAGAAGACGCACCCCAACTTCCACTTCCACCTGGCCCTCGACCGGCCCGACCCCGCTGCCGATGCCGCCGGAGTGAAGTACACTCCCGGCTTCGTGCACAACGTCATGCTCGACACCTACCTCAAGGACCATCCCGCCCCCGAGGACATCGAGTACTACATGTGCGGCCCCGGCCCCATGAGCAGCGCCGTCGTCAAGATGCTCGACTCCCTCGGCGTCCAACCCGAAAGCATCGCATACGATGACTTCGGCGGCGGCGCCCCGAAGAAATAAAAATAACTTTACGGTTAGCGCAACAGCAGCACCGTTCCCAAATACCGCTTGGCGGAACCTCCCGCCAGGCGGTATTCGCATATATAGGCGTAGGCGCCCTGCGGGCATGCTGCGCCGCGCGTGTCGCGTCCGTCCCACCCGACGGCGGCATCGCTGCAGCGGGCCACCAGCAACCCCTCGCGGCTGTAGATCGTCATCTCGTAGGCCTCCACCTCCTGGTTGGTGACCATTGAGAAGCGGTTGTTCGATGTCTCGTCGGGGGTGAAGACATTGGGGAACCACACCGACACTTTGGATATGGGGAACACCAGCATGGTGTCGGAACAACAACCCGCTTCCGAGCAGCCCTCCACACTCACCCACAAACTGTCGGCCGCCATATCGCCGAAGAACCAGCGCACCTTGCTCCCCTGGACTTCGCCGCCGTCGGAGAAGCTCCACCACACATGCGACGCCTCTTCCGAGCGCTCCTCGAGCGTCAGCACAGGATTGTCGAAATCCACCGTCTCACGGTCGGCAACGACGCGAAGCCTCGGGAAGCGCTCCACCTCCACCCTCATGCTGTCCGCCACCCCGCCACTGGGTCCCAGCAAGTAATAAGTCGTCGTCACCGTTGGGCTCACCTCCACCTTCCGCTGCCCCTGCTGGGCATCCAGCGCAGAATCTGTTGGCTGCGAGGCCCACACATAGTAGTCCGTCGACTCCGCCGTCAGCTCCAACGTGTCACCCTCGCAGACAACCTCACTCTCGGCAGCGATCACGGGTCTGATACTGTGGGAGACAATGAGTACCGAATCCGTCGCACGACAGTAGCGCCGCAAAAAGGCCTCCCTCATATGCATCGTCCAGGGTGCGACGACGGAGAGTGTCCGCTCCCAATGCTGGTAGGTAAAAAATTCCACCTCTACCCGTCCCGACGGCGCGATGCCGTCGAACAGCAAATACCCTTGCTCATACACCTGCACCTGCACATCCGCCCCGTCGCCGATCGCCAGCTCCAGACGATAGTGTGTCTGCGGCTCCACTGGTACCTGGAAATCCATTCGATAAGCCATGCTGTCAAGCTCCGCGCCGCGGTAGATATGGTTCACCGTGTCCATCCTCTCCACCGTCAGCCCCACCCACTGCTGGCTGTCGGGAGGCAGCACAAACGAAACGTCGCGCGAACTGTCGTCCCCGAAAACCTCCGATGGGCTCCAGCGGTAGCTCCCCTCCTCCTGCTCGGCCCACAGGTGCACCGTGGCAGGCTGCGAGATATACCACTCCGTCTGCTCCTCCCCGATGTCGGCACCGCAATCCATTGGCGGCAACCGCCTGATGGTGAGCACCAGCGAATCTTTGATGGGACAGCCATACGCGTTCGGCCCCAGGTCGTTCACATAACTACCCGCCAACGTCAGCTCCTTCCCCCCGAAGGCGTAAGCCTCGCCTGGGAAGATACTATCGCTGACAACCGTGATAGCCGATGGCAGAATACTCAGTGTCAACACCTTCACATGATACAGGCAGGAATCGGAAGAATAAAATACATAGTCATGAAGCACGAAGGTGCGCGTGCCGGTGTCGGCCGTTTCGCTGGCCGAAAGGGAGATGCCGTTCCTCTCATAGGCGCTGTACTGGCAGATGCTGTCGGTGATGTAGACAGTGTCGGTCGATGCAGGCGGCTGGCACGCTGCAGTATCCATCGTAATCTGCCAAATCTCGAATTCATAGTAAAAACTGTTAGTCGAAACCATGTTATGTGCCGGTCCCTGCGCCTTGCTGCGCATACGTAGCGCGAAATGGCTTCCGGCCGGGGGATTGCCATGCAAGGGTATACATAAATGATACAAAGAGTTATCTCCAAGAGGGAACGAGCGTATGGCAAACGTACCCGTATGAAGAAAAGATTCCTCCGGATGCGCCATATCCGTCACCCATCCCATCTCCAAACAGCCCCAGTAGCGCTCCTCTTCACTCCCCTCCGGGTAAGGGGCGGAGGGATTGAAATACCTCTCCAACCGCCCGTGCACCTGGATAGCGGCAGGTGCGGTGACAAACACAGGGGCGATGAGCATTGCCACGCCGTGATGGGTCGAATCCTTCACTGCCATCTCGGCATAATTAGGCCATGCTTGACCATCGACATAAATGTTGAAGCCAAAACGTCCCCTGGCCGAGTTGGCGTCTAATGGGTAAGCATAAGGTGGGTCACCACCAAAGTCGAGGTATCCCGCCCAGCAGTTGTTGCTGTACATCCCTTCCGTCCAAGGGTACTCGAACCCTGTCGGATGATCGGATGGGGGTTGGAAACCCGTCAGCAGGTCGGTCGTGTAGGGCAGACGTGTGTCGCACTGCCCGTGGACCATCGCCACCGGAAACAGCATCGCTGCCAACAGCAGATTGCGAATCGTGCTCAAAACCTTGCCTGCGCTTCCCATTGATTTATATACCATTAATATAACGGCAAAAAAGAAGAAATAGTATATGCCTTCTCCTTCCGTTTTATATAAAGAGTGCAACGAGGCGATTTTGGCTCACACTTTTAACATTTTTTTCGCCGCCTCCCCTATTCCCACACGACTCCCGTTGCATTTTTACATTTATTATTTTTCATTTCCCTAGATTTTACGGAGAAAACGGATTTTCCGGAGTTGTAGGATTTTCCGGGAGGGGGGGGCTGGAGTGTCCGGGTTATCTGGAAGGGAGCCATCAGAAAGAGAAGCTGAGGGGGATCAGCACAACATCGTTGGGGATGGCGGGGTTCTCCTCGCGCAAGCGGTTGGCGATGCCGTAGGCAATGGCGGCGACAGCGGCCCCGATGAGGGCTCCGGTGAGCACGTCGGAGGGAAAGTGCACGCCGAGATAAAGGCGCGAGAAGCCCACCGCCGACGCCCAAAGGAAGGCGGGTGCCACGATGTACCATCGCGGATAGAGGAGGCTGAGGGAGGTGGCTGTAGCGAAGGCCATCGTGGTGTGCCCCGAGGGGAAGGAGGGGTCGAGTTCGGTGGTGACGGGAAGGAGGTCGCCCTCGTAGCGCTGGTAGGGGCGCTGGCGATTGACAAGATATTTCAACCCCATGGTGACGCCGATGGAGGCGCCCCAGGCGCTGGCGACAGTGGCGGCGTCGACGCGCAAGTCCTTGCTGTCGGCCGCCCATCCGCCGACGGCCATCCCTAGGGGTACCGCCGGGGTGAGATAGACGCTGTTGGACACCCACCGCATGGCCACATTCCAGCCATCGGTGCGCCGTTGCTGGAGGTCCTTCAGGATCCTGTAATCGAGATTCTGACCCACCATGAAGAGGGGCAACAGCAAGAGCGTCAGCGATATGTAGAATCTTTTCGTCGGCATAGGCAAAGCAAATATACAAAAAAAACAACGATGACGACTGTTTTCTCGTTTTTTTTTCGTATATTTGCATTTTTGAAAAACAAATAAAAGTATCACATAATATTATAAAATATGGAATTACCCAAGATTCACTCTATCACAAAAAAACTATTAGTGGCGCTGGTGGGCGCATTCCTGCTGCTGTTCCTGCTGTTCCACATGACTGCCAACCTCTTCATCCTGCGCCATGACGACGGCGCCTGGTATTCTGCCTTCTGCCACTTCATGGGCACCAACTGGGTGGTGAAGGTTTTCGAGATTGTGCTGCTGGGCGTTGTCGCCCTGCACATCCTGCTGACGCTCTGGCTCGTGGTCACCAACCGTCTGGCGCGCCCCGTGCGCTACCACCAGCCCCAGCGCTCCAAAACCCACACCACCTCCAAGCTCATGGCCTGGACGGGCGCACTCATCTTCGCCTTCCTGGTGATGCACTTCTGCCAGTTCTGGTTCGTCAAGGTGGGAGTGGTGAAGGGCGAATACATGGTCGAGATGGAGAAACTGCAGACCGAGGAGGTCGTCACCATCATGCAATACTCCCGCCAGAACGGCATGGAGATTGCCGACGTGGCCTCCGCCGTGGAGAACCAGCTGGCCATGTATGCCGACCAGCTCGCCCCCGAGCAGGTGGCCGAGATGGAGGCCAACATGCAGAGTCTCAAGAACTCCGTGCCCGTGGCCGAGTTTGTCGACAAAGCCATCAGCGAGAACCACTTCAGCGCCGACCACAAGTGGATTCGCCACATCAGCTATGAGGACCGCCAGATGCTGAAGGAGAAGGCCCCGAGGTGCGGCGTGGAGCCTGACTTCTACTACGAGGCCCGCGAGCTCTTCCATAACGGCATCATGGTGCTGCTCTACCTCGCGGCCTTCGTGGTGCTCTTCATGCACCTGCGCCATGCCTTCCCCTCGGCCTTCCAGACGCTGGGATTGAACAACTACAAGTACAACACCGCCATCGAGGTCCTCGGCAGCATCTACACCTGGATCATCTGCCTGGGCTTCGCCGTGGTGCCGATACTGGTCTATTTAGGATTGTAAACCACTTACGCATTAACACATTAACGCATTAACGCAATGAACTTAGACTCCAAGATACCCGAAGGTCCGCTCAGTCAGAAATGGACCAATTACAAAGCCAGCCAGAAGCTGGTGAACCCAGCCAACAAGCGCAAGCTAGACATCATCGTGGTGGGTACCGGCCTGGCCGGTGCCTCGGCCGCCGCCTCGCTCGGCGCATTAGGTTTCCACGTGGACATCTTCTGCATCCAGGACTCGCCGCGCCGCGCCCACTCCATCGCCGCCCAGGGCGGCATCAACGCCGCCAAGAACTATCAAAATGACGGCGACAGCGTGGAGCGCCTGTTCAAGGACACCATCAAGGGTGGCGACTACCGCGCCCGCGAGGCCAACGTCTACCGTCTGGCCGAAGTGAGCGGCAACATCATTGACCAATGTGTGGCGCAGGGCGTGCCCTTTGCCCGTGACTATAGCGGATTGCTGGACAACCGCTCGTTCGGCGGAGCGCAGGTGAGCCGAACCTTCTACGCCCGCGGCCAGACGGGTCAGCAGCTGCTGCTGGGAGCCTATGGCGCCCTGAGCCGCGAGATTGCCCGCGGCACCGTGGTGCTGCACGAGCGCCACGAGATGATGGACCTCGTGGTGGTGCCCGACAAGGAGGGCAAGCCCCGCGCACGCGGCATCATCGCCCGCAACCTCGTCACCGGCGAGCTGGAGCGCTATGCCGCCCATGCCGTCGTGGTGGCCAGCGGTGGTTACGGCAACGTGTACTACCTGAGCACCAACGCCATGAACAGCAACGGCAGCGCCGCCTGGGTGTGCCACCGTCGCGGTGCCGCCTTCGCCAACCCCTGCTATGTGCAGATCCACCCCACCTGCATCCCCGTGCACGGCGACTACCAGAGCAAGCTCACGCTGATGAGCGAGAGCCTGCGCAACGACGGCCGCATCTGGGTGCCCAAGAAGAAAGAGGACGCCGAAGCCATCCGTCGTGGTGAGAAAGGTCCGCTGGACATCCCCGAAGAGGACCGCGACTACTACCTGGAGCGCCGCTACCCCGCCTTCGGCAACCTGGTGCCGCGCGACGTGGCCAGCCGCGCCGCCAAGGAGCGCTGCGATGCCGGCTACGGCGTGGGTCCCACGGGCCTGGCCGTATACCTCGACTTCGCCGATGCCATCAAACGCCTCGGACGCGACGTGGTGGAGCAGAAATACGGCAACCTCTTCCAGATGTACTATAAGATTGTCGACGCCGACCCCTACAAGGTGCCGATGATGATCTACCCCGCCATCCACTACACCATGGGCGGCCTGTGGGTCGATTACGAACTGCAGACCACCATCCCGGGCCTCTTCGCCGCCGGCGAAGCCAACTTCAGCGACCACGGAGCCAACCGCCTCGGAGCCTCCGCCCTCATGCAGGGTTTGGCCGACGGCTACTTCGTGCTGCCCTACACGCTGCAGAACTACCTAGCCGACCAAATCTATGTGGGCAAAATCAAGGCCGAAGGCCCCGAGTTCGATGAAGCCGAGCATGCCGTGCGTGAGCGCCTCGATGGCCTGATGACCATCGCTGGAAATCCCGGAAATTCCGAGCAGCACTCCGTAGATCATTACCACAAGGCTCTCGGCCGCGTGATGTGGGAATACTGCGGTATGGCCCGCAGCAAGGAGAGCCTGGCCACTGCCAAGGAGAAGATTGCCGAACTGGAGGCCGACTTCTACCAGCATGTCTTCATTCCCGGCAAGGCCGCCGAGATGAACCCCGAGCTGGAGAAAGCCTACCGCTTGGCCGACTACTTCGAGCTGGCACGCCTCATCGTAGACGACGCCACCCAACGCGAGGAGAGCTGCGGCGGACACTTCCGCATCGAGCACCAGACAGAGGACGGCGAGACCCTCCGCGACGACGAGAACTTCATGTTCGTCGCCGCTTGGGAATACCAAGGCCACGACAAGCCCGAAGTGATGCATAAGGAAGAGCTCAACTACGAGCATATACAGATTGTTAAAAGGAATTATAAATAATGTGTTAATGCGTTAATGTGTTAATGTGTAAGTGGCTGACGCGACAAAACACTAACGCAATAACGCAATAACACAATAACACATTCAAAAAGATGAAATTCACACTACATATCTGGCGTCAGGAAAACGCCCGCGCCAAAGGTCATTTCGAGACCTATGAGATTGACAACATCTCGGCCGACTGCTCGTTCCTGGAGATGCTCGACCAGCTCAACGAGAAACTGGTCAACGACCATATCTCCCACCCCGTGTGCTTCGACAACGACTGCCGCGAGGGTATCTGCGGCATGTGCGGCCTCTACATCAACGGCCGTCCCCACGGCAACGACGACGGTGTGACCACCTGCCAGCTCCATATGCGCCACTTCAACGACGGCGACGAGATATGGGTAGAACCCTGGCGAGCCAAAGCGTTCCCCATCATCCGCGACCTCGTGGTGGACCGCACAGCCTTCGACAAAATCATCCAAGCCGGCGGCTACATCAGCGCCACCACCGGCGGCGTGCCCGACGCCAACAACATCCTCGTCCCGAAGCACAAGGCCGACCAGGCCATGGATGCCGCCGCCTGCATCGGTTGCGGTGCCTGTGTGGCGGCCTGCAAGAACGCCAGCGCCATGCTCTTCGTCGGCGCCAAGGTGAGCCATCTCGCCCTCCTGCCCCAAGGCAAGCCCGAAGCGCAGGACCGCGTGAAAAAGATGGTGTGCAAGATGGACGAGCTCGGCTTTGGTTCCTGCACCAACACCTATGCCTGCGAGGCCGAATGTCCCAAGCAGATCAAGCGTCAGAACATCGCCCGCCTCAATAGGCAGTGGATTGGCAGCCTCTTCGGTCGTGACCGCAACAACTAACAGCGTCGTTCGGTCGTGACAGCCGCGACCGAAAGGTAAAACCAAGGAAACAATAAAAGCGCCCCCGTTTGGGGCGCTTTTTTATTTCCTCAGTCGGAGTTTGTGGTAGACCACACGGTCGTGGGTTCCGGCTCGGCCTTCTACGTAGAGCCAACCGTCGCGAGACCAGAAAAGCTCGCCGTAGGGGAACCACGCGGGGGTCGTTTGGTAGACAAAGCGCTGTCTCACACTTCGGCGGTCGGCGCTTAACGGGTAGAGATAGATATAACCAGGGCTATCTTCTGCCACTTCCACCCAACAGCCAGCGAAGACGCCTTCGTGCGAAAGTGCCATCAGGCAGGTCTGCATCTCCGTGGTGTCGCCGGACATAAAGGTGCAGCAGTAGTCGCCAATGGCAACCTCGACGATGTCGATGTCCGTGCCCTCAAGGTGAAAGTACTCCACATCCTGCGAATCTGCACCCAGGGGGTCCCACCACATGATATTGCTCTTTTTCTTGTAGCGGAGCACCGCGGCGCTGTCGCTCGCCGAGGGGGCATGCTGAATGCGGGCATGATTGTATTTTGCGAAATCGGCCTTGGCGGCAAGGTATTCGGTCTCGCTGACCTCCACGTCCTCCATCCTGCAGTTGGTCTGCGGGGGCATGTCGACATGCACCTTATAGCATCCACCTCGCGTGGTACGGAAGTAGAGCCATCCTCCCTCGGCCCATCGCATACCTACAAGGAAGCCCTGTGTGCTGTCGAGGGCGAGGTCGTGGAATCCGGAGACCTCAAATCCGTCGATGAGGGAGATGTGCAGGTGGTCGCGGAAATCGCCTGGCGAGGGCGACTGCGAGGCGAAGACACCTTCGGGCGAGAGGGCGAAGAGGCGGTCGGCATCGAATTTCGTGTAGAGCATGCCGTTGAAGTAGAAGCTCCGGCGGTCGTCGATGGGCCACAGCATGTGCACCCCCAACGTACCCGAGGGCAGGAAACGCCCGATGCGGCAACGCAGTCCCTCGCTCTCCAGCCAGGCATACTCGTCGCACCCGGGACATGAATGGAACACCTCGTAGTATTCTTTCGTCAAGCGGTCGCGCTCCTCGGGGCTGACGGCGGTGGTGTCGAAGCGCTGGCTGACGTCGCGTTGCATGAGGTATTCGTGCTCGCTGACGGCGATGGTGTCCCAATGCTCCTCGAAGAGCTCGGGCCTATAGCCGGCGCACCAGAAGGCCAGCATACGCTGGCTCAGCGCTGGACGGCGGAAGGAGAAGTGCCCGAGGCTGTCGGTCACCGCCAACTCCTCCCTTGGCACGAAAGTTTTCTCGTCATATAACTCAAAAAGGCTGCTCACCGTTACGTAGGGCAATGTCTCGCCAGTCTTGGCGTAGGCCACCGTGCCGTTCACCACAAGGCTGCCGTCCTGCTGCCGCTGGCAGGTGTAATCTATTTTCATACCCTCCTCGCCGAAGGTGATGCCCAGCACAAGCGTGTCGCCGTGCATTGTGAAGGTGGTGGGATAGCGGTGCCCGATGTTCTCCATGCATTGCGCCGCTGCGAGGCTGCCGCCGAAGGTCCACATCAGCAAGACCACCATGATAACCCTATAGGAACTTGTTCGCATAACAATCACTCTAAACATTTACTTCTCAGCTTCTTTTATTATCTCGCGCAACGAGTTGAGGAAATTCTCCGGAGCTCCCTCGCGCTCGAAGCATTCGATAGCCTTCCGCAGGTGTGCGATGTCTTCGCCGCCGGCCTCCATGAGCTGAAAAAGGTAGAGGTGGCAGACACCGAGTTCACGGTCCTCCTTTGTCTCGTTGCAACGCGCCTCCAGAAACGATATGGCGAGGTTGCTTCTATCGTTCTTCACGCATTGGCCAATAATGTAGCGCGTTTCCTCAAACGTGTTGCCGCTTTGCATAGCCGCACGCCATGCGGACCGCAACACGGGGAGCAGGTCGCCCTGCGCGGACGGCTGTCGAAGGAGGAAATCCAGCAGGAACCCCCAGCTGGTGACATCGGTACTGTCGTCGGCAACGGCCTGGCGATAGTAGCGTTCGGCCTTGGAGGCGTTGTTCAGCGACTGGTCGTAGATGATGGCCATCACGCGGGCAGCATCGCCCTTCAAGCGCGGCACACGATAGCCTTTCCAGGCACGTTCCATGTGGGCCAGCGCCTCGTCGTTGTGTCCCAACTGGTGCTCCATCACCCCCAGATTATAGTGCGCGCCCCAGAGGGTGTCCTGTAGCTCGACGGCTCGACGGAAATAGTAGGCAGCGCTGTCAATCGCAGACTCATCTGAAGTATAAAGATACCCCAGCTGCGAGCAGGCATCGGCGCTTTGCGTGGCCTGTTGCAACAGAGCCTTGCAGGAGGGCGAGAGGTTGAATATCCATAACTCGTCGCCATAGTCGTCGAGCAACGCCTGATGGTAGGCGGCATGGGTGGCCAGCAGCGACTGGTCGCCGGGATGGGTGGCCAGCAGACGGCGCGAGAGGCTGTCCACGTTGAAGGGGAATACTGCCCCCTGCTCAAAGTTGGCACGCACGGAGTCGAGACTCTCTCCTTTTTTCAAGTCCACCAGCGAGAAAATCATGTGGTTCATGCTCTGCGCAAAATAGTGCAGTACGATGTCAGCCTTCACGGCCAGCACGGCGGGTCGGTCGTTCGTGGAGTCGAGTTCCTCCAGCATAGCGAAGGCCGACGCATACTGCCGCTGGGCCACCAGCTTCTCGGCCTTCTTGAGTGTCGAGTGCTCATTTTGGGCCTGTGCGGTACCCACAGCCGCCACCATCAAAGCCGCCACCATGTAACAGCGTACAGCAAAGGATTTGTTCTTCATTTTCATCGTGTTTATTTGTATTAACGTCATTATTACATTTTTATTGTTGATTCACCCCTCCCCTATAAGAAACATCACCCCCATATACTATTATAACCGCTTTTTTCCCGAAACTCTACAAGGGGTATCCTTTTTAACATTTTTTAACCCACGGAAAATACCCTCCTAAAGCCACTTCGGCGCCATTTCCATTGCTTCCACCGGATGTGTGCAAGGTTTAAGGTTTAGGGTTTAGGGTTTAAGGTTTAAGGTTTTCGCACTAAAAACCAGCACTTTAAACATTAAACTTCAAACGGTGAGAAATAAAACACACTCACCAGCAATGGTGACGCTCCCATGTCGGAAAAAGTTCGTAATTTTGCAAACTGAAAAACGAACAAAAAAACTATTGAAATATGGAACACGAACACCATCATCACGACCACGACCATGAACACGAGCATGGTCACCATGAGCATCATCACGACCATGAGCACCACGACCACCATGGTTTCCACAATCACCACCACGCGCATGCGATAGAGAAATTGTCTACTATCTATATAGTGGCGGTAGCGCTGAACCTGGCCTTCGTCATCGTCGAGGCTGTTGCGGGCTTCGTGGGCAACTCCCTCGGCCTGCTCTCCGACGCAGGGCACAACCTCTCCGATGTCTTCTCGCTCCTGCTGGCCATGATAGCGCTGAAGCTGGCCTCGAGTCACGCCACCAAGCGCTTCACCTACGGCCGCCGCAAAGCCTCGGTGCTCATCT
The DNA here is from genome assembly GCA_902775135.1 of uncultured Bacteroidota bacterium. Lineage (GTDB taxonomy): Bacteria > Bacteroidota > Bacteroidia > Bacteroidales > P3 > Colimorpha. The sequence continues at coordinate 130,552 of CACYKY010000002.1, read as the reverse complement.
CGCTCCTCAACGCCATCATCCTCCTTGTCGCCGTAGGCGCCATCATGGTGGAGAGCGTGGAGAAATTCTTCCATCCCGCCGAAGTCAACGGCACGCTCATCATCTGGACGGCTGCCGTGGGCATCGTCATCAACGGCGTCACCGCCTGGGCCCTCAGCCGCCAGCAGCAGCACGACATCAACACCCGCGGGGCCTTCCTCCACATGCTGGCCGACACGCTGGTGAGCGTGGGAGTGGTGGTCTCCGGCGTGGTCATCCACTACACCGGTTGGTACATCATCGACCCCATCATCGGCATCATCATCGCCGTGGTCATCCTCATTTCCACGTGGGACCTCCTCTCCGAGAGCCTGCGCATGAGCACGGATGCCGTGCCTGAAGGCTACGATGTGGACGACATACAGAACCGCATCCAGGCCCTCGACGGAGTGCTCAACGTACACCACATGCACATCTGGGCCATCTCGACGACGGAGACGGCGCTGACCTGCCACATCGTCATCCCCGAGGCCACGATGCTCGAAGAGGTCACCGACCGTGTCAAAGACATGCTCGACGACCTCGGCATCCACCACAGCACGCTGGAGCTGGAGACCACCAGCAGCCACTGCCACGATCACGACTGCTGCACACGATAGGTGAAGCGGTCGATGCGCGTGGCGCCCATCGCCTTGAGGCGGGCGGCGGTGAGGTCGCAGTCGGCCTCGGTATTGAAATCAGGAATCAAGGGGACCCGGACAGTCACATGTTCGGGCCCTTTCTTTTGTATGAGCCATTCGAGGTTGGCCCACGAGAGGGCGGCATCGCCGCCGGTATAGCTCTTGTATATCTCGGTGTTGCTCTCCTTGATGTCGACGATGAAGTCGCCCACCACCTCGACGGCGCGCTCCACGCTCTCGCGCGGCACCTGCAGCGAGGTCTCCGCCGTGAGGTTCCATCCCCGGCCGCAGAGAGCCTTGAACTCCTCGAGGAAGTCGACCCGCAGCAACGGCTCGCCGCCGCCGAAGCAGACACCGCCTCCCGTGGCGATGAAATAGAGGTTGTCCACTCCCACACGGTCGTAGAGCTGCTGCGGAGTGTAGCGAGGCAGCTCCTCTGGCGGCTCCAGGCAACGGCGGTTGAGACAATACTTGCACCTCAGCGGACACCCATGGAAGGCCGCCAGGGTGGTCACCCCCACCCCGTCGACACCCAGCCGGTGCCGGTCGATGCCTATGAACGAAACTGCCTCCATTAGTATTGTATTCTTAGCGGTATGCCCTGTATCTCGGTGTTCGTACCACCTTCAGGACCTATCTCGATGATAGGGCTTGAAGCGCCCTCGATAATAATCCCCTCCATCAACTGTGCACCATTCCATGCAAGGATTACATCATCCATTTCCACACGTTTTTTCCCTTCGGGTATGGTGACGCCTGTCCGGACGTATTTATTATAACCAACGGTCAATATTTCCAAGTCGAGGACACCCGCAGGAACCGCGATGGTGAAAATGCCGTCAAAGTCGGTCGTGCCACCCGTCACCATCTTGCCGTCCTGCTTAATGACAACATTGACAAACGGCAACGGCTCTCCTGTCAGGCTATCTTTTATCACACCTGTCAGCCTGACACTAAACGGTTTCCGCGTTACATCTTCTGTCGCGACATGGGGTGTCCGTATGGTATCCACCGCTTGAGCAGCGGCATTCCCTGAGACGCCCAGCGTCAATGCCAGTCCGGTGACAGTTGCCACCTTTCCCATGCGAAGACGCTTCGCCAGTTCGTTCTCTAGAAAACGCACCTCGCTTTCGCACCGCGGGCAGGTGCCGCGACAAGGACCCTCGTAGGTGCATTCCTTGATTTCCAATGGGATGTCGTTTTCTTCCGCTATCTTGCGACGGAGTTCCTTGAGCTCCTTGCAGATGTCTTTACCTCGGTTCATATCCATTCTCTTTTCTCATTTCTCATTTCAATATTGCACACGTACCTGCACGCCGTTAATCTCGTTTCCCTGCGTCAGGCCGGAGGTCCCTATATCCATCAGTGGCACCTTCTCGGGGTCTATTTCAAACTCCCCCTCCAGCTGCTGGGCCGTACATTTCAACTCAATGGCATTCAACAGCGTATCGTCCGGTACACTAACGGGGACGGTCTTCCTTTCGTAGCCGACAGTACTTATCTCGAAATCATACTCGCCTTCCGGCAAATCGAACGTGAAATTGCCGTCGAAATCAGTGTAAGCGCGCGCCACCGCCTGCCCGTCCTGCTTGACGACGACGTTCACAAACGGCAGTGGTTCCTTCGTCCTCTCGTCCAGCAACGTGCCCTTCGTCACAAACACCACCGAGACAAGGCCCGTAAACGAATTCTCCAGCCGCGCCGTGTCCATCACTGCCGTCGCAGCCTCAAGCGTTGCCTCGGACTGCTCGGCGCTGAAACCTTTGACCTCCACCTCGCGACTGAACTGCTTATAACCGACGTAATTGATAACCATTGTATAGCGTCCTGCGAGGACATTGAAACGGTAGCGTCCGTCTAAGTCCGTCACCGCCACCTTGGCCGTGTCGCCGCCGTTCAAGAGCATCACCCGTGCAAAGGGCACCGGCTCGCCTCTCTTGCCGTCGACCACCACGCCCGTCACCTCGCACAGGCCCGTCTGCCGCTCGTGCGACGGCGGCACCGGCACGCTGTCGGCACTTTGGGCCGTCGCCACCGCCGGCGACGCCAGCGCCAACGCGATGCCCGCCACCGTCGCCACCTTGCCCTTCCGCAAGCGGTCGGCCAGGGCATTCTCCAGGTAGCGCACCTCGCTATCGCAGCGCGGGCAGGTACCTTTGCAGGGCCCCTGATAGGTGCACTCCGGAATCTCCAGAGGAATGCCGTTCTCCTCCGCAATGCGCTTGCGGACAGCTTTGAGCTCTTTGCAGATGTCTTTACCTTTATTCATAGTATGCTGATTATCATCTAACAATCACCCGCACACCTTCCTTCTCATACTCCTGCTGCAGCGGGCCGTCGGGATAAGAGTCCTGACCAAAGCCGCAACGGTTCACATCCATGTCGTGGATTGGAGGCGGGGGCGGCGGATTTCCCTCCTCGATGAGGATGATTATCTCCGGCTTGTGGCCCATCTCGATGACGGGGCAGTCGTTCTGATGGGAAGGGTCTACCTCCAGCCTCACATCCTCCGTCCAGATGCCCGACGAGCGAAGGGTGACACGTTTTTCCTGACCATAATAGCCGACGGTGGACACCTTCATCACATACTCGCCCACGGACATCGGTCCCGATTCGAAGACGCCATCGAAATCGCTCATGCTTCCGCGCACCAAAGAGTCGCCCTGATAGAAAGACACTTGTACAAACGGTAGCGGTTCGGCGGTCTTCGCATCAGTCACCACACCCTTCAGGCGGCCAACCTCCTGCGCTTGCACCGAGGTGGCACCAGCCATTGCAAAGCATGCCCAAAGGGTAAAGCCGATGATGCGATGTATGTTACTCATAATTTCCATATATCCCAAATGCTAAATTCATAACGTCGAAATGCCCAAATTATTGTTCATCGTGAGCGTCATATATATTATAACACGATTTTTGCCGTATTTCTACATCGCCCCTGAAACTTAACATCATTTAACACAAAAAACAATACCTTCAACCTATCAACTCCGACCCAACTCCGACCCAACTCCGTATCAACTCCGACTGCATTCGGGGATGGTGCGCCGGCGGGTGGGTGGAAGCTGGGAAACTTTTTTTGGTGGGATAAAGAAATATTTGTATATTTGCATTTTTGATATATTATAATAACTGAAAGTCTGAAATGAAGAAACTACTTGTTTTTATGACATTTGCACTATTGGCAGGTGCTGGCGTTGCCAGTGCGCAAACCAAGAATATCTCGTTGGAGGACATCTGGACGAAGGGAACCTTCCGCGCCAAAGGCGTCTACGGCATCCGCTCGATGGCCGACGGCGAGCACTACTGCACCATGAGCCGCACGGGCATCGCCAAATACAGCTACGCCACGGGTGAGAAGGTCGCCGACGTGTGCCTCTTCAACACTCCGCAGATGAGCAAGAAGGCCAAACCCCTGCCCCCGATGGAGAGTTATGAGTTCAGCGCCGACGAGCAGAAAATTCTCCTCAGCAGCGGCTTCGAGCCTCTGTACCGCCACAGCGGCGTGAGCGACTACTACATCTACGACGTTCAGGCAAAGACCTTTACCAAAATTAGCAACAACGGCAAGCAGCGCCTGACAACGCTGAGTCCCGACGGCACGAAGGTGGCCTTTGTGCGCGACAATAACCTCTACTGGATGGACCTCGCCACCCTCGAGGAGCATGCCATTACCACCGACGGCAAGGTGAACGAAGTCATCAACGGCACCACCGACTGGGTTTACGAGGAGGAGTTCGCCATCACCAAGGGCTTCGAGTGGAGCCCCGACTCGAAAAAGATTGCCTATATGCGCTTCGACGAGAGCAAGGTGAAGGAGTATAATATGCAGATGTGGGGCGCCCTCTATCCCGAGGACTACCGCTACAAATACCCCAAGGCCGGCGAAGACAACTCGAGGGTGATGATGAAAGTGTATGACATTGAAAAACAGAAGAACCTTTTCAATGCCTCTATCTTGTTCGACACAAAGTTGTTTGACGAGTGGGAATACATCCCTCGTTTCCAGTGGACCAACAACTCGGAAGTGCTGGCCGTGATGAGTATGAACCGCTTGCAAAACCACATGCAAATCGTTACATACGATGTCAGAGAGGGGAACAACCGCATCTATATCATGTACGATGAACAATGCGACACCTACGTCGAGGTGCCCGACACATGGCAGTTCATCACCGTGGGCAAAGGCAAGAAGGCCAAAGAGCAGATGCTCATCACCAGCGAGAAGGATGGCTACCGCCATATCTACTTCTACGACATGGACGGCAAGCTCGTCAAGCAGGTAACCAGCGGCAACTATGAGATTTGCGATGTCCCCGGAATCGATGTCAAGAACCAGCGCCTCTACTACACCAGCCGCGAACACGGTGCCATCAACAAAAGCCTCTTCATGGTGAACTTCGACGGGAGCAAGAAGCAGTGCCTCAATTATAAGCCCGCCCAGATGAACGACATTTATGAAGGCAGCAACAAAAGGTATTCCTTTGGCGACCGTTCGGAAGGGTTTGTCGAGGGCACTTACAACGCCACTTTCAGCAACGGCTGCAAATACTACATCTGCACCTACAGCAATGCCAACATGCCGCCGGTCTATACACTGCACAACTCGCGCGGCACGCTGGTGAAAGTGTTGCAGAACAACAGCGAGCTGCAGGGCAAGATGTTCGACTACGGCACTCAGCACAAGGAGTTTGGAAGTTTCAAGACCGGCAAGGGCACGGAGTTGAACTACTACACCATCACACCGAAAGACTTTGACAAGAGTGATGCGACGAAGAAATACCCGGTGCTTATCTACGTCTATGGTGGTCCCGGCAACCAGCAGGTCTCGAACAGCTACGGCTACTCCGACTACTACTGGTACCACATGCTGGCCGAGAAGGGCTACGTGGTCTTCTGCTTCGACGGCAGAGGTACGGGCGGACGCGGAGCACAGTTCAAGAAGCAGACCTACCGCGACTTGGGCCGCATGGAATGCGAGGACGCCATCGAGGCTGCCCGCTGGCTGGGCCAGCAGAGCTGGGTGGACAAGGACCGCATCGGCATCTGGGGCTGGAGCTTCGGCGGCTATCTCTCCACCCTCTCGCTGCTCAAGGGCAACGATGTTTTCAAGGCTGCCATTGCGGTGGCACCGGTGATGAACTGGCGCTACTACGACAACATCTACACCGAGCGCTTCCTAGCCCTTCCGCAGGACAACGCCAAGGGCTACGACGAGAACTCGCCCCTGAACTTCGCCAACCAGCTGAAGGGCAACTACCTGCTCATCCATGGCACCGGCGACGACAACGTCCACTTCCAGAACAGCGCCGAAATGGTAGAGAAGCTGGAGAATGCCGGCAAGCAGTTCGAGTTCCGCATCTACCCCAACAAGAACCACAGCATCTACGACAATACGGGCCGCACCCGTCTGAACCTCTATCAGCTGATGACCGACTTTATTGAAAGAAAACTTTAAATACACAGATAAGATGAAGAAAATAGGACTTATAGGACTTATAGGACTTATAGGACTTATGGGAAGCGCACATGCGCAGTTTGGCGACTATGGCGTGAAAATCGGCGTAGGCCTGGCCACCATGGACGACGACCTGGCCTCGAAATCGCCCATTCTGGGAGCCTCCATCGGCGGCTACATCAACTACACCTTCGCCCAGAGCGAGAGTGTGCTTGCCGAGACCTTCTACCTGCAGACGGGACTCAACCTGACACGTCGCGGTGGCAATTTCCAGGAGGTGCTGGAGAACGGAGCCAGCCTGATGTTCCGCGAGGGCTACTACCATTCCTACTACATCCAGCTGCCCATCCTGGCTTGCGTGCACTACGAGCTGCCCATCCGCGCCTCGGGGCATGTGGTGGGAGTATTCCTGGGTCCGTCGGTAAGCTACGGTCTCTTCGGCAGCTATGGTGACCGCCGCATCACCCCCGGCATCACCTCCTCGACGGCCAACTACGACGTCAACTTCAACGGCTCGCCCGACGACCGCAAGGTCTTCAACCACGTCAACCGTCTCGACGTCAGCGCCATCTTCGGATTCTGTTACGAATACAAGCGCCTGTCGGCCTCCATCTACATCGACCACGGCTTCCTCGCCACCTCGGAGGGCGACGACATCCTCCGCATCATCGAGAACGCCGCCGGCGGCAGCAGCAAGGTTGACGTCAAGATCCCCAACGGCCACAACGTAGCCTACATGCTCTCCGTCAGCTACAGCCTCGGAAGTTTCATGAAAGAATAATTGGGTATTTCTATTTATCAAGAACATTTTTCATTTAGCCTCATAAATTTATAGAAAGTAAATGGTAAGAGTAAGATTTGCCCCCTCCCCCACTGGGCCGCTCCACATCGGCGGTGTGCGTACCGCCCTCTATAACTACCTCTTCGCCCGCCAGCAAGGCGGCAAGATGATACTCCGTATCGAGGATACCGACCAAACCCGCTTTGTCCCGGGTGCCGAACAATACATCATCGAGGCCCTCGACTGGCTGGGTATCAAGTTCGACGAAGGTGTCCACATCGGAGGTCCCTATGGCCCCTATCGTCAGAGCGACCGCAAGCCCATGTATCGCCAGTATGCCGACCAGCTCATTGCCGACGGCTGGGCCTACTACGCCTTCGACAAACCCGAGGCCCTGGAGGCCAAGCGCAAAGAATACGAGGCACAGAAAAAGACTTTCCAATACGACTGCAACACCCGCGGCGGGATGGAGAACAGCCTCAGCCTCGGCATGGAGGAAGCACAGCGCCGTATCGACGCCGGCGAGCCCTATGTGGTGCGTTTCAAGTTCCCCGACAACATCGACATCACGGTGCACGACCTGATTCGTGGCGACGTGACGATGAACAGCCGTCTGCTGGACGACAAGGTGCTGTTCAAGAGCGACGGCATGCCCACCTACCACCTGGCCAACATTGTAGACGACCACACGATGGAGATCACCCACGTCATCCGCGGCGAAGAATGGCTGCCGAGCGCACCGCTGCACGTGATGCTCTACAAAGCTTTCGGATGGGAAGCGCCGCAGTTTGCCCACCTGCCCCTGTTGCTCAAGCCGGAGGGCAACGGCAAACTCAGCAAACGCGACGGCGACCGATTGGGATTCCCCGTCTTCCCACTGGAATGGCACGACCCCAAGAGTGGCGAAATCAGCAGCGGCTACCGCGAAAAAGGCTATCTGCCCGAGGCTGTGGTCAACATGCTGGCATTGCTGGGGTGGAACCCGGGCAAACGGGAAGGCGACAACGGAGCCAACCCCGTTTACCAAGAGATTATGTCCATGGACGAGCTCATCAAACTCTTCAATATTGAACACATCAGCAAGAACGGCGCCAAATTCAACCTGGACAAAGCCAAGTGGTTCAACCATGAATATTTCCAGAAACTGAGCGACGAGGAAGTGGCCTCGTACCTCGAAGCGCAAATGAAAGAACATGGTGTCGCCGCCGACCATGCCTACGTGGTCAAGGTGGCCGGCATGATGAAGGAACGCATCACCTTCCCCAGCGAGCTGTGGGAGACCTGCTGCTACTTCTTCGTGGCACCCACGGAGTACAACGAGAAAGACGTGGCCAAACGTTGGACGCCCGACATGCACATCCACATGCAGAAGGTCATCGATATCCTGAACAGCGTCCCCTTCGAATACGAAGCCATCCACAAGGCCTTGCTCGACGACTACATCGCCGCCAATGGGCTGAACACCGGCAAGGTGATGAACTCGCTCCGCATCGCCGTGGTGGGTCGCACCGTGGGACCCGACATGATCACCCTGGTGATGATGCTCGGCAAAGAAGAAACCATCCGTCGCGTCAATCGCGCCATTGAAAAAATCAAAGTAAATTAAAACATCATGGAAAATAAGACAACCAAAATCCTTATGGCCTGCAACGCCGTGCTGTTGCTTGGCCTTATCGGCATCTACATCCTTCATTTCACCTCGGCTCCCAAGAGCAAGGTGAACCCTGAAGCCGCCGCCCCCCTCCAGAAAGAGGGTGGGTTGACCATTGCTTACGTCGACACCGACACGCTGCTGGCCAACTACGAATATGCCAAAGAACTCGAAGCCGAACTCCTCGCCTACAAGAGCCAGCAGGAGCAATACGGCCGCCAGCAGATTGAGAAATTCCAAAAAGACTATCAAGACTACCTGAAGAATGGCGACAAGCTGACCCGCACGCAACAGGAAGCCAAGGAGGCAGAGCTGAAGCAACGCTCGGAGAAGATGGCCACCCTGGAGCAGGAACTCACTGCCAAAATCATGGAGCGCCAGATTGAGGAGAACACCAAACTCCTCAACGCCATCTTCGCCTTCGTGCGCGAATACAACGCACAGAACCAGAAGTTCGACGTCATCCTCCGCAAAACCTTCGAGAACTCCCCCACCCTATACCTCAACCCCGGAATGGACATCACGCAGGAAATCCTCGACGGCCTCAACGAGGAGCACCGCAACCTCAAGGAAAAGAAATCGGAATAGCCCCACAAGGCTCATCTACAAAAACAACAATAGCCCCCGACAATGGTCCGGGGCTATGGTTTTATTATATGTCACTTGACAAATCTTGCACCCAAGGAGGAGAAAAGTGTATGACGCAGCAGATAATAGTCGAAAAGGACAAGACGGCGATAGACGCAACTGACCGTGCGATGCTGAATGGCTTCGCGCTTGACATCCAATCTGGATTTCATGGAACGGAACTCGCAGTGTGCCTGACCGACAGCCTTGAACTCGCCCAAATTGCCCTGCAGCAGGAATTTCACTGCCGCTACCCAATCCAGCACCAAACGGCGACGCACCACTTTGCGCTGACGGGACGCAGGCAGGTTTTTGTAAAGCATAGCGAGATTGTTGCGGAAATTGAGACGTGTCTTGAAAGGCGAACTCTTGGGAAGCGTGCCGCCACCGACATGAAAAACCGTCGAGCGGGGACAATAGCGCACTTCGTATCCGTTGTTCTTAGCCCGCCAACAGAAGTCAATCTCTTCCATGTGGGCAAAGAAGTCGCCGTCGAGGCCACCGAGCTCGTGGAAGACACTGGCACGGACAAACATGGCGGCTCCCGACGCCCAGAAAATCTTGCACTCGTCGTCGTACTGTCCATGGTCGCGTTCGAGGGTGGAGAACAGACGTCCCCGGCAGAAGGGGTAGCCGTAGTGGTCAATAAAACCACCGGCACCGCCAGCATACTCAAAGGTGTCCTTTCGGTCGTACATCAGCAGTTTCGGCTGGGCTATAGCCACGTCGGACTCGCGCTCCATCATGCTCACCACCGGCTGTACCCAGTGCGGCGTGCATTCCACATCGCTGTTGAGCAATACATAATAGTCAGCTTCCACCTGTGCCAATGCACGATTGTAACCCTCGGCGAACCCATAGTTCTTATCGAGTTGCACAAGACGCACCTCGGGGTAGCGGCTGTGAAGGAACGCAACGGAGTCGTCGCTCGACCCATTGTCGGCGACGACCACCTCGGAACTGATGTCCAGCGGCTCGCTGTTAGGGGTCTGCCATCCAGCCTCCGATTCGCTGTCCATCAGGGAATACTTGACCACCGAAGGCATGAAGCGCTCGAGCATTGAACGGCCGTTCCAGTTGAGTATGACTATGGCTACATGTATCATTGTATTTCCAGTTTCTATGCAGGGTTATTGGAGAGTGTGGTTGCCGGGTGCAAGGGCATCGTGTCGGGACGCTGACGTTTCCATCGGCGGTGGCTCCATAGCCAATATTCAGGCTTGGCTGCTATATCGGACTCCAGGAGCCTGATATAGCGTTCCTCGATGGTATATTGTGGTACCGACTGCGGGTCGTCGCAGAGGAGATGGAAGGTAACAGTATAGCGTCCGCGGCGCACCTTGTCGACACGGTAATAGATTACGGGGTAATTATAGCGCCGGGCAAAATTCTCTGCACCATAGAGAAACGGGGTCTCCTGATGGAAGAATGTGGTCCAGTAGCTCTTGTGGACATCGGAGGGGCACTGGTCGCTGAGCATCATCAAGGCACAAGGTACACGATGCTTGTCGTAGAAGTCCACCACCTGGCGCACCGTGTCGGCATACACCACTTCGGTACCGAAACGGGTGCGACGACGGAACACCCACGGTTCAAGCCACCGGTTGCTTAGGGCTTTGCCGATACCTATGCCGTGATGGAACAGCTGCATGTTGAGCGATGTTACCATATACTCCCAATTGTTGTAATGGGCCGACATGAGCACTACCGAACGTCCTTGCTCGTAGTAGCGGTTGACAAGTTCGCGGTTCGTCACATGGTAGCGCTTCATAATGCTGCACGGTGAGGCAAAAAGATTGTAGACACCCTCAACGAGGAGGTCGCAAAGGTGGCGGTAGTATCGACGCTCTATCCTTCGCCGTTCCTCTTCATCCTTCTCTGGAAAGGAAGCAGCAAGGTTGCTCCTCACCACCTTGGTGCGGTAGCCAAAAAGCTTGTAGGCAAGCAGATAAAGTATATCCGATATCAAAAACAACTCTTAACTCCTAACTCTTAACTCCCTAGTATCCGCGCTGGAACTGTTCGCCCACTTCGCCCACTACGTTGTCGCCAAGTTGGTTGCGGCAGAGGCGACGTTCCCAACCGGGATCCTGCACCTCTCCACGAGCATTGCTGTTCAACAAACGGTAGCTCCCGCTGCGATGCTCGTCCCAGAAGAGGAAAACACGCGTATTGTCGTCCATCGGCAACTTGTTGTAGCGCCATATCTGGTAGGGCAGGTAATAGACGTGGCCCTGCGACTCGGTTTCAAACTGATTGCTTGCATCCTCGCCCGTCTGGCGCATCTGCACGGGAGTCCCCGAATGGGTTTTCTCCAGTCTTCTTACCGAGACAAAATTCTTCTCGTCGCGCACATAGTCCGGCGGGCCATACTGCAGATACACGCGCCCACGATCCGTATGGATACCGGGGGTTCGCATATAGGTGAAGGTCGCCTGCACATAGTCGATGCGCTCTTTGTATTTAAGCCATTCCACCTCGGGATTCATCGGGTAGCGCTCCTGCCAGAATCGGTAGAGGAATGCCTGCTTCTCCTCCAAACCCGGACGTTTGATGAGATCGCGGGAAACCTTCTTCTCAAATTCCGATGCAATGGGATAGAGGGCGTCGAGGTAGACATTGAGCTGGTCCTCGTCGTTATAAGCTCCGACAAAGGTGCCGGCAAAGTCGCTCAGCTTCTCCCCCATCACTCCGGGATTCGAACGGAAGAAAGGCAGTTTCTTGTAAAGCAACAACTGATTGTCGCTATTCCGAAGCTCGACAACGAGGTTGTAGTTGCCCGAGGGTAGTTCCGTAATATCAAGACTGCCATACACGGGGACATAGGCCGAGCTGTATTTGCGTGCCATACTGCGCTGCGCCTCAAAACGGTTGCCGGTCTCCTGCTGCTCCACGTAGGCCACCACCAGGAAGGGCTTCTTGCCCAACTCCTGGTTGATATTGTATATCTCGTAGTAGAAGTTCAGACGATCCACCTGCTCCGGCACAAAGTCGCTGACGTAGGGTTCCATGTCGTAACCGCCACGGGAGAAGATGTTCTCTGTCGTCGTCGGCGTGGCCGACGACATCAACTGGATAGATGACAGCGTGGGATGAATATTGTCGTAGTTGAGCACCAGCTTCTCACTGACAGTGGCAGCGGGGTCGTCGGTGTTTTTGTCGCGCAGCGTCAACTCAAGGTCATACACACCATTCTTCAGCGAGAAACGTTGCATGTCGAGAAAGCTGAAGTCCAACTCCTCCAACGTACCCACAGTGGGACTGTTGAGGTCGTACTTCTTGACGAAACAAATGGAATCGCCCTGCCGTGCGACAATCACCACCTCGGCAGTAGCACGATAGGTCCCCCCCGCCTGCTCCACAAAGTGCATCGTCCATGCATCGAACGAGAGATATGTCTCCACATAGGGCTGCCCACTGGCGGCCGAATAGAAAGTGCTGTAGCTGAAAACCGCCCGCAGCGCCCCCTGTGCCTGCGCTCCGGCAAAAACCATCGCCAGCGTGGCCAGCATGATTGCAATTATTCTCTTCATATCGATATTTTACATTTAAATAATATAAACAACGCACGCAGGACAATATTATTGCCCCCGAAGAGAAAAAAGTTTTATAAGTCAGTAATCATTCCACTATCAGCCTGCGGGTACCGACATCGCAGTCCTCTATTTCAACCCATTGTACTCGCGGTAGTTGGCCACAATGTCGAGAATCTCCTTACCATACATCCCAGCCTTGACCTTACCGATACCGGGCACAGTGAGGAGTTCCTTTTCGGTGCGCGGCATCAGGGTGGCTATCCCCATCAAGGCTTTCTGGGTGAGGACGATAAAAGCAGGCTTGTCCATCTCTGCCGCCTTCGAGCGACGCCACCGCGTCAGAAGTGTCACCAACCCATCCTCTGCCGTCCGTTCTTCTTCCATCTCACGACGTTCGCCGACCTTCTCTCGCCGTTCTCCGTTCTTCACCCTCCGCTCTCCACGTCCCGTTTTCCGTCCTTCTTTTTCCAGCAACACCTCTGTCCTGGCACGTTGCACCGCCACAACACTGTAGCCCTCCCTGCCGACAGCCTCCATGCAGGCTAGCTTCACCTTAAGGCGTTCCAGCAGCTGTTCCGAGGCTTCTTTGACGGCTTTGGCAGTCTCCTTGTTGTCAATCTCCACCTCTGTCAGCACCGCCACAGCGCTGCGTGCCGCCGACAACTGCGTGCGGTAGTACTCGGCGCCCTGCTGTGCCCTTTGATTCTGTTCCTGCTCGCAGAGCCGCATCAGCTGCATCCTAAACCGCTCGCTCACACCCTGCAACTTCGACAAAGCGCCCTCCACCTCATGCATCCTCTCCACCTTGTCGGGGAAGATGTTGCGTAGCTTGGCATAGCGTTCCGCGAGGCGCTCCATGTCGTGCATCACATCATCCATGCCGAAGAGTTCCATCAGCTTCTCCAGTCGGTATTCTTTCTCCCGCTGGCCAATACTCTCGACAACCGCCTCTCTCCTTTCCTCGACATCTGCGACAAACTGCGACACCGCCGCATCGCCGAAAGCCACTCCCGACGACAACGGCGTCGTCAGCGTCAATCCTTCCAGCGTGCGACAGCGGCTCAAGGCCACGTACACCTGCCCGAAGGCAAAAGCATCGGCAGCATCAATGGCCACTCGGTCGAAAGTGAGCCCCTGCGCCTTATGGATGGTCACCGCCCATGCCGGCCGCAAGGGATACTGACTGAAGGTTCCATCCACCTCCTGGGTAATCTGCCCACTCTTGTCGTCGAGCGTGTATTTGAGGTTTTCCCAGGTCTCGAGGCCCACCTGGAGCAGCGTGCCGTCGTCGTCGGCCACCTCCACCAGCTCGCGCCCCTCGTCGTCGGTGACAAATCCGAGGACCGTGGCCAACTTGCCGTTGTAGTAGCGGTGGCGTCCCGAGCTGTCGTTCTTGACAAACATCACACGCTCGCCTTCGCGCACTTCCAACTGAGTGTCGATGGGCGCTGACGTGTCGGGGAAGTTACCGCGTACCAATGCTTTGTACACTCGCTTTTCGCCCTTCAGGGCATCCATGTGGCGACGGTTGATGGCATCGGCCTGACGGTTGTGGGTGGTGAGGGTGATGGGTGTGGGGAGCGAAGTCCGCGAGGCCGAGGGGACTCCAACCCTACTGTTCAGCGAGGCCAGTGTCCCTGCGTCAAGTTTGTTGTCGCGAACATGGTTCAGCAGGTCGACAAAGGAGGCATCCTGCTGACGGTACACATGCGTCAGTTCGATGGTGACATAATCAAGCCTCTGCAGGGCTTTGCTGTGGAAAAAGAAAGGGGATGGATAGACACGTTCCATGTAGGCTCTCTCGCGCTCCGTCACCACCGGCGGCAACTGGTGCACGTCGCCAATCATCAGCAGCTGCACACCGCCGAAAGGCTTGGAGCTGCGCCGATGGCGACGGAGCATCATGTCCACAGCATCCAGCAGGTCGGCTCGCACCATCGAAATCTCGTCGATAATGAGCAGCTCCAGCGTTCGGATGATGTTCAGCTTGTTCTTGCTGAGGCTCTTGTGCGCATTGGGCATCTGGTATTCGGTAACCAACTCCTTGACATCAGGCAGGTAGGGCTCGAAGGGCAGCTGGAAAAAAGAATGAATCGTCGACCCGCCGGCATTGACCGCCGCCACGCCCGTCGGCGCAAGCACCACATTCCGTTTCGTGCAATGCTCCACCAATTCGCGCAGAAACGTCGTCTTTCCCGTTCCGGCCTTGCCGGTCAGGAACACACTCACTCCCGTCAGCTCGACATATCTCCGCGCCAGCTCTATCTGCTCATTCATCGGCATAATCCATTCTCTGTCGGCAAATTATGTAAATTGTCAACTGATCGGCCAACGGCGGTCGAGACCGAAGCTCAGCGGACTGACCTTCAGCTGCGGAGCAAACTGGAGGCGCTTCCATTCGTTCTGCGCCACCTTGCGGATAACATTGTGCACCAACTCACGGTCGTAGCCTTCGTCCACTATCTCGTCCTCGCAGAGCGACTCGTCAAGGTAGAGGTTCAGCACAGCATCCAGCGTGTCGTAGTCGGGCAACGAGTCGCTGTCCTTCTGTCCCGGTCGCAACTCGGCACTGGGGGCCTTGGTGATGGTGTTCTGAGGAATGCGTATCTGGTCACGATTGATGTATTCGCACAGCTGGTAGACTTCCGTCTTATAAAGGTCGCCGATGACGGCCAAACCGCCGCAGGAGTCGCCGTAGAGGGTACCGTAGCCCATGGCAGCCTCGGAACGGTTGGTGGTGTTGAGGGCCATTGCGCCGAACTTGTTGGCGTAGGCCATTAGCAGGGTGCCGCGGATGCGCGCCTGGAGGTTTTCCTCGGTGACATCTTCGGCACGGTCGCCGAAGACAGGCTTCAGACTCTCGCGGAACTGGTCGAACATAGGCCGTATGGGCACCAAGTCGTAGCTCATGCCCAGGTTGTGCGCCAAGTCCTCGGCATCCTTCACCGAGTGGTCGGTGCTGTACTGGCTCGGCATGAGCAGCCCATGGACATTCTCGGCACCTATGGCATCGGCGGCCAAGGTGGCCACCAGGGCCGAATCCACTCCCCCGCTCAATCCCAGCACGGCACGCTGGATGCCATTCTTGCGGAAATAGTCCCTCAGTCCGCACACCAAGCCCTTGTACACCAGCTCCACAGCCTCGGGTTTCTCGTCCTCTATCTCCTCTATCTGCTGCATGTCGACAGTGACACAGGCGTCTTCGAAGTAGGGCAGCTGGCACAGCACGCCGCCAGCGGCATTCATGGCCAGACTTCCGCCGGCATAGAGGAACGGTCCTTCGCCGCCGGTGCGGTTCACGTAGACCAGGCCGGCATTGAGTGTCTCCACAATCTTGCTCATGCGGTAGCGCGTGCGATAGGGTTTCTGATAGTCGAACACATTGCATCCGCAGCACACCACCAGGTCGGGCTGCTCCACATGGCCGCGTGTCAGCTCCTTCAGGTCCTCGTAGAAGCCTATGGCTATCTTCTGGTCGTGGAACTGCACCACCTGGACCCCCTCACCCCTCACAAAGCAGCGCTGCTCGTCGGGCGCCAGGTATTTCTTGGTCACAATGGCACGGATGGCACAATTCTGCACGAAGACAATGGCGTTGCACAGTCCCTTGTCCTGAATCTGCAACGGCAAACCCACAAGGAATGCTCTGTGCTCCGAGCGGGCCACCAACTCCTGCAGCGCCGCCTGGGCGCGCTTCTGCAGGTCGGTGTAGCCGGCAGAGGCAAAAAGGGGCGCACCACAAAGGGTACAGGCGGGAAAAACGGTAAGCAGGGCTTCGCGCGACTGCGGCGAGTCCAACTCGGCAAGTATCCACTCGAGGTTCTCCTCGGGTCGGTTCGTACGCACATCGTGCTGAACAACATGTATATTCATCTCTTCTTTATTTATTGTAACAATCTTTTTAACGCCAACCTCCTTTTTTTATTATATCCTTCCCGAAAAAGATATCAACAATCTGGTGATTAGTGATTGGTGAAAAGATTTTTTTCTGTGCGCGTACAATAAATTATATATATTTACGTTTTTCTCTCGATTTTCATGCCACCGAAAGAATAAAAATAAAACATATAATTATGAAAAATCTAGTCATTGTTGAGTCGCCTGCAAAGGCGAAGACCATCGAGAAGTTTCTCGGCAAGGATTACACCGTGAAGTCGAGCTACGGTCACATCCGCGACCTGGCGAAGAAGGAGATGAGCATCGACGTGGAGAATCAGTACGAGCCCCAGTACCAGGTGAGCGACGACAAGCGGAGCCTGGTGAGCGAGCTGCAAAAAGCTGTAAAGAGCGCCGACAAGGTGTGGCTCGCATCCGATGAGGACCGCGAGGGAGAGGCCATCGCTTGGCATCTGCAGGAGACCCTCAAGCTCAACCCCCAAACAACACAGCGTATCGTCTTCAACGAAATCACCAAGACGGCCATCCTCCACGCCATCGAGAACCCCCGCGGCATCGACATGAACCTCGTCGACGCTCAGCAGGCCCGTCGCGTGCTCGACCGTCTGGTGGGTTACGAGATAAGCCCCATCCTCTGGAGCAAGATCAAACCCGCCCTCAGCGCCGGTCGCGTCCAGAGCGTGGCGGTCCGCCTCATCGTGGAGCGCGAGAACGAGATCAAGGCCTTCAAGAGCAAAGCCTACTTCCGCGTGCTGGCTCAGTTCCGCCCCGTCGACGGCACCAAGTCCCTCGGCGCCGAGCTGAGCCGCCACTTCGAGACTGAGGCCGAAGCGCGCCTCTTCCTCGAGAGCCTCGTGGGCGCCAACTTCAAGGTCAGCAAGATCGAGACCAAACCCGCTCACCGCACTCCGGCACCTCCCTTCACCACCAGCACCCTCCAACAGGAGGCTAGCCGCAAACTGGGCTTCAGCGTGGCTCGCACCATGCAGGTGGCCCAGCAGCTCTACGAAAGCGGTTTCATCACCTACATGCGTACCGATAGCGTCAACCTCAGCGAACTGGCGCTGAGCATGGCCAAGAAGGAGATCGAAAACCAGTACGGCGCCGAATACGTCAAAACCCGCCGCTACCAGACCAAGACCAAGGGGGCCCAGGAGGCTCACGAGGCCATCCGCCCCACCGACATGACGGCTCAGAGCATCAACGCCGAAAGCGCCCAGCGACGCCTCTACGAGCTCATCTGGAAACGCACCGTGGCCAGCCAGATGGCCGACGCCGACATCGAGAAGACCGAGATGGAAATCAGCTTTAACAGCGACCTGCACTTCCAGTGCAGCGGCGAACAGGTGAAGTTCGACGGCTTCCTCAAGGTCTACATGGAAAGCACCGACGACGAGGAGCCCACCGGCGGCGAGCGCATGCTGCCCCGCCTGCCCGAAGGGACGCTGCTCACCCTGGAAAGCTGCGACGCCGAAGAGCACTACACCCAGCACCCCCCGCGCTACACCGAGGCCAGCCTCGTCAAAAAACTCGAGGACCTCGGCATCGGCCGTCCTTCCACCTACGCCCCCACCATCAGCACCATCCTCAAACGCGAGTACATCATGAAAGAGGACCGCGAGGGCGAGGAGCGCAACTGCGTGGTGCTGTCGCTCAAAGGCAACCAGGTGAAACGCACCGAAAAAATGGAAAAGGGCTTCGCCGAGAAGGGCAAACTGTTCCCCACCGACATCGGATGCGTGGTGAACGACTTCCTCATGGAGCACTTCGAAAATATCATGGACTACAACTTCACCGCCACGGTGGAGAAAGACTTCGATGAGATTGCCGCCGGCAAGAAGGAATGGCGCAAGGTCATCGACCGCTTCTATGTGCCGTTCCACAAGAATATCCGCCAAACTCAGCAGACCAGCCAGCGTACCACAGGCAGCCGCCTGCTGGGCGTGGACCCCAAGAGCGGCAAGAACGTCTATGCCAAAATCGGCCGCTACGGCACCCTAGTGCAAATCGGCGAGACCAACACCGACGAGAAGCCCCTGTTCGCCAGCATGAAGCGGGGCCAGAGCATCGAGACCATCACCCTCGAAGAGGCCCTCGGCCTCTTCGCTCTGCCCCGCACGCTGGGTGAGTTCGAGGGCAAAGAGGTGACCGTGAGCATCGGCAAGTTCGGTCCCTACGTGCGCCACAACAGCAAGTTCTACTCCCTGGGCAAGAACGACGACCCCTACGACGTCGAACTGGAGCGCTGCGTCGAAATCATCAAGACCAAGCGCGAGGCCGAAGAGCAGAAGGAAGAGCTGAAGAAGATCTACCCTCACGAAATCGGCCAAAAGGACGGCGAGGCCGTGATGAGTAACATCGGCCGCTTCGGTCCCTACCTGACCTACAAGGGCGAGAACTTCCGCCTGTCCAAAGGCGTCGACCCCCTCAAGCTATCCATCGACGAGGCTATGGCCATCATCGACAACGCCGGCAAGAAGAAAAAGAAGAAATGAGAACAAGGAGTCAGGGAAATGCCTGACTCCTTGACTCCCTAAATAAAGCCACCGTGAAACTAGCCGTTTTAATTGTTAACTATAACGTCAAGTACTTCCTGAAACAGTGCCTGGCGTCGGTGTTCGGTTCGGAGAAGGAACTGAGCGACGGCACCACACTGGAGCTCGACGTATGGGTGGTGGACAACGACTCGGTAGACGGGAGCGTGGAGATGGTGCGCAACGAGTTTCCCGAAGTGCACCTCATCGTGAACAAAGAGAATGTCGGTTTCGCCAAAGCCAACAACCAAGCTATTGCCCAAACCTCCGGTAGCGACTTCTGTCTGCTGCTCAATCCCGACACGGTGGTGGAGAACGACACCTTCGTGAAGTGCGTCGACTTCATGCGCCTTCACCCCGACACAGGCGGCCTCACGGTGAAAATGGTCGACGGCGACGGCAACTACCTCAAGGAGAGCAAACGCGGATTTCCCTCGCCGGAAGCTTCGTTCTACAAGATCTCGGGCCTCATCAATCTCTTCCCCCACTCCAAGCGCATCGCGGCCTACTACATGGGACACCTGCCCGAAAACGAGGTGAACGAGATTGAGATCATGCCCGGCGCCTTCCTCATGGTGAGCCGCGAGGCCTACAACAAAATAGGCGGCCTCGACGAGAGCTATTTCATGTATGGCGAAGATATCGACTACTCCTGGCGCATCCGTCTCGCAGGCTTCAAGAACTACTACTTCCCCCTGACGCATATCATCCACTACAAGGGCGAAAGCACCAAGCGGGGCTCGATGAACTACGTCTACACCTTCTACAACGCCATGTCCATCTTCGTGAAGCGCTATTTCTCGGGGAGCAACGCACGCTTGTTCAACGCCCTGCTGCGGATGGCCATATGGCTGCGGGCGCTGGCAGCCTGGGGCAAGCGGTTAGCGGGCCGTCTGGCAGTGCCGCTGCTCGACTTCGGCGTGGCCTACGGCGGATTTGTGGCGCTGAAGCACCTGTGGGCCTCGCAGTGGGCCAACAATATCGACTACTATCCGTCGGAATACACCCTGGTGGTCATACCGCTCTATGTGCTCATCCTGATGTGCAGCAGCTGGCTGGGCGGCGGATACGACAAGCCGGTGAAACCGTGGCGCATCGTGCGCGGCATGGGAGTGGGGCTGCTGCTGCTGCTCTCTTTCTATTCGCTGCTCGACGAAGGGCAGCGCTATTCACGCATGCTGCTGCTCGCCGGCAGCCTGTGGACACTGGCAAGCACGCTGCTCATCCGGGTGGCGCTGAGCGCTATGGGATTCAAAGGATACGCGCTGCGCGCACGCAGGCGCGGGACAGCACTCGTGGTGGGCAACGAGGAGGAGTGCCAACGGGTGAAACGACTCTACACCACCATGGGGATTCCCGCCGACAACATCATCGCCCAGAGGCTACAGGAGGCACGCCACCTCGAGGACCTCATCCGCATAGAGAAGGTGGAGGAGGTGGTCTTCTGCGGTGCCGACATCGAGCTGAAAGAGATTATCAGCCTCATGGCCACCCTCCGCACCACCGGCGTGGATTACAAGATCGCGCCCGCCCACGGTGACTACGTCATCGGCTCCAACAGCATCCTCTCGCGCGAGAGTCTCTTCCTCGACGACCTCGACACCATCAGCACCGACGCCTGCCGACGCAACAAGCGCCTCTTCGACTTCTTCTCGGCGCTGCTACTGCTCCTCCTCTCCCCCATCCTCTTCTGGTTTCAGAAAAAGAAGAGCAGCTATTTCAGCCACTGCCTGCAAGTGCTCTCCGGCCGCTGCAGCTGGGTGGGCTACCGCGGCCGCAAGGGAATCTTCTCTCCTGCCGACCTCGCCCCGCAGGCATCGGCCGAAACCCAAGAACGGCTCCTCCTGCGCTACATGCGACGCTACAAGACCACCACCGACGCCGCCATATTGCTCAAAAACTGGAACAAGATTTAGTTTATAGATAATAGATAATAGTTATGAGAAGATGAAAAAGATATTGTTTTTTGTTGCGATAGTTTCAATTTTCAATTTTCAATTTTCAATTTGCCAGGCTCAGCGCATCCATGGTTTCGTCTCCGCTGGCGCAACGCTCTCGCAAATCGAGGGCGACGAGCTGAAAAGCTTCAGCAAATGGGGCGTCACCTCCGGCGTCGGCGCCATCTTCGGCTTCGACCGCCACGAACGCTGGAACCTCAGCATCGAGGCCGCTTTCACCCAACGCGGCTCCTACAACGGCAGCGGCGACCCCTACAGCATCTCCCTCCGGCTCGACTATGTCGACATCCCCCTCATGGTCCACTACCGCGACCCCTGGGGCGGCATGCTCCTCGGCTTGGGTCTCTGCTACAGCCGCCTCGTGCAGCAGCCTCACAACGTCATGCGCTACAACCCCAACTATTTCTTCCCCGACACCAACGACATGTCCTTCCTCAACAACGACCTCACCGCCGTCGCCGACATCCGCTTCAAGGTCTGGCGCGGTCTCATGTTCAACATCCGGTGGCACTATTCCCTCATCGCCATCAAGCGCGACTGGACCTTCACCGAGATAGGCACTGACGGCACCACCCGCAAAGAGTGGGACAACGATTGCTACAACAATTCTCTAACCTTCCGTCTGATATGGCAGTTCTAGCGCTTTTCCCCGGTTCCTTCGACCCCTTCACCACCGGCCACGAAGCCATCCTGCGGCGCGTGCTGCCGCTCTTCGACAAAGTCGTTGTCGCTGTGGGTGTAAATAGTGAGAAACAATATATGTTCTCTGTCGAAGAGCGCATGGAGCGTATCCGCCACATGCTGGCCGACTGCGACAACGTCGACGTCACCTCCTACACCGGCATGACCATCGACCTCTGCCATCAGCTCGGCGCCAAAGTCATCATCCGCGGCATCCGCACCTCCAGGGACTTCGAATACGAACAAACAGTGGCCGCCGTCAACCGCCTCCAGGACCCCTCCATCGAGACCCTCCTCCTCATGGCCGACCCCGACCACATCGACATCTCCTCCACCCTCGAACGCGAAAAACTAACCCACCAGCAAACCTAACATCCCTTCTGCCTGACCTCCGGTCACGGCCTGCGACTGAAGCGAAGCGAAATGGAGCAAACTATTAACTATTATCTATTAACTATCTATTAACTATTAACTCGATGGACCTCTACAAAGACATATCCTACCTCAAAGGCGTAGGCCCTGCAAAAGCCAAGGTGCTCGCTGCCGAATTAGGCATCCGCACCTATGCCGACATACTCGACTACCTGCCGTTCCGATATGTCGACCGCTCCGTCATCTCCCCCATCTCCTCCATCCGCGAGGACGATTCCTTCGTCGTCGTCAAAGGGGTCCTCTCCAACATGCAAACCCTCGCCACTGGGCCCCGCCGCGAGCGGCTCACCGTCGACCTCTTCGACGGCTCCGGCTACATCCAGCTCGTCTGGTTCGCCGGCACCAAGTGGGTGCGCGAACGGCTGAAAACCAATGTGGAATACCTCGTCATGGGCAAGCCTGCCGTCTTCAACAATGTCTGGCAGATCACCCATCCCGATATCGAGCCCCTCTCCTCCGTCGACGACGGCGCCCGCCACCCCCTCATGCCGGTCTACCACACCACCGACAAGATGAAGCAGCACGGCCTCGGTACCCGCGCTTTGGCGCGCATCACCGAGACACTCATCCTGGCCATCAGCCAGTCCGACTCCCCCACCATCCCCGAGAACCTCCCCGACGACATCCTCCGCCACTTCCGCCTCATCCCCCGCCGCGAGGCTATGCTGGCCGTCCACTACCCCGACTCCCGTCAGCAACTCGACCAGGCTCGCCTGCGTCTCAAATTTGAGGAGCTCTTCTTCCTCCAACTCGACTACCAGTATGCCCACCTTCAGCGAGTCTCCCGCTCCCAGGGGCGCATCTTCGCCCATGTCGGACTCCTCTTCAACCGCTTCTACAAGGAGAAGATCCCATTCCCCCTCACCGGCGCGCAGAAACGCGTCATCCGCGAGATCCGCGAGGACATGCGCACCGGTCGCCAGATGAACCGCCTCGTGCAGGGCGATGTCGGCAGCGGCAAAACCCTCGTGGCCCTCATGTGCATGCTGCTGGCTGTCGACAACGGCTCCCAGGCCTGCCTCATGGCGCCCACCGAAATCCTCGCCACCCAGCACTTCTACACCTTCTCACGCATGCTCGACGGGCTGGATATCAACGTGCAGCTCCTCACAGGCTCCCTCCGCGCCGCCTCCAAGAAGAAGCTAAAAGAGCAACTCGCCAACGGCGAGATCCATATCCTCATCGGCACCCACGCCCTCATCGAGGATGACGTCGCCTTCCGCGACCTCGGCCTCGTCGTCATCGACGAGCAGCACCGCTTCGGTGTCGAGCAGCGCGCCAAACTCTGGCAGAAGTCCCTCGTCCCGCCCCACATCCTCGTGATGACAGCCACCCCCATCCCGCGCACCCTCGCTATGACCCTCTACGGCGACCTCGACTGCTCCGTCATCGACGAGCTGCCCCCCGGTCGCCAACCCGTGCGCACCTACCACCGCCTCGAGCGCAATCGCCCCCTCGTCTTCTCCTTCCTCAAACAGCAGATCGACGCCGGCCGTCAGGTCTACATCGTCTACCCTCTCATCGAGGGGGAGCGCGACCGAAGTGGAGCGAATCCCTCCAAGGGGGAGCGCGACCGAAGTGGAGCGAATCCCTCCACCCAAAGCGAGAAGATGGACCTCAAGAACCTGCAGGATGGACTCGAGATGGTGCAGAGCTACTTCCCCCGCCCGCAGTATCAGACCTCCATGGTCCACGGTCGCCTCACCGCCGAGGAGAAAGCTTTCGAGATGGACCGCTTCAAGCGAGGGCTCACCCACATCATGGTGGCCACCACGGTCATCGAGGTGGGCGTCGACGTCCCCAACGCCTCCGTGATGGTCATCGAGAACGCCGAGCGCTTCGGCCTCTCCCAGCTCCATCAGCTGCGCGGCCGCGTGGGCCGCGGCGCCGACCAGGCCTACTGCATCCTCATGACCAAGGACGACCTCTCCTACACCTCGCAGGAACGCATACGCACCATGTGCTCCACCACCGACGGTTTCCAGATCGCCGAGGCCGACCTCCGCCTCCGCGGACCCGGCGACATCCAGGGGCTGCAGCAAAGCGGCGCCCTCGACCTCCGCCTCGCCTCCATCGTCGACGACGAACCCCTGGTGAAAGCCACCCGCGACACCGTCCACGACCTCCTCGTCGCCGACCCCACGCTCGCGCGCTACCCCCTGCTCCAACAACACATCGCCAATTCCAAAAACAAAATGCTATGGGGAAAGATATCATAAAGGAAATGAAAGCTTCCGAGAAGGGAGCAAATGCTTCTGAGAAGGGAGCAAAAGCTTGTCACAAGGGAGCGAATGCTTCTGAGAAGGGAGCAAAAGCTTGTCACAAGGGAACGAAAGCTCCCGAGAGGACAATAGTGTTGGTGGCCGAAAAAGGGGAATCCCTCTCCAGCGGTGCCCTCCGCCTCTATGCCTCCACCCCGCTGCCTTCAGAAAATAGAAATCAGAAACCAGCCCTCATCATCGGTGCCATCGACCTCTACAACTACGACCCCCTCAACCGCCGCTGCGCCGTGGGCATCATGGTGGCCTCCGACTACCGCCGCAAGGGATACGCCCTCGCCATGCTGCAAGCACTCGAATCGCAATACTCCTCAACCATCCATTGTCTCTACGCCGACATCGCCACCGTCAACACCGCCAGCATCAGCCTCTTCCGCAAAGCAGGCTACCGTGAGTGCGGCATCTTCAAAGAATGGCTCGAATACGACAGCCATTTCATCGACAACATCAGAATGCAAAAAATACTCACCCCTTAACCTACTTCCGCCTGCCCCGAACGCTAAAACCTAAACCAATATCAAGCAGGTTAATGAATACTAAATAATTAATAATTAAACAATTAAACAATTGAAAAAAATCCTCATCATCCTCCTCGCCCTCCTCCTGCTGGCCTCCGTGGGAGCCTTCGCCCTCCTCCATTCCAGGACCGCCAACAGCGCCCCCCGCCGGCTCTTCCTCCCCGAAGGCACCTCCTACCAAGCCCTCTGCGACAGCCTCGAGGCCTCGCCCTCCTTCCGCCTCTTCGCCCAAGTCCTCGGTCTCGACGAGCGTGTCCGCCCGGGCTCCTATGTCGTCGAAGCCCACATGAGCAACCTCGCCCTCGTACGCAAGCTCCGCAACGGACAGCAGGACCCCCTGCACCTCACCATTGGCAAGTTCCGTACCCCGCAGCAACTCAACGAATACCTGAATGCCAAGCTCATGCACAACGACTTCAACATCCCCCTCGACAGCTTCCACCTCGTCCTGCCCGACACCTACGAGTTCTACTGGACCGCCACCCCCGACCAATTCATGCAGCGGATGGAAGACGAGTACAATCGGTTTTGGACCACGGAAGTCGGCCCTCAGGGCGAACTACGGTGCGACCTTCTCGAACTCTCCGACAACGGCAATGCGCGACTGGAGACAATGATTTTGGCTTCGATAGTTGATGAAGAAACCAACAACAACGCCGAGAAGACACTGATAGCCAGTGTGTACATCAACCGTTTGGAGCGCGGCATGCCCCTCCAGGCCGACCCCACGGTGAAGTATGCCGTGGGTGACTTCACCCTCAAGCGCATTCTCAACAAACACCTTTCGGTGGAGAGTCCCTTCAACACCTACCTCCACACCGGCCTGCCACCCGCCCCCATCTGCCTACCCTCGAAAGCCAGCATCGACGCCGTCATCAACGCCAAAGAGACCAACTACCTCTATTTCTGTGCCTCCGACAAGATGGACGGCACCCACCGCTTCGCCGCCACCCTGGCAGAACACAACCGCAATGCCGCCGCCTTCCACGCCGCCCTCAACAAGCGGGGAATCAGATAGCTCATTTTTCCTTCCGCCGTGAAATTTTTTTGCCCTTTTTGTGTCTATAGGGACGAGAGGGGGAAAGGAAGGGGAATGGTGAGCATCGGAGGGCGAAGGAGGAAGCGGGAGACGGGAGGGCGCGGAGAGAGAAAAAGGAGAGTTTTTTTTTGTGGAATGAATTAATTTTTGTATTTTTGCAGATTAATATAAAAAGAGAACCATGTGTAAAATACCTCATATCAAACTAATAGCGATTGCAGCGACATTGTTTGCGCTGTGCGGCGGGGTCAAGGTCCAGGCCCAAGGCACGGGTGTGTGCGGCTCGGACCCGAGTCCGGCGATGGAGTGCGGCGAGTACCAATGGCCGCTGGGTGTGATCCGTCCCTGCCCCAACGTGGTGATCAAGCAAAAAGGCAACCACTACTACGACGACGACAAGCAGGGCGACCACACGACGACGGCGCGCTACCGCCACAAGGGGTGGGACACGGTGGTGAGCTGCGAGCACCCGCAGATAGTGCTGAGCAGCACCCCCTATATCCCCGTCCAGCGCTTCAACGGCACGTACTATGTGGACCCCATCCCCTACGACCCGCCCGACACAACTTTCAGCCTCGGAACGCGAATGGGTATCGGTACTGACGACGTCTTTGCTCCGAGCCATACGGTAATCCCGTACCCGTTCTACTTTTTCGGCATCCGGAAGAACCAGTTCCGCATTGGAGCCAACGGGTTGGTGACCTTCGTCAGCTCGACGGACTTTGGCGACGGCAACTACTGTCCCTACGGTTTCCGCACGAACAACAACAAGATTCCCTGGGACGGCTCAGCAGGACACACAGACCCCTTCTCCAGCTACTCGTTGCGAATGAAGGACGCCATCTACGGAGTGATGGAGGACACGGATCCCGCCTACTTCGATGGCAGCGAGTCGAACCGCATCGACGGCATCTACTACGGCATCCAGGACCAGTTCCCGTGCCGCAAGATTATCTGTTCTTGGAAGGTGGCTCCTGACTTCGGACACCACGATGGAAAGGGAACATATCAGATTGTGTGCTATGAAGGATCGAACATCATCGAGGTGCACGTCCGCGAGCGTGGCTGCTGCCCGACGACGTCCGATGCCCTGATCGGCATCCAGAATGCCACGGGTCAGCCGCAGGTGCGCAGCACGAACCCCACGGACCCCAACTCGAGCTCCGCCATCACCGGCAAACCCGCCGCCTTTGCTCCCTCCATCAATGGCGGCACACCGGGCAACCCCTTCACCAACACCCTTAGCCGTGTGGCGTTCCGTTTCACCCCTGCGGGGTCGACTGCGAAGAACTACGGCTGGCGCCGCGTGTTCGACGACGGGCGCCCGGACGTGGAGCTGAGGGACGCCTTCGTGTATCCGGAGGCCATGGACGACACCAACGGCTACTTCTACCCCATGGACGACTTCGGCACCTGCCCCACCCTCACGAGGGCCTATGTGTCGCCCAAGGAGCCGGCGAAATATGTGTTCTACCTGAAATTCCGCAATGCCAACAACGACGAGTACAACCTGACGGACACCATCTTTGTGGGCGTGGACACGGTGAACTACCTGGACCTGCACAAGCTGAATGTCGACGACACGCTGCCTGCGAAGCTTGACGTGTGTCTGAACGACACCGCGCGCCTGCGGCTGGACATCACGACCCTGCAGGAGATCACCCATGAGGAGTGGCTTATCCGGAGAGTGTCGGGCGGCGACACCATCACCCTTGACTCGCTGGTGGCGGACAACACCCCGATGAACCTGGTGAACCTGAGCAACGACCACCTGACCTTTGACAACCGGTACACGGCCACGCCGATATACCGCATACAGGGCAACGACACGGTGTGTCTGGACACCACCCTCTTCAGTCTGGACGACTATGACCTTGTGGGCGACACGCTGATGACGCGCAAGCTCTTCCTCTTCACGAACCGTCTGCCTGTGCAGGGGCTGAGGGCCAACAAGATAGACACCATCCTTGTGCAGGTGACCACGGACTTTGCCAGTGGCTGCCATAACTATGACACCATGATGGTGCGCATCTTTCCCAACTTTGACTCCATCATCATGGAGGGCATCTGCAAGGGAGACACCTTCACGTGGGACACCAACGGGCACGCCTATAAGAAATACGTAGACAACACCGACCCGCAGACCACGTGGGTGACCCTCTCGTCGGCCCCGGGCTGCGACTCGACGGTGCACCTGGCCCTCACGGTCTACAGCGTGTCGTATACCGTGGACCACGTGGAGGACTGCAAGCCCTACACCTGGCGCAACGGGCGCACCTACACGCAGGGCAACGCCGCCACTGCCGCCACGGACACCGTGATACTGAAGAACCGCTACGACTGCGACTCGATAGTGCAGCTGGACTTCGTGATCCACCCCTTGACGGCGAAGCTGCGCTCGAACGTGGAGAACTTCACCCTGGACAACCTTGACGCCGTGCTCACGGACATCTCGATAGGTGGAGCGAGCCGCGTGTGGAAATTCCCCAACGGACCGGACCAGACGGGCGTGAACGCCTACTACTCGATACCGGCGGAGATGGACGGCGCGAACATTATCCTCATAGCCAGCAGTGAATACGGCTGTGTGGACACCGCCAAGATCTATATCCCCCTGAACAAGGAGCACTTCTGGGTGCCCAATGCCTTCACCCCCGACAATCCGGCGGGCAACAGCCTCTTCTCGTCGGTGAGCACGAAGACCCTGAGACAGGAGATGCTCATCTACAACCGGAGGGGCGAGATGGTGTACCGCTGCGAGGGTGTGGACTGTGCGTGGGACGGCCGGGACATGGACGGCAACCCGTGTGTGCAGGACGCCTACGTGTACATTATCCGCTACACCAACGAATTTGAACCGGAGAACACGCGAGTGCTGCGGGGGACGGTGACGTTGATCAGATGAAATTGAAAATTGAAAATTGAAAGGTGAAAATTGAAAATTGAAAGGTGAAAATTGAAATGGGGAGTGAGAGGACAAATGATTTATTCTTTTTAAGTTATGAAGATTGCAGTTGTTGGGGCCACAGGGCTGGTGGGCAGGGAGATGCTCACGGTGTTGGCCGAACGGGGATTTGGTGACGCGGAGATCATTGCCGCCGCCTCGCCGAAATCGATAGGCAAGAAGGTGCCCTTTGCGGATCGGGAGCTCACAGTGGTGAGTGTGGAGGAGGCCATAGCCGCCCAACCGCGCTACGCCATTTTCTCGGCCGGTGCCGGGGCCTCGCGGCAGTATGCGCCCCTCTTCGTGGAGGCCGGAGCCACGGTCATAGACAACTCCTCGGCCTGGCGCAAGGAACCCGCGATACCCCTGGTGGTGCCGGAGATCAACATGGAGGTCGCCACCCGTGCCCTGAGCCAATCGAAGAACGGCGCCATCATCATAGCCAACCCCAACTGCAGCACGATACAGATGGTCCTTGCGATAAGCTCGCTGCAGCGGCACTACGGCATCCGCCGCATCGTCGTCTCCACCTACCAGAGCGTCACGGGCACGGGCCTCAAGGCCATCCGGCAGCTGGAAGCCGAAGAGAGCGGCCAGACCCTCGGGAAGGAGGAGATGGCGTATCCCTACAGCATCCACCGGAACCTCTTCCCCCACGGGGGCGACTTCCTGCCCGACGGCTACACCACGGAAGAGCAGAAACTGGTTGACGAGACCCGGAAGATCTTCGGCGACCCCACGATCCTGGTGAGTGCCACGGTGGCGCGAGTGCCCGTAGTGGGAGGCCACAGCGAGTCGGTGAACGTAGAGCTGAGGAGAGACTACGACCTGGAGGAGGTCCGCCGCCTGATTGGCGGCACTCCGGGTGTGGTGCTTCAGGACGACCCCTCGCGGAACCTGTACCCCATGCCCATCAGCGCGCACCACAAGGACGAGGTCTTCGTGGGGCGCCTGCGGCGCGACCCCTCGCAGCCGTGCACACTGAACCTGTGGGTGACGGCCGACAACATCAGGAAGGGAGCCGCCACCAACGCCGTGCAGATACTAGAACAGTTAATAGTGAATAGTGAATTGTGAATTGTGAATGGTGATTATTTTGAGGGAGTGAAAGGGAGTGAGAGGGAGTGAGAGGACAAATGCTTTATCTTGTGGGGAATGGGGAATGGTGAATAGTAAAATTAAAAATAAAATGAAATTTTCCTTTGCATATCTTCTGGTGGTGGCGGCGACGGTGGTGGCTGCCTGCGGCAACCACGACACCCTTGTTGACGACACCCGGACGTTCGACAACGAGAACTGGAACCGCTTCAAGCCCGAGACCTTCGAGATTGGGGACGCGAACCCCGACGACTACTACCGCATAGACTTCGAGCTCGTGGTAGACAGTGCCCTCATGCGCAATGAGCAGCTGCCCTTGACCGTGAACCTGTACAGTCCCGACGGCACGCGGAGGATGTTCTACGCCTACGTGAACCTCGTGGAGAACGGCCGCTGGAAAGGGCAGGTGACCCCCGGGCGCGACCGCGACGGTCTGCGGACCCTGAAGCAGAACATACGTCCCTTCTTCACCTTCAACAACAAGGGGACGTACCGCATGGAGATAGCCCAGGGCACGAGTCAGTACGACCTGGACGGCATACGCTCCTTCCGTCTTGTGATTGAGCGCACGCAAGTGGACTTCTCCGCCCTGGACAAATGATCGACGCCAGCATCAACAAGAACATCGACCGCATAGCCATGCGGCTGAAAACGATTCCCGAAACCCCCGGGGTGTACCAGCACCTTGACGCCACGGGCAAGGTCATCTATGTAGGCAAAGCCCGCAACCTGCAGCGGCGCGTGAGCAGCTATTTCACGCACTACGACGACAAGTCGCCCAAGATCAAGATGCTCGTGCGCAACATCTACGACATCCGTGTCACGGTGGTAGCCACGGAAGTTGACGCCCTGCTGCTGGAGAACTCCCTCATCAAGCGCCTGCAGCCGCGCTACAACTCGATGCTGAAGGACGACAAGAGCTACCCCTACCTCTGCATCACCGACGAGGAATACCCGCGCCTGCTCTACACACGGCGGCGCAACCTCCGGGGGCAGTACTTCGGCCCCTACCCCAACGGCCGCATCCTGCGGGAGCTGCAGGAGATTATCCGGGACCTCTTCCAGTACCGCACCTGCAACACTATGGGCAACCGTCCCTGCATGAAGCACCAGATAGGCCTCTGCGGGGCCCCCTGCGCGGGCCTTCAGAGCAAGGAAGACTACCTGGCCACCATCGAGGACATCCGCCGTATCCTGAAGGGCGACTTCGGCGCCATCACGTCCCAGATGAAAGAGCGCATGTACGCCCTCGCCGCCGAGCTGCGCTTCGAGGAAGCGGAAATCCTGAAGCGCAAGATACACCTCCTGGAGGAATACCAGAGCCGATCCACGGTGGTGGACACCAACGTCAGGGACGTCGACGTCGTCAGCATCCTGGGCGACGACCCCGCCTACGCCTACGTCAACTTCCTGCGCATCAAGAACGGCGCCATCATCTACTCGCTGAGCAACGAGGTGAAGCGCCAGCTCGACGAGAGCGACGCCGAGATCCTGGCCACCGTCATCCCGGCCCTCCACGAGCAGACGCAGAGCACGGCGCAGGAGATCATCGTCCCCTTCGCGGTGCCCGACATCCCCGCCGACTACCTGAGGCAGAACTACGACCCCCGAGGCGACCGGCGCAAGCTCCTGGAGCTCTCGCTGCGCAATGTGGAGAGCTACCAGAAACAATGCCGCCACCAGCGCGCCCTCACCCAGGGCGACGCCGCCCCGCAGGCCCTGAAGCTCCTGGAGCGCATACAGAAAGCGCTGGCGCTCCCCACACCGCCCATGGAGATTGAATGCTTCGACAACTCGAACATCCAGGGCGCCTACCCTGTTGCGGGGATGGTGCATTTCACCGCCGGCAAACCCAACCGCAGCCTCTACCGCAAATTCAACATCAAGACCGTTGAGGGCCCGGACGACTACGCCTCGATGGCCGAAGTCATTGAGCGGCGCTATCGACGCCTCAAGGAAGAGGGCTCCGCGCTGCCCGACCTCCTCATCGTTGACGGCGGCGAGGGGCAGATGCATGTGGCCCGCGAGGTCATCGTAGGCCGCCTGGAGCTGGACATCCCCATTGCGGGCCTGGCCAAAGACGACCGCCACCGCACCAGCCAGCTCCTGCGCTTCGACGCCCGCGGCGACATCGCCGTAGTCCAGCTCAAGCCCACGGACCCCCTCTTCCACCTGTTGGAACAGATCCAGAACGAGGTGCACCGCTATGCCATCACCTTCCACAAGGAGAAGCGCTCGAAGGGGACGATACGCACGCAGCTCACCGACATCCCCGGCATCGGCGAGAAGACGGCGCACGACCTGCTGCTGAGATTCGGCAGCGTCAAACAGATACAGCTACAGACCCTCGACGACCTTGCCGCCGCCATCGGACCCGCCAAAGCGTCCACCCTATACGGTGCATTGCACGGGGAATAGTGATTGGTGAATTGTGAATTGTGAATTGTGAATGGTGAATTGTGAATTGTGAATTGTGAATGGTGAGGGGGGGGTATTTTTTTCGGGAGGAGGGTGCAAGTTTTGGGCGGATGGCGGTACATATATTTATTATAAACCATGATACTGCTAAAAAACAATGATACTGCTATGGTGAAACGGATTGTCATACTATTGGTTGCATGCCTGGTGGGCGGAAGTCTGTGGGCGCAGGGCAACCCCAACAAGCGCGAGAGGAAGAAGAACCTGGTGGTGAAGGAATGGAACACCAAGGCGGGCTCGAAGACCCCCTACCTGGACAACATGGTGACCTACGACGAGATGGGACGCAAGATAGAGGAGATAGAGTACGCCTCGTACGGGCAGAAGAAGCGCACGGTGTACAAATACGAGGGCACCTCGACCAAATGCGTGCGCCAGGAAGAATACGACGACAAGAACCACGTGGTGCGCATCAAGAAATTCGAATACAACGAAGACGGCACCAAGAAATGCCAGTACAACTACAAGCCAAACGGCAAGCTGGAGAGCACCAAGACGTTTGAGTATTCCTATAAGTAGATGAGTGGCTGAGTGACTGGGTGGCTGAGTAGTTAAGTAGGTGAGTAGTTAAGACAATAGTGCTTGGTGAAATGAGCATCTTGGAACAGATGGAGCCCATAGGGCTGGAAGAGATGAAAGCCGTGCGGCTGATGAACCGTATGGACCAGAAATACATGGCCCCGGAGGCGCTGTTGGAGGCCCTGCTGGGGCGCGTGGGCGACAGATACTACGTGCAACACATAGAGGGTGAGCCGCTGGCGCCGTACAGGACGCTCTACTTCGACACCGAGGGCCTGGAGATGTACACGATGCACCACAACCAGAAGCTGAACCGGCAGAAGCTGCGCGTGCGCACCTACCGCTCGACCGACACCACCTTCTTCGAAATCAAGAACAAAGACAACAAAAAGAAGACCCGCAAGGTGAGGATAGCGATAGAAGCGTCGCGGTTTGACGAGGCGCTGGAGGTGAAGGAGGTGAGGGACTTCGTGGATGGGAACACCCCCTACCCTGTGGCGTCGCTGCACGCCTGTGTGGAGAACCGGTTTGAGCGCATCACCTTGGTGGACAAAGGCATGAGCGAGCGCGTCACCATAGACCGCAACATACGCTTCCACAACCGCGCCACCCACTTGGACGCCGACATTGCGGGGCTGATGGTCATCGAGGTGAAGCATGAAGTGGGCGCCCCGATGAGCGACATAGAGAGAGCGCTGCATGAGCTGCACATCCTCCCGCGCCGCATGAGCAAATACTGCATCGGCACCGCACTGACCGACCCCTCGGCCAAGAAGAACCGATTCAAAGAGAAACTATTATACATTAACAAGACCATAAAACCCTACAAAGCATGAAACTGTTACAACTGGAATTCGACCCCACCATTGCCGCCGAATTCGGCAACATTGGGGACCAGAGCATCGACCTGCTGGGGGTGCCCCTCTTTGACGGCCCCAGCCTGTGGACCTTCCTGATCCGCTTTGCCTTCAACCTGCTGGTGTGCTGGGTGATCACCCATTTCCTATACTACAAGAAGAGCCACCGGAGGGACTACTACTTCACCTACATGCTCTTCTCGGCCACCATCTTCCTCATCCTCTACCAGCTGCAGAGCCTGCAGATGGAGATGACGCTGGCCCTGGGACTCTTTGCCATCTTCAGCATGATACGCTACCGCACGGAGCAGCTGCCAATACGCGAGATGACTTACCTCTTCGTGCTCATAGGCCTGAGCATCATCAACGGCTCGGGACTGACGACGAGCTACACAGCCTTCATCGTCACCAACCTGGTGGTAGTGCTGCTCATCTGGCTACTGGAGAGTCTGGGAATGAGCAAACGGCAGGCCACCAAGATCATCACCTACGAGAAGATAGAGCTCATCCGGCCCGACCACCGGGAGGAGCTGCTCGCGGACCTGCGGGAGCGCACGGGGCTGGAGATAGTGAAAGTGCAGGTAGGCAGCATCAACTTCCTGAAGGACACGGCCTTCCTCAAGGTTACCTACATTCCCGACGACCCGGAGCCCAACGACATAGACATGATCACCAAATTCAAGAACAGATAAGCCCCCACGAGCCCCTCCATGAAGGAGGGGCTTTGGTTTTTAAAATTTTTTCGTATATTTGCAGTTTGAAAAAAAGGATTGAACAATGAAGAAATATCTGATACTCACGCTGACAGCCATTGCCTTGTGGGCCTGCACAGGGACCACCACGCGAGAATTCCGCACGCTGGACAACACCCTTGTAGCCTCGTGCACCTATGAGGGCGCCGACAGCCTGCATGCCCAATGGCAGTTCACCGACCCGCAGGTGAAAGACTGCGACTCGCTGCGCGTGGTAGAGCTGGGACCCGACGGGCACCCCACGACGGTGTGCTTCTACATGGGCCAGAAAGAATTGTGGCGCCAATACTACTCGGACATGCAGCTTCGCAGCGAGGGCGTCATGGTGGGAGGCCAGCGCGAAGGCCGCTGGGTGTTCTTCTTCCCCAATGGCCTTCCGCAGGCAGAGGCCACCTTTGTGGCCGGCAAGGAAGAGGGGACATACAAGGTATACCGTGAGAACGGAGTGCCCTACTACATAGGCCAGTATCACGAAGGCCAGCGCACAGGCACCTGGGAGATCTACTCCTCCGACGGCACCTTGGAGACGACACAAAACTATTGATACCGACGGCTGCGATGATTGACCTTGGGCTTGACCTCTACCGCACCATCGGCCAATGTGCCGACCGACTGGGCATTGACGCCTACGCCGTGGGAGGCGTGGTGCGCGACTTCATCCTTGGACGCCCCTGCACCGACATCGACGTAGTGTGCGTGAACGCTGCCACTCAGCCACTTATCCACTCAGCCACACAGGCCGCACCGCCCTCCATCGGCATTGAGCTGGCCAAAGCCTCGTCGGAAGCCCTCGGCGGCAGCAAGGTCTCTGTCTTCAAGAACTTCGGCACCGCCAGCTTCAAGTACACCCCTCACCATGGGACCGACGCCGAAGGGCGGGAATACGAGCTGGAATTTGTCGGCGCCCGCCGCGAGAGCTACAGTAGAGACAGCCGCAAGCCCATCGTGGAGGACGGCACCCTGCAGGACGACCAATGCCGCCGGGACTTCACCGTCAACGCCCTTGCGGTATGCCTGAACGCCGACCGCTACGGGCAACTCATGGACCCCTTCGGGGGCATCCGCGACATGAACGAAGGCATCCTCCGCACCCCCTTGGACCCCGACATCACCTTCAGCGACGACCCCTTGCGCATGATGCGAGCCATCCGCTTCGCCAGCCAGCTGGGGTTCCGCATTGCCGACGACACCTTCGAGGCCATCGGGCGCAACGCCTCGCGCATAGAGATAGTCTCGGCCGAACGCATCATGGTGGAACTGAACAAAATCATGGCGTCGCCGCATCCCTCGCTGGGCCTGAAACTGATGCAGAAATGCGGCCTCATGAAAATCATCCTTCCCGAGATAGCCGACCTTGCGGGTGTAGAAACGGTAGACGGACGGGGCCACAAGGACATTTTCTACCACACCATGCAGGTGCTGGACAATGTATGCCAGGCGCAAAGCGAAAAGAACATCTATCTCCGCTGGGCCGCCCTGCTGCACGATGTGGGCAAGCCTGGGGTGAAACACTACGACGCGAAACAGGGCTGGACCTTCCATGGCCACGAGGCCCGCGGCGCACACATGGTGAAGCGCATCTTCAAGCGGCTGCGCCTCCCCTTGGGCGAAGAGGAGCGCTACGTAGAGAAACTCGTCATGCTCCACATGCGCCCCATCATCCTCGCCGAGGATGTGGTCACCGACAGCGCCGTCCGGCGCCTCCTCTTCGAAGCCGGTGACGACATCGACGACCTGATGCTCCTCTGCAACGCCGACATCACCACCCGCAACGAAGAGAAGCAGCGCCGCCACCGCAAAAACTTCGAGCTGGTGAAACAAAAACTTGTTGAACTCGAGGAACGCGACCGGATACGCAACTTCCAGCCGCCCGTCTCGGGCGAGGACATCATGACCACCTTTGCCATCGGACCGTGCCGCGAGATAGGCACCATCAAGGACGCCATCAAGGACGCCATCCTCGACGGCAAAATCCCCAACGAACGTGCCGCCGCTTGGCAGATGATGCTCGACCTTGCCAAAGACCTCGGCCTGAAACCCAAAGAGTAAAAAAAATTTGGGTATCTCAATATTATTTCGTATTTTTGCAGTTCCAACTCAAGCAATAATACATTCAAACAATCAAGCAATAAATAGAATATGTACGAGCATCTTAAAATAGAAGAACGCGACATGGTGGCCATCATGACCATCAGCGCCCCGAAGAGCCTCAATGCCCTCAACAGCACCATCTTGAAAGAGATTGGCGAATATCTTGACGAATTCGACACCCATCGTTTCCGTTGCCTCATCATCACCGGCGACGGAGAGAAAAGCTTTGTTGCCGGCGCCGACATCAGCGAAATGGCCACCCTTGGTCCCCAGCAGGGCGAGTACTTTGGCAAATGCGGTGCCAACGTGTTCCGCCAGATAGAGACCCTCCCCTGCCCCGTCATTGCCGCCGTCAACGGTTTCGCCCTCGGCGGAGGCTGCGAGCTGGCAATGGCCTGCGACATCCGCATCTGCTCCGACAATGCCCGCTTCGGCCAGCCCGAGGTTGGACTGGGAATCATCCCCGGATTCAGCGGCACGGTGCGTCTGGCCCGCCTCGTGGGCATGGGGATGGCCAAGCAGCTCATCTTCACCAGCAAGAACATCAAGGCCGACGAGGCCCTGCGCATCGGCTTGGTCAATGCCGTTGTTCCCCAGGCCGAACTGATGGAGCGCGCCCTGGAGCTTGCCAACCAGATTAGCGCCAACGCCCCCCTGGCCGTCAGCGCTGCCAAACTCTGCATCAACACCGAATACGACATGGAGGCAGAGGACGCCATAGCCTTCGAGAACCAAGCTTTCGGCATGTGCTTCAGCACCGAGGACCAGAAAAACGGCATGCAAACCTTCCTCACCAAAGGGAAATGTGAATTTCAGGGGAGATAGGAGGAGATAACGGGAGATAGGAGGAGATAGGGGGAGATAATGGGAGATAAGCAAGTTATAAAGAAAAACGTTTAACAATTAAATAATCAACATCATGAAAATCTGTGTTATTGGAACCGGCACCATGGCCAAAGGCATTGTGAAAGCCTTCGCCGCCAAGATGCCCGTCGTCATGAAAAGCCGCACCCAGGCCAGCTTGGACAAAGCAATGGCCTCCATTGCCAAAGGTTACGGCAAACTCGTTGAGAAAGGCAAAATGACCCAGGAACAGGTCGACGCCCTCCTCAAGAACATCGTCACCACCACCGACTACGCCACCTTCGCCGATGCCGACCTCGTCATAGAAGCCGCCGTCGAGGAGATGCAGCTGAAGAAAGATGTCTTCACCGAGCTTGATGGAATCTGCAAGCCCGAGACCATCTTTGCCACCAACAGCAGTTCTCTGAGCATCACCGAGATTGCCGCCTGCACCAAGCGTCCGGCCCAGTTCATCGGCATGCACTTCTTCAACCCCGCGGACCGCATGGCCCTCGTCGAGGTGATCCGTGGCCAGCTCACCAGCGACGAAGTCTGCAAGTGCGTCGTCGACCTCGCCACCTCCATCGGCAAGCAGCCCGTCGAGGTGAAGGAAGCCCCCGGTTTTGTGGTGAACCGCATTCTCATTCCCATGATCAACGAGGCTGTCGGCATCCTCGCCGACGGTATTGCCTCCGCCGAGGACATCGACAAGTGCATGATGCTCGGTGCCAACCACCCGATGGGTCCCCTCGCCCTTGCCGACCTCATCGGCAACGACGTCAACCTGGCCATCATGGAGGTGCTCTACAAAGAGTTTGGCGATCCCAAGTATCGTCCCCACCCCCTGCTCCGCAAGATGGTCCGTGCCGGCCTCCTCGGCCGCAAGACCGGCGAAGGCTTCTACAAATATTGATTGCCTGCGCATACATACAACAGAAAAGCATCGGGACCTGCCAGTGTAGGTCCCGATGCTTCTTTCTGCTTACTCGCGAGCCCAGCGACCGAGGTCGGAGAGGTAGCGGCGGTAGGCGCGGTGGATTCGGCTGCTTTCCAGCAGCGGTCAGAGGCGGGGATTCTGCTTGCAGTAGCCCTCGCAACGGCGCATCAAGCGCAGGAACTCAAGGACATTGGGGTGCCAGTAGACCATCTCCTTCGGGTTGAGCCACTGCACATCCTCGAACTCGAAGCCTACGCTCTCGTCGGGCAGTACCCACGAAGCGGCACCCATCATCTGCTCCAGCGCGGCCACCTGCATGCCACGCTCCCAGTAGCGGTCGGCCTCGTACTCCCGACAGTGGCACTCCTCGCGGATAATGGTGCATGGGTAGATGAGCTCGTCGCCCTCCTTGAGATTCTTGTGGTAGCCAACCAGTGTCTTGCCATAGTCATCCACCTCTTTCCACACACTGGGAACCACATTGACATGCTCCCCGTTGCTCCAAGCCATCATACGCTTGTTGATACGGATTCTTTTGTCTTCCTTCATCATAGTTTTTTTTATTAAACGGTCAAACAACTCGCTGCCGAAAAGGGCGCAGCATCCCCCTGCATCGGGCGTTTTCACGTCCGGAACAGCAGTGTCTGTTGATAACAAAAACTATGATTTAAAGGCAATTAACGCATATCAGGCATTTCCTTTAGGTACGGCAAAGATACAAATTATTTCACAATGGACGATTTTTTTATTTTTGTTTACGGTAGGTCACTATAGCCACGATGCAAAAGAAGGTGGCCACAACAGCAAGAGCCAGGAAGTCGGGGGCCAACTCGGCAAGGGTGGTACCTTTGAGGTATACAGCACGCATGATACCCACAAACCAGCGAGGCGGGAAAGCCACAGTCAACCATTGTGCCCATTGCGGCATCGAGTCCAGCGGTGTCAACAATCCGCTCATCAGCATGAACAGCATCACAAAGAAGAACATTACAAAGATGCACTGTTGCATCGTGTCAGAGATATTCGCCACAGTGATGGCAAATCCAGACATGGCCAGCGCAAAAACCAGAGCCGCCAAATAGATGCTCGCCAGACTGCCCTCAGGCCATAGGCCATAGACCAATCCCGCTGTGAGAATGGCCTCGGTCAGAGCCACCATCCCGATAATCCAATAAGGAATCAGTTTGCTCAGCGTGAACTCCATTCGAGAAACGGGTGTCACATTAATCTGCTCTATCGTACCCTTCTCCTTTTCCAAAACAAGGTTCAATGCGGGGATAAAACAGCATATCAGCATGATAATGATGATGATGAACGCCGGAATCATATAGAAACGATAGTCCAACGTCTCATTGTAGAAGTATCTGACGCTTGGTGACAACACCGCAGACCCATCTGTTAGAAGAGGCGTGAGGGAGGCAATGACATACTGCGACCCAAGGCCGCTCTTAGTGGCATTAACCGCATTGGCGTCAATCTTGATATCCGGCATGCGTCCGAGCATCTGCGTCTGCTCGCAACCCTCTGGAATCGTAACGATAACATCCACCTTACCTGCTTCCAACAAGTCGTAGGCTTGCCTATAGTCAGTCACCACAAGTCGGA
Source organism: uncultured Bacteroidota bacterium (assembly GCA_902775135.1). GTDB lineage: Bacteria > Bacteroidota > Bacteroidia > Bacteroidales > P3 > Colimorpha. The sequence continues at coordinate 90,378 of CACYKY010000002.1, read as the reverse complement.
CCCGCAACTGCTTTGAGGCCTCCAGATGCGAGACCATCCTTCCGCTCAGCCCCGACCTGTCCATGTCCACCACCGCCACATTCACACCCTTCACATCCATGTTGGCCACCAGCGGCACAATCAGCATCACGATGATGGGCAACAGAAAGACCAGACGCGACACAAACCTGTTTCGACGGAACTGGATAAATTCCTTCTTGATCAAAAAACCCAATGCAGACATATCATTATTCTTTATTCCAATCGGTCGTTAAATTTCTTCACCGCTGCTGTCATTAGCACCACAGTCTCCGCCAGCAGCACGCCCACCTCCAGCAGCACTCCCTTCAGGTCCACTCCTTCAATCATCAGTTTGCGCATAGCATCGATGTACCATCTCGGAGGCACCACATAGCTTATCCATCGCAATGCCCACGGAATATTCTCCGTCGGAAACAACAACCCCGAAAAGAAGATCACTGGCATAATCATCACCATAGCGCTGATGAGCAAGGCCGCCACCTGGCTCTCCACCACGTTCGATACCATCATTCCCAACGCCAATGCCAGCACCAGATAAAGCACCGACACCAACACCACATTGCCCACACCTCCGGCCAACGGAACATCGAGCACGAAGTAGGCAAGCACCAAAATAATCACCAGATCAATGAAACTCAACAGCAGATAGGGTATCATCTTCGATACGATGATATAGATAGGCTTCACCGGCGACACCAACAACACCTCCATCGTTCCCGTCTCCTTTTCCTTGACAATGCTGATGGAAGTCATCATGGCACAAATGAGAAGGAATATCATTCCCATGATGCCGGGAACGAAGTTGAACGAACTCTTCATCTGCGGATTGAATAGCATGTGGGTCTGTATGCCCGATTGCTTGACTGCCACGTTACCCGTACTCAGCACACTCTGCAGATAGGCCTGAGAGGTGCGCGCAGTGTTCACATCGGCACCGTCGAGCAACAACTGGTACTTGCCCGAGACATCATAATCGTCGGCGAACACGACCACTGCGGCAGCCTTTCCCGTACGCAGCGATTGGTCAATGTCGCCGGCATCGACAAAGCCTTTGAATTCGAAATAGCGGCTGGCCGTCATGCGGTTGACAGCCTGGGCGACAGCATAGCTGCGGTGCGGCGCACAGACCATCACCTTGATGTTGTTCACGTCAGTGGAGACGGTGAAACCAAACAACATGATGAGCATGAGCGGGATGACCAACACCACGAGCAGTGTGCGTCGGTCGCGCAGGATGTGCAACATCTCCTTCCTAATAAATGACGACATTTTTATCTGCATAGTTTCACAAATACTTCGTTCATGTTCTTGGCATCCATCTGCAGCATGAGGGCTTGGGGCGTGTCGAGGGCTTTGATGCGCCCGTCGACCATGATGCTGATACGCGAGCAGTATTCGGCCTCGTCCATATAATGGGTAGTGACGAAAATCGTGGTGCCCCGTGCAGCAGCTGCACGAATGAGGTCCCAAAACTGGCGCCGTGTGATGGGGTCCACACCTCCCGTCGGCTCATCGAGGAACACAATTTCGGGCCGATGCATGGTGGCCACCATGAAAGCCAACTTCTGTCGCCATCCGAGGGGCAGCGAGCCGACCAGGTCGTCGGCATGGTCGCTAAAACTGATTTCATGCAACAACTGTCGCGAACGATCGGCGATGTCGCCCCTTTTCATTCCATAGATACCTCCGAAAAGTTCCATGTTCTCGTTCACGGTCAGATCCTCGTATAGCGAAAACCTCTGACTCATATAGCCTATATGGCTTTTTATCTGTTCGCCTTCAGTCATCACGTCGTATCCTGCCACCTTGCCGCTGCCAGCCGTGGGGAACGACAGACCACAGAGCATCCGCATGGCTGTGGTTTTGCCAGCACCATTGGCACCAAGGAAACCGAAAATCTCGCCTCTCTCCACACTGAAACTGATTCCATCCACAGCGGTAAAATCCCCGAATTTCTTCGTCAAACCTCTGACTTCGATGATATTATCCATTTCCTAACTTTTCTATAAAGTATTCCTCCAGTTTGTCCGGCGGCGGACAGACCTCCAGCACTCGGCCTTCGCTCATCAGAGCCACTCGGTTGCATCGCAACCCCTCGTCCATATAGGCAGTGCTCGCCAGGATGCTTATTTCCTGTTCTTTGAGGTCGGCAAGCATCTCCCACAGCTCAGCTCGGCTCACCACATCGACGCCCGTCGTCGGCTCGTCGAGGAAGAGTACATGCGGCTTGTGAATCAATGCACAGCAAAGTGCCAGCTTCTGTTTCATGCCGCCCGACAGGGCTCCGGCGCGACGCTTGCGGAATGGCTCTATCTGCCTGTAGATGGGAGCCACCAGGTCGAAGTTCTGCTCCAGAGTCACACCGAAGATGTTGGCGAAGAAATTGATATTCTCCTCCACACTCAGGTCGGGATAGAGCGAGAAGCGACCAGGCATATAGCCTATGCGCGTGCGCAGCAGTCGGTAGTCGCCCACCACATCGAGACTGTCGACCGACGCGCTCCCATTGTCAGGTAACAGCAACGTGGTCAGGATGCGGAAGAGAGTCGTCTTCCCTGCCCCGTCGGGACCGATAAGACCAAAGATCTCGCCCTTTTGAACATTGAAGGAAACATCGCACAGCGCCTCCACGGTGCCGTACCGCTTGCTGATATGATTAACCGTAATTGCGTCAGCCATACTCTGCTTTCCTTGACACATAAACAAACTACAACTTCACTTCGCCGTAGACGCCCACCTTCAGGCGTCCGTCGTTCACCACTGCAATTTTGGCAGCATACACCAGGTTGGCACGGCTGCTGCGGGTCTGAATATTCTTGGGGGTGAACTCGCTCTCGGAGGCAATCCACGTCACGGTACCCTCATAGTCATAACGTTCGTCTCCCCCGAAGTCGGCTGTCACCGTCACCTTTTGTCCCAGATTCACCTTCGACAATTGGTCGCTGGTGAAATAAGCACGGAGATAGATGTGGTCGAGGTCGGCCACCTTCAACAAGGGCCGTCCGGCAACAGCCATCTCGCCGGGATGCAACCAGGTAGCCAGCACCATACCGTCCATAGGAGCCTTGAGTGTGCTGCGTTCCAACTGCAGCGCCACCTGCTTGATTTGCCATTCCATGGCAGCGGCATTCTGTTCTATAGCCTCGCTGCTGCTACCCAACTGCGACAGGGTGGCATCGAGTTGGTTGCGTAGCACACCCAACTGGGTCTGCGCGTCGTCGAGTTGTTTCCGCGTGGCTGCATTGTCTTTCACCAGATTTTCCACGCGTGCCACCTCGCGCTCCTGCTTGACAATCTGGCTGCGAAGCGACGCCACCTGCTTCCCGATGTCGGGACGGCTCTTGAGCAATGCCGATTGCTGGGTGCGCAACTGCTGTAGCTGCAGGTGCAGTGCAGCAGTGTCCACCACCGCCAGCACCTCCCCCTCGTGCACCAACATACCCTCCTCGGAGGCGAGGGTGAGCAGGCGCCCCGTTGTCTCAGCAGACAGTGTCACCTCGGTAGCCTCAAATGTGCCCGTCGCATCGAAGTCTTGCTTGCCTCCACAGGCAACGAGCAAAAACACAGCCGAAAGAAAGATTCCCTTTTTCATATTTGTCATTTTTTCCTTTTTTAACACTTTATTCATATTGTTTCTTCAATAATTCAATACGGTGTAGCAGCTTGGCTGACTGAGCCGCGCTCTCCTCTGTGATGGCGCGGAGCAGTTCCGTGGTGCCGATGACACCATTGCGATGCTTGCTTTCGGCAGCCTCGCGAACCGAGCGACGCAGGGCCACGATACGGTCGTCGTCGCGCAAAGCCTTCCGAAGACGTGCCATCTCGCTGCTCTGTTCCGAACGTCGCAACCCCTCGTTGAAGGCCACCACGTCGCGCTGCACTTGCAACTGCCGCTGAGTGTTGCGCAGCCTGTCAAGGTCGTTGTGCTGTGTATAGAATGCACTGATATTCCAGGCCAACCGGATGCCTACCACGGCGTTGAGACTCCAATCGCCGTTCAGCATGTTCTCGAACATGTTCAATCCGGGATAGCCATACCACCCTTGGGCGAAAAGCGACAACTGCGGCATCGACGCAGAGCGCAGAAGGTCTTCCTGCGCCTGACCCTGACCGATTCTGGCATCGAGCAAACGCATCTCCGGACGCTCGGCAACCAGCAAGTCTCCACCCAACTCCTCCGGCATTGCCAAAGTAGCCTCTGTCATGGGCCTGCCTGTCAGCAACGACAGCATCTCGCGATAGGCGGCACACGAGTAGCGAACCTGCTCCAGTTGCTGTCCGGCCGTAAGCAGTTCCACCTCAACGGCGTCCACGTCGCTCTGCATCAGCAGGTCGTTCTCGGCCATCACACGGCAGCGCCGCAAGTTTTCCTCCAGCAGAGCCATGCGGTTCTCGGTCTGCAATCGCTGTTCCTCCAAAAGCAGGATACCGAAGAAAAGATTGTCTACACGCCCTTCCAGTGCATGGAAATCAACGTCGGCGGCCAACCGGTCCGCCTCTGCCTGAGCTTTGGCAATACGTTTCTCCGCCTTGCTGCGTCCTCCATCCCAAAGGTTCTGCTGCACATCGAGAGCCAACTTGTACTGGTCCTGTCTTATGCCCTCCAGGTCGGTGCCAAGTGTGGCAAGCATGGTGTTCATCGCATCGGGGAACCGTGCTGCATCGGTCTGCCAGGTGGCCTGTGCCGACAGGCGCACCTGCGGCAGCCATGCACGCGAAGCATTCACCACACTGTATTCCGCACTCTGTGCCACCAACCCATACTGCTCCACAAGCGGGTAATGGCTCCGTGCCCAACTGCGGCAACTGTCGAGCGTCACGCCTTGAGCCTCCACTACCGCCGGCACCATCGCCAACCACCAAAAAAGTATAACTCGTTTCATATTCTTTAAACTTTAAACCTTAAACCCTAAACCTTAAACCCTAAACCTTAAACCTTAAACCCTAAACCTTAAACCCTAAACCTTAAACCCTAAACCTTAAACATTAAACCTTAAACCTTAAACCATAAACCTTAAACCTTATTTAATATCCGGATTAATTCTGTTCAAAATCAGCTGCACATTCTCCTGGCAACGAGCATGGTAGTAGGCTTGGAAGTCCATGTCCGGTTTGACCGAGGATAATATCGGCGCAACGATAAACGAAAAAAGGTTCACCGAGACAATGTCCATCAGCAGCGTGGAGGCATCCATCGTCCGCACCTCCCCTTCTTTCGCCGCAGCGTCCAGTTCGCGCTGCAACCGAGCCACTGCATCCTCCAGTATCGGAAGTGCCTCCCGTTTCATCATCTCTGCATATTCCGGACGCACTATCACTTCGTTGATGATGAACCTCGGCAAGTCCGGATTTTCACTAAGGAACTCGAAATGGCGCACAACCAATTCCACAACCTTCTCCACCACAGGCATATCCTCAATCATAAAGACCGTTGTTACCGACTCCTTCAACCGCTGCAACTTCTCGCCCATCACATGCTCGAAAAGTTGTTCCTTCGTTTTGTAATAGTAGTGCAACATGGAATGACTCACACCTGCCCTTTCCGCAATCTCAACAGTCCTGGCTCCGGAAAAACCTTTCATCAGAAACTCTTCTTCGGCCACCTCCAAAATCCTCTTCTGTTTTTTATTATCTTTCATATCAATAACTTATATCAGTTTTTAAACATTTTTATCGAACTAATTTCAGCCGCAAAAATACAAAACATTTCTTATTCGACAAAATTGTTTAACATTTTTGTTCAACAAAATTGTTTACGAAAGCACATCAAGAATCCTTCAACATACTGAAACACAAAATATTTAGCCTCACACATCTTCTTACCATCGCCTTATCATCTCCTTATCAACTCCTAATCAACTCCTACTATGGTAGGAGTTGATAGGTCCATGATAACACTTTGGTAGGGGTTACATGTAGCGGTGGCACCAGGTCATCTGCTTGCGGGCGTAGTGCCAGGTATTCAGTTTGATTTCCGCTACGGCGTCGGCGAGCCTCTTTGTGCCGTCGAGGACGGGGAAGAGCTCACGGTAGCCGACGGTGCGGAGGGTGGAGAGGTGGCGGTAAGGAAGGAGGCTTTGCACCTCGTCGAGGAGGCCGTCGGCCATCATCTGGTCGACACGACGGTCGATGCGGTCGCGGAGGTCGGGCACGCTGACCACCCGCACCTCGATGTCGAAGGGGCGCGGGACGCGTTCCTGCTCGGCGAGGACCTGGCTATAAGGTCGGCCGGTCATGTAGCACACCTCGAGGGCGCGCTGCAGGCGCACGGGGTTGCGGAGGTCGACGCGGGCATAGTAGTCGGGGTCGAGCAACTGCAGCTGTGCGCGTTTCTCCTCGATGGGCATCTGCTGCAGGCGGGCACGGAGCTCGGGCGTGGGGTCGGGCATGGAGGAGACACCCAGGCGTAGGGCGTCGACATAGAGGCCGCTGCCGCCTACGGCAAGCACCACATCATGCCGACGGAAAAGATCATCGAGCAGCGAGAGGGCGTCGCGCTCGTAGTCGGAGATATTGTAAGGCTCCGTCACCGAGCGGCAGGCTATGAAATGGTGCGGCGCTGCCGCCAGCTCCTCCTCCGAGGGGCGTGCCACCCCTATGCGGAGCTCGCGGTAGAACTGGCGCGAATCGCAGGAGAGGATTTCTGTGTCCAGTTGGCGCGCCAGCTGGATGGCGCAAGATGTCTTGCCCGACGCCGTGGGTCCCGTGATGACAAGGAGCTTTTTCAATTATTGATTTTTGAATGTGGTTATTGCGATTATAGCTTGTTCTGCAACACCAGGTCGAACTGTTCCCAGAACTCGGGGAAGGACTTGTCGACCACCTCGGGATATTCAATCTGGAGGTCGGGGAAACGGAGTTTGAGGGGAGCAAAGGCCATAGCGATGCGGTGGTCGTTGTAGGTGCGCACCGGCTCGACGGGGTGTAGCTCAGATGGCAGGATGACCATCTCCTCTTCCGAGCAGTTGACACGTCCACCCATGCGCTGCAGCTCGTCGGAGATGGCCTGCATGCGGTCGCTCTCCTTCAGAGCAATGTTGCTGACCCCCTTGAGGGTGGTTTTGACACCTGCGGCGGCGGCAGCCACTGCGAAAGTGGGCACAAGATCGGGACAGTCGATGCAGTTGTACTGCACTTTCGGCGGCAACGGCCGTGCTCCGGGCTGAGGACCCTGGATGGTGATGGAACGAGCAGCGGAGCGATAGGGCGAACGCACCTCGGTGGACTGGACACCCAGGAGGCGGAAGAAGGTGTCGGTGGCGCTGTCACCCTGGCAGGAATCGAGCTGCAGTCCCAGCAAGCGTATGCGCAGGTCGGGGCGCAGCAGGGCCATCGTGTAGAAATAGGAGGCCGACGACCAGTCGCGTTCCACAGAGATGGCGGCAGCTTTGGGTCTGCCCACAAAGTGCTGCACATAGTAGGTGCGGCCATTGGAGGAACGGCGCACCTCGATGCCGGCCTGGCGCAGCGCGTCGCAGGTCATCTCGATGTAGGGGCGCGAGGTGGGACGCTGGGTCATGGTGAGGGAGATTCCCTCGGGCATGCGCGGTGCGATGAGGAGCAGGGCGCTGACGAACTGGCTGCTCAGCAGCGGGTCGACGGAGACGGTGCGGCGCGTAGGTATGCCGCCCTGTATGTGGAGGGGCAGGAAGCCTTCTTTTTCGGTGCACTCAACACGGAGACCCATCTGGCGGAGGGCCTCGATGAGCGGAGCCATGGGACGCTGGCATAGGCGTTCGTCGCCGGTGAGGGTATGGTGACCGGGGGTGATGGCCAGCAAAGGCATCAGGAAACGGGCTACGGAGCCTGCATTGGCACAATAGTAGACACCGGAGCCGCCGCCAGCCTCAATCTGCGCAAGCAGACGACGCAGTAGGCGAGTGTCGCCGGAGGTAGAGGGCTTGCTGATGCGGAAATGGCCGCCAGTGAGATGATTGATCATCAACCAGCGGTTGCTCATGCTCTTGGAGGCAGGGAGGGTGATGCGGATGTCGTTGGTGTTCATGGGCTAGTCGATGATGTTGTATCCTTTGAGTTTGCGATAGAGCGTGCGCTCGGAGATGTGAAGGTCGGCAGCAGCCTGCTTGCGGTTACCTTGGCTGCGCTCGAGGGCGCGAAGTATAGCGCGGCGCTCGCGGTCCTCGAGACTCACGGTGTCGTCCTCGATGATCTCGGGGGTAACGAAGTCTTCCTCGGCAGCGGGAATCGGATTGTGGATGGTAGGGAGTTGCGCATTGGAGGGCAGATAGGTGGCTGGAGCCTGGGGGGAGGGGGCCTGCTGGGCCATACGGGAAACCATCTGGCGGAGGTCGTTGATTTCGCCGCGAAGTTCGTTGATCATCTGTCCCATGGAGAGGGCCTTGAGGAGGAGCTCGCGGTCGGTAATCTGGCTGGCGGAAGCAGGGCTGGCAGCCTCGGGCACGATGGCAGGCATGCGCTCGGCGGGGATATAGGAGAGGTAGTTCTGCAGGATATCGGGAGTGATGCTGCGCTCGGTTTCGACAACGGCTATCTGCTCTGTGATGTTCTTCAGTTCGCGCACGTTACCATACCACGGATAGTTCATGAGCATGGTGCGGGCGTCGTCGGTGAGGACGATGGGGGGCATGTGATACTTCTCGGCAACATCGGAGGAGAACTTGCGGAACAGCAGGGGGATGTCCTCCTTGCGCTCGCGGAGGGGCGGCAGATAGATGGAGAGCTGGTTGAGACGGTAGTAGAGGTCTTCGCGGAAGCGGCCTTCGCGGACAGCTTTGACGATGTCGACATTGGTGGCAGCTACGACGCGGACGTCGATTTTCTGAGCTGTGGAGCTTCCTACAGGTATGATTTCGCCGTTTTCGAGGACACGGAGCAGTTTGACCTGCATGGCCAATGGGAGTTCTCCGATCTCGTCGAGGAAAATGGTGCCGCCGTCGGCTTCCTCGAAATAGCCCTTGCGGGAGCGGTCGGCTCCGGTGAAGGCGCCCTTGACATGACCGAAGAGTTCGCTCTCGATGGTGCCCTCGGGGATGGCGCCGCAGTTGACGGAGATGAGTCCTCGCCCTTGGCGAACATGCTTGCGGGAACTGTTTTCATGGATAATACGTGAAAAAACGTCTTTACCCACGCCACTCTCGCCGGTGATGAGGATGGAGAGATTGGTGGGGGCCACCTGGATAGCCTTGTTGAGGGCCATGAGGAGCTTGGGGTCGTTGCCTATGATGTCGTAGCGTTGTTTAAGAGTCTGTATATCCAAGGTATGTTATTGTTTTTTATTAGTCAATTACACGATGCAGGGCCATGCCAATCTGATGGCGGAGCTCTACAAGCTGTTTCTTCTCGGTGAGGAGGCCCATCATTTCCTCATCATTCTCGACGGAACGGAGACGACGGGCGTTGTCGGCAATGCGGGCATTGATACAGCCCAGTTTGAAAGAGAGGATGGTCTCGTTGAGGTCTTCCTGGAGGTTGTCCTCAAGGGTGGGGACAAAAATCTGCTTGGCACGCCATGTGTCGCTGATACGGAAAGTGTCGAGCATGAGGGAGATGGCGAAGGAACGGAGCGCCTCGTCGTCGACTGAGATGAAATGGGATGCGTCGGGGGCTTCTCCGCGCGAGAGGGTGTCGCAGTAGTAGGTGAAGATCTTCTGGCAGAGGGGGTCGGAGAAGGAGAGTTCGTCGGCCTGCAAGTCGCTGACAACGGCTTGGGCGACGGTGAAGGAAATCTCTTGGGTAGTGCCGTCGTCGGCAGGGGAATACTGAGTGAGGGTATGGTCGCCATAATTGAGCAGGAGTTGGATGAGATGACGTTCGGCTGCGGGAGCTTGGGGAAGGTATGTGGAAGTCGGCGTTTGCGGTTGGGAAACGGTCTCGTGCTTGTCTGCGGAAGGGGTCTGCTGGGTAGGACTGGTCGTATCAGAAGAACTGGGCTGATCCGCCGAACCAGGCTGGTTGGCCCGTTCTTCGATGGCTTTCAGGCGGTTCTGGTTGACGGCTTTGGCAAGCTCGGAAGCCAGCGCCTCTTCGGGGACATCGAGGAGGTGGGCGCACTGGGAGATGTATTCGGTACGCTCAAGGAGGTCGGGCACAAGGGCTATGGTGTTGACGGTCTCCTTGACAAGTTCGGCCTTACGGATGGGGTCGTTCTTGACGCCGTCGAGGAGGACGCGTGTCTTGAACATGACGAAGTTGTCCTCGTGGGTGGCCAGGTAGTCCTGCAACTTGGTGGAGCCATATTTCTGGGCATAGCTGTCGGGGTCCTCGCCGTCGGGGAAGAGGACTACACGTACATGCATGCCCTCGGCAAAGAGTAGGTTGACGGCACGGAGGGCCGCCTTGATGCCGGCGGAATCGCCATCGTAGAGGACGGTTACGTTGGGCGTATAGCGTTTGATGAGCCGAATCTGCTCGGTAGTGAGGGAGGTGCCACAAGAAGCCACGGTGTTCTCCACCCCCGACTGGTGCATGGAGATGACGTCGATATTGCCTTCGACAAGGTAGCACTTGTTGGTTTTGGCGATAGCTGAGCGGGCCTGGTAGAGACCATAGAGGATGCGGCTCTTGTTGTAGATATCGGAGTCGGGCGAGTTGACATACTTGGCGGCCTGCTTCTCGGAGCTGAGCACGCGACCGGAGAATCCGAGCACGCGGCCGGAGATACTGTAGATGGGAAACATTACACGGCCGCGGAAACGGTCATAGCTCTTGCGACGGTGGTCGGCAGAGGATTTGTCGGACGAGTCGGGCTCCTTGAAAATGGTGAGGCCCGTCTTCTCGAGGACGGCATCGCTGTAGCCATTGCGACGGGCATAGTCGGTGAAGTTGCTCCATTCGTCGAGACAATAGCCGAGTCCGAAGTTCTTGATGACTTCGTCGCTAAGACCGCGGCTGTGGAAATAGCTGAGACCTACGGCACGTCCCATCTCGTCGTTGTAGAGGAGGTCGGCAAAGTATTTCTGTGCAAACTCGGAGACATGGAAGAGGGCGTCGCGCTCGCTCTGGCGCTCCTTCTGCTCCTCGGTCTGTTCCTCTTCACGAATCTCGATGTTATACTTCTGGGCCAGCCAACGAAGGGCTTCGGGATAGGTGAAATGCTCGTGCTTCTTGAGGAAGGCCACAACATCGCCAGCCTCGCCGCAGCCGAAACATTTGAAGATGCCTTTGGACGGCGAGACATAAAAGGAGGGCGTCTTCTCGTTGTGGAAGGGACAACAACCGATGTGGTTGGCTCCGCGCTTCTTGAGCGACACGAAGTCACCAATCACCTCCTCGATACGGGCGGCGTCCATGATGCGTTGTATGGTCTCTTGGTCAATCATGAGATTCGGGGTGCAAAGATACGATTTTTTTTCGACATGCATAATAAAAAAAGCACCATTCCGATGAATGGTGCTTTAAATGTTGAATTACAAAGGGGTTAGTGTATCACTTCGATGGAGCCGTTGTGCTCGATGTTGCCATTGTAGCCACGGGCGGAGAAGCGATAGAAGTAGGTGCCGTCGGGAACATCGGCGGGATCCCAGAATTCATCGTCGGAGGCGATGTTTTCTCTGTGATAGACGCGGACACCCCACTGGTTGTAGATATCGAGGCTGTTGATGGGGTAGCCGAGACCGTCGACAAGATTCTGAATGACAAAGCGATCATTGACACCGTCGCCATTGGGCGTCACCACATTGGGGAACTGCAGGAAGTCGTTGATGACAAGAATGTTGTTGGCAGCAGTATCGGGGCAGACGATGACATTGCCTGAAGGGGCGAGGTTGCGGGTGCGAGCAATGAGTCGCATATTGTAGTTGCCGGAGACATCTTCGTTGTAGCGAGAGAAGTCGAATGTGGCGTTGCGAGTGGTGAGGGTTTCAAACGAGAGCGGATTGTCGCGGTCGTACTGAATCTGCCAATAGTACTGGGTGTTGCTGGTGTGGGGAGTGGTGGTATTGGTGAAGGTGACCACGGGATTGAGCACCGAGGGATAGACGGGATCCCAGACAAACGATGCATTGGGTTTGGGGAAGACCGCGATGCCGCCGTCGGAGACCACGGAGTCGATACAGCCGTCGTCGGAGATGGCATAATACTTCAAAGTGTAGACACCTTCGGCATAGGTGTGCGTGGGGCTGGCGAGCTCGGAGGTTACTCCATCACCGAAGACCCACAAATGGCGGTCGGCATCGATACTTTGGTTATTGAAGGTGATGGTCAACGGGTCGCAACCCTCGAAGGTGAAGGGCTCCGGCGTGAAATTGGGCAGAGGCTGTTTGCGCACAGAGACCCTGATGGTATCGCGAACAGTGCAACGTAAGCCGCTGGGGCCACAAGTGTTGGTAACACTGGCAACATAATCGATATCGCCACTGGCCTCAAGCTCGGTTTCGATGGTGGGAGTGTTTTGGCCAAAAGGAGTCCACACATAGCTATAGTTCTCGGTGGCGGTGTGGACGTCTGTGGCATCGAGGGTTGCCTGGTCCACTCCGCAGAGCGAAGTGTCTGGGCCGAGGTTAGGCATAGGAGCCCAATAGGTGGTGATACGCGTAGTGGTATCCCAGACACAACCGAACTCGTCATACACGAAGACATTGATGGGGAAGAAACCAGCGGTGTCGGGCGAAGAGATATAGGACAAGGTCGGAGTAGACTTTCTGACGACGAGTCCACGGTAGCGGCCAAGGTCATAGTCGTGATACTGAGGTGAGGGATCAGGACGCCAGATAAGGGAGTCGATACCGACAGTGTATTTGCAGTCGTCATCCTGCGTGACACCGCAGATATCCATGGACCAATTGAAAACCCAGCCATTATCGTAGCGCCACTTATCGTTGACCTTAATTCTCCATGTGCCGTTCAGGGGGCAGCCAATCAACTCGCTGAAGTCGGTATATGGGACATAGTAATCTGTTTTTCCCATATGGTCGCTGGGATGCTTGGTGTTGCCTGAGAGTGTGAACGTCTGGCCTGGGGACGAACGGAAGTAGGTCGGCTGCGGTCCAACGACTACATTGCTGTAAGTATCCCTGAAATTGTTTCCAGTAATGTAACAGTTGTTGGCACCAGGACGAGTTGGGCGACCAACGACAGCATCGGCAAGTTCTCCAGTGACAAGTGTATAGTCGCCATTACGGGAGAAGCAATAGTCCAAGCCTCCGCCAAAAGGATTGTCCAAGGAGTCGCAGCCTGCCTCATAGTCGTAAGCATATCCCAGATTGGTGCCACCACCACCGTATCCAGCACCACCGCTTTCATTGCCTTCACGGGTGGTTCTATCCTGATTACCAAACCACAGGAATGCCTCCTGACCCGTAGGACAGATGATGGACACCGTCACGTCTCCTATATAGGAGTGCTCCATGTTGATACAAATAGAACATACATCGCTTGCGCGGGTAATACGCTTGCTGGCAGGGAACTCGGTGAAGGTAACGGGAGCCTCGAAATAGCCCGGAGCGCAGTCGGGGCCATCGGGGATGTAGGTTCGTACTTCATAGACTTTCGAAACCGTCTCGTTCGACTCCACTTCACGGAGTGTCAGCGTGGCGTTTTCTCCACTATAACCCATGTTGACGGGCAGGGAGTCGTAGTTGCATAGATCCGACAGCGTAAAGATGGTCTTGATGGGGTTGACGGATGTACGGACTTTGACCGATGCATAAGTCTGAGATGTACAGCCATAAACATCGGTGAGCGAAAGAACCATGTCGTAGCAGCCCGTCTTTTGATAGGCGCTATACGTGATTTCTGTCAATCCGTTTCCTTCCAGAGTATCACCTTCGTTGGCCATATCCCATACAAAATGCGTCGTAGCATCGGATGGAGTATAATAACCATACTCATAGGTGTATTCTCCGTGTCCACGGAAGATGACACCATCGCCTACGCAGAGATGCGCACCAACAAAATAGTTGGTGTCGATACGGCTATAGCCGTTTGTATCTCCTCCAGCAGTGATATTCCACAAGGTATCGTACACAGGCACATCTCGGATGTATGCACTATCGTAGATTACACCATTGCGTGTACGATAAAAGAGTCTTTCGATGACAGGCTCAACCTTTTCGCATGGAGTACCACAGTTGGTATTCAAAGTAAAACCCTGGCCACCGGTAGAACCATCCACCGAGAGGAAGCGAATAGTGAGTGCACCAGTCGTATTGGTGGGAGAGACAAATATATACTGGCCCTCGTAATGGCCTGTACAATTGTTTATTTTGGCAAGGACAGGACTACTCGTACTGGGGCCATCGTAGATGAACAAGGTGTCGTGGCAGTCGATGTCAAGCTCGTCCAATTGGAGAAAGAACCTAAACGGACTGCAAGTGGAAGTGACAGAAACATAATAGTCTCCCGGCACATAACGGCCCTCTCCACCATTGTCTTGGACACTCACCGTATTGGTCGAGTCATAAGAGAAAACCTGACCATTCGAACTGGCATCAAGATTGACGATAGTCAACTGGGAATAGGCCATGCTGGACACAAGCATTCCCATGATAAACAACAAATGTATCTTTTTCATAGCCGTGGGTTTTATTCTCTGTTATCAATCATTTGATTTGTCACGCTGAGCATGTCACTTATCGACCGAAGAACCAAATAAGGGTGCGTAGAACCGGGAGTGGCAAAACAAAGGGTTTTGTCACCTGTAGGATACCTCAGCTGGAAATCGTAGAAGTTGTAAGCATAGTAACTCAGCGAGTTCAGATCAACCACATAGTTGGAAGGAAGTCTGCTGCCGGTGAACTTGTTTTTCACTTCGCTGATTTGAAACACATCGGCTCCTTCTGGAACTTTGTCAGCTTCGTAGAAAGCGGCCCGGGCATAGGCACAACGCCACTCGAACTTCTGCGGAACTTCCCTTTGGTAGTTCTCCATACTCGCCCTGTTGTTATTGAAATAGGGCAAAAGAAGCGCCTCGCAATCCTGTGCTTTCAAGCAAACCATCGCCATTAACATGGCTAATAACAAAGTTGTTTTTTTCATAGTTCTACTCCTTTTTTAATTCAACATTTTTTGTCCTTCTACCATAAAGACTGCGAAGTGCCATTTTTGGCTCACACTTTTAACATTTATTATGAATTTTTAACTTTTCTGCGGCGCAGGTGGTTAATCCAAGCCATCAGGAATCCCAAGGCCAGGAAGCCTCCCGGAGGCAGAATCATCATCAGCATGCCGTCGGCTCCACCGATAATGCTGTGGCCGAAGAAGCAACCTGTGCCGAGCAACTCACGCACGATGCCGAGCAACGTCAAAGCCCAGGTGAAACCAAGTCCCATGAAGAGGCCGTCAAGGGCCGAATGTCCGACACCGTTTTTAGAGGCAAAGGCCTCGGCGCGACCCAGCACGATGCAGTTCACAACAATGAGGGAGATGAACAGGCCCAAGCTGTCATAGAGGGCGGGCAGATAGGCTTTCATCACCATCTCGACCACGGTGACGAAAGAGGCAATGATGACGATAAAGGCCGGAATGCGCACCTTGTCAGGAATAACGCTCTTGAGGAGCGAAATGACAATGTTGGACATCAGCAACACAAAGGTCGTGGCCAAACCCATGCTCAAGCCATTGATGGCCGAGGTGGTGGTAGCCAGCGTGGGGCACATGCCGAGGATAAGCACCCATGTGGGGTTTTCCTTGATAAGACCGTTTTTAATGATATCTTTTGCGTTCATAATCGTACTGTTTTAGCGGGTGATGTTGGAAAAAGTCTTTGCAGCGTCGTTCACGATGCTCAGGAAAGCGCGCGAAGTGATGGTGGAACCCGTGATGGCATCCACACTGCCGCCGTCCTTCTTCACGACGAGGTCGCCGTCAGCAGGCTTGCTGCCGATAACACTGCCCTTGCCGTCCTTCTGGAACCATGCATCTGCTTTGGCTCCCAGGCCAGGAGTCTCGTGGGTTTCGAGAATCTGATAACCGGTCACAAGACCGTCGGCGTCGAAACCTACCATCAATTGCAGGTGGCCACCGAAGCCTTTGTCATTACCTGCCTCAATGGCGGCGCCGACCATATTGCCCTGCTCGTCGTAGGCAACATGGCAGGTCTTACCGTCAACTTCCTGGTCGTCGAGCTTGGCGAAAGCCGGCAGCACAGCGCTGATGGCATTCTCCACCTTGGCCTTCTGCGCGGCAGCGATGGGTTCTTGGGTAACTGAGTTCAAGGCTGCCAGGATGGCGGCGGCCACAAGGGCAATCGCCGTCAGCGACAGGAGCATATTGATTAATGTGGATTTAGCTTTCTTTGCCATAATTGTTTCAATTTTCAATTCTCAATTTTCAATTTGCGAAGCGCTGGGGTTTGCACCAACGGTTGATCAGCGGGGTGACGCAGTTCATCAGCAGGATGGCGAAGCTGACACCCTCGGGATAGGCACCCCAGTTACGGATGATGATGGTCAGCAGGCCACAGCCGAAGCCAAAGATGAGCTGACCGCTCTTGGCCATGGGGGTCGTCACCATGTCGGTAGCCATGAAGCAGGCACCGAGCATGATACCACCAGTGAGGATGGTCATCAAAGGATCCATATAGGCGGTGGAATCCACCAGCCACAGGATACCGCTGAAGACGAATGCCGTACCAATGAAAGCCACAGGGATGTGCCAGGTGATGATCTTCTTCCACAACAGGTAGCAGGCACCGATGAGGATGGCTATGGCCGACACCTCACCAAGCGAGCCTCCGACATGGCCCAGGAAGGCATCCATGAAAGTGACGCCCTCAGGCAGGGCACCCTCCTTAAAGGCTCCCAGCGGGGTGGCACCGGTGGCCACATCGAAGTCCATCGGGAACAATCCGCCCACCTGGGGCCATGTGGTCATCTGCACGGGGAAGGAGATGAGCAGGAAGATACGTCCCACAATGGCGGGGTTGAAGGGATTCTTGCCCAAGCCGCCGAAAGCCATCTTGGCAACTCCGATGGCCACCAGGGCACCAATGACGACAATCCACATCATGTCCACCGTGGCGGGCACGTTGAAGGCAAGCAGCAGGCCCGTCACCACTGCCGAGCCATCGCTCACCGTGGTGGGAACCTTGAGGATAAACTTCTCAATCAGCCATTGGAACAACACGCAGGCGGCCACCGAGATGATGCTCACCAGCAGCGCGTTGATGCCAAAGTAGGCTATGGCCACCAGCAGCGCAGGCACAAGGGCCATATTGACGCGCCACATGATTTTCTTTGTCGACTCGTCGCTATGCACGTGGGGCGAGCCAGATATATTTAATAGATTCATATTATAATATATTTTCTACTTAACTACTTTAACTACTTTTCTACTTGACTACTTTTTGGCAGCCATCATGGCACGGACACGGTTCTTACCGAGACGTATCTCGTCGGTCAATGGCTTGTTGGCCGGGCAGCTGAAGAAGCAGCAGCCACATTCGATGCAGTCAAGGATATTGTGTTCCTTGGCCTCCTCGATACGGTTGTTCTTCACCAGCGATGAGAAGAGGTAGGGCTCCAGTCCCATCGGGCATGCGTGCATGCACTTGCCACAACGGATACATGCCGTCTCGGGATTGCGACGGGCTTCGGCCTCGTCCATGACAAGCACACTACTGTTACCCTTCACGGTCGGGGCGTCGAGGTTCACCACTGCCTTGCCCATCATTGTGCCACCGCTGATCACCTTGCCAGTTGTGGCGGGCAACTCACCGATGGAGTGTTTGATGATGTCGTTATAGGTGGTGCCGATACGCACAATATAGTTGTGTTGGCTTGGGAGTTTCTTGCCCGTGACGGTAAGGATATTCTCAATGAGAGGTTTGTTCTTCTGGATGGCCTCATAGACAGAGAAGGCAGTGCCGAGGTTGCTCACCACACAGCCCACGTCGATGGGCAGCTTGCCACTGGGCACCTTGCGTCCCGTGACTGCATTGATCAGTTGTTTCTCAGCGCCCTGCGGGTACTTCACCTTCAGAGGTTCCACGATGATGCCTTGGAACTGCTTGGCCATCTCCGTCATCTTGGCAATGGCCAGGGGCTTGTTGCTCTCAATGCCAATATAGGCATTGGGGACTCCCAGGGCTTTGCGCAGGATACTCACACCGATGCACACCTCTTCGGCATGCTCCATCATCACACGGTAGTCGCTCGTCAGATATGGCTCGCACTCCGCAGCGTTGATAATGAGATATTCGGCCTTCTTGCCTTCGGGGATACTGTATTTGATGTGTGCGGGGAACGTGGCGCCGCCAAGGCCCACAATACCCATCTCTTTCAGCTTGGCCACAATCTCCTTGGGTTCAAGCGTGCACTCACGCTTGATATCGGGAGTGCGGTCAATGGTCTCCATCCATTCGTCGCCTTCCACATTGATGTACACGGCGGGCTTGGTGAGGCCGAAGGCATCCTTGCAGGTGTCAACCTTCTGCACCGTACCACTGACGGGTGAATGGACATTGGCGCACATAAAGGCCTGAGCCTCGCCAATGAGCTGACCCACTTTCACCTTGTCGCCCTTCTGCACCACGGGGGTGGCGGGGGCGCCGAGGTGCTGGTTCATCAGCACCACCATCTGCTGCGGCACGGGCATCACCTCGATGGCGGCATCGTTCGATATCTTGTTTTCTTCGGGGTGGACACCACCCATTTTGAAAGTCTTCATCTTTTCGAATTGAAAATTGAGAATTGGAAATTGAAATTATTGTGCTGCAGGAGCTTTCACAGCTTCGGGAGCCGGGGCCGCAGGAGCCTCAGCGGGCTTCGGAGCCTCGGGCTTCTTGGCGGGAGCCGGGAAATTCACATCGACAATGGCGTGCGTCGGACACTCCACAACACACTTGCGGCAGGCGATGCACTTGTTGAAGTCGATATACGAAAGATTGTCGGCGATGGTGATGGCTTCCATGGGGCACACCTTGGCGCACTTGCCGCAGCCGATACAGGCGTTGGAGCAGGTTTTCATGGCCAGGGCGCCCTTCTCCTTGTTGACACAGCTGACGTAGACACGACGGTCCTTCTTGCCCTTGTTGCGCAACTCTATGATGCGACGGGGGCAGGCTTTGGCGCAAGCGCCGCAGGCGGTGCACTTGTTTTCGTCGACCACCGGAGTGCCGGTGGCGGGGTCCATGTGGATGGCGTCGAACTGGCAGGCGGCCACACAGTCGCCACAGCCAAGACATCCGAAGGGACAGCCACTCTCTCCGGTGTACACCGTGTTCTGGAAGGCGCAAGAACGAAGACCATCATAGTTGGAACGACGTTTCTCACCACAGTTTGCTGGATGGCAACGCACCACAGCCACCTGGGGCTCGCCCTGCTCCACTGCACATCCAAGCAACTGGGCTATCTTTTGGGCAACAGCGTCGCCGCCGGGGGCGCAACGCAGACCCTCCAGGTTGCCTTGAGACACGCAAGCCTCGGCAAAAGCACGGCAGCCGGCCTTGCCGCAGCCGCCACAGTTGGCGCCCGGCAGCACCTCAGCCACCTCATCAATCAGTGGGTCTTCGACCACCTTGAATTTTTGGGCTACAAAATAGAGCACCACGGCAAAGAAGGCGCCGATGACGCCCAATACCAATACCGCAATCAAGATTTGTTGAGTCATGTTATTATTTTGTGTTTTAGGTTTTCCGTTAAATTTTTACAACTATATTTTATATATTAAACGAGTGCAAAATTACATAATTTATACTAAATGGCCAAATTTTTTTTTGAACAAGTTATCCCCTAGCACCCAACCCATGTCGCAAAATCGACTCAAATTACCTATCCCATACCCCAGCCAAATAGTCTTTTTCCTCGTCAAATCTCATATATAGGACGGCATTGTGAAGACAACTATAAGCCTTTCTGAACACAATATGAGAAATGTCTAACAAAGCGCCAGCCTCCTTTATCATCCAAAGGTGTCCGAAAAAAGCTTATTCAATGGAAAAAACAAAAAAAATTTTGTCATTCAAAAAACATTTTGTAATTTTGTCTCGTCAAATTATTACACTTTTAATATGAGCAAAGTTGTTGTAGGTTTCGATTTTTCTTCGGGTTCGGCCTATGCCGTCGACCTCGCTATCGACATTGCCAACCGCTGGCAAAGCGATATCCGACTGGTTTATGTGAAAGAAAAAAAAGAGGACGAGGCCCCCATCAGGGAAGAAATTGAACGTCGCAATGCAGGTGTGGCACACCTCCTGCAGGGCATCAAACTGGAGTATGTGCTGCGTCAAGGCGACCCCGCCGAGGAGTTGGCCAAACAGGCCGAAGAAGACGAGGCTGCTCTGCTCATTGTCGGCACACACGGTATGAGCGGCATGAAGAAGAGCCTCCTCGGCCGCAACAGCTACCGCACCGTCGAGCTTTCGCCCGTGCCCGTGCTGCTCATCCGCGAAGACTTCAACTTCAACAAAGCACTGGAAAACATCGTCGTGCCCATCGACAGTAGCGACGACACTCGCCAGAAGATAGGACAGGCCGCCACTTTCGCCAAGACCTTCGGCTCCAAGATTCACCTCCTGGGTCTCTTCACGTCGTCGGCTCCCAGCGTGCGTCTGGTGGTGAAAAACTACATCAGCATGGTGCAGCGCTACCTCGACAACAACAACATCGAATACAGCACCGAGTTCATGGCGGTCAAGGGCAATGTCACCACCGACACCATCGACTACGCCGAGCGCATCGGGGCCGACATGATTGCCATCATGACCGAGCAGGAGAGTTCCCTTTCCAGCCTCATCATGGGCAACTTTGCACAACAAATGCTCACCCTGTCCAAGATTCCCGTCCTCACCGTGCGACCCAAGAAGGTCCTCGCTGACACCGCACAATATTAAGTCAACATGCCGATTTCAAAAACCAGAAATAATAATTCAATCCTAATAGCAAGGTTCAAAAACATGAAGACAAAGGGTATCATCCTTTTGTCTTTCTTGTCGTTCCTGACCACCAATGCTTTTGCCCAAACCGGACGCGTCACCGTGACGGGCGACGTTGCCGTGAACGATATGGTGTCGCGCCATGTGGAACTCAACAACCGCG
Source organism: uncultured Bacteroidota bacterium (assembly GCA_902775135.1). GTDB lineage: Bacteria > Bacteroidota > Bacteroidia > Bacteroidales > P3 > Colimorpha. The sequence goes on along the minus strand of CACYKY010000002.1, from coordinate 69,403 downwards.
TCAAAACCATGCCAGGCTTCCGAGTACAGATAGCCTCCTTCTCCGGCATCAACTCCAAGAACAGCGCCTTCTCCCTGCGCGAACGTTTCATGACCGACTACCCCGCCGTCCAAGCCTACATCATCTACGACGAACCCAACTTCAAGGTCAAGGTGGGCGACTTCCGCACCCGCCTCGAAGCCTACGCCTTCTTGCAGGAAATAAGGGAAGTGTACAAGGGATACATCATCAAGGACAACATCTATGCCGAACCTCCCACCGTCGAGGAATACGCCCCCGACGACGAGACCTCAGGCGACGAATAGTTCCGCCGCCATGCCGTCGGCATGGAGCAAGACTTTGTGCATATCGTCTATCCATCTACAAACAAAATAGGGCTGCCCCTTTCGACGCAGCCCTTCCTTATATCTACCTGATGATCCATTGTCCTATGCTCACTACAACCAAACGCGCAAACTGGACATAATTCCTAATTCAGTCGCACCATAGTAGTCACCACCACACCGGCGGTCTGCTCCCCTTCGAGAAGGATATGCATGCGACCCCGGTCGGGACCTTCCGCATCACCGTGGAAACTCACCTTACGGCCATCAAGCAGCATACAGTAGCCCAGGATGGAATTACTACCCATTTCATATTCAAGCACAAGCGAACTCAATACCATCTGAGAAAGGTAGTTCTGAAGGTCGCCGTCCCAAACAATAGGAACCATCTCGGCCGTCTCCTGCGCCAAATCGCAACGCCAATAGGACGTAGGAATATCGGCAGAATGGTCTACAACATAGCCCACGCCGTCGCGGTAGTCGGTGGCATCGCTGGGATAGTGGTCGGGCAGCGGCTTGTAGCTGAGCGACTGCCGCTCAGAATCGAATGTAAAAATCCGGTATGGGGTCCCCTGTCCACCAGTGATAAACGAGAATACGGTGCCATAGAACAATGGTTCGGCGAGACCCGTGTTGCTTATATCAGTCATACTATTGATTTCGCTATTGAATTCTACCGAAGCCACCTCCTCATCGGCCACGGCATGGTCGTCCGAAAGGTGTACCCTACAGAAGGAAAGGCGGTATCTGGTATCCGACCATTGCTCGTTTTTAAAGGACTCTAAAGGGATGAAAATCTGTCCATCGATGCACACCATCTTACTGGCATACGTCTCCCACCCTTCGGGATACATTTCCGACGAGACCTGGATAGGAATAATCTGGAGTGTGTTGGTATTGATGATATACGGCTCATGACCGCCACCATAGTCGAGCTCGCTCCCGATATGCACCCCGTCCTTGAGGGGGAAGACATTGAACGCCCAGATACTGGTAGGCGTGACGGTGCTCACCTCGATACTATTGCCACGGTCTTTAAGGCAATACATTTCCAACTCACTATTTACCGTAAAGAGGTCTTCTCCAATGGGTTCACAACGTCCACGGAAGTACTGCGCGGTGTTTTCCTGAAAATCCCGGCCACCATAGGGGATTTGGCCCCAACTCCAATCGAAGAGCGCCCCGTCGGTGAGCCTGACAAGGTAGTTGCGGGTCCAGTCCTCGCGCCTCAGGAGATCCTCCACCTCCCGGCGGAGGTCAGGATTCTCAATGGAGTCGATCGTAGGGCAGACAAAATGGCATTCCTTCAGCCAAAGCCATTTCTCGCCAAAAGGAATCAACTCCCGTATGGAGAGACGCACTCGGGCGTTGACTTCATGCGACACAGAATCGTTCTCAGCCCTCACCTCTATCGTGTACTCCACCTCCTCAAGGATACCTTGTTCGTTGACTTTGTAGAGCATAGACAGCACATTAGCCTCTTTGGCGTCGGTAGAAGGCTGTCCCAACGCCAACATCTGGGCACCTGCAATGTCGGCTTTCTTAAAATCAATACCGTTGATATGGAAATCCTCTTCCTTACTGCAGCCAGACAGAAGAAACACGATTGACAACAAACTAAAAATCAAATACTTTTTCATGCTTTCGTATTTTTTGATTGATTGAATGATGGTGCAAATATACACTTTTTTTTTGAACGAGGAAAAAACATCAAACAAATAATTCGGCAGCGATGCCGTCCGCATGGAGCAGTCCCTCTTTTGTCGGTGCGTAATGATTGTCTTTCAGAACTATCCATCCGCAATCCACATAACGTTTCATTCCATGGTGCAACCTCTCCATTTGTTCTTCGGGCACATGCACGAGGGCAATTCCTCGGGTGGTGCGCAGGGTGGTCATCACCATCTCGTTGTAGGCATCGGCCTCGGTGAGGGTCTCCTCTTCAAAGGTGCCATCGGGCTTGTTCCACCGCCGGCACCGACCGTCGAAACTGTGGGCGCCGGGGCCCAAGCCAAGGTATGGTGTGCGGTCCCAATAGCGACTGTTGTGCTTCGACTCACAGCCCGGACGGGCGAAATTGCTGACTTCATACTGGTGGAAACCGGCATTGTCAAGTTGTTTGCACACAGCATGATACTGCCTCACCACCTCATCATCGCCGGGCAGCGCCACCCTCCCCTGCTCCACCTGTCGTGCCAATGCGGTGCCCTCCTCGACGGTGAGCGCATAGGCAGAGACATGCGAGACAATCCTCAAAAATTCTAAAACATTCGGAAAATCCAGATTACTCGGGAGACCATAGATAAAGTCTATGCTGATATTATCGAATCCCGCCCTGCGAGCGTTCTCCACCGCCTCGAAGGCCTGCTGTGCCGTGTGACGACGTCCAATAAGGCGCAGCATCTCGTCGTCGAGACTCTGGACACCGATGCTCAAGCGGTTGAAAAGGCCTAAATCCCGCAAGCTTGTCAGGTATTCTGGCGTCAGGTCCTCAGGGTTTGCCTCCAACGTAGCCTCTTCCAGTTGTGATAAATCAAAGCAACGTCGTAAGCCGTCCACAATACGCCCCAACTCGCCAATAGGCAGTATACTGGGCGTTCCCCCACCGAAATACACCGTTCGGATGGGATGCGCCTGCTCACCCTTGCGACACTCCATTTCTTCCAACAGGACGTCGACATATTGGGCAAAGCCATCAACCCCGTGCGCAGGTTTGGAGTAGAACGCGCAATAGGTGCATTTGCGGTGACAGAATGGGACGTGAATGTATATCATCCGAGAAGTTGGTCGGCCGCCGCATAGGGGGTGAGTTTGTTGTCGAGAATGTCCTTGCTCAGTTGCTCGATGCGCTCCTCGATGCCAGGGGTGCTGTAGAAACGCTCACGCAGACCATTCTCGATGGCTTCAGTCATGATGCGCAGGTTCTGCTGTTGTCGCTTCTGGTAGAAATAGCCGTTGCCCTTGGTGAAGGTGACATAGTCCATCACCGAGTTCCACAGTTCTTCGACGCCCTCCTTGGTGTAGGCCGAGCAGAGGGTGACCTTGACGGTCCAGCCGCTCTCGGGCATGGGGAAGAGATGTAGTGCGTTGCGGAACTGCGCCGCCGAGAGCTCGGAGCGCTGCCGGTCGAGCTCGCACTTGTTAATGCTGATCATGTCGGCCATCTCCATGATGCCACGCTTGATACCCTGCAGCTCATCGCCGGTATTGGCCAGCTGCAGCAGCAGGAAGAAGTCCACCATCGAGTGTGCCGCCACCTCGCTCTGTCCCACACCCACAGTCTCGACGATGACCACGTCGAATCCCGCCGCCTCGCAGAGGGTGATAATCTCGCGCGTCTTGCGCGCCACACCACCCAAACTTCCCGCCGAGGGGCTGGGGCGGATGAAGGCGTTTGGATCAACTGAGAGTTCCTCCATGCGCGTCTTGTCGCCCAAGATGGAGCCTTTCGAGCGTTCGCTGCTGGGGTCGATGGCCAGCACAGCCACCTTGTGGTTGTGGCCGGTGAGCCACTTCCCCAAGGCCTCGATGAGGGTGCTCTTACCTGCGCCGGGGACACCAGTGATGCCCAACCTGACACTCTTGCCGCTATAGGGCAGGCAGCGCTCGATGACCTCTTGGGCCTTCTTCTGGTGCTCGAAACGTGCACTTTCCACCAGCGTGATGGCGCGGCTCAGCAGGGTGCGGTCACCGTGGAGTATGCCGCTCACCAGCTCCTCCGCTGTCGGCTCCTGCTTGCGCATAGCACGCATGCGTTCTACATAGCTGCTGCTCACCTGGTCGGGCTGCTTGACGCCGGGAGCCACACTCAGCGCCGAGTCATATTCAAAATTGCTGTAAAGATGTTTGTCGTCCATAATGATAATATAACGCGAAAGCCGCCGGATTATTGCGGAGGGGAAACAAAAAAAAGAGGCTCACCATGCAAGTGAACCTCTTTTAGTAGCGGGAATCAGACTTGAACTGATGACCTCCGGGTTATGAATCCAGCGCTCTAACCAGCTGAGCTATCCCGCCATCATCTGGGCCTCTATCGGCCTCAAAAGCGGGTGCAAAAGTACTAACATTTCCCGACATGGCCAAATTTTTCTGTAAAATAATTTTCAACGCTCTATTTCACAACACTTTATTTTTATACCTCTCTATTGTAAAACCACCTATTAACCACTACGACATGGCCTCCTGAGGCGGTTTTCTGTCCACCACAGAATAGATAGTTATTCCCCAGCGATGAATCGATAGATGTCCTCCTCACTATGGACGGCGGAGGTGATGCGACGCAGATCCTTGCCGTCCTCGAAGAGAATGACGACGGGGATGGTCAGGCAACCATACTCGCGGGCAATGGTGAGACAGCGATACTTCGTTCAATTTGTCGAAGGGAGGATGCCGCTGAGGGTTCCGCCGACGGAGTCGCAGCGGGCACCGGTGACGGAGGCCAACGTGTTCACCTTACCGTTGAGACGGAGGTAGCCGAGGAGGGCGAAGATGAGGGCCTCCTTGTAGTTGACAATCAGCGCGTCAGGGACAGTGATACGCACCTCGGGGCAGTATTCGCCCACAAGTTCCAGCAGGTAGCTGTTCCATGCACCGCCACCCGTAACCAGCAACGTCTTGATTCTCTGTGCTTCGACGATGCGGGCTATCTGCATGGCGATGTGCGAGGTGACGGTAGCCAAACCGTCGCGCACCCGCGACTGCGAGGGCGTCGTGCCCAAAAAAGCTTTCACCATCGGCCAGAACTGCCCGACAAACCATTCCTTCCCAAGCGACTTCGGTCCGTCCATGGTGTAGTATTCCAGCGCGTCAAGCTCATGCAACAGGCAGGTGTGCGTCTCGCCGGCTCGGGCATTGGCGCCGCCTTTGTCGAAGGGCAACCCCAGCATGGCGGCCATGCGGTTGAGGGCCATATTGCATGGACAGATATCGTAGGCAATGCGCTCCCCTTCAGCGCGATAGGAGATATTGGCGATGCCGCCCAGGTTAAGGCAGCCGTCGTACTGGCCGAAGAGCAACTCGTCGCCTATAGGCACCAGCGGCGCCCCCTGCCCACCTAAAGCCACATCAAGCGTGCGGAAGTTGCTAACCACCGGCAGCCCCGTTTCGGCGGCAATGGCGTCGCCGTCGCCAATCTGGGTCGTTAAACCGTAAACAAGGCTGCTCCCTTTTGTCGCGTTCCCGTTTACGGGCTGATGGAAGATGGTGTGCCCGTGAGAAGCAATGGCCTCGGGACGTTCCTTGCCTTCAAGGAATTTGTTGATCATCTGTCCAAAGAGGTGTCCCAACTCCACATGGGCAAGGGCATATTCTAGCGCCGTCGCATCCTCCAATGTCGAAAGACGCTGGCGCCATTCGGCGCTGTAGGGAACAGTCTCGGCCGCCAACACGCGGTAGCCACTTTCCGTCATGTTGCAAAGCGCCAGGTCGACGCCGTCGAGCGAGGTGCCCGACATCAATCCGAGTATCTTCATAAGCTGTTGAGTTTGGGGATGATTATTCGGTCTCGTACCATACGACAGTAGAGGTCCACGCCGCACTGGTTGAGGTGGTCTTCGTTATAGAAATGCAACGAGTCGTCAAGCACGGGGAGAGGCGAGCAATAGAGCGGGCCATATTGGGACATATCCTCTTGGAACCGAGGCAGGTTGGTATACGAATCCATCAGCGCTCGGGTATCGGGGACCTCTATCATAATGAATGGGACACCCCGGCGCTGCAGATAGTTCGTACACCGCCGCAGGGCCCGCCGTTGGCAGTTCTGTACACAGATGGCCTTGGGTTCATGCGGTTGAGGCGAGTAATGTTCCACCGGACGCTCCACATAACCCACCGGCACATAGCCCTCGCGTGACTCCTCAAAACGGTCCGCCGTGTCGCTCACCAGGTTGTGCAGCAGTGCATAAGGCATCGTACACACCACCCGGAGGTTGTGCGTGCGCAGCGCCATGGGCACCATGTGCCACGAGGGCGGGACGGCACTCAGCTGATAGAGGGCCGACTCAACACCGTCGTAGGCCATAATGTCGGGATGCACCTCGATGACCACCAGCCTCGGCTGCACTGAATCCAGGTACTGGCGCAGCAACACCTCGCTCTGCAAGGGGGTCTGGTTGGAGGAGCCGAGGTTCACCACCTCGATGCCTCGTTCGGCAAAGATGCGCGGGTCAAAAGTGCGGTAAGCGTGCGACGAGCCAACAAAGAGCACGTCGGCTCCCCTATGGGCCGAAACCTCGCGTACCTTAGTCAGCAAACGGTCGTCATGCCCGAGGGTGTAGGTAACATTGCGCAGCCATCCCGTTCCGCCCAGCGCCCACAGCATGGCCACCACAAAGAGCAGCGCCAGCGGAAGGAAGAGGGTTATATGTAAGACAAAGCGTTTCAAAACTGGAAATAGATAAAAGGCATCTCGCCCGTCTGGGCGAACGCCAGAATTAAGAATATCAGCACCATATACCACATCCAGCGCACCCAGCGCCAACGCGGCAGACGCGCCATTCCGTGCTCCTCCGAACGGTTCAGCCACTCCACTACCATCAGCAGCGGAAGCGCCACCAGCAACACCCGACATCCCATGTCACCAAAGCCCACTGGATGCTGGAAGAAACCATGCGTCAGTATGTTATGCAGGTAGACAACAGCGTCGTGGATGGTGTCCGCCCTAAACAATACCCAACCCACGGTGGCCAGAACGAAGGTAAGCAGCATCTGCCCCGCTTCACGCCACGTGGGCAACAATCGTCCCTCCGACACCACTCCCCGGTGTTTCCTGTTCACCCCCATCAGCACCAGCGGCAGAAACAACAGCGCATGGAAGGCTCCCCACGCCACAAATGTCCAGTTGGCTCCATGCCACAGCCCACTCACCAGGAAGATAACGAAGGTGTTCATCACCACCCGCCAGCGTCCCACACGACTGCCTCCAAGGGGGATGTATACATAGTCGCGAAACCACGACGTCAGCGACATGTGCCAACGTCGCCAGAATTCCGCAATGTCGCGACTGAAATAAGGCACGTCGAAATTGCGCCGGAGCCTGATGCCGAACAACTTGGCACAGCCGATGGCAATATCGCTGTACCCCGAGAAATCACCGTAAATCTGGATGCTGAAAAGCACCGCTCCCACCGCCAGCGTGGCTCCGTTGGCGCCCTGCATGTCGGCAAAGGCATGATCCACATAGAGCGCACAGCTGTCAGCAACTACCATCTTCTTGAAGAATCCCCACAACATCTGCCTCATGCCGTCAACTCCCAAGGCGTAGTCGAAATGCCGCGAGGTTTGAAACTGCGGCAAGAGACTGGATGCGCGCTCGATAGGTCCCGCCACCAGCTGTGGGAAGAAGGCCACATAGGCGAAAAAAGCCACCACGTCACGCGTGGGACGCACCGCTCCACGATACACGTCAATGGAATAACTCAGCGCCTGGAAAGTGTAGAACGAGATACCCACCGGCAACACCAACCCTAACAACAATCCGTCGGCTTGTCCACCGAGGAAAAGGTCCGCAAAACTCTGCGCAAAAAAGTCATAGTACTTGAAAAGTCCCAGTATCAGCAGGTTGATCCCCACATTGCCCCACATGATCCACTTCCTCTTCCCTTCCTCAGCAGCGCCTATCCACAACCCGCTCAGATAACTCGCCGCCGACGTGAACGCTATCAGCAACAGAAAACGCCAATCCCAACAGCCATAGAAGTAGTACGACGCCACCAGCACAAAGAGGTTCTGCCACCGGTGCCACCGGCGCAACAGCCAGTATATCAAGAACACCACTGGCAGAAAGAGCGCAAATCCAAGCGAATTGAACAACATATTCAGCGTGCAAAGATACACATTTTTTCACTACCGAACAAAAAAAACCGAAGCAAAAGCAGAGCAAACTACCAATAGCAAATAAAAGCAAGCGCAGCAAATGTAGCCAAAAGCCAATTGCCAATAGCCAACACCATCCCTGTCACCAGCTTCATGCATGGAGCAAACGACAACATGCAGCACAATAAAAACCAACCAGATACACTCCTATATAAACTATTTTACATTATTTTTTACTAGTATATGGAAAATTTTTCGTAACTTTGCACCCTCAGAATAATTTATAAAATCTCAATAACATGAAGAAAATCATCAACACCCCCAACGCCCCCGCCGCCATCGGCCCCTACAGCCAGGCTGTGCTTGCCGGCAACACCCTCTACATCTCGGGGCAGATTCCCATCAACCCCGCCACCAAGACCGTGCCCGAAGGCATCACCGCACAAACCGAGCAGGTCATGCAGAACATCAAGGCCATCCTCGACGAGGCCGGCTTCACCTTCCAGGATGTGGTGAAAAGCACCTGCCTCCTGGCCGACATGGAGTACTTCAAACCCATGAACGAGGTCTATGCCAAGTACTACAGCTCCGACTGCCCCGCCCGCGCCGCTTTCGCCGTCAAGGGCCTCCCCATGGGCGTCCTCGTCGAAATCGAGACCATCGCCGTGAAATAAATGCGTAAACGTCCCTTCACTAACGCATTAACACACTAACGCATTAACACATTCTAAAGATATGGATTTTAGTTTCACTAAACAAGAAGAACTCTTCCTGCAGATGATTCGCGAGTTTGCAGAGAAGGAAGTAAAGCCCCTCGCCGCCGAAGTCGACGAGGAGGAGCGTTTCCCCATGGAAACCGTCCAGAAAATGGCCAAAATCGGTCTGATGGGCATCCCCATCCCCACCCAGTACGGCGGCGCCGGCGGCACCAACATCATGTACGGCATGGCCGTCGAGGAACTCAGCCGCGTCTGCGCCACCACGGGCGTCATCCTCTCCGCCCACACCTCCCTCTGCTGCGCCCCCATCCTTGAGGCCGGCACCGAGGAACAGAAAATGAAATATCTGCCCAAGCTCGCCTCCGGCGAGTGGATCGGCGCCTTCGGTCTCACCGAGCCCAACGCCGGTACCGACGCCGCCGGCCAACAGACCATCGCCGTCGAGGACGGCGACAGCTGGGTCCTCAACGGCAGCAAGATATTCATCACCAACGGCTCCTACGCCAACGTGTTCATCATCATCGCTATGACCGACAAGAGCCTCGGCACTAAGGGCATCAGCGCCTTCATCGTCGAGAAGACCGACCCCGGCTTCTCGATCGGTAAGAAGGAGAAGAAGATGGGTATCCGTGGCTCCGCTACCACCGAGCTCATCTTCGAAGATTGCCGCATCCCCAAGGACCGTCAGCTCGGTCAGCTCGGCAAAGGCTTCGGCCTCGCCATGAAGACCCTCGACGGTGGCCGTATCGGCATCGCCTGCCAGGCCCTCGGCATCGCACAGGGCGCCATGGACGAAACCGTCAAGTACACCAAGGAGCGCAAACAGTTCGGCCGCTCTATCAGCCAGTTCCAGAACACCCAGTTCCAGATGGCCGACCTTGAAACCAAAGTGCAGGCTGCTCGACTCCTCTGCCGTTCGGCTCACTACAAGAAAGACCACGGCATCCCCTACTCCGCCGATGCCGCTATGGCCAAGCTCTTCAGCGCCGAGACCGCTATGGAAGTCACCACCAAGGCCGTCCAGTTCCACGGCGGCTACGGCTACACCCGCGAGTACCCCGTCGAGCGCATGATGCGCGACGCCAAGATCACCGAAATCTACGAAGGCACCTCCGAGGTCCAGCGTATGGTTATCGCCGGTAAACTGTTTAAATAATGCGTAAATGCGTGAATGCGTAAATGTGTGAGTGGCTGGCGCAGTACGATTGCGTAGCACTAACACAATAACGCAATAACACAATAACACAATCAAGAAAAATGAACATCGTAGTTTGCATAAAACAAGTGCCGGACACCACCGAGGTGAAAATCAACCCCGTAACCGGTACGCTCATCCGCGAGGGCGTTCCCTCGATTATGAACCCCGACGACAAGGGCGGCCTTGAATTCGCTCTCCAGTTGAAGGACAAGTACGGCGCTCACGTCACCGTCATCACCATGGGCCTGCCCCAGGCCGAGGCCATCCTCCGCGAGGCCCTCGCCATGGGCGTCGACCGCGCCATCCTGCTCACCGACCGTAAGCTCGGCGGTGCCGATACCCTCGCCACCTCCAGCGCTATCGCCGGTGCCCTGCGCACCATGGATGTCGACCTCATCATCACCGGCCGCCAGGCCATCGACGGCGACACCGCCCAAGTAGGTCCCCAGATCGCTGAGCACCTCGACCTCCCGCAGGTCTCCTATATGGCCGACCTCCAGTACAACGAGGCCACCAAGACCTTCACCGTCAAGAAGCAACTCGAAGACGGCTACCAGATCCTCGAAATGCAGGCCCCCTGCGTCGTCACCGCTCTGGCCAGCGCTGTCCAACCGCGCTACATGACCGTCAATGGCATCGTCACCGCCTTCGACAAGGAAGTCGAAGTCTGGGGCGCTGACCGCATCAACGTCCCCGAAGAGCACATCGGCAAGGCAGGCTCCCCCACGAGCGTCTTCAAGTCGTTCCCCAAGCAGCTCAAGCCCGCCGGCCAGACCTTCGAGGTCTCCCCCGAAGAGGCCGTCGACCTGATTGTCAACAAGCTCAAAGAGAAACACATTATTTAATGTTTGAATGCGTGAATGCGTAAATGCGTAAGTGGCTGACGCAGCATGATTGCGTAGCACTAACACAATAACGCACTAACACAATAACACAATCAAGAATATGAACTTAGCAGATTATAAAGACGTATACGTGTTTGCCGAACAACGAAACGGCAAACTGCAGAATGTGGCTCTTGAGCTCCTCGGCAAGGCCCGCGAGCTCGCCGACGCCAACAACGAAAAAGTCGTCGCCATGCTCCTCGGCAAGGACATCAAAGCCCTCGCCCCCACCCTCATTGAGCACGGCGCCGACCGCGTCATGGTCGTCGACCACGACCTCCTCAAGGACTACATGACCGAACCCTACACCGAGGCCATCACCGCCATCATCGAGAGCGAGAAACCCTCCATCATGCTCATCGGCGCCACCACCATCGGCCGCGACCTCGGCCCCCGCGTCAGCGCCCGCAACCGCACCGGCCTCACCGCCGATGCCACCAAGCTCGAGATCTCCGACGACGAGGCCCACGAGTTCCGCATGACCCGTCCCGCCTTCGGCGGCAACCTCATGGCCACCATCCTCTGCAAGAACAACCGCCCGCAGATGTCCACCGTCCGCCCCGGCGTCATGCAGAAAATGGCCGCCGACCCCAGCCGCAAAGGCGAAGTCGTCGACTTCAACGTCAACTTCGATGAGAAGAAGATCGCCCGCGTCAAACTCGTCAAGACCGTCAAGGAAGAGAAGACCGTCACCGACATCAGCGAGGCCAAGGTCCTCGTCAGCGGTGGCCGCGGCGTCGGCACCAAGGACGGCTTCGGCAAACTCGAAGCCCTCGCCAAAGAGCTCGGCGGCGAAGTATCCAGCTCCCGCGCCATGGTCGACGCCGGCGTCATGCCTGCCGACCGTCAGGTGGGTCAGACCGGTAAGACCGTGCGTCCCGCCCTCTACATGGCTTGCGGCATCAGCGGCGCCATCCAGCACCTCGCCGGTATGGAAGAGAGCGACCTCATCATCGCCATCAACAAGGACAAGTTCGCACCCATCTTCCAGGTGGCCGACCTCGGCATCGTGGGCGACCTCCACAAGATCGTCCCCATGCTCACCGACCGTTTACGTCAAGCCAAATGAGCAGAGTGAGCTTGCTCACTTTGCCTTGGCGAGTAAACGTGTTGCGAAGCAAAACGCTTAAGACCATGCAGAAATAACCATTGCGCATGATTGCATTCAAAAAAGTGGCACCTGTTTCTTACAGATGCCTCTTTTTTTTACAAATTAATGTAAGGATTTTGGGAATGAGTTGTCCAATGGTGTAGAAATTCAAAACGACCAGATGAAAAGCACTAAAGAGAAACAATTTGAAGAACTGGTGAGGCAGTACAAGCGGACTATCTACTCCGTGTGTTATATGTTCTCGCGCGACAACGAAGAGGTCAACGACCTGTTTCAGGAGATTCTTGTCCGGTTGTGGCTGGGATACGACCAGTTCGAGAACCGCAGCAGCGTGAACACGTGGGTGTACCGCATCGCGCTCAACACCGCCATCAACTGCGACAAACAAGCAAAACGCCGCCCTCAGACGGTTCCGCTAAGCACCGACATCAACCCCTACGACCCGCAGGACACCTCGCTCGAACAGATGCATCAGCTCCACACGCTCATCCAGCAGCTCGACGTGATGGACCGCGCCCTTGTGATGCTATGGTTGGAGGGAATCGGCTACGACGAGATTGCCGCCATCATGGGCATCAGCGTGGCCAATGTGGGCGTCAAACTGCACCGCATCAAGGAGAAACTGATTCAGAAATCGAAATCCATCACCCAATAATCCTTTATCATCATGGAAGAAAACAGACAAAACCAGGAGATGGAGCTGTCGTCGCTGCAAGCACAATACAAGACGCTCCAAGAAAAGTTCAACCAGCAGGAAATCGTCAACAACGACCTGATGCACGAAATGCTGCATACGAGAATAACGGACTTCAAGCGCCGCAATATGGAAAGAGTGCTCACCTACGGGTTGCTGACCGCCGCCGTGGGCTGGAGCTGGTATTGCTTCGAGCTGCGTGTCCCCTTCGTGGTCCTGTCGGTGCTGCTGTTCCTGCTCTTAGGCCTGTTCGAGCTGCTAGCCTGCCGGAAAGTGCAGCAAATCAACACGTCGGATGACGATATCCATACACTCACCCAAAAGATGAAAAGTGCGCAGACGCGATTCTCGCTGGTGTGGAGCACCGGGGTGCTTGCCCTTTGCCTGTGGATGATTTGGCTTGTGAGTGAGCTGGGAGCCAAACATGAGATTGCTATTCTACGACCCTCGTTCATCATTGTGGCTGCCATTCTCACGATATCCGTCATCCTGATACTGGGTCATATCGACCGACTGGCCAAGATGAGCGACGAGCTCGTGTCGCTAACTGCGCGATTGGATGGCAGCGAAACTGCCGAAGCACCGTCCCATCGTCGTGGCAAAGCTTACTGGGCGAGCATAGTCTTGGTCGTGCTGAGCCTTGTCGGTCTCGTTTTCAAGCTGATGCACTGGCCTTTCGCCAGCCTCATCTATTTCGCCGCCGTACTGTCGGGAGTGGTCTTCGTATTGCTCACGGGAAATCATTTGGCTCGCATCGTCCCCGACGAACGCCCGGTAATCCGACTCGCCAAGATTGCCTGCCTGTTCCTTGTCGCCAACGCCGCCTTCCGGCTGTTCCACTGGCCTTTTGGAGAGTTCTTTGGAATTATCAGCGCAGTATTCCTCCTCATCGCCCTCCTCATCCACTTGCTGAGGCACCGTGGTTAAGGGTATAAGCCGAGGATGAAGAGCATGCAGAAGTAACCGTCTAACGGTTCACATACAAAAGCGTCACAAAAGTGATTTTGTGACGCTTTTTTGTTTGCCATATTAAATATTATTCGTATCTTTGCATTTTGAAATGAGTACAAAAGAGAAATCCTCTCTGATTAATCCAACTGAAAGCAAAAAATCCTTTATGAAACGCACCAGCAAAATCATCGGCGGCATCGCCCTCCTGGCCTTCGGCATCGTCTGGGCCCTCGAACTCCTCGACGTCATCCACATCAGCCTCGACGGCTGGTGGGCCCTCTTCGTCATCGTCCCATGCTTCGTCAACATCTTCAGCGACAAGAATAAGGCCGGCGCCATCATCGGCTGCGGCATCGGCGTCCTGCTGCTCCTCGCCGCTCGCTCCATCATCCCGTGGAACGACATCTGGAAGTACATGATCTGCATCGTCGCCGTCGTATGGGGCATCTCCCTCCTCTTCTTCAGCAAGAAGAACTCCTCCTGCCACAGCCACTCCACCGAGCACCCCGACCCCGTCGTCCTCGACGGCGACCACCAACACAAAATCGACGTAACCTTCGGCAAGCAGGAATATAGCTACGACGGTCAGTCCTTCCTTGGCGCCGACGTCCACACCTCCTTCGGCTTCGTCAGCCTCGACCTACGCAATGCCGACATCCGCGACGGCGCCGTCATCAGCGTCGACTGCAGCTTCGGCGGCATCCAGATTCGCCTCCCCAAGGGCATCTGCGTCAACAACGGCATCGACGCCACCTTCGCCGGCGTCGACTGCGACTGCTGCACCCAACCCGCCGATGGCCTCAATACCATCTACCTCAAAGGCTCCTGCAACTTTGGTGGGATAGAGCTCAAGTAGCCACCATCTAAACACAAATAGTTAGCGGCCCACAGATTCACTGTGGGCCGCTGGCTTTTTTTGTTGTTGTTACTTACGCACGGCGCGTACCGATTGTCCCGATTTGCGGAGAGCACCGAAAAGCACATTCATACTGTTCTTGCCGAATTGGACGTATTCCGGCATACAGGGGTTGTAGCTGGAAAGCGTCGAAGCCCAATAGCCACCGCTTTTTCCAACGAGTTCCATGGAAGTGTCTTTATGGTAGCCGGCGGCGGGCAGGAAGATGCTGTTGCCGTTGTCGGCGGTAAACGTGCGACCGCCGATGCCGTTCACGGTGTCCCACTGGACGGTAGTGTTGCGGATGAGTTCCTCCCAGTCGGCGGATGTGGGCATACGTGCACCGTTGCCGAGGGCCGCCGTGGCGGCATCGTCCATGGCCTCAAGGGTGAAGAGGCTGTCAGGGGTGCCGTAGTCGGCCGAGAAGTTATACTTGGTCAGGGTCAGCAGCTCGCCTTCGGCATCGACGGTGCAATACTTGTAGGCGCTCCATGAGTAGACCTCCTTCGGCCGGGTCTCGCCCCAGGCGTAGTAGTCGCCGTACTCCTCGGGGCTCGTGGCGCCGAGATTACAATTGGCCCACAGCAGACCCGAGGGGAGTCCCAGATCGACCCATTCCACATTGTCTGCGTTGCCGCCATTGTCGTTTTCTTCTTTCTGGCACGAGGCAAAAGTCACCCCCGCCGCCATGGCCACAAGGGCCAGTAACTTGATTGTTCTCTTCATATTATATAATATTAAAGTTTTTTCTGTTGACTTATTTCGGCTGCAAAAATACGAAAAAATATTGGATTTTATCTGTCACCGTACACCTTCCAGTCACATTCTGAAAAATAGTTTTGCCAGTCCTCGAAGAATTCGTATCTTTGCAGTTTGAAATAATCCATAAAATGGACAACAACAACACCATCCGCGAAGAAGAAATAAAGAACGCCATGCGCGACAAAGGCACAAGCCACAGGATCCCCTTCATCGAAGTCGAGGTTGGAGCACAGAACAACTTTGGCAGCCACTTTATGAGCGAATACGGTTTCTTGAAGTAAATAATCACCCGCATGACGACACTCACCTTAATACTACTATCAAAAGTCGGAATGCCATATTCGACAACGCCAATTTGGCCAAGGCCGATTTCTCTTATGCCTCGACCACACTTCATTCAGAGGAGCCAATATGAAATACTCCAACTATTGTGGCTGCGAAATTACGGGAATGCTAAATTATAAAAGGTAGATTAAATGGAGATACAAAACCTGATGACATTCGAGGACCGGGCAGGGCTGCGGCGGTGGCTGGAGGAGAACCACGGACAGGAGAGGGAATGCTGGGTGGCCTGTTATCGGGGAAAGGTGGTTATGGCAGGGGCACTGCCGTATGTCGAGGTGGTGTTGGAGGCGTTGTGCTTCGGGTGGATAGACTCCACCGTCAAGAAGATGCCAGACGGACGGCTGGCACAGCGCATCTCGCCGCGCCGCAAAAACAGCCACTGGACAGACCTCAACATCCGCCGCTGCCAAGAGTTGGAGCACCAAGGACTGATGACCGCCGCCGGACGAAATGCCCGATCCAACAAACACAAATGAATAAACACACCTACGCATTAACGCAATAACACAATAACTCATTCACAATGGAATACATCACAGAAAAGAACAGGATATACGCCGTCGAGGGCGGCGAGGAGGTGGGCGAGGTGACGTTCCCCGAGAGGGATGACATCTACGTCATCAACCACACATACGTCGACGACCGTCTGCGGGGCCAGGGCATCGCCTCCGAGCTGGTGCGCCGCGCGGTGGAAACCATCGAAAGCAGGGGCGGAAAGATGGAGGCCACCTGCTCGTATGCCGCCCTCTGGCTCGCCCGCAACCGGGGTTGCGATTCCTATTGACTCTCATAGAAAATATTCATCAATCATAATGTCATTACCATGAAACACATGAAAAACATTCTCCTCATCATCAGCGCAGCCGCCTTGCTGAGCGTTTGCGCATGCTCAACAGCAACTCCCGTGCCGACAATCGAAGGCAGCTACGCCTACGAGCACGCCTTCAGCTACGATATGTACGGCAACCACTTCGATGTGCACGAAACGGGCACCATGGACTTCTATGCCGACAGCACAGCCCTCGACTCCGCCCGCCAAGTGTATACCGTCACCTTCCCCGAGGGCGACACCACATCCATCGTCTTCAACTACATCAGCCCCAGCATCTGGCGCCTCGAAGGCGACACCCTCTTCTTCGCCGGCATCAAGGATCGCTTCCGCATGGAGGTGCTGGAGGGCAACGAGCGCGTAACCGAAATGGCACAGAAGATCGTCGCTGCCTATAGCGGCGGCATCGACTACGAGTATCACTTCCACATCGACACCCTCTCCACCGACCGCCTGCAATGGAGTTTCGCCTACCGCGACGGCCACCGCGACACATGGGAATTCAACAGACAAGAAAAATAAACAAAACATCACTCAAAAATGAAAAAGTCTCTCACCTTCACTCTCGCCGCCCTACTGCTGGCGGCATGCACAAGCACGGAAGAACAGCTGAAAAAACGCGCCGAAGAACTGTGCCGCTACATCCCCGACCACGAGCTGCGCGAGGAGTCGCGCGACTTCATGACAGCGGATTTCTACAACGCGCTGGACACCATGTTCAACCACCTGCCTGAATTCGAGGCCATGGATCACGAATGGCTCTACTACTTCGTCACCGGCAACGGCGGCACGATGGCCGACTTCTCCGTCGTCTCCGTAGAACAAAGCGACGACGCCCACGCCGTAGCCACCATCAGCGTACGGCAGAAGTGGGAGGAAGGCTCCTTCGACTCCACCTCCGACATCGAGGAGCACCAACTCTACATGGAAAAAGTCAACGGCCAATGGCTCATGTCCGACTTCGACGGCCACAAGGCTGACTGCCTCCGTCACATCGCCATCAACCACAAGGAAGAGGCCCTGCGCGACGCCATCAGCGACTATCTGGTGAACGAAATCGGCAAGCTCTACCAGAAGAGCGACCTCTGCATCCCCGTCCTCATGATGATCCACGAGGAACGCGATCTCTTCATGGGCGACTTCTGGGTGTTCTGGTACGAACAATCCGGCGACACGCTGAAATGCATCTCTGGCGGCAACCACGCCGGTTGCATGACCCTGAGCAACGAGAACGGCCAATACAAGGTAACCTCCTTCGACCAGACAGTCGACGGCGCCGGCAACGACGCCAGCGCCCAACGCATCTTCGGCTCCTACTACGACATCTACCAGAACATCCACTCCAACGAGCGCATCCGCGAAGCCGTACGCCAGGAGCAACTGCGCTACTACCTCAAACGCCACAACCTGAACGCCCACTACTACCAAGACTACGGCTGGCCCGTCGTGGAAATCTAAATGGTTATCATATAACTTATAGAGAAAACAGACATCACACAATGAAGAAACTCTCTCTCGCTCTGACCGCTGCGGCCCTCTTTGTGGCTTGCGGCCACGATGCCAAGAACATCCACACGCTGGAGGCCGCCG
Source organism: uncultured Bacteroidota bacterium (assembly GCA_902775135.1). Classification (GTDB taxonomy): domain Bacteria; phylum Bacteroidota; class Bacteroidia; order Bacteroidales; family P3; genus Colimorpha. Next base: position 51,290 of record CACYKY010000002.1, on the reverse strand, counting down.
ACTTCGCCGCCACCCTCCAGAAGCAATCCATGCCCCTCGTCGACGTCCGCACCGCCGAGGAATATGCCGAAGGCCACCTGCCCGGCGCCATCAACATCGACGTGAAGCAGCCCAACTTTAGCAATCGGGCCACTCAAGCAATCAAGCAATCAGGCAATCAAGACTCGCCAGTTGCCGTCTACTGCCGCCGCGGAAGCCGCAGCATGAAGGCCGCCACCCTGCTGGCCAAAGAGGGCCGCGAAGTCTACAACCTCGCCGGCGGCATCACCGCCTGGGAAGAGGCCGGCATGCCCATCGGACAATAAAAGCCATCACCCAAAATGAAACAATACGATTTCGACACCCCGATTGACCGTCGCGGCAGCGACTGCTTCAAATGGGACGCGCCGGCGAAAGAATACGGCCTCGACGACCTGCTGCCCATGTGGGTGGCCGATATGGATTGGCGCTCGCCCGACTTCGTGCTCGACACCATCCGCCAGCGCCTTGAGCACCCCGTGTTGGGCTACACCATGCCCTCCGACGCCTACTGGAAGGCCGTCACCGTCTGGCTGGCCAAACACTACGACATCCACACCACCCAGGAGAACCTGCATTTCATCCCCGGCATCGTGGCAGGCATCGCCTATGCCCTCCTATGCTTTACGCTACCGGGCGACAAGATACTGGTCACCACACCCGTCTACCCGCCCTTCCTCAACGTGCCGAAGGCCTGCGGACGCGAGGTGGTATGCAGCCCGCTGAAGATTGAGGACGGCCGTTTCGCCATCGACTATGATGTATTCGAGCGCGACATTGAGGGCTGCAAGGTCTTCATCATGAGCAACCCCCACAACCCCGCCGGTACGATATGGGGCGAAGAGGTACTGCGTAAAGTCGCCGACATCTGCAAGCGCCACAACGTCCTCGTCATCAGCGACGAGATCCACGCCGACCTCACCCTCCCAGGCCACCACCACGTGAGCTACAGCACCGTCTCCCCCTCCGCCGCCAACCACAGCATCACTTTCATGGCCCCCAGCAAGACCTTCAACATCGCAGGGTTAGGCAGCTCTGTGTGCTACATCGGCGACGAAGCCCTGCGGAAGCGCTTCTTCGGCTGGCTCGACGGCCTGGGTGTGGCGGGAGGCAACATCTTCGCCTTCACCGCCGCCGAAGCGGCCTTCGCCCAGGGCGAGGAGTGGCAACGCCAGATGCTGGAATACCTCAACACCAACGTGCAAACCCTCAACGAATACCTGCAATCCCACCTTCCCAAGGTCAAAGCCGTCCTCCCCGAGGCCTCCTACCTCGCCTGGCTCGATTTCAGCGCCTACGGCATCCCCCACCAAGAACTCGCCGACCGCTTCATCCACGACGCCCGCGTGGTCCTCAACGACGGCACCACTTTCGGTGTGCGCGACCACAAGGGAGCGACCGCTGAAATAGGGAAAAACTATGAATGCTGCTTCCGCCTCAACCTCGGCTGTCCTCGCGCCATGCTCCTCGACGCTCTCGACCGCATCGAAAAAGCACTGAAATGTTAAAAAACGACCCTGTTTGTAGAGATTTGACTTTTTTTCTGTTATATATATAGTAGTGGCGCGGCCTGCCGCGTCTCCCAGAAAAAGACAAAAAACATTGCATCATGAAACAGACACTTTTTCTCCTCGCCGCCCTGCTGTTCCTCGCCCTTGGCGGCTGTACGCAGACACCGAGTAGCGAAATAATAGACACACAGGACGAAGAACTGATAATAAACGAAGACACAGAGGTCCAATACCAGTGTCCCTATTGCGTCCATGAATACGAGCCCGAGTTCCCCGGCGGCATGGAGGCCCTGTACGCCTACCTCGACAGCGCAGTGCGCTACCCGCAGGTGGCGCTGGACCATCGCATCGAGGGCAAGCTCTACCTCCACTTCGTCGTGGAGACCGACGGCAGCATCACCCACCCACAGGTACTACGCGGCCTGCCCGGCGGATGCTGCCGTGCGGCAATCGACGCCGTCAGGCACATGCCCCGCTGGAAACCCTGTCGGAAGTTTAACCACTCCGACAGCACCTGGATACCCGTTCGCTCAGAGTTCAACCTCCCCGTCAAATTCCAGCTCGACCCTCAGCAGCCCCGCACCGTCGGCGGCGGCAAAGAGGGTGACAAGGAGATTATTCCCACCTACCCCGGTGGTGTCGAGGCCCTCTACCGCTACCTGGCTGGCACCATCGACCGTCCTCGCGAGGAATGGGTCGGCAAGAAGAACCCGGGCATCGGTTTCGACAGCGTGGGCAATATCGTCAGCGTCTGCCGCCTCGACTATGACGACTCCCCCATGGCCGACGCAGTGCGCAAAGCCTTCCACTCCATGCCCCGATGGAACATGCCCACCCTGGAATTCGACAGACTCCTCGTCATCCCCATCGACCTCCCTTATCTACTTGAATTGCGAGATAAACAAACAAATAAACACCCATTGCCATGAAACCCACTTTCATCCTCCTCGCCGCCCTGCTGCTCCTACCCTTCGGTGTAAGGGCGCAAAATGAAGACACGCACATCTTTTGCCCCGCAGAGAAGGAGCCCGAATTCCCCGGCGGCATGAAAGCGTTTTATAACTACTTGGGGGAAAAATTACGCTACCCCGAAGAGGCTTTGGATTATCACATCGAGGGCAAGCTCTACGCCACCTTCGTCGTCGACAGCCTCGGCTTCGTCCACCAACCGCGCATCCTCCTCGGCCTCCCTGGCGGCTGCAACCAGGCCGCCCTCAACGCCATCGAACACATGCCGCGTTGGGAACCCGGCCGCCAGCTTAGAGGTGGCAAATGGGTGCCCGTGGACGTACAGTTCAATCTGCCCGTCAATTTCAGCCTTGCGGGCGACACCATCTCGCCCCGCCACCGAGGCGATGTCGTCGACGACACCCTCCTGCCTTCCTTCCCCGGCGGCACCGGCGCCCTCTACCGCTACCTGGCTGGCACCATCGACCGTCCGCGCGAGGAGTGGGTCGGCAAGGAGTCCCCCCGCATCGATCTCGACAGCCTGGGCAACGTGACCGAGGTCTGCCGCCTCGGCGCCTCGCCCATGGACAGCGCCATCCATCAGGCCCTCCTCCACATGCCCCGCTGGCACGTCAACAAAGACCACCCCATCATCCATAGAATCATCATCCCCATGGACCTCCCCCTGCTCCTCTCCATGCGCGACACCCTGCTGCGGCCCCACACCTTGCGCATTGGCCGCTACGACGACGACACGTGGGCCCGCCTCCTGCGCCATGAATCCTACTTCCGCGCCCTCCTCGCCGTCGACGACAGCCTCGCCGCCGGATTTCACATCCCTGCCAGCCGCATACAGGCCCTCATGCCCCGCGACCGCGAGACCTTCCTAGTGCTTTTCACCCTTGATGAATATAACACATCATACTATTTCCCCGTCATCTACGACACGATAGCCTCTCTGGCGCTGGCCGACAGCCTCGACATGATGGACCGCTTCCTCGCCCTCCTCCAATGGAGCGACGGATGGGTCAGCGAATACCTCACCGACTACGCCATCAAGATTGACCGCCAACATCCCAAGAAGTTCCGGAAAGTCATGCGTAAGTACAAGAAAGAGTGGGAGGAATACCAAGAATACAAGCGGGAGTTCGAAGAGTGGGAAAAGAGCCTAAAACAGCCCAGCACGACGGCGCCTTAAGCTTAGGCGAGCTTTTCTAAATCAGATCCAATATGACCTTGACGGCCTGCTGCGGCGAGAACGCCTGCAGCACTCTGCGCCGTTCCTGCAAGAGCGTTTCCGTAAAGTCCTGACCCATCAGCGACCCCAACGCCAAACGCATGGCTTCGGGGGTATCGGCAATGGTACACAACCCTTCCAAGCCCGTACCCGCCACCATAGCGCTGTTCACCAAGCAGAAACGTCCCGCATAGAGCGAGTTGAGCAGTTTCAGCTTCAAGCCCGTTGCCTGTTCCGTCACCATCACACACACATGGGCCTCTCTCACCAGACGTTGCATCGTCTTGTCGTCAGGGCTGTCCACCAGCCTCACATTCGGCATCGCCTCTATGCGCTCACGGAGCCACGCGGGCGGCTCATTGCCCGCCACCACCAACCGTTGTTCCGAACCGGCAAAGACATTGTCCAGCAGATACTCCACAGCATGGTAGTTCTCGGCCACCGCGAGGTTGCCGTGATAGAGTGCGAAGCGCTCGCCCTCTTCCTTCCGCAATCCTCCCACCTCGCTGAACGGGTGCATGCCGGAGGAGAGCAGCACTCGCGGGCACCCCATTCTCTGCAGCCCCTCGCGGTCGGCAGGCGAGATGGCCAATACCGCAGCTGCCTTGCGGAGGATGGGCTCATAGCGGCGCAGCTTGCGTGCCTCCATCTTCAGGTATAGGCGCTTGCCCATGCGACGCTCGGCGGCGGCCAGCTGGGCATAGTAGTCGGCCTCGATATTATGTGCCCGCACCATCACCAGGCGGTCGCGCAGCAGCGCCTCGTCCTCCAGCAGCAGACAGCAATGCAGTCCCTCGAGGAGGATGGGATAGCGGTCCTGCATAAGCCTCTGCACCAACGCCTTGCTGTGGCGCGACGCCACGATGAAAGGCCTACGGTCGAGCATCCGCAGGGGCGACATATCGCGGCGGTAGTAGCGCACCTCGTCGCAGAAGCGTTCCAGCTCCGGCGCCTTCCCGCGACCGTAGTCGAAACAATGGAGATGGATGTGCACGCCACTCTCCGACAAAGCCTTGAGGCGATAGAAAACATCTATCACCCCGCCGTAGTTGGACGGCAGCGGGACGTTGAACGCCACAATATGCAGATGCTTTTCTTTTTCCATTTCTCAAAACCAATTGGTTAAACCCAGCAAGTAGGAGGAGACGATATAGCGCAGGAGTTTGCCGACGAACATGATGAGGCATGTCCACAGGGGGTGCAGCCGCATGAAGCCCATGGCGATGGCCAAGGGGTCGCCGACGATGGGAAGCCACGTGAGCAACGCCGCCCATACGCCGTATTTCTCGATATGGGAGCGGAAACGCTCTATCTTCTCGCGTTTCACCTTGAACCACCGCTCCAGCCACTCCCACTTGCAGAGCCATCCCATGTAGAAACTAATCATGCCGCCGACGGTGTTGCCCACCGATGCCACAACGACGATGACCCACACAGGATAGCCAATATACATGGCGGCTGCCACTATCGCCTCCGACGAGAAGGGGATGATGGTGGCCGACAGCAGGCAAGCCAGGAAGAGGCCGAAGAGTCCGAGGTTCTCTAACATATCATGCGGTATAACGTAGAGTGCCAATCAAATATTGTGCCAATACAATAAAACTGCCATTTAGGCGTTATTGCTGTCATGATACGGAAAAGCACACCCAACGACATAGACCTCATCCTCCGCATGTACGACCACTCGCGCAGCGTGATGCGTGCCGACGGCAACATGGCGCAATGGGTGGGATACCCCACACGCGAGGACATCGAAGAGGACATCCGCAGAGGGGTGTCCTACATCGTGGACGACCTGGGTACCTTCGCCCTCGTGCCAGGCATAGAGCCCACCTACGCCTACATCGACCACGGACGCTGGGTGTCGCCCGACAGGCCCTACTGCACGCTCCACCGCCTGGCGGCCATGCCCGGCACTCACGGCATCGCCGACATCGCCTTCCGCTTCGCCAAAGAGCAGAGCGACTACCTGCGCGTGGACACCCACCACAGCAACCGCCCCATGCACCACATCCTCGACAAGGAAGGCTTCGTCTACTGCGGCATCATCTACATGCCCGACGGCTCGCCGCGCGACGCTTACGAGTGGTGGCGCTACGACGAGGTGCCCGCCGACCTGAAGGAATATGTCGAAACCGTCATCCTCCCCCGCCACGAGGCCTACGACGCCGCCCACCGCCCCGACCACATCCGTCGCGTCATCGCCCGCAGCATGGCCTTGCAGCCTTCGCCCATAACCTACGCCGCCGCCGCCATGCACGACATCGGCATCTGCGAGGGCCGCGAAGTGCACCACATGGCCTCCGGACGCATCATCCGCGAGGACAAGACCCTGCTCCGCTGGTTCAGCGAGGAGGAGATAGAAACCATCGCCCAAGCCGCCGAAGACCACCGCGCCTCCGCCACCTCGAGGCCCCGTTCGCCGCTGGGATGCATCCTCTCCGAAGCCGACCGCGACATCGAACCCGAGACCATCGTCCGCCGCACGGTGGAATACGGCCTCGGCCACTACCCCTCCCTCGACCGCGAAGGCCATTGGCAGCGCACTCTCGAGCACCTGCACGAGAAATACGCCGAAGGCGGATACATCAAACTCTGGATAGGCGACGTCTCCCCCAACGCCGCTCCCCTCGCCGACCTCCGCGCCCTCATCAAAGACGAGAAAAAACTAAGAGCCCTCTTCGACGAGCTCTTCGACACCCTGAAACACTATAACCGTAAACCTTAAACCTTAAACCTTAAAATATGGACATCTTTCTCATCATCATGGCTTTCCTGTGCCTGCTAATAGGCATCGTAGGTTCCATCGTCCCCGCCCTTCCGGGACCTCCCATCAGCTGGGTCGGCCTCCTGCTGGCGGGCTTCACCCCCTGGGTGGAGAACACCCCCACGCTGCTCATCGTCACCGCCGCCGTTGCCATATTCATCTCGGTGATGGATTATGTCATCCCCTCGCTGACCACCAAGCGTTTCGGCGGCTCGAAATATGGCATCTGGGGATGCAACATCGGCCTCATCATCTCCATCTTCGGCCTTCCCTTCGGCCCCACAGGCCTGCTGGGGATGGTCTTCTGGCCCTTCGTCGGCGCCCTCGTGGGCGAATACATCAAGCAGCAGGACTTCCAACCCGCCTTCCGCGCCGGCATCGGCGCCTTCATCGGTTTTCTCACCGGCACCCTCCTCAAGGTGGTCTACTGCGTAGCCCTCCTCATCGTGGTCATCGTGGCGATGGTGTAAGCCTCCCTACTCTACCCCTTCGAGGCGCATCAGCGAATGTACGGGGGCGATGCCTTCCAGCCACTTGCGGCCGCCCAAAGCGGGCAGCTCCACTAGGAAGATGAACTCACGGATACGTATCTCGCAATCGTTGACCAACTGCTTCTGCAGCGAGTCGACGATACCCTTCACCGTACCGCCGGTGGCCAGCAGGTCGTCGAAGAGGGTGATCTCTATGGCCCTGTGCTCACGCCCCAGCGGACGGAAGGTCGTCGGCTCGCAGGCGGCGAAGTCGCTGAGGCGGTAGAAGAGCTCGTCGCTGCCGTATTCTTTCTCAATCTCCACCCTCACCAGGTCGCCTTCGGCATGGGGCAACTTGCCCTTCTTGCGGAAGGGGACGATATTCTTCACATGATCGCTCATCGCCAGCAGGGGTGCCGCGAAGAGGAATCCGCGGGCCTCGACGGTAGCCACATTGACCGCCGTCGACAGGCGGTCGATCTCCTTGACGGCCTGCGTGAAAGCCTCCTTGTCCTGCAGGAAAGGCAACACATCGATGAAGTCGATTCCCTCCTTGGGGAAATCGGGGTAATGCTTGATGACATTCTCGAACATGGTGGGTTGTTTTTTTTTTATGGTTTTCTAGTTTTACTAGTCTTACTAGTTTAACTAGTCTAACTAGCCTAACTAGCCTATTCTCTATAGTGCCCACACCACCAATCCGCCACAGATGATGAGGCCCGTGATGAGCAGGTCGATGAGGCAGTAGCCCATGATGTCGCGAGCCGAGAGTTTGGCGATGGCCAGCGCCGGCAGCGCCCAGAAGGGCTGTATGAGGTTCGTCCATGCGTCGCCCCAGGCGATGGCGGTGCCCGTCAAGCCGGGATCCACACCGAGGTCGGCACCGGCGGTGAACATGATGGGTGCCTGGATGGCCCAATGGCCGCCGCCCGACGGGACGAACATGTTCAGCAGCGCCGCGCAGAGGAAGGTCAGCAGCGGATAGGTGACGGGATTGGAGATGCGGATGCAGCCGTCGGCGATGACGGTACCCATGCAGATGCCGCTCTCGCCCACTCCCGTGATGATGCCCATGATGCCCGCATAGAAGGGGAACTGCAGGATGATGCCGCTGGCGCCCGTAGCCGCCTTGCCGAAAGCGCGCACATACGCCAAAGGCGTCCGGTGCAGCAGCAGGCCCAAGGCGAGGAATATCATGATGACGATGCCCAAATCCAGCGTGGCTCCGCGAAACACCAGCTTCACCACCAGATAGGCGATGAGCATCAGCGCAATGGCCCACGAGAGCACGGGGGAGTGCTCCATGCGCTGCGCGGGGGTGCGGCCCTCCGGACTTACCGTAGATTCCGGATTATCAGGTCCCTCCTCCAGCAACGACGGGTCGACCACAACGGCCCCCTTCTTGGGGTGCATCAGGGTGTTGGCAACGGTGATGGCCACGATGACCAGCACCACCATCACCAGGTTGTGCGGGTCGAGGATGGTTTCGGAAACAGGCACAGGCGCCGTGAGGGCGCCGTTGGTGGCCGTAGCCAGCGCCTCGCCGGGAGTGGCCATCGTCAAGGGGATGGATCCCGACAAGCCCGCATGCCACACCACGAAGCCGCTATAGGCCGACGCGATGAGCAGTCGGTAGTCGACACCCGCCATCTGGCGCGCTATCTCTTTGGCGAAGATGACGCCCACGATGAGGCCGAAACCCCAGTTGAGCCAGCAGGCCAATGCCGAGACGACGGTGACCAGCGCGATGGCTGCCGCAGGACTCTTGGGGATGCGCGCAAGGGCCGCGACGCCCCTCTTGACGGCGGGCGCCGCCGCCAGCGTGCTGCCACACACCAGCACCAACGCCATCTGCATGGCAAAGGCCAGCAGGTTCCACACTCCCCCGCCCCAATGCTCCACCACCTCGAGGGGTGTCTGACGGCAGATGGGCATCGCCAGGATGGCCGCCGCGAAGGTGAGCAGGATGGCGAAGATGAACGGCTCGGGGAGCCAGCGTTGCACCAGTCGGACACAGAATTTGATCATATAGTAGTTTTTTTACATTCCCATCAGCCAACGAATCTTCTCCGGAATATCAATATTCTCCTGTATGCCAGAGAAATACTGCGCTCCGGGACCCAAGGCGAAGACGGGCACCATGCAGCCCGTGTGGCTGCCCCAGAGGTAGCGCACGTCGTTCTCGCCCTTCTCGATGTCGCCTCCCGGGAGGGTCACACCGCCCGTCTCGTGGTCGGCGGTGACCACGATGAGGGTCTCGCCGTCGCGCTGCGCGAAGTCGATCACGGCATGCAGCATCTTCTCGAAATCAGCCAGTTCGGCACGCATATAGGCGCTGTCGTTGTTGTGGCAAGCCCAGTCGATCTGCGACCCCTCGATCATCAGGGCGAAGCCCTCGGGATCGCGGCTCAGCATGGCGATGGCCTTCTTGGCGCCCTGCGCCAGCACGTCGCCGCGGGCCGGAGCCGTCAGCGGGTCGCCCTCATAGAGCAACGCCACCAGCTTCTGGCCGCCGAAGCGGTTCATGCTGTCGAGCGTGTTCACCACCGTGTATCCGCGACGGGCAAGGGTGTCGAGGGGTGCGAGGCCGTCCTTGCGGTTCTGCGTGAAGAAATACTTGCGGCCACCGCCGATCATCACATCGTGCTGGCACTGAGCCATCTGCAGGCTCAGCGTGTCGAACATCTTGCGGTAGGGCACATGGCCGTAGGTGGCGGCGGGAGTGGCGTCGAGCACGCTGCTCGTCACCACGAAACCGGTGCTCATCCCCAGGGCTTTGGCGTCGTCGAAGATGGTGTTGTAGCGGGCCGAATCGGGGCCCCAGTTCACATGGTAGTTGTCCACCTTGTGGCCGGTGGTCAGCGCCGTTCCGCCGGCGGCGGAGTCGGTGCGGTACTTGTTGCGCGAATAGGTGCGGGAGAAACCGCTGTAGGGGAAACGCAGGAAGGCCGAATTGTTGCCCTTCTCGGCCACCACCGAGGCATAGACCTGCGGCACACCCATGCCGTCGCCGATGATGAGGATGACATTCTTCGGCATCGGCACATCGGCCTCCGCCTCCTCCTGCTCCTGCATCTCGGCCTCGCGCGCCTGCCGCTCGGCTTCCAGCGCCAGCTCCGCCATTTCCACACATCCCGCCAGCAGGAACACCGCCGGCATCATCATCCACATCGCTATACGTCTAATTTTCATATCGTAACATTTTTATATATATACATTAAATAGATTGCAAAAATAAACAAAAAAAATGAATTATCCATCGATGCGCAAAAAATAATATCCCCATCATTTCAACCCCCTCTTCCAACCACCCCGAACCTCTTGAAAATCAACCATCAACCAAGACCATCTCCTACCCATCTCCTTATAATCTACTTACTATCTCCTTATTATGTACTACCGAGATGGGAGATAGTAAGGTTTTCGTAAGGAAATGTTAAAAAGTTGAAAAAGTTTTCTAGCAGGGCAATATTTGGGCTGATTTTGCGTAATAGAGGTGAGTTATTAACCTTGAAAAGATTTTTGGCGTATGGCGAAACAGCGATTTGGCATCAACGACGCCTACCGGGGATCGGTGGGAACGGTTATTGGATATGAATGGCGTGGGAAATGGTGCGTGCGGGCAAAGCCCGTGTTTGTGAAGAATCCACGCACGGAAGCGCAGCAGATGAACCGCGAAGTCTTCCGCGAGGCGGTGCGCTTCGCCGGAAGGCTGTCGTATGTTTTGCGCCTGAGTCTCAGGACGGTAGCAATGGATCTGGGGATGACGGAGTGCAACCGCATGGTGCAGCTGAACCACTCCTGTTTCTCGCTCGACGGCGAGGGGCGCCTGCAGGTGGATTATGCCTCGATGGTGGTGGCCGAAGGACCTATAGCACCGGTGGAATTCAGCACGTTGGAGGTGCGGAACGGCTGCGTGAGCGGCACCTTCGAACGCAATCCGCTGCATGCACGTGCCGACAGCGACGACGAGGTGTATGTGCTGGCGCTGTGTCCGGAGATGAACGACTACTGCCTCTCGGCGCCCACGCTGCGTCGCAGGCAGAAGGTGGCCTTCTGTCTGCCAGACGAATGGGCGGGCAAGGAGGTGCATTTCTACTGCTTCGTGCGCGACTATCTGGGTCGCGCGTCGGCGAGCAGCTACCTGGGAAGTCTAGTGGACGGGGCTGACAATGAGGGAGATACCGATGCGCAGGAGCATCTCGCGCTCGAAGATGTCGCGTCGGACAATGCGGTAGTGGGGGTCGTAGGCGGCCTTGAAGGCGGCGCTGTGGCTCATAACGTACTTGGCGTCAGGGGTAACCATACCCTCGGTGCTCCGCATGACGGCGGAGACGAGCTCAGGGAGTGAGATGATTCCACGTTTGACAAGGATGAGGTTCACCCGCACGAAATTGCTGTCGCACAGCGTGTATTCGTAGAGCGGGAAGGGGCCTTCGTCGATGTTGCGGGGGTATTGGGGGTAGGCGGAGGCGTCCATCTCCTGCACCTCGCGGCCGATGTAGCGGGCGGCGGCGGCGGAGTCGGTGAGCAGATGTCCAGGGCCGTAGAGGTCCTGGAAGACAAGCTTGTAGAGGTCGGCAGGCTCCGCTTGGGGATAGCGTGCGGCGTACTGCTTGAGCGACTCGGCACATTGCGAGAAAGCCATATTGGCCACAAAGAACGAGAGCACGAAGAGGAAGGTCTTTTTCATGGTTGACGGTTTTATTTGTTTGTCCGCTTGACAATCAGGATGCTGAGTTCGTAGAGCAGGTAGATGGGGACGGACACCAGCGAGAGGGTGAAGGGGTCGCCGGTGGGGGTGATGACGGCGCCGATGATGAGGATGACCACAACGGCATGTCTGCGGTAGCGCGCCATGAAGGAGGCCTGGAGCACCCCCATCTTGGCCAGCAGCCAGCAAAGCACGGGCAACTCGAAGACCACTCCCATGACGAAGCTCATCACCATGAGGAGGTCGACATAGGAGGTGAGGGATATGAGGTTGGGCACTTCGGCACTCACCTGGTAGGAACCGAGGAAACGCACCGTAAAAGGAAAGATAATGAAGTAGTTGAGAGCCACACCACAGTAGAACAGCAGGCAGGCGCCGAAGAGGGCGCGTACCACCACGCGGCGCTCGGCGGCATAGAGGCCGGGGGCCACGAAGGCGAAAAGCTCGTAGATGAGATAGGGTGCCACGATGAGCAAGCCTGCCAACAGGGCCACCCGCATGTGGGTGAGGAACTGCTGGGCGATGTCGACATTGATGAGGTTGAGGAAGTCGGGCTTTGGATAGAGCACGATGTCGAAGAGCGTCTCCTTGAAGCAGAAACAAACCACCATGGCCACCAATGCGGCCACAAGCATGCGCCAGATGTGTCGACGCAAAGCATCGAGGTGGTCCCAGAAGGTCAAGGAAATTGAAAATTGAGAATTGAAAATTGAATATTATTTCGTTTCGCTTTTCTCATCCTCTTTTTTCACCTCGTCGACGCCGTTCGCTCCACGATGGTCGCGGTCAGCGTCTTCAACGCCGTTCATGCCGTCCTTGAAACTCTTCACGCCCTTGCCGACACCCTTCATCAATTCGGGAATCTTCTTGCCGCCGAAGAGCAGCAGGATGATGAGGACGATGACGATAATCTCCCAGGTGCCAATCATTAACAGGTTCATATACTAATATATTTTCTTTTGCAATTATTAATCCTTCTGTAGAGACGCAGCACGCTGCGTCTCTACAAATTGGGGGTTGTTTCGGTTATACTAAAGAATCTTTCAGTTGGTTGGTGTAATCCTCTATCATGCGCATTTTCTCGGGGATCTTGATGCCCTGGGGGCAATGGGTGAGGCACTCGCCGCAGTTGATGCAATGGTCGGCTTGGCGGAGGCGGGCGATGCTTTGGTCGTAGGAGGTGAGGTAGGCGCGGCGGGCGCGACGGAACTCGCGCTGCTCGACGGTGCCCTCGGTGGCGATGTTGCCTTCGTTGAGGCACTTGTTGTAGTGGGCGAAGATGCCGGGAATGTCGAGCCCGTAGGGACAAGGCATGCAGTATTGGCACGAGGTGCAGGGGATGGCGGGGAAATGGGCGAACTCGTCGGCCACGCGGTCGAGGAGGGCCAGCTCGTCGTCGGTCAGCGGCTCGGCGGGCGAGCAGGAGCGGATATTGTCCTGCAGGTGCTCCATGAGGTTCATGCCGCTGAGGGCCGTCATGATGCGCGGATACATGCCCAGGTGGCGGAAGGACCAGGAGGCGAGGGAGCGGTTGGGTTCGCGCTCCTTGAGCATGGAGGCCATGTGGTCGTTGAGCGTCCCCAGGCGGCCGCCGAGGAGGGGTTCCATGATGACGATGGGGATCTCGCGGCGGTCGAGCTCGGTGTAGAGGTGCTCGGCGTTGACGTTCTCAGGTTCTATCTCGTGGGCGTAGCGCCAGTCGACATAGTTCATCTGTATCTGTGCGAAGTCCCAATGGTAGCGGTCGTGGAGGGCCACCACCTTGTCGAATTCCTCCTGCAATCCGTGGAACGACCATCCGAGGTTGCGGATGCGGCCGGCCTCGCGCTCCTTGAGGAGGAAGTCGAGGACGCCGTTGTCCACGAAGCGTTTCTCGAAGTCGCTGACGCCGTTGTCGACCCCTCCGAAGGAGTGGAGGAGGTAGTAGTCGATGTGGTCGACGCGGAGTTTCTCGAAACTGTCGTGATACATCTTGATGCTGGCCTCGTAGCTCCAGTCGCGGAAGTTGGACATCTTGGTGGCGATGAGCCATTTGTCGCGCGGATGGCGGCTGAGGGCGATGCCTGTAGCCTCTTCGGACATGCCTTTGAGATACACGGGGGCGGTGTCGAAGTAGTTGACACCGTGGGCGATGGCATAGTCGACCATCTGGTTGATGGCCTCCTGATCGAGTTTGGCGTCGGGGTTCTTGCGGAGGTCGCCGCCGCCTTCGACGGGCAGACGCATCATGCCGAAACCCAGGAGCGACACCTGCTGGCCGTGGGCGTCGGGACGGTAGGTCATCTTGTCGGTAGGCACCTCGCCGGGGGTGTAGCCCTCGGAGGCAACGCTGTTGGGGTTGTCGCATCCGGCGGCCATCGCGGCTCCCGCCACGACAGCTCCGGAGAGGCCTTTGAGGAATTGTCTTCTGTCCATTATATCTATGGGTTTAATGGGCTTAATGGGTTGATGGGTTTGATGGGTTAGCGCTTGTCTACGATCTCCTTGCGGGCTTTGCGCTTCTTGCCGGAGGACCAGTAGCCGTAGACCTCGCTGACGTTGCCGGCGGTGGAGAAGGCCTCGATTTTCTCGTCCTTCATCCAGGCGAGGATCTTGCTGAACTCGTCCTTGCTGAGCAGCACCTCGAGCTCGATGCTCTTCTCGCCGGAGTAGCCGCCGGTGACCTCGTAGAGGGTGCAGCCGCGATGCAGCTCGTTGATGATGTATTGGCGGATGCGCTCGTAATCCTTGGAGACGATGCAGAGGCGCTTGTGGTTGTTGAGGGTGGCGGTGAAGTAGTCGACCACGAGGCCGTTGATCCAGGTGCCGATGAGGCCGATGATGACCATGCGGAAGGGGTTGATGGCGAAAGCGGTGCAGCAGATGACGGCGCCGGCGACAGAGACGGAAGCGCCGATGTCGAAGTGGAGATACTTGTTGACGATCTTGGCCAGGATGTCCAAGCCGCCGGTGGAGGCATTGATGCTGAACATGAGGGCCTGCGAGGCGGAGAGGAGCAGGACGAAGCAGCAGAGGTCGAGCCAGGGGTCACCCATGACGGAATAGTCCTTGATGACATCGTTGTAGGAAGCGAGGATGTACTCGCCAGCGGAATTCTTGACATCCCAGGGGAAGATCCATGCCCAGAAGTCGGTCAGAGGGCCGAGGATGAGGGCGGTGAAGACCGTCTTGAAGCCAAACTCGCGGTCGATGAGGATGAAGGCGAGGATGAGCAGGATGATGTTGATGATCATGATGAGGGTACCAAGGCTGAGGACGCTGCCCATCAGCTGGTTGAGCACGATGGAGAGACCGGAGATGGTGCCGATGATGAGTTTGGAGGGCACCAGGAAATAGTAGACAGCGGCGGCGCACACCATCATGCCGAGGATCATAATGACGAGTTCTTTCCAGAACTTCCAAGTGCCGACATAACGGACGGCTTCGTTGATTTTTTCAGAGACATTGATGCTCATAGCGGAGTAGTTTTTTTTATTATTGTTTTATCGATTTTATTATTTTCTCAGATTTCCACGTGGCGCTCGCGGCCTTCCACATAGATGGCCGTCATGGGACGTGCGGGGCAGTAGTACTCGCAGGCGCCGCAACCGAGGCAGCGGCTCTCGTTGACGGCGGGGATGCCGTCGACCATACTGATGGCCGCCGAGGGGCAATGGCGGGCGCAGGTGCCGCAGGAGATGCAGTTGTCCTTGAGCACCACCGCGTGGCCGATGCTGATGGCGGTCTTCTGCTCTTTGTCGATATGCTGGATGGCTCCGGTGGGGCACACCTCGCTGCAACGGGTGCATGCCGTGCGGCAGTAGCCTTGGTCGAAAGCCATGTAGGGCTGCATGAGGGAGGAGAGGGAGGTGCTGGGACGCAGCACGTGCTCGGGGCACTTGCCTACGCAGAGCTGGCAGGCGGTGCAGCGGGAGCTGAAGTTCTTGAGGCTGATGGCGCCGGCGGGCTTGAGGGGCATCTGGCGGTCGGGGACCTGCTTGTCCTCGATGACGGCGAGGCCGCCGTCGAGTTTCTGCTCCTGCGCATGGAGGGCGGTGGCGGCGCCGACAGCGACGGTGGTGGCGACGAACTTGCGGCGCGAGGGGTCGGTAAGGTCCTTAGGCTCTTTAGGGGCCTTAGGGCCTTTAAGGGCCTTAAGGTCTATGGCTCCGGCCTTGCAGTTGGCCAGGCAGGCCCAGCAGTCGACACAACGGGAGTGGTCGACGGTATGATTGTCGATATCGATGCACATGGCCTTGCAGCCCTTCTCACACTTGCGGCAGCCGCCACACTTGGAGGCGTCGATTTTGATGCCGAAGAGACGGTATTTGCTGACAAGGCTTAGCAAGGAGCCCACGGGGCAGAGCGTGTTGCACCAGAGGCGGCCGTACATGAAGCTCATCACTCCCACGCAGCAGAGGGTGGCGATGGCAATCCAATGCACGAGGCCCGTTCCATGAATGTGGGTCACCATGCGGGCGTAGGCGCTGTAGGGGGCCACGAGGGTGGCGATGCCGTTGAGCCCGAAGACCATCAGCAGGACGAAGAGCGCCAGCACCGAATAGCGCAGCCAATTCTGCGGTTTGCGGTAGCGGAAGGGACGCTTCTTGCCGAAGATGAGCTTGTGGAACCAGGTGAAGATGTCCTGGAAGATGCCCATGGGGCAGACGATGGAGCAGTAGAGGCGGCCGACGAGGAGGGTCACCAGCAGGATGGCCACAACGACCACCACGTTGAGTGCCAGCACGGCGGGCAGCAGCTGCATCTTGGGCATCCATCCCAGCCAATGGCGCAGGACAGCGCCTTCGCTAACATCGAGAATGAGCGCGGTGATGCTGAAGAGCACCACAGCGGCCAAAGCAATTCGGATGTATTTCAACGATTTCATAGCGTGTTAGTTTTTCTTTAACATGGCGTACACCGCCAATCCGGCGACACTCTTGATGCCGGTCTTGCGGGTGATACTCTTGCGGTGGGTGTTGACGGTATTGACGGCGATGTTGAGGCGCGAGGAGATCTCCTTGCTGCTGAGGCCCTGCGCCACCAGTTCGAGGACCTCCATCTCACGGTCGCTGAGGTTGTAGTCCTCGGGCGGCACCAGCAGCAGCTCCTCTATCATGGCGTGCTTCTCGAGGTCGCGACTCAGCTGCAGGATGTCGAACACGAGTTCCATCATCTCCTCGTTGAGGCGCTCGCCGGGGAGATACTTGTAGATGATCTGAGTGAGGTCGTTGAGGCGGTCGCGGATATTGTCGTGACTCTGCATATAGTGGCTCAGCGAATGGGTGGAGGCGTTGCTCAGTATCTGATCGAGATTCTTCTCCTCCTTGCGCACATGCTCGCACACCTCACGGCAGTAGTCGGCATAGTATTTGCGGAGGATCTCGCCGCTCTGGCCGGCTTTCTCGGTGATATGGTCGAGGTGGTGCTGCAGGTGGGGCAGGCGCTCCTCAAGGTAGTAGCGGTGGGAGGCACGAAGATGCTCGGCGACCAGACGGTTGTCGATGCGGGACACCTCCTCGTCGTCGGGGCGATAGTCGTCGAAAGTGTAGATATTGCAAACCGTGAGAAAAAAATGGTCGTCGACGCCACAGTCGCGACACACCTCCTTGACGCTCTTCTCGCCGAATCCCAGAGGGATGCCAAACCGTGGCAGCATAAGGATCAGGTCGTAGTTGGACGCAATCATTTCCGCCATCTTCAGTCGGCCGTTAAAAAGGGTACGATTCATGCGGCAAAAGTACGAAAAAAAAATGATATAAATATATTTTTTTGTATCTTTGCATTATGAACAAGTTAATGCGAATCCTCGTTTTTTGCCTATTAGCAACATGTGGCTCAACCATTTGGGCCCAACAATACCCCTGGCAAGACACCACGAAAAGCCTTGATTGGAGGGTGGAATGGCTTATACAAAAACTCTCTCTCGAAGAGAAGCTCTCCCTCATGGTGCACCAGAATCCAGCCATCCCGCATGTGGGCCTTCCCGCCTACAGCTGGTGGAACGAGGCGCTGCACGGCGTGGGACGCGCCGGCCTGGCCACCGTCTACCCCATGCCTATCGCGTTGGCTGCCACCTTCGACCCCGCCAGCGTGGAATTCATGTTCACCCTCGTCGCCAACGAAGCGCGCAACAAATACCACATGGCGCAGGACACCGGCGGCACCGGCGACTACACCGGCCTCACCTTCTTCACCCCCAACATCAACATCTTCCGCGACCCCCGCTGGGGACGCGGAATGGAGACCTACGGCGAGGACCCCTGCCTCACCGCCCTGATGGGCCGCGCCTGCGTGAAAGGCTTGCAGCATGCGTGGGCCGAGAACTATGTGGGCAATCCGCTCATCACCGCCGCCTGCCTCAAGCACTTCGCCGTCCACAGCGGTCCCGAGGGCACGCGCCACGAGTTTGACAGCCGCGTCAGCGAACGCGACCTGCGCAGCACCTACCTGCCAGCCTTCGAATACATCATCAAAAACAGCGATGTCCAGCAGGTGATGTGCGGCTACAACCGCCTCAACGGCGAGCCCTGCTGCACCAACCGCCGCCTCTTCGACATACTGAGGAACGAATGGCAGTACGACGGAATACTCGTCACCGACTGCTGGGCTTTGAACGATGCCTACGAGACCGACACCGTCATCCCGCGCCATCGCACCCACGCCACCGCCGCCGCGGCCTACGGCGACGCCTTCGGCCGCGAGGTGGACCTGGAGTGCGGCAGCGGATTGCCTGCCCTGAGAGAAGCCGTGCAGCAGGGGCTGGTGCCCGAGAGCAAGGTAGACGAGCATGTGCGCCGCATCCTGCGCACGCGCCTGGCGGTGACCGACGAACCCAAAGAATCGGAAGAGCAGATCGAGTATGACATCGACTTCCTCGGCTACTTCACCAGGAGCATAGTGATGCTGAAAAACAACGGCGTGCTGCCCCTCAACATAAATGACAGCCTGCGCCTCAAAGGCCCCAACATGTGGGACAGCCTCATGCCCCTGGGCAACTACAACGGCACACCGCGGCACACCGTCACCATCGGCGAAGGTCTGCAAAGAAAACCCTATTGCCACCGCAAGCTCGAGAAGATGGAGCACGAAGAGGGAAGAGGCCGCATACTGATTTACGCCGGCGGCCTCAATCCCCAGCTCGAGGGCGAGGAGCTGCCCGTGGAGAAAGAAGGATTTTATAAGGGCGACCGCACCCTGATAGAACTCCCCAAAGAGCAGGTGGAGGAGATCAAGTCCTATAAAGCCCAAGGCTACCGCGTGGTATTGGTGCTATGCACGGGTAGTGCCATTGCCCTCGAGAATGTCATCGACGACTGCGACGCTGTCCTCGTGGGCTGGTACGGCGGTGAACAGATGGGCAATGCCGTGCGCGAACTACTCTATGGCTGCCGCGACGACTTCGGCCGCCTGCCCGTCACCTTCTACCGCTCCACCGACGACCTGCCCCCCTTTGACGACTACGACATGCAGGGACGCACCTACCGCTACGCCGACCGCTCACGCGTGGAGTTTCCCTTCGGCTACGGCCTCAGCTACAGCTACCACCAGCTGTGGGGCGCCCCCACCGTCGACGAGGCCAACTTCACCGTCGCCGGCCTCGTCAGCCAATGCGCCACCGACTGCAAAGCCTTCATACATCGCACCGTTGTCCAGGTATACCTGAAAAACGAGAACGACCCCGACGCCCCTGTCAAACAACTGATAGCGGTGAAACCTATATGGACCGTTTCGTTCGACGAGAAAGTGCCTTTCAAGATAGCGCTCGACCCCTTCTGGTTCCGCCAATTCAACCCCGAAACCGGCCTGATGGAAGAACCCAAGGACGGCACCGCGTTCACCTTGCAGGTGGGCTTCAGCAGCGACGACCGCGACCTCATTGACTTACCATTCATATACCACAACAGAAAATGAAAAAGACAATTATTATAGGCCTGATGGGCTTAATGGGTTTAATGGGCAAAGTGTGGGCGCAGCACGACTCTGTTCCGGAGAGCGACCCCGCCATTTTGGAGCGCATCAGCGAGTGGCAGGACCTGAAGTTCGGCTTCATGATGCATTGGGGCATCTATGCCCAGTGGGGCATCGTGGAGAGCTGGAACCTCTGCAACGAGAGCTGGGTCGCGCGCGAACGCCTGGGAAGTGACGGACGGCCCATCCGCGGCACCAAGGACGGCGACTACACCCAATACCAGCAGGCCTATTGGGCGCTCAACAAGACATTCAACCCCCGCCACTTCGACCCCCAAGGGTGGGCGGCAGCGGCGCGGAATGCCGGAATGAAATATGTGGTCTTCACCACCAAGCACCATGA
Source organism: uncultured Bacteroidota bacterium (assembly GCA_902775135.1). GTDB lineage: Bacteria > Bacteroidota > Bacteroidia > Bacteroidales > P3 > Colimorpha. The sequence continues at coordinate 31,332 of CACYKY010000002.1, read as the reverse complement.
CGGCTTCTGCATGTTCGACAGCAAGTACACCGACTACACCAGCAACGGCCCCGAGTGCCCCGCAAAGCAGGACTTCACACGCGGCGTGGTCGACGCCTTCCGCGCGCAGAACTTCTGGATCGGGCTCTATTTCTCCAAGCCCGACTGGCATTGCGACGACTACTGGGCCCACGAATGGGCCACGCCGGACCGCAACGTCAACTACACCATCGCCGACCACCCCGACCGCTGGAAGAAGTATCAAGAGTTCACCTACAACCAGATACATGAGCTCACCCACAACTACGGCAAGATAGACATCCTCTGGCTTGACGGCGGATGGGTGCGCCCCGCATGGAGCGTCGACGAGGAGACGCGTCCTTGGCTCGGCTGCAGCGGACAGGTGCAGGAGCTCGACATGCACCGCCTGGCCTCCATCGCCCGCCAGCGCAACCCGCAGACCATCATCGTAGACCGCTCTGTTGGCGGCCGCTACGAGAACTACCGCACCCCCGAGAAGCAGGTGCCCGACACCCTCCTCCCCTACCCCTGGGAGACCTGCATGACCATGGGCGACAGTTGGAGCTACGTGCCCAACGACCACTATAAGAGCGCCAAGACATTGATCCACATGCTCGTTGACGTGGTGGCCAAGGGTGGCAACCTGTTGCTCAACGTGGGACCCGACGCCGACGGCAATCTGCCGCCCGAAGCCCTCGACCGCATGGAGGAGATTGGCCGCTGGCTGGACCGCTACGGCTATGCCATCTACGGCACCCGCCCCCTCGCCCCCTACTGCGAGGGCAACAAGCGCTACACACAAACCAAGGACGGCCGACACCAATACGAGATAACCCTCCTCGAGGAGGCCCCCTATGCCACCGTCAAAGAACTGAAAGGTAAGAAAAGAAAATGACCAAGGAAGAACGCTACAAAAGCCTGCTGCCGCAGGTGAAATCCCTCTGCGAGGGAGAGACCGACATGATTGCCAAGATGGCCAACGTTGCCGCCCTGCTCCACAGCGAATTCGGCTTCTGGTGGACGGGATTTTACCGCGTTGTCCCAATTATGAATTGTGAATTTCGAAATTCGAATTTCAACAATCAGAATTCAGAATTAATATTGGGACCCTTTCAAGGCCCGATAGCCTGCGTGCACATAGCCTACGGACGCGGAGTGTGCGGAACAGCGTGGAAGGAGCGCCGCACCCTGGTGGTGCCTGACGTCGAAGCCTTTCCCGGCCACATTGCCTGCTCCACGGAGAGCCGCAGCGAGATTGTGGTACCCGTGATGGCCGGGAGCGAAGTGGTGGCCGTCCTCGACATAGACAGCCGCGAGCTCTCCACCTTCGACGACACCGACCGCCGCGAGCTCGAGGAACTCGTGAAACTTATTCCCTGAGCCGCACCCTTAGAGGGAGAACTTGAGGTCGACGCGGACGAACCAGCAGTCCTTCTTGTCCCAGCCGTCCACGTAGGTCAGACGCCGGACGAAATCGATGCGGATGATGCGAAGGATATTCTCGATACCAAGACTGTATTCCATGTAGGGCATCTGGCCGAAAGGCACGGTGCCGGCAGGCATAGCATAGAGCCCTGTGGGGTTGAGGTCCACATTGTTCTGGTCGGTGAGGGTGCCGTAGAGGATATTGAAACCCACCACCTCGCGCAGGCGGAGGCGGTTGACGAGAGGAATGCGGTTGAGGATCCAACCCTTGAGATGATAGGTGGCAAAGAGGGCCACGTAGCGGTCGAGGATGAACTCCATAGGTTTCATGGTATTGAAAGCATTGGACGAGAGCCAGATGCTGGAGTTGCCGGAGGGGATGTAGAGACGAGTGTAGGGAGCACGCGTCCAGATGGCGCCGGCCACCACCTTGGTGTCGATGTGGCCGAAGGAGGAGAGCCAGATGCGCTTCTCGGCGGAGAAGTCGGTGTGCTGCACCCAGCGGACGCCGTCGACGAGGTCCACGGTGTGGGCGAGGCTGATGGAGGGGGCGTCGCGACGCAGATTCGACTGAGTCTCGCGGCGACGGGTTCCGGGAGAGAAATTGGGTGTGAAACTGAGGCCTAAGTGGAACTCCGCCTCGGTGAAGAAATCGACACGTTTCAGCGAGCCGTCGCTCTGGTATTCAAGATATTCCAAGGTACCCGTAGGCTCGTAGCGGCGGGCGGCGAGCCAGGTGTCGAGCCTGAGGTGGCTCTTCCATTCCTTGCGGAAACGCAGCAGGCCCTGGGCCACGTACTGCACATTCATCTCCTTGTCGGAGGAGGACATGATGTTGTCGCGGTCGAAATTGTCGTAGCTCTGGCCGGGAGTTTCCAACTCGTAGTAGCCGTTGAGGCTGATGCTGCTGAAGGGAGCCTCGTGGGAGTGGCGCTCCTTGTCGTCGAAGGTGTGGGTGAGGGTGAGGTTGCCCTTGGGCCTGTGGTCGCGGAAACCATAGGCGGCATAGCCCTCCACGAAGTTGCGCGGACTCAGGGGAGCCTTGCTCATGCCTCCGAAACGCACACGCCAGCCTTCCTGATGATTGAAGCTGAGGATATTGAACACCGGACCTATATCGAACTTGCTATCGGCGCGCTTGGCGGAGGTGGGGATATAGCCGCTGGCCAGCAGTTCGCCCGTGTACTTCAGCGCACGGAACTCCGGCAGGCGGGCCAGTTCGATCCACATGCTGTCCAGCGCCGTCTCCTTGGCGCTGAGTTTCAGCGGACGACGCTCGTTGAAATCGCTCCTGAAGCGCAGGAGATCCTTCCTGGGAAGCGTCACCTCGCGCTCGAAGGAGGAGAAGAGACTGTCGGGCAGCAGGCGAGCGGTGTCGCTAAGATCGTAATTGGTGTATACACGCATCTGGTGCACATAAAGCTCCTGTATGCGCTTCGAGATGTACATGCGGCCGTAGGTGTCGCAGCGATAGGGTATCCAGCGGATGCGACCGCTGGCCATCGTGTCGCAGCGGAAAGTCTGCACCACGCTCAGGTCGCGCACGAAGTTGAGGTTCACGTGGGGAGAGACCGTCATCACATACTTCGTCAGCGCAAAGGTGCTGTCTTTGTCGAGCGAGACATACATGCGGCCCGTGAACCCGTAGCTCTGCTGGTTGGCAGGGACGAAACTCAGTTCCACACACTTCTGACCCTCCACCATTGTGGTGTCGGTGATATAGAACTTGTAGAAGGTGGTGGCCAGCACGGGCGAGAGAGGACTAGTGAAATGGTTGAGCATCAGCTCTATGTCGCCGTCGTAGATATCCACGGGGGTGAACATCACGCGGATATTCTCGTCGATACCCTCGTCCGTCAGAATCTCGTCCAACCCCTCCATACGCTTGCCGATGATGAGGCGCCGCTGCTGCTTGGGATCCTTGCGGAAGCTCTCCTGCGCCAACGCCTCGCGCATGGAGACGATGAGGATGGGCGTAGCGTCGAATTCCGTCTCGTCGATGTATTTCTCGAGGAAATTCAGTTTGCGCCAAATGCGCTTGTTCTCGAAGTCGGGATTGAAATTGTCGAGCGACATCGAGAGGCGTTCGTATACGTCGCGGAAGTAGCGGGAGTTGGCCTCCAGGCGGTTTTTCTCCTTGCGGTCGATTACCTTGTTCACTAGGTCGACGGCGGGGTTATTTTTGCGGCTGTACTTCTTGCCTCCCTTCTTGGCGGTGATCTCCACCGCGTGGAGGGTCTTTCCGCGCGGCACCATCTTCACCGTCACCCTCTTCTTCGTCTTCCCCTTCTCGGCCCTGAAGGATTGTGCCTCGTAGCCCATCATGCGGAACTGTAGCTTGGTGAGACCCTGCTCGTTGCTGATGCTGAACTTGCCGTCCATGTCGGTCTCGGTGCCGATGGTAGTCCCTTCGAACACAATCTGCACGAACGGTATAGGCTCGTTGCTCTCAGCGTCGCGCACACGACCCTCCACTTTCGTCACAGTCCCCTGAGCCTCCGCCACCACAGGGGCCAGCAGGAGGAGTATCAATACAATCTGTTTATATTTCAATAAAATACGCATATCTGCATCACATTTAAAGCGATGCAAATATACGTATTTTTTTCGAAATAAAGTCTACAAAACTACTTGAATGCGTTCTCGCTCAGGCCGTGGCCGGAGAGGGCGAGGTCTTTCATGTAGGAGGGCACGTCGCGGCCGAGGTACTTGTCCACATAGAGTTTGGCGAGGTACTGGCCGAGCATGAAACCGTGTCCACGCAAACCCGTCAGCAGACCCACCTCGGGGTCGACGATGTAGCGCGGCTCGGTGTAACGTCCCGCCCAGCAAGCCAGGATACTCACCTCCTTCAATCCGGGAATCCACTCCGCGAAGACTTCGGAGACAATCTCGAGGAACTCCTTGCTGTTGTACTTGATGTTCTGACGCGTCTCGTAGGCGTCGGTGTCGGGGCTGGCGCAGCCAATGATCTGGCCGGTGTGGGCAAACTGCTGGCCATAGACGGCGCTGAAGCCTTTGTAATGGCGGCGGTCGATGATCATGTCCAGCGCATCGCCGTTCACACCCATCAGGGGCAGACGGCGAGTGATGAAGGCCTGGTGCTTCACAGGGTAGAGGCCGGTGTCGATGCCCAGCATATCGGTGAATTTCTCGGCACCCCAACCCATGGCGTTGACGAAGTGGTTGCAGGTGTACTCCACATAGCGGCCCTCGTGGTTGCGCACCAAGGCAACGACCTTGTCGCCCTTGCGGGCCACGGAGAGCAGCTCGCAGTCCTCGTAGTAGCGGCCGCCGAGGGAAACGCCGATTCCGCGGATGTAGTCAATCACGCGGCCGGGAGTAGCCTGCCAGCAGTCGCGTGTCATGAGGGCGTGGCTATAGGTGGTCTTGGTGTCGTCCCACAGGGGCGAGATTTCCTTCTTGAAGTCCTTGCGGTCCACCATGTAGGCGTCGCTCCAAGCACGGCTGGCGTCGAGGGCCTTGTAGGTAGCCTCGTCGTGCACGAGGTTCACATAGCGCGTAGGCTTGTAGTTGATGTTGTGCACCGACTGGATCTGCTTGAAGATCTCGTGACTGTGCTGGGCGATGTCGGCGATGTCGGGATTGCTGAATGCAGGACGGCCGCCACCGATGTTGCGCCACGAGGCTCCGCGGCTCCAGTTGACCATCACCGGTTTGAAGCCCGCCTCGCTGAAGTAGCGGAAGAGGCCGCTGCCCGCTATGCCGCCGCCGGCAATGAGCACCCGCACCTCCTCGTGGCTCACCTCGTTGCCCTTCGGGAAGACGAAGACCTCCTTGCGGCCTTCGGTGTAGAGGTCGCCGAGGGTGACTTGGTTGCTCAGCGGCGCACGCGGCGTGGCGTCGCCCGTGAGCTCGATGCCGTGCGAACGCAGCAACTGACGGGCACGGGCTATGCAGCGTTTACCGCGGCAGGGGCCCATACCCATGCGGGTGATGTGTTTAAGCTCGTCGACAGAGATATACTTGCGGTCGCCCACAATGTCCAGTATCTGCTGGTCGGTGATATCCTCGCAATGGCAGATGTAGGTGGGCTCTGAATTTTGAATTCTGAATTCTGAATTTTGAAGCGGCTCAGGATAACGCTCTTTAACGATGAAGCCCTTGATGTCGGTCATCGGGCCGTCGACCTGGGCCACGAAGACGCGGGCCACATTGGTCTTGTTGTCTTTCTTGAGCACCTTTTCCACCTTGCCTTCGCCAATCTTACGACCGTTGTTGTCCACCAGAAAGACCTCGGCGCCGTCCGCCACCTCGTACTCCACAGGCAAGAAGCAGCAGTTCTTCGCCATATCGTAGCCAAAGATGGCCAGTCCGGGGCAATGGTTGACGCAGGCCATGCAGCCTATGCACTTGTCATAATCCACCGTGGGCGTTGACGATGTGGTGGGCTTGCTGATAGCACCCTGGGGACAGCTGAAGGTACAGGGGTTACAGGCAAAACCGTAGAGGCAGTCGAGCTGCACGAAGGGCCTCATGGCCATACGCTCCATGCTCGGCAAGTTGGGCTTCTCCAGCAACCGTATGGGGTGCTGCTGGGAGTCGATATACTGGCGCGAAACCTCCAGATAGTCGTCGTAGTTGAATCTGATGGCCATTTCCTGCGCTATCTCGTAGGCCACCTGCTTGCCGCGCAACACAGCACTCGTACCCTCGCCTATGCGCACAGCGTCGCCTGCGCCGTAGACATGGTGACCGAAGAGTTCCTTGCCCTTGGTAAGCAGTTGGTTGTCGGGCACAAGACCCGTACAGATATTGATGATATCTATACCATCGATTATCTGCTCGGTACCGGGTATAGGCTTGAAGTTCTCGCACTTGGCAATGACGGCCCCGGTGATGCCCGTCTTGTCGGCGTTGGGGATGGCGCGCAGCAGCGTGTAGCCCGTCATGATGGGAATTCCCAGACGACGCACACGGTTGGCCTGCACGGGGAATCCGCCCTCGCGCGGCATTGCTTCGATGATGGCCTTGATGGTGGCTCCTGCCTGCATGCCCTGATAGGAGGTGAGGTAGCCAATATTGCCCGCGCCGACGGTCAGCACGCTCTTGCCCAGCAGCGTGTGTTCCTGATTCATCATCTTCTGGAACACGGCGGCGGTGTACACTCCCGGCACGTCGTCGTTCTCGAAGGGCGGCATGAAGGGCACCGCTCCTGCGGCCACCACCATGTGCTGTGCGTCGACGTAGCCCATCTGACCCGTCACTACGTTCTTCACGGCGATGCGCGGTCCCTCAAGGATGTCCCACACCGTGGTGTTCAGCAGGATGCCGTCGGGTGCGGCGGCCTTATTGCCCTCCGCGGGCACGCGGTCTCCTGCCAGCGTCTTTGCTATGTCGAATCCGCGCATGCCGCCATATTTCTTCTCTTTCTCGAAGAAGAAGAACTGGTGCGTCTGCATATTGAATTGTCCGCCGATACGCGGATTGCTGTCGATGACAAGATTGTCTATACCGAAAGCGTTCAGTTGCTCGCGACAAGCCAAGCCTGCAGGACCCGCGCCGATGATGGCCACCTGGGTCTTGTACACCTGCACCGTCTGCGCCGACTCCTCGGGACGGGCAGGCGGCTCGAAGGTAACACCCGGCAGGTCGGCCTCGTGGGTGATGGTGCGAACCTCCTTCACACCATCCACAGCCGTGATGCATATCCTCCGCACACGCCCGTCGACCAGCATTTCGCAGGCACCGCACTTGCCTATGCCGCACTCCAGCGAGCGGTTCCTGCCGGCCAAACTGTGGCTATGTACCGGAAAACCAGCCTCGTGCAATGCTTTGGCTATCGTGTAGCCTTTCTGCGCCTGCACCTTCTTGCCTTCAAACATAAATTCCACCATCTCGCCCTGCGGGATGTCCAGAATGGGATGTTTTTCAATCTTGTACATCTTTGTAAGTGTTTATAGATTAATATAATATTGTGTTTTCTATCAACAATAGAACACCACAAAATTAATCAAACCCTCGCAAAAATGCAAATCTTTTTTCAAAAAAATATCTTTCCTCACCACACCAACAACCGCTGACTGTTGGGGTAGTAGCGGAGACGGAGGGAGCCCAAGTGCCAGAAGAGGTCCTGCTCGTCCACACGGCGGTGGCGTCCGCAGAGGGCATCCAGGTGGGCAATGACACGCTCGTTGATACGCTGGAAGAACCGCTGACGTTCCTCATAGCCCAGACGGTCCCACAGAGGCATAGCAGGCTCATACGTATTGGGAAGGCCGAAGTCGAAGAACAGAGCGTCTGCCACGCTGTCGGCATTTTGCAGACATACTTGGATACCAAGCCAATAGAGCGTGTCCACGCGGCGGACGTAGAGGTCGCAATGGTGCTGATCCTCGTCGATGCCCGCATCTTCCCCGAAATAGGCGTTGCGCAGCAGGCTGTCGCCACCCCTGTAGTAGTTGCCCTGAGCATTCAGGAACTCTCGCAGCCGTCGCCCGTCGATACTCCCCCACTCCCCTGCCAGGAAGGGCAGCAACGAGTCCAGCCCGTCGGTGGGCAGCAGCGGCAGGGTATCGATATTGTGGCGCAGGGACAATACAGAGACCTGCCCTTTTTCCACACGCAGCACCCCCGCCTCAAAAGCGTCCTCCCGCCATGGGAGCAGCAGCCCGTCGCCCTGCAGCATGCCCCGCCAGTCGTAGTTCGGACGTAGCAACCCATAGCGTCGGCCGAGGTCTTGCACCATGCACAGCCGTCCGTCCCTCAGCGTCATCACCGCCGTGCCTCCCGGCAGGTCTACCAGCAGCCGCAGGCTATCGCCATCGACGAAGGGCGCCACTATCATCGTGTCGCGCGGAAGCTGCAGGTAGCCGTCGCGGAAACCGTCGTAGTCCGAGGGGCGATAGACGATGTCGCCGTCGATAATCACCCGCATATATCCCGCCATCGAATAGCCCGTATCGGCATCCTCCATCGTCACCGGCGACGACTCGGCAGCAGCCAGCTGCGCCAGGCTCACCCGGCGCACCAGCGCGGGCTCCACTATGTAGTAGGCCTCGCCCGCACGTCGCAGCCACCCGATGCCCGCCACCACCAGCCTCCGGCCCGTGGCACGGTGGATGAACCACGTGCATTGGCCCCACTCGCCGTGATCCATGGCATAGACGCGATAATCGGCATCCTCGTGCACAAGGTCGCCCGTCTTGGCGCACTCGCGCCACTGCATCGCCGTCGTGTCGAACCAATGGTCCTGCTTAGCCCAGGAGCCGTAGTGGTGATAGAAGAGGGTGTCGTGACGCACAAAGAGGTCATCCGCGTGGTGCATACCCGTCTCAACCGGCACCGGCGCCAGCGTATACCGTCCGCTGCTGCCGTCCACCACGGCCATCATCGCCCCGCTCCCCGAAAGGCCGGAGTAATGGAAGGCGCAGTAGTAGCGCCCATGGTATTCCGCCACCTTCTGCCACTTCACATGAGCATGCACCCCCAACCGCGATTGCAGGTCGAGCACCACGGCGTCCTCGTGCACCAGCCAATCTCCCTCGTCCTGCGGCTCGGCATAAAGCGTATCGTGGCGCACAAAAAGGTCGCAATACCTATCGTTTTCTAGCACCTCGGGCCACTCCTGGGTCACACCCTGCGCCATGCAGCCCGTACCCGCCAGCAGCAGCACCACAAGCAGCACCATCCGCCCCAGTGAACATCTCAACATCTGCATACCTGTTTTTTTCAAATAACGAATAAAAACATCTTTTATTGCCCCTCCACAGCAAGCACCCACGCATATATACTATAACACCCTTTTCTTCAAAATACTACCGTCATTTCTTTATTTTAACAATATTTAACTGGATTTTCGGTCGAGGACCTCCTATCAGACGGGACGCCCGCGTTCCCAGGGATACAATAAAAATACTTTTCCGTCGTTATTAACTCAAATATTTTTTCATAGCAATTATTAATCAAATCTTTATAACATCATGAATCTCAACGGAAGAAGACAAAGTACAAATGTAGACGACCGCCGCAGCACAGGCAAGAAGGTCGCTATCGGCGGAGGCATCGGCGCCATCGTCATCGCAGTCCTAATGACCCTGCTCAATGGCGGTAACATGGGCGACGTGGTACAGCAGGTGGCCAGCAACGCCATGAGCGGCCAGACCGAGAACTATACCCCCACGGCGCAAGAGGAGGAATTCGCCGTGTTTGCCAAGCAGATACTGGCCTCTACCGAGGATGTGTGGACGGCAGAGTTCAAGAAGATGGGTCGCACCTACAAGGCGCCGACCATGGTGCTGTTCCACGGCTCGGTGCAGAGCGGCTGCGGTAACGCCACCTCGGCGGTGGGCCCGTTCTACTGCTCGGCCGACGAGTGCCTCTACCTCGACCTCGATTTCTTCAACGAAATGCCTAAGAGCCTCGGTGCCGGCGGCGACTTCGCATATGCCTATGTCATCGCCCACGAGGTGGGACACCACGTGGAGCACCTCCTCGGCATCCTCGACGAGGCCCACGGCCAGATGAGCCGCCAGAACGAGACGGAGAAGAACAAGACCAGCGTGCGCATCGAGCTGCTGGCTGACTACTATGCCGGCGTGTGGGGCTACCACGAGAACCAGATGTTCGGCTCGCTCGACGAGGGCGACCTGAAGGAAGCTATCGACGCGGCTCAGAAAATCGGTGACGACTACCTGCAGAAGCGCGCCCGCGGCCAGGTGTATCCCGAGAGCTTCACCCACGGCACCTCGGCCCAGCGCATGAAATGGCTCAAGAAGGGTCTGCAGACGGGCGATATGCGCGGCGGCGACACCTTCTCCATCCCCTATAGCAGCCTCTAAAACATTCTCCGCCTCCAGCGTAATTCTCGGAAAAATAAAAAAAGCCCCCTGTCGTCGGCAGGGGGCTTTCTGTTTGTCTTCTCTTTTTAGTCAGCGCACCATTGGGCCGGCAGGCGATAGCGCGTGGTGTTGTGGCCGAAGTTGTAGATGTAGCCCACGGTGATGGAGGGCAAGCCCACCCAGAGGATGTCGTAGCTCAGGATGCCCGGCAGCGAACTGGGCTCGCCGGTGCCGCCGCCAATACGCGGCGTGACCATCGTGTACTTGAAGTCGGCATAGAGGTCGCTACGTCGGCCCACATAGTAGCGCAACATGACGCCGAAGTCGGCAGCCATGTCGAACTTCGCATTGTCGTAGCGCCACGCCAGTCCGGCACCCAGATAGGGCAGCACATTGAGTTTCTTGCCGCGTGAGAACTTCAAGGCGTGGGTGAGGTTCACCATTACGTCGGTGTGGAAGGTCGAGAAGGTGTAGCCGTCGCCAGGCTCGTCGTTGATGGTATCGTAGCGCTCGTGGGCAGTGAGGCCCGCCAGCTCGAAGCGGATGGTCCAGAAATTGCTGTAGTTGCGGCCAAACATGATTTCAGGTGCCGCACCATACATGCCCAGCTTGTCCATGTGCTCGAAGGTGAACGAGGAGAAGTTGGGACCGATACCGGCTCCGAAGAACCAGTCCTCCATCACATCGCGCGACTCTCCCGCCGTGCGGCGGCGGAAAGGGCCTTCGGTGAACTGGTGCGAGAAGCCCACGAGGAACGAGTGGAGGTAGACGTCGCCACCGCTGCCGTCGAAGGCCTCGGGGAAGAAGTTGCACTTGTACTCCAGGAAAGCATCCCAGCGGGGATTGATGACATAGTTGGCCTGAGCGCCAAGCATGGCCTGGAACTCGTGGTCGGTGATGTGGTTGCCGTTGCTGCTGCCCTCAAACACCACACCCAAGCCTATCATGGGATAGACTTTGAAACGCCAGTTGCGGATGCGCATGAAGGTGGAGGTGAAGTCCCATAGGAATTCGGCGCTGCCGAGGGCGAACTGGGCGGTGTAGGGGTTCAGGGTGCTGGCATTGGGAATGGTCATAAAGTCGAAGCTGACCCTGAAGGCCAGGGGGCTGACAATCCACTTGCCCACAGAAATGCCGCCGGAGAAGCCCGTGGGGTTCTCGTTGAGGCGGTTGCTGTACATGCCCATGCCTCCCTTCAGTGAGACGAACATATTGTCGCCGAATCGGTCTCCGGGCTGTGCCTGGAGGGTGGTGGGCGCACCGAATGCGGTGAACAGGACTGCAATCAATAATAACTTCTTCATAGTGATTGGTGATTAGTGATTAGTGATTGGTGATTTAGTTGACGGAGCTGTTGACCGGCATGCGGTAGCGGGTGGTGGAGTGGCCGAAGTTGTGGATGTAGCCGAAGGTGAGCATGGGGTAGCCCACACCGAAGATACTGCCGGAGGGACCCGTTTCGCCCGCCACACGGGGCGGCACCATGATGTACTTGAGGTCGATGTAGAAGTCGCCCATGTTGTCGATGTAGCGGCGCGCCATGATGCCCGCATCGGCAGCAACGGTGAAGACAGGCTTGGCCCGATAGCGCCAGACAGGACCGGCACCCAGATAGGGCAGGAAGTTCCACTTCACACCCCGACGGAAGTTGATGAGGTGCGTGAGGTTGACCATAAAGTCCGTGTGCAGGACATTGAAGGTGTACCAAGGGCCCGGATGCAGCACGTCGACCATGGCGGTGCCCTCCTCGTTGAGTTCGGGGATGATGTGGGCACGCTCACGGGCGAAGAAGCCGGAGAGCTCGAAGCGGATGGTCCATACCTCGCTGTAGTTGCGGCCCAGCATAATCTCCGGGGAGAAATTGTAGAGTCGGGCATCGAAATTGTCGACAAACTCAAACTCGAAGGAAGAGAAGCTGGCACCCACGCCGAAGCCGACAAACCAATCCTCAGCGGTGTTGCGCGACTCGTAGGCCGTGCGGCGGTGGTAGGGGTCGTCGGTCATACGGTGTGTGAGGCCGAGGGTGATGTTGTGCATGAAGTTATCCCCGAAACTTCCATCGAAACTCTGGGGGAGGAAGAAGCACTTGTACTCCAGGAAGGCATCCCACTTGGTGCCAATGCGCACGGGCATGTTGAAGCCCAGCATGGCCTGGAAATCGTTATCGGCGCCGTGAGTCACGCCATCGACTTCAATTTCGGGTCGATAGACAAGACCAAGGCCGATGAGGGGATAGAAGGGAATAGGGGTGAGGAAGTTCTTGTTGTAGACATGGAAGAATGTGGAATTGATGTCCCACATGAACTCGGCGCTACCAAAGAGATAGAGCGAGTTGGTCGAGCCATCGGTCTGGAGGTGGCTAGGGGCCATGTTGACATCGAAAGCCAGACGGAAAGCCAGCGGCTTCATGAGCCAGCGGCCCAGATAGAGTCCGCCGGAGGGAAGTCCAAGCTGGCTTTCGCCGGAATGCTGATAGAAGGTGGCTCCTGCATTCACCGACCAAAAAAAGGTATTGTCTGCTGCTGGTTGGGCCTTGGCGACAAGCGCAAAGCCAACAAGCACTAGTGACAACAACAACTTCTTCATTGAAGGGTAATGTTTTAAGGTTAAAGACTAAAGTTTAAAGATTAAAGCAGTAGTTTAATATTTAAGCTTTTGCACGCTCTGCAAAATCCTTGGCGGAGACTTTCTCCACTTCGGGTTTGATCTGCTCCTTGAAGAGCTTGCTGAGGTTGTCGGCATAGAGACGGTCGATAACCTGACCGATGTTTTGGCGGTCGGCGGCGATGCTGCGGGCGGCCTTCTCGAGACGGTCCTCGGCCTGTTCCTTGGTCTCGCCCTCGATGGCGCGGTCGTTGCGGCGGAGGATGTCCTTGATGTAGTCGACGATCTGGTTGTTGGTGGGCTCAACGGGGCTGAGGGCCTCAAGTTTGGACTCGATGAGTTCCCACTTCAGCGAGGGGACATATTTGTCGTTCCAGTCGGCCTCGATTTTCTCGGGGGTCATCTCCTTGTCGCCACGGGAAGCGAACCAGCGCTTGAGGAAGTTCTCAGGCAGGGGAGCATCGAACTGGTCGAGGAGGGCCTTGCGGACCTGGTTGACGAAGAGGTAGTCGCTCTGTTCGGCATTGGCTTTCTCAATCTCTTTCTGGAGCAGTTTGCGGAAAGCGGCCTCGTCCTTCACGGTCTGACCGGGGAAGACCATCTGATAGAGCTCGTCGTTGATCTCGTGGGGAATGATGCGGGAGATGCCGGAGAGGGTGAGTTCAACATCGGACTTGAATTTCTTGGCGGCGGCATTGTCGATATGCAGGGCGCGCTCGATGTCGGCAGTGGGGAAGGCTTTGGCCATGTTGAAGACAATCTTGTCCTCGGCCTTTTTGCCCTCGAAGAGGGGCATAAGTTCGGCATCCTTGAGGTTGAGGAGGTTGAGGGAGACGAAGGTCTCGACGCCACCTTCCTTGGGAGCACCTTTCTTGTCGAGCTCGACGACCTTACCATACATGATATCGCCGGCGGCGACGGTCTCGGGGGTCTCAAACTTGCCGTAGCGGTTGACAACGTTGTTGAGTTCGGCATCGACATCCTTGGCGGTGACCTTCAACTGGTTGTACTTGACATCGACCTTGTCCCATGCAATCTCGAACTCGGGGGCGACGGCAACGTCGAAATAGAACGTGAAGGAGGTACCCTTGGCGAAGTCAACCTCGCCGGTCTTCTCGTCGTTGGACATGGGCATGCCGAGGATGTGGAGTTTCTCGTCATCGATATACTTGAAGAGGGAGGTGTTGAGCGTGTTCTGCACAGCGTCGCCAACGATGGCGGGCTTGTACATGCGCTCGATGAGTCCCTTGGGGGCCATTCCCTTGCGGAAGCCGGGGATGGTGGCTTTGTGCTGATACTCTTTCAGCTGCTTGTTTACATTTTCAATGTAGTCGTTTTCCTCGATATCAACCTTGATACAGAGTTCCAAATCACTTAATTTCTCTCTTGTGATGTTCATCTGATTGTTTATTTTATTGATTTTTAGTCTTTTCGTTGTTTTAAGTAAAAATGCAAAATTACATAAAATAATTGAATCTGAGAATATAATTTTACATTATTATATATTTTTTACATTTATGCGCACCGTAAAACATTTATTAATAGAATCCTAGGTTGAGCTGGGTGAGGAAATAGAGGAGGCCGCGATTGGGGGTCATGTCGGCTTTGGCGGGCATGCGTTTGAAGAGGTGGGTGCGACGAGCGGCAAAAACCCCTACCCCACCCTTGATGTTGTTGTAGACCTCGGTGCTCTGCGTGATGTCGCCGGCATTGGAGACGGTGCTCAGATAGGCATTGAGGTCTTCGGAGCAGCAGGTAAGGTACATGTCGACACGGGGGACGAAGTACTTGCGCGTGGTGTCGTCGCCGAAATAATGCTTGACCTGATCGAGGAAGAGGTCGCGCGAGTAGTAGATCTCGTTGCTTTTCAGCGGTGCCTTGGGGCACATGAAATCAGCATGGTAGGTGATGCTGTCCTTCTGGTAATAGAAGCGCACAAAGGGCTGGTAGAGACGTGCGTTTTCGAGGGCGTTCCAAGCGATGTGACACCCCAAGGTGTTGTTGCCCATCGGGTCGTAGAAGGCCAATCCGCCCGAGATGGTGTCGCCATTGTAGACCGTCACCGTAGGCTTGGTGATGAGGGTCTGCGAGACTTGCTTGATGAGGGGGATGGGATCGGTGGTGGCCAGGATGGAGTTGTCGGAGGTGTTTCGGATGGTAAGCACATAGGTGTAGTTCTCCTTCAGACGGTTTTTGGTACGAAACCAATAGAGCGGCTGGGCGCTATTGGCAAAGCTGCCTGTATCGTGGTTGCGTGTGGTGTACTCGAAAGCCATAGAGTCTTTCTGCACACCGTTCTCATAAGCCAATAGGGCCACAGCGATAGCCCCTTGGGGATAGTTGATGGAATCGGAATTCTGGCCGTAGTTGAAGATATTGTCCTCGGAGAGATAGCAACGTTGCACACGCACCCAGGTGGTGTCGTCGTCCTGGTCGAGGAGACAATAGACCACCGGAACGTTTTTCCAGCTGGCATTGGGAGAGAACTCAACCTCGCAAGCCGCAAAAGAGAGCACTAAAGGTATAAAAAACAACAATTTGCGCATATCAATGGATATTAGGTTCTGATGAATGTGTAGCTTCGCTCACTTCGATTTCGTCCATCATGAGCCAGGGGTTGAGGCCTTTGGCGCGGTGCCAGGCGGGAATGGCGCCGATGGACTGGGCGTCGACCTTCAGGAGGCTGATGCCGTTTTTGCCGACAGGGACACGGAGTTCCACCACACAGGGCTCGCTGGCATCTTCCGCTGCAGCATCGATGGAGACGGGAACTTGGAGGGTGTCGGCGAAGGAGGTTCCATCGTGCGAGAGGAAGAGGGTCACCTGCTTGGGGGCGAAGGCCCACATCTCGGGCGAATGGGCGAAACGAAGGGTGACAAAGTCGATATCGACGGGTTTGGAGAGGCTCACGGTGGCCACGATGCCGTTGCCGGAGAAACCGAGCCAGCCTTGCGAGAGGTCGTCCACCGTGCCCTTCTCGCCATCAAAGAGAATGGTGTCGGTACCCTCATTGAAGGGGGTGTTGGGCTTGCGCGAGAAGGTGGTGGAGACGATATAGTCGTAATTGAACTTGCGTGTGGCGATGAACGACGGAGGCACTCCCTTGCCATAAGCACGGGCTTTCACGACGGTAGTGGTGGTCAACGTGATGGGGTCCTTGTAGACAGGCGAGTTCTCGTCGGGCTCGCTGCCGTCGAGGGTGTACCTTATGATGATCTGATTATCCGACTGCTTGGCAGATGGACGGCCCGACGGTTTGGCTGCCTGGCTGCTGGCGATGGTCACCGTCAAGGGGGCCGAGAAGCGGGCAGCTGTGGCGGTAATCGCCGGCGGTTCCAGCATACCGGTAGAGACGCGGGGATAGACCACCCCCACAAAGTCTTCCGGCCGTTCGCCTTTACGGGTCTGCTTGTGGTATTCTTCCTCGCTGACAAAGGTGGAGGAAATATTGTACGGATTGGGTGTGAACCCCCTCAGATGCAAGCGGAATGAGGGCTTCGGCGAGGCGGAGATGCAGGGGGTAACCCAAAGAATGTCCTTTTCGGTCCTGAAGGAGAAGTGCGTGTCGGGCACATCGACGAAGAGCGCCTTATAGGCAGTATCACTAAGGGCAACCCATCGGTTGTCGTCGCGAATCATGCCGTTTGACAACGGCTGACGGTAGGTGCCGGGGATAGCGCTGTTATTCACCCCATAAGGTGTTTCGCGGTCGAGGCCAAACCAAGAGAGCGTGTCGGCGGCGCCGAAAGTATGCTTCACCCTAACCTGCGGCACTAGCGTTTCGTGCAGCTGGTCGGTGGGGGCTACGGTGTAGTCAATCACCACATCGCCTGTGGAGAATACCGTATAGGTCTGACGCACATCGCACATCAAGACTCCCGTGCGGGACTGATAGCGAAGCATGGCGTCGACGGAATAGACACCCGTAGAGGGTTGGTTGTGCGAGATGGCTGCCAGCGAACAATTCCAATCCTGATGGTTGCCGAAGCAAAGCGACAACGAATCGAAGGCAAACTGTCCCAAGCCGGCTGTGAGCCATTCCATCGTGCCGTCCGCCAAGTTAAATGCCACCTCGTTGGTCGATGTTTGCACACGGCAGCGCTCGTGTCCGTCAAGGGTTTCGGAGGTTGCGTGGAGATAGCTGCTGTCCACTCTTAGCATTGTCTTTTTTCCCGACTTGTCGGAAAGGGGGAACACAATAGTTCCCAGGTTGTTGTCACCTGACAACTGGCGCGAGCCTGCCTTCTGGCGACGGGACAGATCGAAGCGGATGAAGAGCTCCTCGCCGGCCTGTAAATCGACAGGCGGCACCAGGAGTTTGGCCACCTCGACTCCCCCACCCCGGATGGCCAACGGGAGGTCGCCGGCGGTGATGCTGGGACGGCGGTTAGTATATATTGTATAATCTAATAGATATTGGCTAAAATCAGCAAAGTCGTTTCGGTTGTACACCAAGAACTCGACATCGTCGATGGTCTTCTTGGAGAGGCGTACATCGAAAGGACTATAGTAATTCTTCAACTCGGACATCATACGCGACGTCGGCCAGTCGGCGAAGAACACCCCTTGCAGGGTGCGCGTGTTGACCACCTTGTCCCATATCTTGCCGAAGTCCTCCTCGTGGGCAGCAAGCACCAGGAAGGGACGGTCGCTGTTTTTCTCCATCGACTGGCGGAGCGCCTTCTCGGCAGGATACATCAGCGCGATGACATCGGTGTTGTCCGAGAAGTCGGCGCCGGCGAAGATGACAGGTCGTGTCTTGTCCAGATATTTCAAACGTTTGTATGCCGCCGACATGCAGATGCCGTTGTCGCGGCTCTCGCCCAGCGACCAGGCGATAATCGACGGATAGTTCTTGTACTTGCCGTAAAGGTTCTCCACCCGACGTTCGAAGAGGGGCATGAAGTCCTTGTCGGTGGCTACGGCATGCTGCTGTGTGGACGACGGCAGGAGGTTGGCATCGCATACCACATAGAGCCCCAACTCGTCGCAGAGTTGATAGAAATAGGGGTCCATGGGTGAATACTTGGCCGTGCGCACAGCATTGATGTTCATTTTCTTCATAGCCAAAAGGTCCTGCTTCATGCGCTCGCGGGAAGCAAGGCCTTCTGTGTGTTTTGTACCATAGGTGACGCCCTTGATGGTCAGCGGAGTGCCGTTCATCTGCAGCACCCCGTCCTTCACCTCCACACGGCGGAATCCGAAGCGTGCTCCCACCACCTCTTCCTCTTCCATCTCCTCGTTGCGCAGACGCACAACGGCGGTATAGAGCTTGGGCGATTCGGCCGACCAAGGTTCCACGTTGCTCCAGGTGCGGCTCAGGTCGACGGTTGCTGTGGTGCTCTTGTCGAAGACCACCCAGCGCCCCATGCGGTCGAGGGTGTGCCCCTTGGGATCCCACACCTCGACCTCTATGTAGTATTTCCCTTTCTTCTTGCTGTTGAAAACGCTGACATCCAACGACAACGTACCCGACTGAAGCGCAGCGTCGTAGTCCGCCGACACCGTCAGGTCGTCCACATTGGGGTCGCCCTTGAAAAGCAGATAGGGCTCTCCGTTGAGGCCTTCCATCTGGTCGGCGCTCTCAAGCTGTGCCTCGCGCGAATGATTGAGGGTCTCGATGGCAAGCACATTCTTCTTCCCGTACTTGAGGAAGTCGTTGAGGGCGAACTCGTTCCAATGGCGCGAATCGCCGCCGTAGCCTACAGTCTTGCCCCCCAGCATGATGCGGCAGGCGCGGCCGCAACGCACGTTGAGTGTGACGCGGTAGTCCTTCCAGAACTTCTCCACCTCCACCTCGCGCGAATAGATAACCGAGCTGTCGGTCTTCTTCTGGTCCCATCGACCCGTGAACTCCATGAAATAGGGCGAGTCGCGGTAGGCCGACTTCATGATGGCGGCCTCGTCGTCGTAGGGCTCCACATTGGCACGTGCAGCCATGCGCGCACCCTCCTGCTGCGCCCATGCGGGGATGCCCATGAGCACAGCCATTGCCAGAAGAAGAACCGCTTTTCTCATTGCCAAAGGTTTAGTTGCCAAAATAGACCGAGAGGCCGCCGCCAAACATGTGCAGCACCACGGTCTCTGTGAGCATGGGATCGTTCAACATGTCGAAACGCTTCACCTGGTTCGACTGCAGCATGCGGTAGCCGACGTGCAAGCCCAGGGCCACCGAACGGCTGATGGCAAAGCGTCCGCCACCTTCGATAGCGAGGTACAGGCCACCCTCTTCAATCTTCGTTATCGGAGGCTCGGACGATGCTCCGACGGGAAGCGAATATCCCACCTGCAGCACCGCATAGGGTGTCAGGCGGGCGCGCGTGAAGTGGCTGCGCAGCTCGACATAGAGGGGCAGCTGCGAGAATGCTCCCGTGGGATCGGCCAGGTAGGAGAATCCCAAACCCACGGCGGCCTCCTTGCGGAACTGGAATCCGCCCGAGAACGACGGCATGAATCCCGACACCGTGTCGGCGAGACCGCTCTCGTTGGGCGAACGGTTGAGATTGAAAACATAAGAACCGTCGCCGACAAAATAGATGCCGCGCCAACGGAACTCGATATGGTGCTGCGCCACCGCCGTGCCTCCAAGACACAGCATCGCCACAGCCAACAGGATTGTCCTTTTCATGTTCAAAATATAAGGGAGTGAGAAGGAGAGAACATCCCCCTCTCACTCCTTTCATCATTAAGCATTCATTTTCTTCAGGTTCTCGCTGACAATCAGCTTAGCCTCGGTGGCAGCCTGCACTTGCTCCACGGTGAACTCGGGGTTGATCTCGGTCAGCACGATACCCTTCGGGGTGATTTCCATCACACCCATCTCGGTGATGATCATGTTCACCTGGCCCTTGGCGGTGAGCGGCAGAGTGCATTTCTTCAGAATCTTGGGGTTGCCTTTGGCGGTGTGCTCCATGGCGAGGATCACCTTCTTGGCACCCACCAGGAGGTCCATGGCGCCACCCATACCGGGGGTCTTCTTGCCAGGAATCATCCAGTTGGCGAGGTCGCCCTCTTCGTCCACCTGCATGGCACCCAGGACGCTGACGTCCACGTGGCCGCCGCGGATGATGCCGAAGGAAGTGGCGCTGTCAAAGGTCGATGCGCCGGGCACATGGGTGATGTATCCGCCGCCGGCGTTGATGAACCAGGGGTCCTCTTTGCCCTCTTCGGGGGTGGGGCCCATACCGATCATGCCGTTCTCGCTCTGGAGGATGACGTGCACACCTTCGGGGAGGAAATTGGGAATCAGGGTCGGCAGACCGATACCAAGGTTGACGACATCGCCGTCGTGCAGCTCCTGAGCCGCGCGCTTGGCGATAAAGGGTTTAATCTGTTCTTTTTCCATTTTTATTATTGTTTGATTGTTTATTTGCTTGATTGTGTGGCGCGGCGCAGCGCCGCGCACAAACCATCACTTCCAGCCGCGCTTCACCATCTCCTGGGCGATGTACGAAGCCTCGTCGTCGGCATAGGTGTTGGGGCCGAAGCCGGCGTCGTAGCCCAACTCCTTGGCCAGCTCGTGGCTGATACGGGGACCGCCGCAGATGAGGATCACCTTGTCGCGCAGGCCTTCGGCCTCGAGCATCTCCACCAGCTCGGTGAGGTTCTTGATGTGCACGTCCTTCTGCGTCACCGTCTGGCTGACGATGAGGGCGTCGGCATGCAGCTCAATGCCTTTGGCGATGAACTCCTCGTTGGGCACCTGGCTACCCAGGTTGTAGGCGTCGATCATGTCGTAGCGCTCCAGGCCGTAGTGGCCGGCATAGCCCTTCATGTTCATGATGGCGTCGATGCCCACCGTGTGGGCGTCGGTGCCCGTCGATGCGCCCACGATGACAATCTTGCGGCCGATGTGCTCGCGGATATAGTCGTCGCACTCGTGCATGTCCATCGTGGTGCTCTCCACCTTGGGCACGTGGATGCTCGTGTAATCCACCGTGTGGGTCAACGAACCGTAGCAGTTCATGAAGCAGAAACCTTCGGTGAGTTCCTTCTGGAATACCACCAGGGGGTTCTCGAAGCCCATCTTCTTCAGCAGCTGCTTGGCGGCCTCCTCGGCTTCGGCACCTGCGGGCACGGGCAGCGTGAAACTCAGCTGCACCTTGCCGTCGTTCATTGTGTCGCCGTATGGCTTTATCTTGGTGAGGTCAAGGGTTTTGTCGTAATCCTTTGCCTCCATCGAATACAATCCTTCGCTCATCTTTCTGATTGTTTAATTGTCTGATTGCTTGATTGTTTGAGTAGACCCACTCAAGCATTTACACATTCAAGCATTCAAGCATTATTTTTTACCTTTCATTAATTCAACAAACGGGTTAAAGTAGTGCTCGCCCTTCAGCGTCACGCCGTCCAGGCCCTTGCCGCCGGTCTTCGGACGCTTCACGTTGGCGAAGATTCCCTTCTCCAAAGCGGTGAAGAGGCCTTCGCTCTCCATGGTCTCGAGCAGGTGGGTGGCGTCGTGCAGCACCTTCTGGGCACGGCTCTTGATGATGCCGCCTTCCTTGAACTCCACCTCGTCGCCGATGTCCTTCATGTTGTTGAAGATGTACTTGGCGTTCTCGATGGAGAGGTAGCGGTCGCTCATGAAGGGGGTGTGGATAGCCTCGGTGGGCATACCCAGCAGCTGCAGGCCCTGGTGCGTCCACTGGCCGATGACGTTGAACAGCGCATCCTGGATGTGTCCGCGGAAGATGTTGCCGGTCATGAACTTGGTGGGGGGCATGTATTTCAGCGGGGCCTTGGGGAAGATCTCGCGGATCATCTGGGCCTGTGCCAATTCGTAGAGGAAGCCGTTCTCCAGCATGGGATCCATCTCGAAGGCGTGGCCGAGGCCCATCTGCTCCTCGGGCAGGCCGGCCATCAGGGCCAGCTGCTCGTTGATGAGGTCGGAAGCCAGCACCGTGTGGGCCTCCTCGTAGGCGTCGGCGGTGGTCAGGTAGTTGTCCTCGCCGGTGTTGATGATGACGCCGGCGAAGCCGTTGATGATACGGCTCATATACTGGTCGATCAGCGTGCGCTGCATGTTGATATCGCGGAAGAGGATGCCGTAGAGGGCGTCGTTGAGCATCACATCCAGACCCTCCAATGCGCCCATGGCGGCGATTTCGGGCATGCAGAGGCCCGAGCAGTAGTTGCACAGGCGGATGTAGCGGCCCACCTCTTCGCCCACCTCGTCGAGGGCCTTGCGCATGATGCGGAAGTTCTCCTGGGTGGCGAAGGTGCCGCCGAAGCCCTCGGTGGTAGCGCCATAGGGCACATAGTCGAGCAGCGACTGACCCGTGGTGCGGATCACGGCGATGATGTCGGCACCCTGGCGGGCACCGGCCTGGGCCTGCACCACATCCTCGTAGATGTTGCCCGTGGCAACGATGATGTACAGGTAGGGCTTCGAACCCTCGCCGATGGTTTCGATGTACTTCTCGCGGCGCAGGCGGTTGCTGCGCACCTTGTCGATGGTCCGGTTGATGACGGGCTCCAGGGCCTTGTCGATGTCAGCTTTGCTGTGGACGGGCAGCTTGGTGATGTCCAGCGTGCCGGCGCTGATGGCCTCGGCAATGGCCTGCGGAGTCTTACCCGTCTCCACCATGGCGTTGCCCATATAGAACATCACGCCCTCGCCGAGCACTCCGTTGCTCTTCAGGTGTTCCACCACCACATTGGGCATGGGCACATCGTTGGCGTCCACGCCGTCGATGCCCAGGAAGCGGCACAAAGTGCGCTCCACGGCCACCGTCGTGTAATCTTCAACGAAATCCTGCACCTGTCCCGCAATCTTGCGAGCCACATCGCGTGCATGCTCAACCTCGACAAAATCAAGTCCTACTTTACTTTTTTGCATTGTTGTCTCTATTGTTTGTTTATTGTTTTTACACTATAATTTGAACTGCAAAGATACGAAAAAATTCCGGAACGGCAAAAATTATTTTAAAACACCCAAAAACAGAACCCTGAAAAACTCAAAACAGCAACAACCCGATACGGAACAAGAACCGAACGGCACCATTTGACAATAATACCCCTCCCAAGGCCCTATTTCCGCCCTACCATCCCCCACCCTGGTAGGAGTTGGGTAGGAGTTGGTAAGGAGTTGGTAGGGACATGGTAAGGGCATCAATGCTGTTATTCACAGAGTTTTATCACGGAAAAAGCACCTCCGTTGGCGTTCCGCTGGCGTTCCGCTGGTGCCAATTTGACATTTTCACCTTTTTCGTTGCTGCTGTTTCCTCAATCAGAATGACGTTTCAATCAGAATTTAAGAGTTATGTTTCAATCAGATTTTAAAAGATTATAAAAGAAAAAGCTTCCGCCCCCAGGCAGCTCCCCTTGCGCAAGGGGAGCTGTCCAAGGTATGTTTGAATCGTGTCTTTCTGGGTGAGCGTATCCATGATATAGGTTGCTATGTATCCGCTGTCCTGACATGCACATTCATTATCCCGATGGTTCCAACCTCCAATATTTACATTCTCTCCGGGGAATGCAATCTAATAGGACGAACCAGGATGAGTGGAATGGCGGAGGATTGACGACAACGTCCTGGTTTTCGAACTTCTCAGGGAGTATCGTCACAGGGTAGGCGGTACTGTAAACGAATAAAACGGATCGCAACCTGTGAAAAGAATACTCGTCTGCACTCCTAATGTATAGATTTTTTTTTCACTGTATACGACTTTTAAATTGGATTTTAGATTAAGGGTAGGTAATGACAAAATCTTTCTTTTGAAGGGTGGAAATATTGGAATCAATCAAGGTAACCTTTTTCAGGATGTTGTAATCCAGCAGCACCGAGTCTCGGGTACTGTAATGGTGAACACTCTCCGGCCTGTTAGTATCGCAGATGTAAAAAGTTTCAAAATTTACATTGATGCGATTTGGATGAGATTGCGCCCATTCCAAATCATACTCCAGGCAATCGCGATAATGGGCTTCAATCCACAGCATGGTATCTCTAGGATATAAAATTGGGGAGTTTCGCCTAAAAGCATACGTTGTGTCCTGAGACACATATCCATCAATGCGATAAACCCGGAGTGGTATTTCGCTGTTGTTGGCAATCCTGACGTTCTTGTGGCAAAAAGGAGACTCCTCGCTGATGCACGACGAAAGCAGGAACAGAAAAGCTATAAAATATTTAGATTTCATAAAATTATTATTAAAATTTATTATTAATAGTTATTGTTATAATAGATTGCCAATGATAGTCCATCTATTAAAATTCCCGTAAGACCTCCGAGGACCCCTATCGCCGCCAACAGGAAAAGGATGTTTACTTTTTCATATTATAAGGTGTTTGAAACATTATGTTAAGTAATTTTATTTCTATCACATTTCCTACGATACCCCATCAACATCCCTTAATCTAACCAAAAAGCATTTGCAACATCCTTCCTCAAGAGGGTTTCAGCGTATTCATTCTCCCTATCAATAACCCTGTATCTAGAATTATTTTTTGCCAAAAGATATCGACCAGAGAATGAATAAACCATATCGTAATACCATCTCCAAGTCTTAGTTTCTTGTCTTGTTGCGATATCCGTTTCCGTCACGCTATATTCCCACACCTTTTTCCCATTGACTGATGCGATTTTTTTTGTAAAAAGTGCATAGTCATACTGCGGACGGATATCCTCCATAAGATATGACATCACTTTCTTCCTATATACAAAACCGGCCGTCATGGACAATCGCGCTTGCCCACAAAAAAATCTTTCAATCCGGTCTTTGAAATATAGCAACAAACAATTATTATCATCTATTTGGCGTTTTGTACCACGAATATTAAAAAAATAGTGTGAATCTTCATTAATATGAAACCTGTTGTATAATGGTTGACCTGAATATCGTATTTGCATTACACTGTCGTTCAATTGGGTTTTAGTGCTCCGGCCTTGACTGGTTTGGCAAAGGATAATAGATCCTCCTTCCTTATAAAAACGGTTAACTGCTATCTGTTTAATAATACCATGCTTATACACATAAACATATTCAAAATGTTCCCAATCGGTAGTTTGATAAAAACCGGGGCACGCTGTATTTTTATTATACAATACAAAAGTCACAGAATCGTCGGCAAAAGAAGAGATGAACATTTTTGTCTTATACGGTATCAGTTTCCCAAACTCGGCAATCTTTTCATATTCCTGATTGGATGTATTGAAAAGAAAGATTCCCGACTTTGTAACACAAACAATTCCTTCTGCAAAAGCCGAGTTAAAAAACATGGCCAATATGGCTAAAGATAGAATCTTTTTCATAGGAGATTATTATATCATTATAATGGACTATACTAAACGTGGGAATCGGGCCAGTGGCAAGCGGCCACTTGCCACCGGCAGGTGGGTTAGGTATTTTTTAGTCGAGCAACTGCATCCTTTTTTTTAATGTACCTCTTACAATCAAGAAAAATAACAACATCATACCCTATTTCTTCAGCCTCCTCCTCACTGAAAAACACCAATTGTACAGCAGTGCTTTCCGTAGATATTTCACCATAGAATCTGACCGCCAATTTTTTTTGGTTAAAATACCATTCTTTTGTTGTACGTATTCTCCCTCCACTTCCCCTAAAGAATGCTGCTCTTTTTCCAGAAAAATCAAACAATCCTCTTTCCTTTTGAAATAAATAATTCAGACACTTACTTTCGCACTCGTTCAAAATAGGCTCGTTGTTTATTCCTGCTTTCTCCAAGCAACTCAAAATATCATTAGAGGAATCCTCCTCATGTGTTACTATTTGACCAAATATGCAAGGATGCAATATTATTGTCAAACTACAAATCAACAAAATACGTTTCATTATTTTACAGTTTTTTAAGGGGAATATGAATTATCAACTGTTTTTAAAACGACATAATAGGCCTCACCGCACGAGCAGTTTCTTGGTGGTGGTGCCCATGGGGGTGGTGACGCGGAGCAGGTAGGTGCCCGAGTCCCATCCGCGGACGTCCAGCACGGCCTGCAGGCCGGAGGCCTTCTGGCTGAGGATGCAGCGGCCGTCGCCCGTGTAGGCCTCGATGCGCTCGATGCCGAAGCTCGACAGCACCCGTGCCTCCTCCGTCGCCGGGTT
The DNA here is from genome assembly GCA_902775135.1 of uncultured Bacteroidota bacterium. GTDB lineage: Bacteria > Bacteroidota > Bacteroidia > Bacteroidales > P3 > Colimorpha. Next base: position 5,439 of record CACYKY010000002.1, on the reverse strand, counting down.
GGGCTGCACCGTCACGTAGAGGCTCACCATGTCCGCCTGGCTGACGCCCGTGGTGTCTCCGGGAGTGTCTCCGGGGTCGTCGGGAGCGTTGGGGTCGGGGGTGAGGATGGGGAACATCATGTATACTCTTTTGTTTTCCATCCGCCATGGAGCACGATCTGGCCATACCCAGCTCGAGTCAGTCGGAATGCAACGTTTGTATACATGGTATTCGTACAGATCGGAGGAAGAAGAAGAGTTCGAATAGGCCAAAACTAAAAATCCCACATGGTTGTGTACTACATATTGGTCTGCGCTGTGCATAGTTGTGCCTATGTAGAAGGTGTCTTGTACTGCTATTGAAGAATCAAAGTATTTTTCGTAGACGGGGAATGTAAAATCGGGATTATAGTAGGCAGATTGTCCGGTAGACACGTAATACGACGGGGTGTCGTACAGACGGTGCACCTTCACTTCCCTCTGCACGGCAAGCGAGGAATCGGGCTGCGCCAGATACACTCCCAAATATTCGTACGACTCTGTGAGAGAGGTGTCATGATACTCACTATAATGCAAGTCCCACCACTCCTGCGCGAGCTCTGCACTTAAGGTGTCAGGTATATATACCATGTCAAGTGGTGTCATCATTACTGCGGCAACACCATAGATCTTTATCGGGTCCTTACCCGTATACATCTCTTTGGTCTGGATACCGCAACCATTGCCCACTACGAGGGGAAAACCGGGGTATGCCGGTTTTTTCCAATCCGGAATCACATTGTAGAAAATGTTGCCACGCATGTAAGGGACGGTGTCCTGCGAATGCGCGAATTGCGCGAATAGAGCGAATAGCAAGAAAAAAATTACTCTTTTCATGATCTTTTATTGTTTTGTTTTATTATTGACATGAGGTGTATACTGAATAAGGGGATGTTGTTATGGTCATCCCTTGAACGGATTCGTTCTTGACACTTATATTAAGGCTCTTTTCTATAGGCCAATCTGATATTAAGGACATTGGATTAAGATTGACTGATTCTAAGCCAGCACAGCTTCCAATATCGTTGTCTGCAGTCCTAAATATGCCCATTTCACCTGTTTGGCATACACCAGCCGCATCCTGATTACCATTTTTATTTCCTCCAAGCGAATACACCACTGAGGAAGCAGGATAGGAACGTGCAAAAACAGGCCCCCCTATTGCCATGATGGCGGAGGGAATATTATATGTCACAAATCTTTCCATAGTCCCCGGTCGGAAAGAGTAACTTACCAAAATATTAATACTGTTATAGTCATAACTTCTCTGAACATCTTTTATTGTTAAATCAGCAATGGATGAAGAAAAACTTCGAGAGACGGTATTCTGAAGCCCATCAAATTGGCAGATGCACAGAGATGGTAATAATAATCCTTGATTTTGATAGACTGCATAAAGTGTATCCAAATCGCCGTGCTCCAAAAAAACAGGTCTACTGAATGGATAATACAGTAGTTTTTCTATTGTATTACCATTCAATGCAAGAAAAGACCTATATGCGAGAGGGGGTTTTTCGAAGAAGCAGAGATAGGCTGCTGTAGAATCCGGAACACGGGCTGATGCCACCACGTAACTGTTAGTGATGGTGATGTCGTCAAAAATCGCATTCATGTCACTGATTGTAGCCCATTTCACCTGCCAATTCGTCGAGTTGCCAAAATAGTTATCCATATAAGCATCAACCAAAACACTATAATTAGTCTGATGGGTTCCAACCACTGCCATATGCAAGGTGGACGCCATCTTGTACACCTCTATTTTATTCAAGCATGAAAGGCTATCCATCATGATGTAGTTTATACTTGACGTTGGCATGGGATTAATCTTGAAGTACCCCATAAGACCTTTATACACCATCGTCATTGAATCGAATATACGACCACAGAAGAAAAGAGTATCCCGATAAACGAACATATCTTTTACATCTATATTCTTTTGGACATTAAGGAAGTTGAAGGAGGTTCCTGTCGAATTCATTTTCCCAAAAGTAAAATAATAGTTCACATGATTATTGTACAACAGCCATTCATTTGTTGGATAATAATTTCTTAGTATAGGATAATCTACCTTTGCGCCTTGTATGACGCGGGTCAAATCCTGCGCCAGCGTCGTTAAAGGCAAAGTAACCCCAAAAGCAATCATTATCATATACCTTATTTTTTTCAATATTGCTTCCCTTTTCTCGGTGCAAAGATACGAGTTTTTTTTCATATTGATTTTCATCTATTGTTTTTTTTAATTGTTATTGGCATTTTTGTTTCCCACGTGTCATGGTTGATGTGCAAAAAACAGAGTTTTTCCACATAATAGGACAGCCGTTTCTGCGTTATCATTGTCGATGGACGCATGGGACTGTCCGGTCCTGTGCCATCGGCGAGCCCCCCGTGGGAGGTGGGAGAATGTGGTTGGTGGTTATTGTTTTCAAACACTCTCCCCGCCCAAAGGGCTTGCCTTTTTTATACGCCCTTGTGCGACAGGCACATCTGTCGCCAAGGGCAGGGTCGGATGAGTTTCATAGGCTTTTAGGGGTTAGGTGGCACCAAGTAGAGGTGCTGGTTTTTACTTTTCTGCTATACAGGTGTAAACGCCTGATTTAAACGTAATAGTTACAGTGTACCCTAGGGTCACCATTTCCTTTTCCATTCTTTTCATTCCGATTGATTTTTTTCTTTTAGTTCTTTTCGTTCTGATTGAGATTTTCGTTCTGATTGAGACATAACTCTGATTGAGATTATGTTCTGATTGAGAAACAACTCAGGTTGAGGTGTTCAACACCTCGTCAGCGGCGGATGAACCTTGCTGTCTGGGTGCCTGTGGGGGTGGCGACGGAAAGGAGGTAGGTGCCGGGGGCGAGGGCGGAGACGTCGAGAGAGAGGGAGGTCTCGGCGAGGGTCACGATGCGCCAGCCACCCACGGGATTGCCGCTGAGGGTGTAGACGAACACTGCCTGCGCCATGCCGTCGGTGGACATGGTCAGGGGGCCGTCGGTGGGGTTGGGGAAGAGGGCGTCGGTGGGGAGTTCCTGCGGCTGTCCCATGGCGTAGGCCACGGTGCCGCCCGTGGTGTCCGGCTGGTCGCCGACGGATGCCATTCCCTCCGGCAGGTTGGCTCCCTGCATGCTGTTGCCCGCCTCGTCGCACAAAGCGCAAGGTTCTATCCTGGCCTCGAATTCACACCCCTCCTGCGCCTCAAAGCCGTCCTGCAGAATCACTTCCTCGTGCGCCTGATAGACAGCCGTGGCGCCAGCAGGAATGGTGCGCCAACTTTCGGGGCTGCTTGCAGACGCACTGGTCAAAGAGTTTGCTGTAGAAGGAACCATCCTGTATGGGAGTATCGAATTATCTGATGGCAAATAGTCATTATAAAAACTGGACAAAAAAAGCAGATTATCCTCTCCTTGATAATCTATTTTGGGATAGATGTTGTAAACTATACCATAATTACCCGTTAAATGAAATTCAAAAACATCTAAATTAAGAAAAGCAAAATATCCATTACACTCACCATTATATCCCCAGTTTATATGAATCAAATTATTCCTATATCCATCACATACGAATGCGTGCCCTCCATAATATGGGTCTACAGCCTTCATAATGACAGGTCTCTTCCTATCTAGATTACTAAATATTTTATCATACATTGTATTAGCGGGACCGTTCATGCTTGGGTACATAACAGAAAAAGAATCAATAGAACTTTTATAATGATAACGATCTTTTAAAGCATTCACAGAAGCAAATGTTCTTGCATCAGAACCAGAGCAAGCATATGCCATACCCACAGCATTACCACAATCTTCCAACAGTTCGTTTATAGCCCTTTTATTATCCACATAGCACAAATTATCAGAAACTTGTAGTAGATCTGTCATATTACACCAATCAAACATAATGTCGTTTTCTGTCAGAAAAAATGGATATTGCCAATAAAACATAACTTGGCCTAGCGCAACCGCAACACATCCTGCCGGACATAATCGTCCTTCTGCACATCCACTATCTGGTGCAAATGCATTATAGGCATTCATTTCAACACTATCATTTGAATAACCCTGCCCCCACATGCTATGTAATAGTGGCCCTACAGAGGATTTTGACTTTACATTCCCCAAAAGGTATTTATTCCAATCATCATTCATCTCTAATATCGAATCATTGTCATAGCATTCTTCTATTATTTCGGAATAGCTTTTCAACAGCACTTTCATTCCACATGCGATGTTATTAGTATCGTCCAAAGTGGATTTTGTTCCGCCATCAATTATTCCCAATATTGGCGTACACGACTTATGTCCGGATACCAGTACAATAACTCCATCATCATATTGTATTTCATACCAAAGAATTCGGTCTATATTGTCAATTCTTAAATTAGTCTTTTGGATTACAGCTTTCCCTTTTGTATTCATTATTTGCCGAGCGGTATGAGCAACAGAGATTGCCTCATTATTCGAGACCGTTTTTTGTGCATATAATCCAATATTGACTAATAAAACCAGTATGCTCAAAAATATTTTTTTCATCTTTCTAAAATTTCAAATCCATAAAAAGAAATAATATCTTTACAACACGGAAAAAAAGATTCGATTGAAGCATCCCCAACAATTGGGTATACTCGACCGCAAACATAATATTTCCGTGTTGAATCGATTTGTGGGAATGATGCCCCTTCATAAAGAGCCATTGGTATAAAACATAAGGATTCATTCGTATCCGGACACAAAATCGTTCCAAACACATTATGTTTAATATATCCATACACCTTCAATTCTTTTCCTTTGTTGACCATTAAAGTGCTGTCATGGCAATTAAAATATTCAACCACCTTTTCAACACTATTATAGTCAGACCAGGAGATACCTATTCCTGATGGTGTCCAATGAGAATTATTACATTGAGAATCTTTCCCACACCCTGCCACAAAGAGTGCTGCTAAAATTAGTGCTACGATTGTTATAGCCTTATTCATTTCTTTACATTTTATTGGTTCGACTTCATTTCGTCAATCTGCTTCTGGAGGTCGATGATGTAGAGGGTGAGTTCTTCGACCTTCTCCATCAGCAGGCGGTTCATCTCGCCCAGGTCGGCGCCGTCGCGCTCAACTTCGGCGGCCGTGGGGATGCCCGGCAGGTGCTGGTGCTCGCCGATGTAGGCTTCCAGCTCGCCCAGCGGCATCAGCTGGTGGCTACCACCGAAGACATAGTCCGGCCAGTCCGTGAGGGTCACCTTCAGGTGTTTCACTTTCAGGTTGCCGTTGGCGTCGCAGGAGAATCCGTCGCCCACCGTGAGGGTGCCGGCTATGCTCGCCCACGACAGTATCCTCACGCTGCCCGTGAAGCGTCCGCTGCCTTCTACATTGAACTTGATTCCCGTGTAGGTGTTGCCTAGGCCGAAGTTCCCCACGGAATTCATGATGAA
>CACYKY010000001.1 GCA_902775135.1 uncultured Bacteroidota bacterium | reverse complement strand
CCTTTCCCCAAAGAATATCTCACAACCAACATGTTACCATAATCCCCCACAAGTGCCATGGCGTATAACTCTTTCTTTTTGACGGGCCGACAAGCAGCCCTCAGCGGAAATAAGGAATATTATGTGTTTTTATGCCCCCCTTTTTTTAAAAACAAATAATGAATTTATATTTATTAAAAATATTCTTCTTTCGTTTTTGCTGTTGCTGTCCTCTTTTGTGACGGCATCGCCGTTGGGGAAAAAGCAGCCCTCTTTCGTCATTGCAGCCGGGATTTGCCGAGCGACCTGCGACGAGCGCGTAGCGAACCACCGACACCGATGGGGAGCTTCGCCCGCTGGATGGGAAGGGGAAATCATCGTTTATCGATATCAAACAAGTCACTTTCGGGAGACCGCAAAACGGAGGGGGGGATTGAAAATTGAAAATTGAAAATTGAAAATTGAAAATGGGGATTTTTGGAGGGAGTGAAAGGGAGTGAGAGGGAGTGAGAGGGAGTGAAAGGGAGTGAAAGGACAAATGCGTTATTGGGGATTGGGGAATTGAGAATTGAAAATTGAGAATTGAGAATGGGGATTTTTGGAGGGAGTGAAAGGGAGTGAGAGGGAGTGAAAGGGAGTGAAAGGGAGTGAAAGGACAAATGCGTTATTGGGGATTGGGGAATTGAAAATTGAAAATTGAAAATTGAAAATTGAGAATGGTCATTGGATTGCAAGTGTTGAAAAAAATTTTTTGTTATTTTAACGAATATTCATATATTTGTAGGTCGATTTTGAAACACAATACAAACTAAAAATATTCAATATGAAGAAATTATCTTTAACTCTGCTAGCGATGGCGACGCCATTTTTGACGTTTGCCAGCGAGGCTGACCTGGAAATGCCGGCGGGATTCGCCGCCTCGAGTGACGCCTCGATCCTGTATTGGGGTTTCGCGGTGGTGGTGCTGGGCCTGCTGTTCGGATTCTGGCAGTTCAGCAAGGTGCGTAAACTGAAAGCCCACAAGTCGATGCTGGAAATCGGCAATGTCATTTTCAAGACCTGCTCGACCTATTTGAAACAGCAGGGCAAGTTCCTGCTGCTGCTCTTCGTGTTTATCGGAGCAGCCATTGCATTGTATTTTGGTGTGCTGAGTAAGATGAGCGCCGGCGCCGTGGTGCTGATCCTGGCCTGGACGGTCATCGGCATCCTGGGCAGCTACGGAGTGGCCTGGTTCGGTGTGAGGATGAACACCTATGCCAACGCCCGCATGGCTTTTGCCTCGCTGCGCCGCAGACCCCTCGACCTGCTCAACATCCCGCTGCGTGCGGGCATGAGTATCGGTATCGTGCTCATCTGTGTGGAGCTGGTGCTGATGCTCATCATCCTGCTTTTCATGCCTGAGAACCTGGCGGGCAGCTGCTTCATCGGCTTTGCCATCGGCGAAAGCCTGGGTGCCAGTGCCCTGCGTATCGCCGGCGGTATCTTCACCAAGATTGCCGACATTGGTAGCGACCTGATGAAGGTGGTCTTCAAGATTGGCGAGGACGACCCGCGCAACCCCGGCGTCATTGCCGACTGTACCGGCGACAATGCCGGCGACTCGATCGGACCCACCGCCGACGGTTTCGAGACCTACGGTGTCACCGGTGTGGCCTTGGTGAGCTTCATCCTGTTGGCTGTCCCCGACCCCACGATGCAGGTGAAACTGCTGGTGTGGATTTTCGTGATGCGTATCCTCGGCATCTTGGCTTCGGTACTTTCCTACTATATAAATGGCGCGATAGCACGTGCGAAATATAAAAATGCCGATGACATGAACTTCGAGCAGCCGCTGACCTCGCTGGTGTGGATCACCTCCATCATGAGCATTGTCGGCACCTTCCTGGCCAGCTACTTCATCCTGAACACGGCCGACGTGAACGCCGTTGTCCCGAACCTGTGGCTTGCGCTCTCGATCATCATCTCCTGCGGCACCCTAGGCGCTGCCCTTATTCCCGAGTTCACCAAGCTCTTCACCTCCCCCACCTCGAAGCACGTGAAAGAAGTGGTGAAGGCCTCTGAGCAGGGCGGTGCGTCGCTGAACATCCTCTCCGGCCTGGTGGCCGGCAACATGGGCGGTTTCTGGACAGGCGTAGTGTTCTTTGTGCTGATGCTGATTGCCTACTTTGCATCGACCTTCTTCGGCATCGAGCCCGTGTTCGGCGCCTACTACAGCATCTTCGCCTTCGGCCTGGTGGCCTTCGGCATGCTGGGCATGGGCCCCGTAACCATCGCTGTGGACAGCTACGGTCCCGTGACCGACAATGCCCAGAGCGTCTATGAACTCTCCCTCATCGAGGACGACATTGACCGCACCACCAAGGAGGTGGAGAGCGAGTTTGGCTTCAAGCCCGACTTCGAGAAAGCCAAATACTACCTGGAGGCCAACGACGGCGCCGGCAACACCTTCAAGGCGACAGCCAAACCGGTGCTCATCGGCACCGCCGTTGTGGGAGCCACCACGATGATTTTCTCCCTGATCCTGATGATACAGAAGACCCTCGGCATCGAACCCGAGAGCATCCTGAACCTGCTGAACCCCTACAGCATCCTCGGATTCATCCTGGGCGGCTGCGTCATCTATTGGTTCACCGGCGCCTCGATGCAGGCCGTCACCACCGGTGCCAACCGCGCTGTGGAGTACATCAAAGACAACATCAAGCTCGACGCCAACGCCCCCAAGAAGGCCGACATCGCCAAGAGCCAGGAAGTGGTGAAGATTTGCACCAACTATGCCCAGAAAGGCATGATCAACATCTTCATTGCCATCTTCTGCTTCGCGCTGGCATTTGCCTGCCTCTCGAGTCCCGACAGCATCGGCGGGCAGAACGCCGTGTGCCTGTTCATCAGCTACCTCATCTCCATTGCCGTCTTCGGACTGTTCCAAGCCGTCTTCATGGCCAATGCCGGCGGCGCCTGGGACAACGCCAAGAAGGTTGTCGAGGTGGACATGAAAGCCAAGGGCACGGAGCTGCACGACGCCTCGGTAGTCGGCGACACCGTGGGCGACCCCTTCAAGGACACTTCGAGTGTGGCGCTGAACCCCATCATCAAGTTCACCACCCTCTTCGGTGTGCTGGCCATGGAGATAGCCATCAGTGCCAGCTTCAAGAGCCTGGCCCCGTGGTTCGGCGTGGTGTTCCTGCTGATAGCCCTCTACTTCGTCTACCGCTCGTTCTATAAGATGAGAATCAAATAGAGATGTGATAGATGCGATAGATGCGATAGATGTTATAGATAAATGCCTCCGCGCGAAACGTGCGGAGGCATTTTCGAAATAGCGCACGCAGCTGGCGGAAATGTTAAAATAGCCCTTTGGGGAAATATTTTTTGCGGTGGATGGATATTTTTTCGTATCTTTGCACCGCAATTTTTATAAATTTATATGCATATAATAGTTTATGGAACTGAAAGGTAAAATATCGCAAATCATTGGCGCTGTGGTGGACGTGACGTTCCCCGACGGCGAAGCTCTGCCCGACATCTACACCGCTCTGAGCGTGAACCGCCCCGACGGTGGCACCATCATCCTCGAATGCCAACAGGACATCGGCGAGAACACCATGCGCTGCATCGCTATGGACTCCACCGACGGATTGGAGCGCGGAATGGAGGTGCTCTCCCTCGGAGGCCCCATCTCGATGCCTGTAGGCGAGGACATCAACGGAAGACTGTTCAACGTCATCGGCGACACCATCGACGGTATGCCCGCTCCCAAGACCGAGAAGCGTTACAGCATCCACCGCGAGCCCCCCAAATTTGAGAGCCTTTCCACGAGCCAGGAAATCCTCTACACCGGCATCAAGGTCATCGACCTCATCCAGCCCTTCCTCAAGGGCGGCAAGATCGGCCTCTTCGGTGGCGCCGGTGTGGGCAAGACGGTGCTCATCCAGGAACTGATCAACAATATCGCCAAGAAATACTCCGGCATGAGCGTGTTCACCGGCGTCGGCGAGCGTACCCGCGAGGGTAACGACCTGCTGCGCGAGATGATCGAAGCCGGCGTTATCAAATACGGCGACGAATTCGTGAAGAGTATGGAAGAGGGCAGCTGGGACCTGAGCAAGATCGACAAGGAAGCCCTGAAGGATTCGAAATGCACTATGGTCTTCGGCCAGATGAACGAGACCCCCGGTGCGCGTGCCCGTGTGGCATTGGCAGGCCTCACCCTCGCCGAATACTACCGCGACGGCGACGAGAAGACCGGCGGCCGTGACATACTGCTCTTCATCGACAATATCTTCCGTTTCACCCAGGCGGGTTCCGAAGTGTCGGCCCTGCTGGGCCGTATGCCCTCGGCCGTGGGCTACCAGCCCACGCTGGCCACGGAGATGGGTCTGATGCAGGAGCGCATCACCTCCACGAAGCGCGGATCCATCACCTCGGTGCAGGCCGTGTATGTGCCTGCCGACGACTTGACAGACCCCGCCCCCGCCACCACCTTCGCCCACCTGGACGCCCAGACGGTGCTTTCGCGTAAGATTACGGAGCTGGGTATCTATCCCGCCGTCGACCCGCTGGAGTCCACCTCGCGCATCCTGGCCCCCGATGTGGTGGGTGAGGAGCACTACGAGACCGCGCAGAAGGTGAAGCAGATGCTGCAGCGCTACAACGAGCTGCAGGACATCATCGCCATCCTCGGTATGGAGGAGCTGGGCGAGCAGGACAAGCTCGTGGTGAGCCGTGCCCGCCGTGTGCAGCGCTTCCTCTCGCAGCCCTTCTTCGTGGCTGAGGCCTTCACCGGCCTGGAGGGACGCTTCGTGGCCATCGAGGACACCATCAAGGGATTCAACATGATACTCAACGGCGACGTCGACTACCTGCCCGAGCAGGCCTTCCTGATGGTGGGCACCATCGAGGAAGCCATCGAGAAGGGCGAGAAGATTCTGGCGGAGACGAAGTAAATTGAAAATTGAAAATTGAGAATTGAAAATTGAAAAGTGAAAATTAAGATTACCAAACCCGATAGCACGCTCTTCGAGGGCAACGCCAAGTTGGCACAATTGCCTGGCGTGGGTGGCAAGTTCGAGATCCTGGAGAACCACGCACCCATCATCTCGGCTCTGGCCCCGGGCGATGTACGCATTGTGCTGCCTGACGGTGGCGAACAAACCTTCGCCATCCGCGGCGGCATCGTCAAAGGACAGCAGAACGATTGGCTGATACTGGTGCAATGAGAACCCTGCTGCACAATGCAATACTGAACAACAAGGCCGTTGACATCACCATTGACAACGGCCTTATTGATAGTGTTTCCACCCCCCTACCCCTCACCAACGAGGAGGGTGATGCATTGCATGAGGCTGATGTGGAACGGGTGGACCGCGACCGAAGTGGAGCGAACGGTACCATAGACTGCTCAGGATTGACGGTTTTCCCGGGATTGATGAATATGCACTCCCATGCGCCCATGACCCTCTTCCGCGGACTGGGCGACGACCAGCCGCTGGACGTGTGGCTGAAAGAATACATCTGGCCTGCCGAACAGGGGCTGACCGACGAGAAAGTCTACAAGGGCACCCTCCAAGCCTGCCGCGAGATGCTCGCTTCGGGCACTACGGCTTTCAACGATATGTACTTCCACCTGCCGGCAATGGCACAGGCCGTGCGCGACAGCGGCATACGCGCCAGGCTGGGACTGAACATCTTCGGCGACGGGGACGAGCTGGAGAGCCTGCATGCCATAATGAATGCATGCGGAGCTGTCCCGCTGTCCATCGCGCCGCATTCCATCTATACCGTCAGCGAAAAAGGGCTGCGCCGCTCGGCAGAGGTCTGCCAGGAGCTGGGACTGCCCATGCACATCCACATGAGCGAGACCCAGAAGGAGGTGGACGACTGCCTGCGCGAACATGGCTGCCGCCCATGGGAATATCTCGACAAGCTGGGCATTTTGGACCAAATGGGGAACCGCCTCATCGCCGCCCACTGCCTCCACCTCTCCGAGGAGGAGATCCGCCTCATCGGCGACCACCACATCACCTGCGTGCATTGTCCCAACTCCAACCTCAAGCTAGGCAGCGGCTACCGCTTCCCCATGCTGGAACTGCTGGCCGCGGGAGCCAACGTGATGCTCGGCACCGACGGCAGTGCCAGCAGCAACAACCTCGACATGATCGAGGTGATGAAGACCGCCGCCCTCCTGCAGAAAGGCTGGCGCGGCGACCCCACAGCGGTCCCGGCCGACATGATACTCCGTCTGGCCACAGGAGGCCACACCGTCGCCCCCGGACAGCCCGCCTGTCTCTTCCTCGCACCGGTCAAAACGGTGAGCGACCTGGTCTACGCCACCCACGGCGAAAGTGTTGCGATGACCCTCGTGGACGGCAAAATAATGTACAAGAAATGAAGAAAATCCTTTTCGCAATAGCCATCATTGCCCTTGTCGGATGTTCGGGCCACCGACACGACGACAAGATGATATTCCGCTACAACGAGACCGCCGGCATCGCCACCCTCGATCCCGCGTTCGCCAAGGACCAGAGCATCATCTGGGGCTGCCGCCAGCTCTACAACGGCCTCATCCAGCTGGATACCAACCTCGAGGTGCAGCCCTGTATCGCCAAGCGCTGGGACATCGCACCCGACGGCCTCACCTACACCTTCACCCTCCGCAACGACGTGCGTTTCCACAACGGCCGCACGGTGACCGCCGCCGACTTCGCCTATAGCTTCCATCGCATCGTCGACCCCTCGGTGGCTTCGCCGGGAGCCTGGATCTTCAGCGATGTGGAGGACTTCCAAGCTGTTGACGACACCACCTTCTCCATCCGCCTGCGCGAGCCCTTCGCCCCCTTCCTCTCGATGCTCGGCATGGTCTACTGCTCTGTGGTGCCCCGCGAGGTGGTGGAGCAGTATGGCAAAGACTTCCGCAAGCATCCCTGCGGCACAGGACCCTTCCGCTTCCAATACTGGAAAGAGGGTGTGAAACTCGTGCTGCGCAAGAACCCCGATTATTTCGAACAGGACGAGGACGGGACACGTCTGCCCTACCTCGACGCCGTTGCCGTCACCTTCATTGTCGACCGCCACACCGTATTCCTGGAGTTTGTCAAGGGGAACCTCGACTTCATGAACTCTTTGGACGCCAGCTACAAAGACGAGATCCTCACCCTCGACGGTCAACTGAAGGCGAAATATGCCGACCGTATCCACATGTCCAGCACCCCCTACCTCAACACCGAGTACCTGGGATTCGACATGGAAAACGAGCAGAGCCCCCTCCATGACCGCCGTCTCCGCCAAGCCATCAGCTGCGGCTTCGACCGCAGGAAAATGATGCGCTTCCTGCGCAACAACATCGGCGCCCCCGGTGTCGGCGGATTCATTCCCCGCGGCCTGCCGGGCTACTCCGACTGTGGCTACGAATACAACCCCCAGCGCTCCAAACAGCTGCTCGCCGACGCGGGATACCCCGACGGCAAAGGCCTCCCCAAACTCAAGCTCTCCACCACAGCCAACTATCTCGACCTCTGCAAATACATCCAGCAGCAACTCGGCCTGCTGGGCATCGACGTGCAGGTCGACGTCAACCCTCCCGCAGCTTTGCGCGAGCAGATGGCTCAGGGCAAATGCCAATGGTTCCGCGGCTCATGGGTGGCCGACTACCCCGATGCCGAGAACTACCTCTCGCTCTTCTACGGTCCCAACCGCACTCCCGCAGGCCCCAACTACACCCGCTTCAGCAACCCCACCGTCTCGCGCCTCTACTCCCAGGCCCGCAGCTGCACCTCCACCGACGAGCGCACCCGACTCTACCAAACCATCGACAGCCTCGTCATGCAGGAAGCTCCCGTCATGGTGCTCTACTACGACCAGATCCTCCACTTCACCCACAAGAATGTCAGCGGATTGCGCAGCAACGCAATGAACAACCTCGACCTGCGCCACGTGAGAATCGAGAAGTGAAAAAATAAGAATTAGCGATTGGTGTAATCTTTCAGCTCTATGGTTCCCTCCGGCCCCATCACCGCATAGTTGCGGTTGTGAAGCCAGTCGCCCACATTGACATAGGTGCACCCCTTGCCCAGGTCGCGCATCAGCGGCGTATGGCGGTGTCCGAAAATGCAGTAGTCGAAATGCTCTTTCTCCAACCGCTGCTTGCAGTAGATGACAATACCCTCACGCTCGTCGCCCAGGTAGCGCAGCATATCGCGCTTGGCATGCTTGCGCTTGTTGCTGTCGCTCCATCGGTGGGCAATGCCGAAGGTGAAGGCCGACGGCAGCATCTTGAAAAGACGTTGGCAGAAACGGCTGCGGAAGAACACCCTCACAAAATCGAACCATCGGTCCGTGTGTCCCAGTCCGTCGCCGTGACCCATCAGCACACGCTTTCCACACAGCTCCATCACGACAGGCTCGTCGTGCACCACAGCGCCCATCTCCTCCGTCAGGTAGTCGAATATCCACATATCGTGATTTCCGATGAAAAAATGAATCTCCACACCCTTGTCGGTCAGCTCCGCCAGCTTCCCCAGCAAACGCACATGCCCCCGAGGGACAAGGTATCGGTAGCTGAACCAGAAGTCGAATATGTCGCCCAGCAACATCAGCATCCTGCAGTGGGGCTCTATTTCCTCCAACAAATGGCAGAGGAGTCGCTCCCGCTCCCGCGAGTCCGACCCGCTGCCCAAATGTGCATCCGTGATAAAATAGACTTTATCTCTCACGTAAAACTTATATCTACTTAAATACTGCGAACTATCTCAGCCACAGCCTCGGATTCTGCGATAATGTCCCCTTCCACAGCTGGAACGAGAACTCGGCCACACCGTCGCTGTTGGTGTACACGGTGCCCAGATTCTGTCCCGTGGTCACCTTGCGTCCTTCGCTCACACTCACACTGCCCATGTTCGCATACACCGTCAGGTAGTCGCCGTGCCGCACAATGATGCCCTTCGTCCCGTTGGGACAGGTGAACACCCTCGTAACCGTGCCGCCGAAGACACTCTTCACCGCCGCTCCCGAAGCACACACCAGGTCGATGCCGTTATTCATGTTCTGGCCGCCCGACGAGTGGGTGTACTTGCCGTACTCGCGCGCCACCTTGGTGTAGCTCACAGGCCAGGGGAGCCGGCCCTTGTTCGAGGCAAAGTCGTTGCTCAGCGCCACTTCGGCCGCACTCGGTGCCGGCGTGTTGCCGCTCACCTTGCTGCCGTTGCTGCCCGTAGATTGCTGCTGCTTCGAGGCACGCGCCTTCGCGATCTCCTCGTTCACAATGCGCTGAATCTGCTGCTGCAACTCGCGTTTCTGCTTCTCCTTCTTGGCAATCTGGTTCTGCAGGTTGCGCTCCTGCTGCTTGCTGTTCTTCAGTTCTTTCTGGCGGGTCTTCTGCTCGCTGGCCAGCTCGGCTTTCTGCTTCCGGTGCTGCTCCACCAGACTCGTCTGCTCGCGCTGCTGGCGGCGCAACTCCTCACCCACATCACTCAGCTGCTGCTCCTTCTGCCTGATGTACATCGCCTGGCGGCGGCGGTAGCGGCTGTAGTCGCGGAAATACTTGGTGCGCAGGTAGGCGTAGTTGTAGCTCTTCGTGTCGAGCACCAGCACCAGCTTGTCCAGGTTGCCGCGCTCGCGGTACAGCGCACGCACCACCTTGCCATACTCCAGCTTCAGGCTGTCCACCTGCCCGCGGATGAGCGCTATGCTGTCCTCGGTCTCCGCCATGCGGATCCCCAGCAGGTTGAGCTGCCCGTTCAGGTTGTTGATAAGTTTCGTGCGCTCCGCTATTTTCCTCTCGAGCAGGTTGAGCTGCTGCTGCCCAGCTTTGCTGTTCTTCTTGGCCTTTGCCAGGTCGCCGTTCAGCTTCTTGATCTCCTGCTCCACGCGGGCTTTGTCCTTCTCCAGCTGCTTTTTGCTCTGAGCAGAGGCTGTAGAAGGAATCGTGCATATTCCAATCACAACCATCAGAACCGCAAGGAGTGTCCTTGGGTTCTGACAGCTATGACCGTGTTTGTTCTTACCAGTTGAGAATCTTCTTGAAATCATATTCCTCGGGGTTGGCCACGTACTTCCGTGCCGCCTCGTAGTCGGCAGGAGTGATGTAGTCCATGATGTCGTTCACATACGACATCACCTTGTTGCTCTCCACATTCACCAGGCGCGGTGGAATCTTCCCCGTCTCCGGATCCTGCAGGTCCTTCAGGTACAACGGGCTCACATTGCCCAGATTGTCCACATACACCATGCAGCCGGTGCATCCCTGGTTGAAGAGGGTGTGCACGCCCATGCCCATCAGCGAGCAGTAGGTCAGGTCGTAGGCAATGGGGGTGTGGCAGCGTATCTCGTAGCCAATTTCCACGGGACGGGTCTTCACCTTCAGCCCAATCTCCTTGGCTTTGCGCTCCAGCAGGTCGTTGAAGATGTGGGCCTTCGACACCTTGCCGAGCTCGGGATGGCCGTGCTCGTCATAGCTGAAGTGGATACCGCTGTTCTTGATCTGCTCGTCACTCAGGCTGTGGAACACGCCTTCGCTGATCATCGCGGCACCGTAGTTGATGCCCATCAGCTTGCGCTTGATGATGCAGCTCACCACCATGTTGATGATCTTGTCCACCGTGATCTCGGTCTTGTTGAAAAACTCGGGGATGATCACCATCGGATAGTGGCAGGCGCCGGCAATACCCAGGGCCAGATGGCCGGCGGAACGGCCCATGGCGCTGACGACGAACCAGTTCTCGCTGGTGCGCGCATCCTCCATCACGGCAGTGGCCAGCACACAACCCTGTGCCTTTGCGCTGTTGTAGCCAAAGGTGGGGCTACTGTTGGGCAGCGGAAGGTCGTTGTCGATGGTCTTGGGCACATGGATATTGGCAATGGGATAGTGCTTGTCGGCTAGGAATTTGGCAATGCGGTTGGCCGTCGAAGCGGTGTCGTCGCCGCCTACGGTGACAAGGAGTTTGATCTCATTGTCGGTGAACAACTTCAGATTGAACCGCTGCTCGAAATCCTCAGCCGTGGGTTTGAAACGGCTCATTTTCAGGATGCTGCCACCCTTGTTGAAAATTTCGTCGGCAGTCAGGAAATCCAGGTCCTGCATGCGGGGGTTCTCTGTGAACAAGGCGCTGTAGCCACCATGGAGACCGATGACGCGGTATCCGTCGCGAAGGAAGGTTTTGGCCACCGAGGCCACCACTGTGTTCATTCCCGGGGCGGGACCGCCGCCCGTCAATATTGCAATACTTTTCATCTTGTTAACAAATTAATGAGATTAAACATTATTATTAATTCAAAGTGCAAAAATACGAAGAAAAAACCACACCACCAAAAAAACTTTTCAACACACAAAATCCACCAGCCGCCAGCGAAGCGTCGCGGCCCAAAAAAGTTAGCGTTAAGGTTAGCGTTAAGGTTAAGGTTAACGTTAGCGTTCATACCTTCCCTCCACCTTAACATTATTTAACAGCCATACATCTTGGAGGGATTATTTTTATTTAGTATTTTTGCAAACTCTTTTGAATGGTCAAGAAAACAAGAAATGTGTAAAAAATTATTGATAATAAGTTTGTTATTGTCCGCCGCCTGTTCCCCCTGGCCTTCGGCCAACGCACAAGAAGCGGTGTGGACCCTCGAAGGTTGCCGCGCCCGCGCCCTCGAGGCCAACAAGGGACTGAAGGTGGCCGACGAGAAACGCACCGAAGCCGACGCCCTCGAGAAAGTCGCCCTCTGGCAAATGCTGCCCAAGGTCAGCGCCAACGGCGGCTACCTCTGGATGGAGAAGAGCATCGACCTCCTTAGCTCCGAGGAGCAGCAGCGCATCGAGAGCGTTCCCCTCGTGGGCAACTTCATCGCCGACCGCCTCGCCAATATCCTCGCTACCGACACCCGAAACGTCACCGCCGGCGCCCTCACCCTCACCCAGCCCGTCTTCCTGGGCGGCAAACTCTATGCCCTCCACAAAAGCGCTGCCCTGATGGCCGAGCTCGCAGGCGTCGAATACGACAAGAAGAAAGAGGAAATCCTCACCGCCGTCGACGAGGCCTACTGGCAGGTGGTGAGCGTCAAGCACAAGAAAGAACTCGCCGAGCAATACGCCGCCCTCCTGGACACCCTCACCCGCGATGTGGAGGAGATGGTCTCCGCCGAAGTGGCCACCAAGGGCGACCTCACCAAGGTACGCGTGAAACGCAACGAGGCCCAGATGAACCTCACCAAGGCCCGCAACGGCCTGGTGCTGGCCAAGATGCTGCTGGCTCAGCGCTGCGGCGAACCCCTCGAAAGCGAGTTCGACGTCAGCTCCGAAGTGGCCGACCCGTCCAATGGCTCCTCCCCCGCCCTCCTGCCTCAGTCCTCCGGCATCATCATGGATTCCGTCTGGGCCAAACGGCGCGAGATGCGCATGCTCGGCATCGCCGACAGTATAGCCATGCAGGGGGTGACCATAGCACGCAGCACCCTCCTCCCCAACATCGCCGTCACCGGAGGCTACCTGGTGAGCAACCCCCATGTGAACGACGGCTTCAAAAACGAGTTCAACGGCATGTTCTTCGCCGGCGTGGTGGTCAATGTGCCCATCCTCCATCCCGGCGGCTTCTATTCCCTCAAGGCCGCTAAGGCCAAACGCCGCGAAACCCAGTGGCAGATGGAAGAGGCCCGCGAGATGATCGAACTGCAGGTGAAGAAGGTGAGCTCCGAACTGGAGCTGGCCGAACGCAAGCTGGCCGAAGCACAGAGCAATCTCGAAAACGCCGAGGAGAACCTCCGCCTGGCCAACGAGAGCTTCCACGCAGGGGTGGTGAGCAGCACCGACCTCATGGCCGCCCAGACTGCCTGGCTCCAGGCCAAAAGCGAGGTGGTCGACGCCGAAATCGAAATCGAAATGAGCAAGGTCTACCTTCACCAAGCTCTGGGGGAGTGATAAAAAAAGTATAACGTAAAACGTGATAATGAACAACTGGAGATATGAAAGAGAACAATAAGACACTTTTTGCAGGTTTGGCGGTGGTGATTGCCGCCGTGGGTATCGTCGCCGTCGTGGGCATCTTCGCCATCCATGAGCCCAAGGAGATGATCACCGGCGAGGTCGACGCCAGCGAGTACCGCGTGAGCAACAAGGTTCCCGGCCGCATCGACACCCTCTATGTCCATGAGGGCGACCGCGTGAAGGCCGGCGACACCCTCGCCCACATCTGCAGCCCGCAGGTGGAAGCCAAGATGATGCAGGCCGAAGCCGTGAAGAACGCCGCCAGCGCCCAGAGCCGCAAGGCCAAGGGTGGCGCTCGCGACCAGCAGAAGCAGATGGCCTACCAGGTGTGGCAGAAAGCCAAAGCCGCCGTCGAAGTCTATAAGAAGAGCTACGACCGCGTGAAAGGGCTCTACGAGAAGGGCGTGGTGAGCGCACAGAAATACGACGAGGTGGAAGCCCAGTATAAGGTGGCCCAGGCCGACTGCGCCGCCGCCGAGCAGCAGTACCTCATGGCGCAGGAAGGCGCCCAGCAGGAGGACATCGCCGCCGCAGCGGCCCTCGTCAACCAGGCCGGCGGCGCCGTCGCCGAGGTGCAGAGCTACCTGGACGACAGCTACCTCATCGCCCCAAGCGACGGCGAGGTGGTAGAGATCTTCGCCAAATTGGGCGACCTCATCGGCACCGGCAGCCCCGTCATGAGCATCCTCAACATGGACGACAGTTGGATGTTCTTCGCCGTCAGGGAGGACCTCCTCAACAATATCAACACCGGCGACACCCTCCAGGTACGCCTGCCCGCCCTCGGCCAGGAGGCCTACCCCTGCCAGGTGCGCCGCGTGCAGGCTATGGCCAGCTACGCCACCTGGCGCGCCACCAAGACCAACGGCCAGTACGACGTCAAGAGCTTCGACGTCAAGGTCGTCCCCCTCCAGCACATCGACGGACTCCGCCCAGGTATGACAGCCATCGTGGTTGACTGACGATCATAGCGCATGGACAAGAAGAACCCCATACTACGTGTTGCCCAGCGGGAATGCAGGCGGGTGATCAACCAGCCCCGCTATCTCATCCTGCTGACACTCGGCGCCGTGCTGACCTTCGTCATCTTCGCTTCGATGACAGGCTCCGGTCAGCCCCAGCGCCTGCCCGTAGGGGTCGTCGACCTCGACGGCAGCTATCTCTCGCGCCGCATCTGCCACGAGCTGGACGCCACCTCGGGCGTCCAGGTGCACGCCGTCTACAACAACCACACGGAAGCCCGTCGCGCCATGCAGCGCGGCGAGATCTTCGCCTTCTACGAAATCCCCAAGGGCACCTACAACCAGGTCCTCCAGTTCAAGGCCCCCAAGTTCGTGCTCTACAACAACTCGGCCTACCTCCTCGCCGGCACCCTGTGCTACAAGCAGCTGGCCACCATGGGCATGCTCGCCACAGGCGCCGTCCAGCGCGAAGTGCTGCGCAAGAAAGGCTACGACGAGGACCAGATTATGGGCCTCATCCAGCCCGTCAGCTTCGAAACCCGCAACATCAGCAACCCCTGGATCAACTACAGCATCTACCTCATGACTACCCTCATCCCCGCCGTGATGGCTTTCATAGCCCTCATGCACACCGCCTTCGCCCTCTCCACCGAACGCCGCCAGCGCACCGTCCGCCGCTGGATGCAGAAGGCCGGCGGCAACAGTCTCTACGCCCTCCTGGGCAAGATGCTGCCCTACACCCTCTGGTACACCCTCCTCACGCTCATCGCCAACCTCGTCATGTTCGGCTTCATGGGCTTCCCCATGGAAGGCAGCTGGGGCCTCATGATGCTCAACACGCTCCTCCTCATCTTCGGCGCACAGTGCGCAGGCATGCTCATCAGCAGCTGCCTCAACGACCCCTCGCTGGCCATGAGCGTCTGCACCCTCTATAGCGCCATGAGCTTTTCCCTCAGCGGCTTCTCCTTCCCCGTCGACAGCATGCCGCCCCTGTTCCAGAGCTTCTGCTGGCTCTACCCCATCCGCCACTATTTCCTCAACTACCGCGAGATTGCCATCTTCGGCAACGGCTTCGCCCACTGCTGGCCCCATTTCTGCGCCCTCCTGGCTTTCGGCCTCCTCCTCGTGGTGGCAGCGGCCATGTTGAATTGGCAAACACGCAAAAACACCGCACAATGAACAAGCTGAGACATAACCTCTATGATATCTGGATTGTGCTGAGCGCCGAGGTGCGCCACGTGTTTTCCGACAGCACCGTCCTCCTCATCTTCTTCATCGGCCCCCTGCTCTATCCCCTCATCTTCTGCTACATGTACCGCACCGAGAACGTCGAAAACCTCCCCGTCGCCGTCGTCGACGAGGCCGTTTGCACCGAAAGCAAACGCTTCATCCACAAACTCGACGCCACACCCGAAATCAATGTCGAATACAAGTGCTGCAATATGTCCGAGGCCGAAAAACTGCTCAAGGACAATAAGATTCACGCCATCTTCTTCTTCCCCAAGGATTTCTCCCAGCGTCTGGCACGCATGCAGACGGCGCACATCGGCGTCTTCGCCGACATGAGCTCGTTCTATTACTACAAGGCCGCCCTCCTGGGCTCCAACGCCGTCCTCATCGACGAGATGCACACCATCGAGCTCCAACGCTACGCTATGGCCGGCCTCTCCGGCGAAGACGCCAAGGTCCAGCTCCAGCCCATCTCCGACGAGGAGATCACCGCCTTCAACCCCACCGGCGGCTACGGCAGCTTCTTCCTCCCCGCACTCTTCGTCCTCGTGGTGCACCAAACGCTCTTCCTCGGCATCTGCCTCCTCTGCGGCGACGCCCGCGAGAACCGCCGCTCGCTGATGCTCATCCCCGCACGTCTCCGCACCCGCAGCATCCACCGCGTGGCCTTCGGCCGCGCTCTCTGCTACCTCATCATCTACACCCCCATCTGCATCATGACCATGTGGTTCATCCCCCGCTGGTTCCAACTGCCCCAACTCGGCAACCTCCACACCATCCTCGTCTTCCTCCTCCCCTTCCTCCTGGCGGTCATCTTCTTCGGCATGACCATGGGCAACCTCTTCGTCCGGCAGAAACTCTCCCCCATGCTCTGCTTCGCCTTCTTCAGCCTCGTGCTCTTCTTCCTCACCGGCATGGTGTGGCCCCAATGCAGCATGCCCAAGATCTGGCTCTGGTTCAGTTACCTCTTCCCCTCCACCCCCGGCGTCCAAGGCTTCATCAAAGTCTCCTCCATGGGCGCCGATCTGGCCGACGTGCGCTCCGAATACCTCGCCCTCTGGATCCAGACCGCCGTCTACTTCTCCTCCGCCGTCATCTCCCTCATCCTCATCAAAAAATACAAATTCTTCAACGCCAAATAACTCCCCAGCCTTTCATCTTTCCTCAGTTCCGCGTCAGCCCACTTGGAATTTAGAATTTAGAATTTAGCATTTAGAATATAGACCATGATCAACATCGTCATCTTCGGCGCCCCCGGCGCCGGCAAAGGCACCCAGGCACAGCTCCTGGCCGAGAAGTACGACTTCCTCCACATCTCCACCGGAGACCTCCTCCGTCAGGAAGTCGCCCTCGCCACACCCCTGGGCCTCCGCGCCAAAGCCATCATGAACCGGGGCGACCTCGTGGGCGACGACATCGTCGTCACCCTCCTCGCCCGCGCCCTCGCCAACCGCTCCACACTCCCCGACCCCGACGCCAACATCGACCCCTGGGACCGTGAGCGCAACGGCGAGCCCCACCGCCCCGAAGGCTGCATCATCGACGGCTTCCCCCGCACCGTGCAGCAGGCGCAGACCCTCGAGTTCCTCTTCTCCAAACTCAAACGCAAAATCGACTGCATCGTCGCCATCGACGTCCCGCGCGACGAACTCGTCCGTCGCATCCACGAACGCGCCGCCATCTCCGGCCGCGCCGACGACACCGAGGAGGTCATCCGCCATCGCATCGAGCTCTACGACCTACAAACCCAGCCCGTCCTCGACTACTACCGCGTCTCCGGACTCCTCGTTACCGTCGACGGCTCCGGCGAGATCGCCGAAACCAACGGCCGCATCTGCCAAACCCTCGATATGGTCATGAACCTAAAAAAACACTAACCCTCCCCCTAAAAAAAAAGCCGCAAGCAAAGCTATGCGGCTTAACTAGTTAACGTTAGCGTATCGTTAAGGTTAACGTTAAGGTTAAGGTTAACGTTACGTCATCCCCTCTTCTTGATCACCATGCTCAGCAGCACGCTGACCGCCAGTATGCCGAGGATGACCGCCAGCGACACCAGCGTCGGGATATGCCAGCCGAAGAACTCGCCGCCGATCATCTTCACACCGATGAAGGTCAGCAGCACTCCCAGGCCGTAGTGCAGCAGCCAGAAACGGTCGGCCACATCGCTCAGCAGGAAGAAGAGCGACCGCAAGCCCATGATGGCGAAGATATTCGATGTGTACACGATAACGGGATTCTTCGTCACCGAGAACACCGCAGGAATCGAGTCAACGGCGAAGACGATGTCCGAGAACTCTATCACCAGCAGCACCAGGAACAGCGGCGTCATCTTGCCCGCATGGAAGAAGTCGTGCCCGTGACTCTCGCTGGTCACCGGGAAATACTTCGAGGCAAACCGCACCACAGGATGGTGCGCCGTATCCACCTCCTCCTCACCTTTGTCTCTGAACATCTTCACTCCGCTGTATATCAGCACCGCGCCAAACACCGCCAGCACCCACGAAAACTTGGTCACCAATGCTCCCAAGGCAAAGATGAAGATGAACCTCAGCACGATGGCGCCGAAGATGCCCCAGAAGAGCACCCTGTGGTAGTACTCCCGCTTGATGCCGAAACTCACGAAGATCATGATCATCACGAAGATATTGTCTATCGACAGACTCTCCTCCAGGAAGTAACCCGCCAGAAACTCGCTGGTCATCTCCCCTCGGTAAGCCTTCAGGTCGGTCACCCCCGCCTCCGGCGGCATCATCCAGTCGCCGAACAAGTACACCAGCACCGCAAAGGCCATCGCCAACCCCACCCATATACCGGTCCAGATGGCGGCCTCCTTCACACTCACCACCTTGTCTTTCTTGTGGAACACAAACAGGTCCAGCACCAGCATCACCACCACGAAGACCATGAAAAAGCTAAAAAACACTATGTTCATATACAATATTTATTTCTGTTTTATGTTATTTATTTCTGTGGCACACAGACCGCCTGTTTGCCATCGGCAATCCCTAAAACGATAAAAATGGTAAAATATTGCGACCTCTTCATAACTTTTTTCAAAATCGGCACTTTCACCATCGGTGGCGGCTATGCCATGATACCCCTCATCCAGCGCGAGGTGGTGGACCGTCACCATTGGATGAGCGACACCGACATGCTCGACGCCATAGCCCTCTCGCAAACCATGCCGGGCATCCTGGCGGCCAACATCGCCGCCATCGTCGGCCAGCGCCTGCGCGGCCTCCGGGGCGCCGCCGTCGCCGTCGCCGCCAACATCCTCATGCCCATCCTCTTCATCCTCCTCATCGCCATCCTCTTCCGCCATTTCAAGGACATCCCCGCCGTGCAGCACATCTTCTTGGCCCTCCGCCCCGCCGTCGTGGCACTCATCGCCGCCCCCGTCTTCTTCCTCGCCCGCAAGGCCGGCATCTCTTGGCGCAACTGCTGGATCCCCATCCTCTCCGCACTCCTCATCTGGCTCCTCGGACTCAGTCCCGTTCTCGTCATCCTCTCCGCCATCGCCCTCGGCCTGCTCTATTCAAAATTTGCAGTCAAAAGATAAACCATGATCCTCTTCCAGCTTTTCTACACCTTCCTCATCATTGGCCTCTTCACCTTCGGCGGCGGCTACTCCATGATAGCCCTCATCCAGGACCAGGTCGTCGTCCAGCACCAGTGGCTCTCCGCCGCCGAGTTCGCCGACATCGTCGCCATCAGCCAGGTCACCCCGGGCCCCGTGGGCATCAACACCGCCACCTATGCCGGCTACTCCGCCGTCGTCGCCGCCGGCCTCCCCACCCCCCTCGCCGTCCTCGGCGCCCTCATCGCCTCCTTCGCCGTCCTCCTCCTCCCCCTCTCCCTCATCCTCCTCGTCGGCCGCTGGCTCCTCGCCCGCAAGGACCAGCCCCCCTTCTCCCGACTCTTCCCCATCCTCCGCCTCACCGTCGTGGGCCTCATCGCCGCCGCTGCCCTCCAGCTCGCCCCCGCAGCCTTCGCCGCCGCCTCCGGCCCCACGCTCTCCCTCTCCGGCCCCACGCTCTCCCTCTTCGGCTCCCAGCTCTCCCTCGTTTCCCTCCTCATCTTCCTCGTCGTCTTCACCCTTTCCATCATTCCCCGCAAGCATTTCCACATAGCCTCCCTCAACCTCCAGTTCCTCAAATCCCCCATCATCCTCATCCTCCTCTCAGCCCTCGCCGGCCTCCTCATCTACTAGCCCCGTCCAATTTGTATTTTGCACCTCGAAATGGTTTAAATATTGTATTTGGGGCATTTTGACTTTCATTATCTTACAAAACATTTTTTCACCATTTCCTTTTTTCCCCTTTTTTAAAACACACTTTTGCGCCCATGAATAAAACATCTTACACCAGCGCAAAAGGGAGCGTAAAACCATCTCCCGACATTATCAAAATCCGTCTCCGTAATTGGGTCGAAAAACGCAATATTTGCACCCCCCCCCAAAAAAACTATCAAAACTATGAGTAAAAATGCAGGCGGATACATGGGTATCCAAATCGGGAAGCTCGGCCCTGCGGTTGGTTCGATGTGGAAGGGCAAGAACGTCTATCGTTCCTACAATCCCTTCGTGAAGCCCCCCCCCACACTCCTGGGCAGCAAGAGCAGAGAGCTTCTCTTTCTTCCCGCACGGGGATATGCTACCCCACGTCGATGGCCAAATTCAGCGATCTCTCTAACCTCGCCAGAGTCTTCTCTCCAGGGTGATCGCTTTTAGAGGAGGGCTTTCAGGGCGGCGACGAAGTTGTGGATGTCGGCTTCGGTGGTGTCGAAGGAGCACATCCAGCGGACGACGTTGGCGGCCTCGTCCCAGTCGTAGAAGAAATACTCTTGCTGGAGGGCGTGCCACACATCGGCGGGCAGCTGGACGAAGACGCTGTTGACCTGGACGGGATACATCACCTTGAGCTTCGGGGAGTTGAGGATTGAAAGTTCGGCGTTGAGGAGCTGCGCCATACGGTTGCTGTGCTCGGCGTTGCGACGCCAAAGGCCGGTGGTGAGATAGGCCTCGAACTGGGCAGCGACGAAACGCATCTTGCTGCAGAGCTGGGTCATCTGCTTGCGGCGGTACTTCATGTCGACATCGAGGGCGGGATTGAGGATGACGACACTCTCGCCCATGAGCATGCCGTTCTTGGTGCCGCCGAAGGAGAGACAGTCGACACCGAGGTCGGTGGTCATCTCCTTGAAGGAGCATCCGAGAGCGACGGCGGCATTGGCCAGACGGGCGCCGTCCATGTGGAGGAACATGTTGTAGCTGTGGGCCAAATTGGCAAGGGCGCGAATCTCGTCGAGGGTGTAGAGCGTGCCGAGTTCGGTGCTTTGGGTGATGCTGATGGCGCGAGGCTGCGAGTGGTGCTCGAAGCCGAACCCATGGAGGCGTGTCTTCACCAGCTGGGGCGTCAGCTTGCCATCGGGGGTGTCGACCGTGAGCAGGCGGCATCCAACGACGCGCTGGGGAGCGCCGCACTCGTCGACATTGATGTGTGCCGTTTCGGCACACACCACAGCATGGTGGGAGCGGCACATGGCATCGATATTAAGCACGTTGGCTCCGGTGCCGTTGAAGACGAAGTAGACCTTGGCTTGGGGGCCGAAATGCTCGCGGAAGAGTGCTTCGGTGCGCGCGCACCATTCGTCGTCGCCATAGGCGAGCGCATGGTCGACATTGGCGGCCGCAATGGCCTGCAGGATCTCGGGACTTATGCCCGAGTGGTTGTCAGATCCGAATCCACGTTTCATTTGTCCATAGTATAAAGGAACTCCTCGTTGTCGCGAGTGTTGGCGATAGTCTTTTTCAGGAACTCCATAGCCTCGATGGGGGTAAGGTCGGTGAGGTGGTTGCGGAGCACCAGGGTGCGGCTGAGTATCTCGGGTTTGACGAGGAGGTCGTCGCGGCGGGTGGAGGAGGCGGTGAGGTCGATGGCGGGGTAGATGCGCTTGTTGGCCAGCTTGCGGTCGAGCTGCAGCTCCATATTGCCGGTACCCTTGAACTCTTCGAAGATGACGTCGTCCATCTTGGAGCCAGTCTCGGTGAGGGCGGTAGCGATGATGGTCAGGGAGCCGCCGTTCTCGATTTTGCGGGCAGCGCCGAAGAAACGCTTGGGTTTCTGGAGGGCGTTGGCCTCGACGCCGCCGCTGAGCACCTTGCCGCTGGCGGGCTGAACGGTGTTGTAGGCGCGTGCGAGACGGGTGATGGAGTCGAGCACGATGACCACATCGTGGCCGCACTCGGTGAGACGCTTGGCCTTCTCGAGGACGATGTTGGCGATGCGGACGTGGCGGTCGGCGGGCTCGTCGAAGGTGGAGGCGATGACCTCGGCCTTCACGGAGCGCTGCATATCGGTAACCTCCTCGGGACGCTCGTCGATGAGCAGCACCATGAGGTAGACCTCGGGGTGGTTGTAGGAGATGGCGTTGGCGACCTCCTTGAGGAGGGTGGTCTTACCGGTCTTGGGTTGTGCCACAATCAAGCCGCGCTGACCTTTTCCGATGGGGGTGAAGAGGTCGATGATGCGGGTGGACATCGTCTCTTGGGGATGGCCGGTGAGTTTGAACTTCTGGTTGGGGAAGAGCGGCGTCATGGACTCGAAGGGGATGCGGTCGCGTATCTTGTCGGGAGCGAGACCGTTGATTTCGAGAATTTTGACCATAGGGAAGAACTTGTCGCCCTCGCGAGGGGGACGCACCATACCGCGAACGGTGTCGCCGGTCTTGAGACCATAGCTGCGAATCTGCACGGGAGAGATATAGATATCGTCCGGGGAGGTGAGGTAGTTGTAGTCGCTAGAGCGGAGGAAGCCGTATCCGTCGGGCACCATCTCCAGCACGCCCTCGGCCTGGATGACACCTTCGTGTTCGAAGGCGTATTCCTTCTTCTCCTGCTTGGATTCCTGCTTTTCTTCGGCTTGGGACTTGTTTTCGGCCTGAGGCTGAGGTTTCTTCTCATCGGACTTGGGAGCGGGCTGTTCGGCTTTGGCGGGAGCGGGCTGACTGTCGGCCTGCGGCTGAGCGTTCTTGCGCGGACGGCCGCGTTTCTTTTTGGCCGGCTGCTCCTGGGGAGCCTTGGGCTCGGTTTCGTCGGCAGGCTGATGAGCGGGAGCGGGAGCTTGAGGTTTGGGGTCGGAGGCCTCGGGAGCGGCGGGAGTTTCAGGGGCCTCGTTGCGCGCAGCGGAGCGGAAGAGAGGGCGCCCCATGGGGCTCAGCACCTCGGGCACCTCGGGCACCTCGGGCATTTCCAACGAAGAAAGCTGGAAATTGAACTCCGGCATCTCGTTTTTCGCGGGCTTCGGAGCTTCGGGCTGCTGATTGGCGGCCGACTGGCGTTTGCGACTATTGTGAAGCTCGGGATTCTTCATGGTGGACTCGGCCAGCAACTTGGGTTTCATGTGCTGACGCTTGCGAGGCGTATCGTCGTCCGCCTGACGTTTGGAGGAGTCTTGCTTCTCGGGGTTGGCGGCCTGATGGTCGAGGATTTTGTAGACAAGTTCTTGTGCATCGAGGCGCGTGGCCTTAGCGATACCCATGCCTTTGGCTATCTCGATGAGTTCGATCTGAGCCTTAGCAGTTAGTTCATTCTTACTATACATGTTTATATGTTATTCCTTTCAAAAAAATAGGAGTGTGTTTACAAAACAATATATTATTTTGATTTTCAAAACGTACAAGAGGAAATCACGTGCACAAATCATCCGTTTTGACGATGCAAAAATAAACCTTTTTTTTCAAACTGGAGAAAAAAAATGAAAAAAATACAATCTTTTTTTCCACAGATGGAAAAAAATGCGTAATTTTGCAGTCGGTTAGTAACCCCAAACGAAGAAGTGGCTACAGACACAAAAAGGTTTATAACAATAGATTAAATACAATAATTATTAATACACAACAGTATGAACATTCCTGCAAATCTGAAGTACACCCAGGACGACGAATGGGTGCGTATTGAAGGCGAATTCGCTTTCGTTGGTATCACCGACTATGCTCAGCACGAGCTGGGCGACATCGTCTTTGTGGACGTCACCTGCGAGGGCGACACCGTCGAGGCTGGCGAGCCCTTCGGCTCTGTCGAGGCTGTGAAGACCGTTGCCGACCTGCTGATGCCCGTGAAGGGTGAGGTGGTTGAGTTCAACACCGCTCTTGAGGATGCTTCCGCCATCAACGCCGATCCTTACGGCAATGGCTGGATCATCAAGATCAAACCCGAAAACATGGCCGACATCGACGCCCTGATGGACGCCGCTGCCTACACCGCCAAGATTGGTGCCTAAAAAAGGTAAATGGTAATCAAAAAGGGAGCCTCATTCGAGGCTCCTTTTTTTTGGTTTACGGTTTCATATTTATATACGGGTTGAGGGGTATAATAGAAAAGAAGCCACCCTGAGTGGGGTGGCTTCTCGGGATATGTACTAAAAAAAGGATTAGTCCATGATGGTGTTCCAACCGTGAACATCCTCGGCTTCGCCGAGCTGAATGGCGCGGAGGGCGTTGTAGAGCTTGGTGCTGATGGGGCCGGGTTCCTTGCCGAAGACGTAGCTGTGGCCGGTCTCGGGGTCATCGAGACGCTCGATGGGGCTGATGACGGCAGCGGTGCCGCAGGCGCCAGCCTCCTGGAAGGAGGAGAGCTCCTCGACGTCGATGGGACGACGCTCGACCTTCATGCCCATATCCTCGGCGAGCTGCATGAGGCTCTTGTTGGTGATGGAGGGCAGGATGGAAGTGCTCTTGGGGGTCACATAGACACCGTCCTTGATACCGAAGAAGTTGGCAGCGCCAGCCTCGTCGACATATTTCTTCTCCTTGGCGTCGAGATAGAACTCGCAGGCGTACTGGCCACCGTGACAAGCCTCGGTGTGAGCCTTGAGGGAAGCGGCATAGTTACCACCGACTTTGTAGACACCGGTGCCGAGAGGGGCGGAACGGTCGTACTTGCGGGTGATGACATAGGGGTTGGCTTTGAAGCCACCTTTGAAGTAGGGTCCCACGGGAGTGACGAAGATGAGGAAGAGGTACTCATCGGCGGGTTTGACACCCACGGTGATGCCGGTACCGATGAGGAGGGGACGGAGGTAGAGGGAAGCGCCGGTGCCGTAAGGAGGAATGTAGGCCTCGTTCAGCTTGACGACCTTCTTGCACATCTCGACGAATTTCTCGGTGCTGAGTTCGGGCATCATGATACCGCGACAGGTGCTCTGGAGACGCTCGGCGTTGGCTTCGGGACGGAAGATGCGGATTTTGCCATCTTTGCAGCGATAGGCCTTGAGGCCTTCGAAGGCTTCCTGGCCATAGTGGAGGCTGGAGGCAGCCATGTGCATTTCGATGTGTTCGGAGCTCGAAACTTCGATTTCGCCCCATTTGCCGTTACGATACCAGCAACGGACATTGTAGTCGGTTTTGACGTAACCGAAGGGGAGGTTTTGCCAATCTATATTCATGGTATTCAATTTTTTAGGTTGTTGTTAAACTTTTTTCTTCTTTGGCAAAGATAAGAATAAAAAGTTGAATGGTGAAAAAAAATTTTACCATATCGAAAAAAAGTAGTAATTTTGCACCCGATTTCGAGAGGGAGAAACCGTAGTAACGGTCGCGTTTTGGCCCCTTAGCTCAGTTGGTTAGAGCAGCTGACTCATAATCAGCGGGTCCTTGGTTCGAACCCGAGAGGGGCCACGAGAATGGAATTGAAAGTTGAAAGTTGAAAATTGAAATGGGAACAGAACACCCAAGGCCATTTCAACTTTCAATTTTTAATTTACGGATGTTAACAAGACAGACACAGATGGGCAGAATAATGGCCATAGACTATGGAGTGAAGCGCACGGGACTGGCGGTGACAGACCCTGAACGCATTATTGCCACCGGCCTGACAACGGTGGCCACCCCTACCCTGCTGCAATATATTAAAGACTATTGCGCGCGCGAGGAGGTGGACATCTTTGTGGTGGGATTGGCCAAGCGGATGGACAACAGCCTGTCGGAGTCGATGGTATACATCGAGCCGTTTGTCCGCCAGCTCCACGAGGCATTCCCCGAGAAGGAGATAGCGCGTGTGGACGAGCGCTTCACATCGAAGATGGCGTTCCAGACGATGATAGACAGCGGCCTGCGCAAGAAACAACGCAGGGACAAAGCGCTGGTGGACGAGATCTCGGCCACGCTGATACTCCAAACCTATATGAACACAATAAACAACAACAGAGAATGATACTACCAATTATTGGCTACGGCCACCCCACCCTGCGGAAAGTGGCAAAACCCGTTCCCAAGGACTACCCCAACCTGAAGGAACTCATCGACAACATGTTCGAGACGATGTACAACGCCGACGGCGTGGGTCTTGCAGCCCCGCAGGTGGACCTCTCCATCCGCCTCGTCACCATCGGCGTGCGCCCCTACGACGAGAAGACCGACACCTACGGCGAGCCCACCGATGTGCATGTGCTCATCAACCCCGAGATACTGGAATTCAAGGGCGAGAAGAAATACTTCAACGAAGGATGCCTCAGCGTTCCCGACATCCACGAGGATGTCCTCCGTCCCGACACCATCGTCCTGCATTGGTGGGACGAGGAATGGCAGGAGCACACCGAGGAGATCAACGGCCTCTTCGCTCGCATTGCGCAGCACGAGATCGACCACCTGGACGGCAAGGTGTTCACCGACCGCCTCAGCAGCCTGCGTCGCACCATGCTCAAGCGTCGCCTGAACGACATCGCCTCCGGCAAAATCCAGACGCGCTACAAGATGAAAAGAAAATAGTTTCATACGGATACACCTTTTAGTCAGATAAAAAAATGAAAAAGATCTTTCTTGCCATAATGGGGATGGGCCTCATGGTGGCTTGCGGCAGCAAGAACGAAGTGCCCGAACGCGATGTGCTGGTGGACTCCATCGAGGTGATGGAGCAGGGCCTGATGAACGCCTCCGTCAACACCGACCTCGAGAAGGCCAACCAGATGATAGCCCTCTACGACCTCTTCGCCAACAACTATCCCGACGACAGCCTCGCGCCCATCTACATGATGCGTTCGGCCGAGATAGAAATCAACACCGGCAGCTATGAGGCCGGCATCGCCACCCTGGACAGCATCATGAACCTCTATCCCGGCTACGAGGAACTTCCCATCTGCCAGTTCATGAAAGGCACCGCCTACGAGATGAACCAGCAGTACGACCTCGCCCGCGAGGCCTACACCGAGTTTGTGGAGCGCTATCCCGACCATGTGCTTGCCGCCGACACCCGCAAGATACTCCCCTATGTGGGCCTCACCCCCGAGGAGCAGCTAGAAGCCATCATGGGAAAAATATGAAAGTCCGCCAACTGCGTATTCGCGCCAGCTACCCCAACTACTACATGGTGAATGTCTATGCCCGCGAAGGGCATGAGATATTCGACCACGACAGCGAAGACCCCGCCAACCAACTGGAGGGCAACAAACCCGGCACCGTCCGCTACCAGCTCGAGGGCGACCCCGACGGTTTCTACCGCGAGTTTCCCCCGCGATGGTACGACATGAACCGACTGCTGCGCCTGCGCGACGACAAACAGATACACTTCCTCGAGCTGCTGCTCGGCGAACGGGAAGGGAGCCTCACGGACGAGGAGCAACGGAAACTGGATTCGATCCGCAAGCAGTTCCGCAACGACTGCATCCAATATGTCAAGGACAACCCCCTGACCAGCAACGAATACCTCATCACCACCCTCACTCCCGGCGACTTCACCGACGAGGAAATCAGCTACAAAGGGCGCATGCTGCTCGACCTGACGCGCAACAGCTACCCCGTCCCCGACTTCTGCATCCTCACGTCGAAGTCCATCCAGAATCCCTCCTTGCTGAGCGAGCACCTCAAGGCCGCCATCCGCAACCTCGAGATCATGACCCGCTGCCGCTTGGGCGACAGCCGCAACCCCCTTGTCTTCGCCATCCGCTGCGCTATGCCGCAGTACATCCCGGGACTCATGCCCACGCTGCTCAACATCGGCGTCACCCGTACCGCCTACGAGGCGCTGACATCGAAATTCGAGCTCCCCATGGCCAACCGCGTCTACCTCAGCACGCTGCACACCATCTGCGAGATGATGGGCATAGAGCACCGCTATCAGAATTCCGACATCCTGCTCTCCACCGACGACCAGCGGCAGCTCATCCGCACCCTGGAAGAGCGCATCTCCTCCACCCCCGATGGCGACCGCATAATCAACGATGCCGAGTTCCAGGTCCTGCAGCTCACACAGTATGTACGCAAATTCTATATCGACAACTCCGACCTCATACTGACCTTCATGCAGGGCAAGCAGGCCTACCCGAGCCTCATCCTGCAGCGCATGGTGTGGACCATCGGCAACAACGACAGCTACCCCGGCGTGCTCTACAGCCGCCATTCCCGCACGGGCGAAGGCAAACAGATTGAGAGCTACCGCAATATCTTCGGCGAGGAGATTATGACCGGCGACGTCACCACCGAGGACCTCGCCTACTCCAATCGCAACGAGATCATGCGTCCCTTCCCGGCGGTTTACCATTTCGACCCGCTGCTGAAGAAACTCGAATACCGCTACAAGACCCCCGTCACCATCGAGTTCGCCGTGGAGACCCGTCCCCACAAGCTCTCCCTCTTCTCGGTCCTGCAGCTCAACGCCTCCGAGATGACCGGACGCGCCGCCCTCATCTCCGCCATCGACATGCGCAACGACGGCCTCATCGGCGACAACCACGTGATGGACCTCATCAAGCCCTATCACCTCCGCCAGATCATCTCCGCCTCCATCGACGACCGCTCGCTTTCCTCGCTCCAGTTTTTCTCCCACGGCCTCAGCGTCCTTCCCCGCACCGCCATCTCCGCCCGCCTGTGCTTCTCCGTGGCCAAAGCCAAAGAATTCAAGAGCAAGGGCGAGAACGTATGCCTCTGCCAGGAACATTTTGTCCCCGAGGACACCATCACGCTCAACGAGGTGGACGCCATCCTCAGCATGATGCCTGCGGCCATCCACGTCGTCACCGCCTGTCGCGGATACGGCATCCCCGCCTTCATGGACCTCCACTCCTATGGCGTCAGCATCAACGGCAACACCATCGTCAACGCCGAAGGCATCACCCTTGCCGAAGGCGAGATGGTCACCGTCAGCTCGAAACGGCAGAGCCTCTTCAAAGGACAGGCAGCCTTCAAGCCCGCACGCTTCACCAAATACTACGAAGGGGCCCAGGTGGAACTCAACGACGACGAGCGCCTCTTCTTCCAGCGCATGAAGGTGGCCTACGCCCAGTACCAGCAAATCGTCACCTCGCAGGAGGCCTCCTATATCACCGACCTCAGCAAGCTGGCACGCCTCATCCGCTGCAACCTGCAGAACAAGCCCGAGATTGCCCGCGAGATTGTCAACTCGTGGTACGAAGGCCGCCCCGAAGAGTACGTGCAGCAAGTGCTGCAGAGCCGCATGGGCGACCACAACGACCAGAGCCGCCTTTTCGACCTGCTCGACCGTCCCCACAAGACCGACTTCTTCCAGCGCGCATACACCTTGTGCCGCCAACGTGGCGTATCGGGACTCACGGCGGGCAGCTTCATGATAGGACGCTTCGTCTCGCGCCCCTTGCCGCGCAAGATGTGGAATTCCCTCAGCAATGCCGTTGTGGCTTTCCTGATGAACGAATACGTGCTCTACGAGAAATACCAGCAGGTGCTGCAGGAAGTGGGCGAAATCAAGCTTGCACGCGCCCACTCGCGCATCGAGACCGAAGGCATCGACAATATGGTGGTGCGCAACTTCGACCTCAACATCTTCATCCCCCTACTCTATTCGCAACACGACTGGCAGCAGGTGGCCGACGAGCTGGAGCACATGGAGCACCAGGACAACACACACCTCCTCGTCGAGATGCTCAGCCGCCCCATCGACCAGATTTTCGAGATGAAACACCCCTGGCAGGTGGCAATGATAGAGGACATGCTGAAACAGGCAGGGGAATAAGCGGAATAAGTCTTTATTTTATTGGAAAACGGTAGCCTAGGGTCCATTCGATGAACTCTATTCGGCCGCCATGAGCGTTGATGCCGACACCGAGGAATGCCCGGCGGAGGTTGTAGTAGGCGCCGACACGTTCGTAGAGGGGAGTCGACACCTGCGGCGAGGAGACGATGGAGAAGCCAAGTCCGGCTTTAAGGCTGAGGGGACCCCAGAAGAATTCCATGATGCCGAGGGCGGAGAGATAGACGGGGAGTGTGTAGGAGGCTTTTTCATGGAGGAGCTGCTCGCGGTCGACGAAGTTGTACCAGAGGTCGATGGAGGCACCATAGGCGAAGGTTGGGGAGAGGTAGCGCTGATAGGTGAGCGAGAGGTCGTAGCAGAAGTAGTAGCCGGGATAGGCGGTGTCGCGCGACATAACGGTTCCCGGAGCGAAGGCGATGTTGAATTCCGAGGGCTGATAGCCGAAGGCCGTGGTGTCGCAGTTCTCAGGGATGAGGTCGCGCGAGTGCTGCCAGTCGAGGGTACGCTCGTAGGAGTTGCCAAGTTTGACGGCGGCGCCGAGCTGGAGGAAGTTGAGGCCCTTGTTCGGGAAGAGGAGCATGCCGTTGGAGGAATGGAGGAGTGAGGCGGAGAGGAGATAGCGGTGGGAGATGCGGAGGTCGAAGCCGACGTCGATGAGGCAGCTGAGGATGGAGGAGATGAAGATGTTTTCGGGGTCGTGGGTGATGGAATGGGGGCGTGTGAAGGACGAGAGGCCCAGGGCGAGGTGGTAGTCGAGATGGCGGCTTAGGGGGGCCTGCACGATGCCGGCGAGACCGAAACGGTGGCCGTAGACGGCGTGCGGGATGCAGGCGAAGGAGGCCCGGAGGCCGAAAGCGGGATAGTGTTTGCGGAGACGCCAGTATTCGGTACCCACAGAACGGGAGAACCAGGTGAGGTCGATGCCATAGGTGCCGGTGGCATATTCCATCATGTCGAAGTTGTTGGGCATAGCGTAGCCGACATTGAGGCCTATCTGCCAATGGGAGAAGGTGGAGGTACGGGAAGAGAGTAGCGTGTCCTGTGCCGAGAGCGAGGAGGCTAGGAGAAGCGGGAGGAGTAGACGGAGGAGGTTTTTCATTGGAGCATCTTGAGGTAGTCGGTTTCGGAAATGATGGGCACACCGAGGGATTCGGCTTTGCGGCGTTTCTCGGGACCCATTTTTTCGCCTGCCAGCAGGAAGGATGTCTTTCCACTGATGGAGCCGGCGATGCGTCCTCCATGCTGTTCGATGTCGGCTTTTATGGCATCGCGGGAGAAGTGCTCGAAGACACCGCTGACAACGAAGGTGTAGCCTTGGAGAGGTCCTGAGGTTTCAGCCACTTGAGCGGTGAACTGGAGGCCTGCAAGGCGGAGTCGCTGGAGGATGGCCTGATGGGCGGGGTCGGCAAACCATTGGCTGACGGCACGCGCGGTGACGTCGCCCACATCCTCCACCTGGGCCAGCTCGTCGACAGAAGCGGCCAGCAGGGCGTCGATGGTACGGAAATGGCGCGCTATTTTGCGTGCACCCACTTCGCCCACATAGCGTATGCCGAGGGCAAAAAGGACGCGCTCGAAGGGCACCTGCTTGGAGGCCTCGATGGCAGCAAGGAGGTTGTCGGCGGATTTGTCCTGGATGGAGGCCGACTGATCGGAGGCAAGTCCGATGATCTGCTCTCGCTGCAGGTCGTAGATGTCGGCGATGTTGCGCACAAGGCCGGCCTGATAGAGGAGTTCGAGGCGCTCAGGTCCCAGGGACTCTATGTCCATAGCCTTGCGCGAGACGAAATGCTCCAGGCGTCCAATGATCTGGGGATGGCAGCCGTCGGTGTTGGGACAGTAGTGGGCGGCTTCGCCCTCAACACGCAGGAGGGGGGTGCCGCATTCGGGACAGAACTGGACATAGGCCACAGGCATCGTGCCGGGGAGGCGCTGGTCGAGGTCTACGCCGACGACTTTGGGAATGATTTCGCCTCCTTTCTCGATGAAGAGGTGGTCGCCGATGTGGATGTCCATTTTCTGGATGAAGTCGGCGTTGACAAGGGTGGCTCGCCGGACGGTAGTGCCACCGAGCCACACTGGCTGCAGGTTGGCGACAGGGGTCACTTTGCCCGTACGCCCCACCTGGTACGAGATGCTCAGGAGTGGGGTGCTGACTCGTTCAGCCTTGAACTTGTAGGCTATCGCCCATCGTGGCGATTTGGCGGTAAGTCCCAGGCGGTCCCACAGGGGAGTCTGGTTGACCTTGATGACGATGCCGTCGATACCGAAGGGAAGTTCCCAGCGGGCATGGTCCCAATGGTCGATGAAGGCCTTGATTTCGTTGATATCACGACATTCCTGGATGTAGGGCTGCACCTTGAAGCCCATCTGGCGGGCCCACTCAAGGCGGCCGAAATGGGTATCGGGGAGGAGATTTTCGTCGGGCCCCATCATGAAATACATGCAGAACATGAGCTTGCGTTTGGCGCATTCGGCGGAGTCCTGCAGTTTGAGGCTGCCGCTGGCGGCATTGCGGGGGTTGGCGAAGGGCTCGAGGCCGTCGGCTTCGCGCTGGCTGTTCATGGCGTCGAAGGCTTCGAAGGGGTAGACCACTTCGCCGCGAGCCTCGAAGTCGTCGGGGAAGGTGCCTCGGAGTCGGAGGGGTATGGTGGGAATGGTTTTGGCGTTGAGGGTGATGTCGTCGCCGACGGCGCCATTGCCGCGGGTGACGGCTTGGACAAGACGTCCGTGACGATAGGTGAGGCCGATGGCGACACCGTCGTACTTGAGCTCGCAGGTGTAGGAGAAGGGGGTGCCGTCGAGGAGGCGGCGCGTTCGCGACTCGAACTCCTCGATTTCTTCTATGGAGTAGGTGTTGCCGAGGGAAAGCATGGGAAAGCGGTGGGTGACCTGCCGGAAGGCCTTGTTGACCTCGCCCCCCACCCTCTTGGTGGGCGAAAGCGGCGACGCTAGCTCGGGGTACTGCTGCTCCAGGTCCTGCAACCGGCGCAGGAGGGCGTCGAACTCCTGGTCGGAGACGAGGGAGCGGTCGTTCATGTAGTACTCGTAGTTGAGCTGGTCGATGCGTTCGGCCAGTTGTTCCATCTCTTGCTGGATGGGGGCAGTATCTACAGCGCTGAAGAGGTCCATAGCTTTTTCAGTTATAGCGTGGTGTATTGGCCAATGAAATTGAGGGAGACAGGGCCCACAAGGTGGACGTTGTCGAAGGAGGTTCCGTTGTTGTCGAAGCTGACGCTGAATTCGCCGCCACGGGCAACGAGGTTGTGGTTTCCCGAGACGATGGCGCAGGCGGTGACGCCGGTGCCGCAGGCCCAGGTTTCGTCCTCCACGCC
Organism: uncultured Bacteroidota bacterium; assembly: GCA_902775135.1. GTDB lineage: Bacteria > Bacteroidota > Bacteroidia > Bacteroidales > P3 > Colimorpha. The sequence continues at coordinate 138,292 of CACYKY010000001.1, read as the reverse complement.
GCGCTCGTAGGTTCTTACGAAGAGGCGGCCGTCGGGGAGCGGTTCGATGAAGTCCACATTGGTGCCCTCGGGGAAGAGGTCGGCCATGTGACGGATCCGACGTCCCTCGCCCACCACATCGAAGTGTTCGAGGTCGGAGACACGCTGCACATAGTGTGGCGATCCGGTGTCGAGGAAGGTGCCCTCGAGACAAGGACGCACCTCGGCGGCGGGAATGCTGCGCATGGCCAAGCGGACAACACCTTTGCATTGGTCGGGATCCCAGGAGAGAATCTCGGCGGTATGGGGGCCGTCGAAACCGAGGAAACGGAGCCTATCGCCGAGTCCCAGGATATGGGCGAAAGCGGCTATGCAGCGGCCGCCGTTGCCACACATGGAGCCCGGAAGGCCGTCGGAGTTGTAGTAGCGCATCTCGAAGTCGTAGCCTTCGGGGGCATTCTCGAGGGTCATGAATCCGTCGGCACCAACGCCGAAACGCCGGTGACAGAGTCGCTCGAGTTCGGCTTGCGAGAAGGTGCGCATAGCCTTGCGGTTGTCGACTATCACAAAGTCGTTGCCAGCTCCGTCGAATTTATAGAATTCCATAGAAAAACAATCAATAAAACGGTTAAAGCCCTTGGGCATCAATAGTCAATCATGGGGAAGAGTTTGCGCAACTCGGCCATGTGGGGATTGGCGGCCAGCATGGCGGCATACTTGTCATCGGGCGAATATACCACTTCCGTTTTCTCGACAAAGCGGGGGTTCACTTTGCAGTCGAGCATCTTCATGCCGGTCTTCTCGCGGAAGAACTCCATGACGTCGATCTTGTGGGGTTTGAAATCGTCGGTGAAGCCGACCGTCTGCGCGTCGACCTCGAAGGAGCCTGGGTGCTCGCCGAGATGAGGGATGCCTTCCTTCATGATCTCATCAAGTCCCAACTTCTCGGCAGCCTCTTTCCAGTACTGCACAACCGTTTCTTCGGTCAGAGGTTTCACCTCGATAGATATGCGCGTACCGGATTCCGGCTTGGGGGCCGACTTGATGGAGATTGTGGTGAATGGGCTCAGCGGTTTTGTCGGTCGGGGGGCCGCTCCCTCGGCCGGAGAATCCGTTTTGGCAGCAGGGATGGGCTGCGGGGCTTGTGGTTGCTGTTGGGCGGAAGGCTGTTCGACTTGTGGCTGCTGGACAGCAGGCTGCTCAACCTGTGGCTGCTGTACCACAGGCTGTCCCTCAGCCGAACTTTCCACTTTCAGCTTTCCACTTTCCACTTCCCTCTTTCCACTTTCCACTTTCTCCGTGCCTGCCTCGCGGCCTCTAGCAATCTATGTCTGGGGGAGTGTGGAGGAGGCAAGCTTCATGAGGCACACCTCGACGAAGAGGTTCTTGTTGTTGGCCTCGCGGAAACGGTATTCGTAGTCGGAAGCGATGTTGAGCCATCCAAGGAGCATAGCAAGGCCGCATTGCTGCGCCTGCGTGCCAAAACGCTGACGGGTGGCATCGCCGCCTTCTATCAGCTGGAGGGTCTGGGGATCGAGGCTGACCATGAGGTTGCGAAGGTGTTCGCAAAGTCCGGTGAGGAAATGCTGGCCACCAAAGCCCTTGCCGATGATTTCCTGATAGAGCAGCAGGGCGCCGCCGATATTGGCCGAACGGAAGAAGTCCACAAGGCGGAAATAGTAGTCGGAATCGAGGACATTCAAGTTTTCGAGGACTCCGCTATAGGTCAGGTTGGCCTGGGTGAAGTTCACCAACTGGTCGAAGATGGAGAGGGCATCGCGCAATCCGCCTTCTGCCTTGCGGGCAACCACTTCGAGGGCGCCCTCCTCGTACTTCACGCCTTCGTTGTCGGCAACATATTTGAGGTGGCGGACAATGTCGGCACTCTCAATGCGCTTGAAGTCGAACACCTGACAGCGGCTCAGGATGGTAGGGATGATCTTGTGCTTCTCGGTGGTGGCAAGGATGAACTTGGCGTATGCGGGAGGCTCCTCGAGGGTTTTCAGGAAGGCGTTGAAAGCCGCCGCGCTCAGCATGTGCACCTCGTCGATGATGTACACCTTGTACTTGCCCGTCTGCGGGGGTATGTATACCTGCTTCACCAGTTCGCGCATATTGTCAACAGAGTTGTTCGACGCAGCGTCAAGCTCGAAGATGCTCATCGAGGCGCCGTCGTTGAACGAGCGGCAGCTGTCGCACTCGTTGCAGGCCTCGCCGTCGGCGGTGCGGTGTTCGCAGTTGATGGTTTTGGCCAGAATACGGGCACAGGTGGTCTTGCCCACGCCGCGGGGTCCGCAGAAAAGGAAAGCCTGCGGCAGCTGTCCCGTGGCGATGGCGTTCTTCAGCGTCCGCGTGATATGCTCCTGCCCAACGACGCTGGCAAAGGTCGTGGGACGGTATTTTCGGGCCGATACAACAAAATTATCCATATCCTATTCGATGCAATTTTTAGATTGCAAAAATACACATTTTTTTTCATATACGAAGAAAAAAAAGAGGTGCATAGTGATGATGCACCGGCAACTCCTCTCACATTTGTCTATGAAAGAAACTTTTGGGTACAAAATTATTCCATAAAAAAAAAGAACGGATGCAAACATGATTGCATCCGTTCTTTTTTACAAGTCGCCGTAGGCGCTCACATGGCTCCTCAGCCTTTCCGGTTTTCATCAGCAAGGCGTCAGACTTCCGTTTTCCGATCATTCGGGTTGTAGAACACGAAGTGGTCGTCGATGACATCGATGATGATGGTCTCGTTGGAGTGGATCTTGCCTTCCAGGAGCTGACGGCTCATCTCGTTGAGTATCTCGCGCTGGATGACACGTTTCACGGGTCGGGCACCCATAGCGGGGTCGTAGCCCACCTCGGCCAAGCGGTTGACGGCTTCGTCGGTGACGGAGATGGTAATCTCGTTCTGTTCGAGCATCTTGGCAACGGTGCGCATCTGGATGCGGACGATGTCGCGTATCTGACCCTGCGTGAGCGGCTGGAACATGATGATCTCGTCGATTCGGTTCAGGAACTCGGGACGTATCCTCTGCTTCAGCATCTCCATGACGGCTTTCTTGGTCTCGTCGAGGTCATACTGCGAGGGCACTCCGTTTTCCAGTTTCTCGCGGATGATGTCGGAGCCCATGTTCGAGGTCATGATGATGATGGTGTTCTTGAAGTCGCAGGTACGGCCCTTGTTGTCAGTCAGCCGTCCGTCTTCGAGCACCTGCAGCAGGATGTTGAACACATCGGGGTGCGCCTTCTCAATCTCGTCGAAGAGCACGATGGAGTAGGGTTTCCTGCGCACGGCCTCGGTGAGCTGGCCGCTCTCGTCGTAGCCCACATACCCTGGGGGCGCTCCGATGAGTCGAGAGACGCTGTGGCGCTCCTGGTATTCACTCATATCAATACGCACCATCATGTTCTCGTCGTCGAAGAGTACTTCGGCCAATGCCTTTGCCAACTCTGTCTTGCCGACACCCGTGGTGCCGAGGAAGATGAAGCTGCCGATGGGGCGCTTGCCGTCGCTCAATCCCGCACGCGAACGACGCACGGCGTTGGCTATCACTTCGATGGCCTCGTCCTGACCCACCACCCGTTTGTGCAGCTCGTCCTCGAGGTGCAGTAGGCGCTCGCGTTCGCTCTGCAGCATGCGGGTCACAGGGATGCCCGTCCACTTGGAGACGACTTCGGCAATCTGCTCGCTGTCCACCTCCTCGTTGATCATGGCGTTGTCGGCCTGCATCTGCTTGAGCTGCATTTTCAGCTCCTGCACCTTCTTCTCGGCCTCCTTGATACGTCCATAGCGCAATTCGGCCACCTTGCCGTAGTCGCCGGCACGCTCGGCCTGCTCGGCTTCGAACTTGTAGCTTTCGATGTTTTTCACCTCGGCCTGGATGGATTCCACTATCTGTTTCTCGTTCTGCCAGCGGGCCTTCATCTGGTCGCGCTGCTCGCGCAGGGAGCCCAGCTCCTTGTCGATCTGGGCAATCTTGTTCTGGTCGTTTTCGCGCTTGATGGCTTCGCGCTCAATCTCCAGCTGGCGGATCCTTCTTTCTATCTCGTCCAGCTCCTCGGGCACCGAGTCGATCTCCAGGCGCAACTTGGCGGCAGCCTCGTCGATGAGGTCGATGGCCTTGTCGGGCAGGAAACGGTCGCTGATGTATCGGTGCGAGAGCTCGGCGGCGGCGATGATGGCCTCGTCCTTGATACGCACACGGTGGTGCACCTCGTAGCGCTCCTTCAAGCCACGCAGGATGCTGATGGTGTCGGGCACCGAGGGCTCGTCGATGAGCACGCTCTGGAACCTACGCTCCAAGGCCTTGTCTTTCTCGAAATACTTCTGGTACTCAGCCAGGGTGGTGGCACCGATGGCACGCAGTTCGCCACGCGCCAATGCAGGCTTGAGGATGTTGGCGGCATCCATAGCGCCCTCGCCACCACCGGCACCCACGAGGGTGTGGATTTCGTCGATGAAGAGGATGATTTCGCCGTCGGCCTCGTTGATTTCGCGGATGACGCTCTTCAGTCGCTCTTCGAACTCGCCCTTGTACTTGGCGCCGGCTATCAGGGCGCCCATGTCGAGCGAATAGATGGTCTTGCTCCGAAGGTTCTCGGCCACATCGCCACTCACGATACGCTGTGCCAACCCCTCCGCGATGGCGGTCTTACCCACACCGGGCTCACCGATAAGGATAGGGTTGTTCTTCGTACGGCGCGAGAGGATCTGCAGCACGCGGCGAATCTCCTCGTCTCGTCCGATGACGGGATCCAACTTGCCAGCCTGAGCCAACTGATTGAGGTTCTTGGCGTATTTGTTCAGGGCGTTCATCGTCTGCTCCTGGTTCTGGCTGGTCACCTTGCTGCCTTTGCGAAGGTCCTGGATGGCGGCAAGCAGGGCTTTCTCGCTCACTCCGGCGTCCTTCAGCAGCTGGCTCACCCGGTCGCGCCCGCCGAGGATGCCCAGCAGCAGGTGCTCCACGCTGACAAACTCGTCGTTCATCTTCGTGGCGCGCTGCTGTGCGCTGACGAGGGCCTGGTTGGCATCGCTGCTCAGATACACCTGGCCGCCGCTGACGCGCGGCATACTGTTCAAGATTTCATCCACCTGCTGCGTCAGGCGGGGGATGTTGACCTCCATCTTCTTCAGGAGGTAGGGCGTCACATTCTCGTCTTCCGAGAGGAGCCCCTTCAGCAGGTGCGCCGTCTCGATGGCGGGATGCTGCCCTCCGAGGGCTATCTCCTGCGCCTTCTGCACGGCTTCCTGCGCTTTGATTGTGAACTTGTCTAAGGTCATAGTTATTTGGTTTTATTTGTTATTATTCATTTTTGTTTTCATCGACCCTCAAAGCAATAATCGTACCAAACAAAAGGGACTGCCATTTTGGCAGTCCCCGTGTCAGTTTCCAAATAATAGTGCTTACCCCTTTACCGGAAGAAGCCGAAGAAGAAGTACAACGCTGTTGCCCTTGTCGCGAATGGTTCCGTTAACTTGCAAAAACCAACTATTAACTATTATCTATTAACTAACTTCAGGGTATCCCTCGGGGTTGTTCTTCTGCCAGTTCCAGCTGTCGCGCACCATGTCGTCGATGCCGTATTGGGCTTTCCACCCCAGTTCGGCGGCGGCTTTGGCGGGGTCGCAGTAGCAGGTGGCGATGTCGCCGGCACGACGGGGCTTGATGCTGTAGGGCACGTCGACTCCGTTCACACGCACAAAGGCTTTCACCATGTCCAGCACCGAGTATCCGTGTCCCGTTCCTATATTGTATATTCCCATCCCGCAACGGCGGCCGATGGCCTGCAGGGCGCAGACGTGGGCATTGGCCAGGTCCACCACGTGGATGTAGTCGCGCACGCCGGTGCCGTCGGGGGTGTTGTAGTCGTTGCCGAAGACCCCCAGCTCCTTCCTTTTGCCTACGGCCACCTGGGTGATGTAGGGCATCAGGTTGTTGGGGATGCCGTTGGGGTTCTCCCCTATCCTGCCGCTCCGGTGCGCCCCCACGGGGTTGAAGTAGCGCAGCAGCACCACGTTCCACTCGGGGTCGGCCTTCTGGATGTCCATCAGCACCTGCTCCAGCATGCTCTTCGTCCAGCCGTAGGGGTTGGTGCATTGGCCCTTGGGACAGTTCTCCGTGATGGGTATCTCGGCGGGGTCGCCATAGATGGTGGCGCTGGAGCTGAAGATGATGTTCTTGCAGCCATGCTTGCGCATCACGTCGACGAGGGTCAGCGTGCCGCCGATGTTGTTCTCGTAGTATTCCCATGGTTTCTCCACACTCTCGCCCACGGCCTTGAGGCCGGCAAAGTGGATGCAGGCGTCAAATTTCGGGTACGCAGGCGTCCCGCCTGCACCCTCGGTAGCGGCAAAGACTCGCTCCAGCCCTTCGCGGTCGCGGATGTCCACCTTGTAGAACGGGATCTCGGGCACGCCGATGATCTCCGCCACGCGCTTGAGGGCGACGGGGTTGCTGTTGCTCAGGTTGTCCACCACCACAGCGGTGTGGCCTGCCTTGTAGAGCTCTATCAATGTGTGGGAGCCAATGAATCCGGCCCCACCGGTTACCAGTATATTCATATTTCTGATTTCTAAATTCTAATTTCTAAGTTCTAAATTTCCCTACTTCACCTCCGCCTCTACGGCTTTCTTGTTCCACAGCCGCAGGAATTTCTCCACCCGTTTGCGGCTGTAGCCTTTGCCTTCTTCGAGACTCTCGCTCTCCTGGATATGGATGGGTTCGCCTTTCTCGTTCAGCACCACAAATGCGGGGTAGCCGAATCGGCCGGGGTTGCCGAGGTATTTCATGGCTTCGAGGTTCTTGTTCTGCTTGGAGTAGTTGACGTGGATATACACGTAGTTCTCTTCCATCAGCGGCGCTATGACGCTGTCGGTTTGGGCAAATTTGGCAAACAGCACGCACCACGGGCACCAGTTGCCTCCCACCTGACACATCACGTAGCGTCCGCTTGCGCGTGCCTCTTCTACGGCTTGCTGGATCTGCTCCATGGCGTCGATGTTCTCGTTGTACACCTTCACCTGCGCCTGCATTCCATAGGTCAAGCCCATCGTCAGGGCCAAAAACAATAACAGTTTTTTCATTTTCTATCTCTTTTTTATTTATTTCTCAAACACTTCCCAATGCCCGCCTTTGTCGGGTCCTTTGCGGCAGAGGAGGCCTTTGGCTTTCAGGTTCGACAGCTGTTTTTCTACAGCTCTCGTGGTGATGCCCAATCTGGCTGCCATCTGTTCGGTGGTGATGCTCGCATTTTCCGAAATCATGACGAGTATTTTCTCCGAACCTTTTTGCTTTTTCTCCGTACCGAATGGTGTTTTCTCCGAACTGTTTTCCGTTTTCTCCGTACTTTTCTGTGGATCTTGGGTCGGCTATGCGGCGCTCCACCTCGTCCATGCTGATGCGCTCCTCGATGTGCTCCTGCGCCGTCTGCAGCAGGTAGCGCGACGGCCTAAGCCCGTCCACCGCCTGCAGCCCTAGGGCCACCTGCCAGTTCTCAGCGCGTTCCTTACGGCCCGGCTCACCTTGTATTATATATTGTTCGAAGTCCACTTCCCGGTCTCAAATATTTTGCAAAGATACGATTTTTCCCCGACATGGCCAAATGTTTTTATATCTATCTAAAAGGCAATAAAAATAAATTTTGCCGAATGGAATAAATGTCGTAACTCTGCACCTAGAGATAAAGGTTAATATACCCATGACTGTGAAACCACATAAAACTGGTTCTTCCGACAAAAGCGTTGGTGAGACACAATAAAAGAAGCTGGCATTTCGGCATCCTCGCCCGGTACGATTTCCCGATAACCAACAGCCCACTCAATCTCCTGTCCCTATTCGACTCCACATTACTTATTGCTTTGCTTTTGCAATCAAATATTCTATCAGCAGAAAAAGCAACAGTAGTATTCCGTTGATAATGATGTACGAATGTGTTGCAAATTGCAGATAGGCAAATGCCGCATTACTGATTACCATGATACCGAAGAAAACAGCACCCACAACAGCCACATTCGCAGATGTTCGCCCTCTTTTATTAAAAGGGAGAGGTGTCATCTTCGGAGTAAAATCCCAACGCTTTTCCAATAGGATCTTTCTCCATTTCTACCCATCGTTCTATCTGCCCATTATATATTGAATCAATTTTTCCTTGAGCATATTTATCCCCCTGTTCTGCGGCTTTTGTATACCAAAAAACCGCTTTTGCGTTATCTTTTTCAACTCCTATACCTTTTTCATAGAAGAACGCAAGATTGTATTGCGCTTTGCCAGCACCTTGTTCCGCTGCTTTTGTGTACCATTTTACAGCCTTTGCAAAATCTTTCTTTACACCTCTTCCAAAATGATAACACATGGCCAAACTGCATTGAGCGGTAGCATCCCCACTCATAGCACCTCGGGTGAACCACCTTACAGCGGCAGCATAATCTTTCTTTACACCATTACCTTTTACGTAACAATGTCCGATATTGTTATAAGCCAATATTTCGCCTAATTTAGCTGCCCTTTTATATAGCTCGACAGCTTTTTCATAGTCCCTTTTTACACCTACACCTTCTTCATAACATATTGCTAGATTGTAAAGCGCACATGGAAAACCCTGCTCCGCAGCTTTACTATACCATTCTACCGCCTTTTTATGGTTTTTCCTAACACCATCTCCATTTCCATAGCATGATCCAAGATTGTACTGGGCTTCAGCATACCCTTGTTCAGCAGCCTTCGTGTACCAAAATACAGCCTTTTCAATATCTTCATCAACACCGACCCCCACTTCATAACAGGTAGCAAGCTTGAATTGTGCTCTATCCGCACCTTGTTCTGCAGCTTTTGTATACCATTCTACTGCCTTCTTATAGTTTATTATACAGCCCTCTCCATTCTCATAACAAATTGCAAGATTATGTTGTGCAAAAGGGTATCCTTGGAGTGCTGCTTTTTTATACCACACTACTGCCTTTTTGTAGTCCTTCTCTACACCCCAACCTTGTTTATAACATTGTCCCAAATTATATTGAGCAACATCTAAACCTTGTTCTGCAGCTCTTAAGTACCATTCCACAGCTTTCAAAAAATCCTTTTTCACTCCTCGCCCATCCTGATAACAAACACCAAGATCATTTTGCGACCACGGTTCCCCTTTCTCTGCGGCTTTGGTATACCACTCGACAGCACATACATAGTCCTTCTTAACGCCTCTTCCATAATAATAGCAAGTACCAACATTATATTGTGCCGAGATATAACCTTGCTCAGCAGCTTTGGTGAACCATTCTACCGCTTTTTTTAGATTCTTTCTAACTCCTCTACCATTTTTATAGCAAATGGCAAGCTTGTTTTGCGCCTTTGCATCACCTCGCTCAGCCAAAACCTTCAGTTTCTCAAATGTCAATTCTGAATTCGATATGTTTTTCACGTGTTCAACTCATTACATTCCACGAAATACAATTAAGTGCACCGCCCTTTCTTACAGCTTCCAAAGCAGGAATACCAATTACTTCGCAATCGGCCAATGCATTCCCAATTTGTTCCACCGCCAGTTTGTCCTCTACCACGTCCAGCTGTGGCACTAAAATCAGTTTACCCACTTGCAAGAAGTTGATATATGCCCAACTGCGTGCGTGTTTCCGTTTTACATTATATTTTAGAGGTATAACATCAAAACGTGTCTCTAAAGCCTTCCTGAAACGGCGATAGAAATATGTGGAAATGTCATCGTAGTTTGTTAATAGTATTTTCCCATTGCCAGCATAATGGACAATACCATCGCTATGGCCGAAGGATTCATTCCTGTCCCAGGGAAGAAACAAGAAGTCACATTGAAAAGCATCGCGCAAGATTCGTTCTACCTCATCGCGAGATTTCTCTTTGTTTTCCACAAACACCTTCTCTGTCATTACAATACAGTTACCACATTTCACAATATTACCCCCATCAATTACAAGATCAACCTTTATAGAATCAACCACAGGTCTCATAATTTTTATTGGACGTAACCCATCAAAGACTACTTCTTCTTTTAGTTTAGATGCCGGTAGGATTCGGAACAACTCGTTTGATTTGGATTGAAGCACTTGTTCAGGGTCAGTTTGTAGCCTAATATGTTTCTTATCTTGAAGATAATCTGGGGTATATTTATAAGAAATAAGGCGGTCTGTTTCCATTTGAACGGGCATATAATCACGGCACCATATATCTTTGGTTTCCAATAGGATATTATAAACAATCCCTCTTTTTCGCAATTCCGCTGAGATACTCCTAAACATATTGGGACACGCGGCAGGCAACAATGCCGAGAAGTAAACTGTATTAGTAAGGTCGTCTGTAATCATCTCTCATTTCCCCCTTTTCAGTCAAACCTATGGTAATATCTATTTAGACGACCTTCTTTCTTTTTACTGTAATCCCATCTTGCATTTTCAAATGTTTCCTTGTAGGTGTCTTTGTTAGTGTATTTCTCATATAATTTTTTGTCAAAGAAACACAACGGTTCATCTTTCATCTCCTTATTCGCATATTCTATACCATACCTGGCTATAGGGTTGCAAAGATTATCTATGTTGTATTCTTTGTTTTCGTTCAACATTTCCAGCCTTGGCATTTCTTGAGAGCAAGCATTTAATATTTCCAACATACAAACTGTTGGACCCGTAATATATTTCCCGCAGCCTTCTTTCAGACTTCTAATCAATATACCACCAAACTTGCCTTTTTCATAGGAACTGTCAAAACAAATATCAACGCCACTATAATGGAAGAAAAGTTCTCCGGCATATTTCTTATCACGAGGATACGTTTTTTCATTCCACTCTTTATTTAATCCATTCTCCTCGTTCTTGTCGTAATAGTAGAACTCTATCTCGGCAAAGTAATACTTTTTTGCTCCACATTTAATGTAGCAGTATTTAAACAAGTTCTCTGCAATCTTTTTAAATTGTTCCTGAAAATTGCGTTCATTCATCTTGACCAAAGGGTCCTGTAATAAATCTTGGATAGTCATATCGATTGAGTTTGAATTATTTTGCAAAAGTACGACTAAGCGATGATAGCACCAAATTTTTTTTGTTAAATCTTCGGCAAAAATTGTTAAAATTTTGAAAAAAGTTATGATTCATCAGCAAAATGGATAAGTGGAATCGTGTAGTGAAAGCAGTTTTAGTTTGTGTGGAACACGTGGGAGCAATTGCCAGCACCCAAATAAATTAGCTGTTTCAAGATGATTATTCCTTCTCTTCATAGCCCACCCCGTCCAATTACAATTACAATAATTACAGTTAAAAAATGGATACTTACAATACGCTTTATACGCTATATAAATATTTAATATATAATTATTTATATAAAGAAATAGAAAGAGCCATACCCTCAAAAACAAACTGTAATTACTGTAATTGTAATTATCCACCCCAGCCATACAAACACCAGGTAGCTAAGAATCAGCAAAATACAAAATCATTTCTCAGCCATCGCCCCCAATCCAACCCCATAATAATGTCAATATACATCCATTTTTCCCTCTAAAAAGCCACTCCTCACCCTACAAAACGCACCCTCAACCCCTCTTTCAGCCACCTTACTCCTCCTCTTCCACACAAACCTGCTTCGCAAAAAATCATCTCCCCATCCCCGTTCCACAACCCTTCCCCATCCAAACAACCACCCCAATGTCCAAATCCTACACCCTTTTCCTTCATTTTGTCCTATTCTTAAACCCCTACGACAGTCATCCATATTCAGCACAAAAAAACCTTCGTACACCTAACTCATTGTGCCTCATAGGGAAAAGTTGCTCTTGGTGGTAATCCTCCATAACCAAATCCGACAATAGACAGTTACGACAATTAAAAATGAACGACAACACCCTCTTCTTATATTATATAACTAATTAATATATAGATATATAGATAAGAAATAGAAATAGTCGTACACCTCAAAAAACATCTGTCGTAACTGTCTATTGTCGGCCAACCCAATCAACAATCCCCATAAAAGGCAAATATTCAGCAAAATACGTCATCAACAAAGCCCCAACATCCAAGTTGCAAACCCCGAAAAAGGGACAAAAAGCATCCAAAATCTCCTCTATAAGGCCCCAAAACTGCGTTTTTACCCCTCGTTCCGATGCGTTTACCCCTCCCGGGAGCTCACATGAGCGGTTCTGAATTTCATATGCCCTACCCTTCCAGGAAGGAACCTTGTGGCCAAATGGCTACCTCGTGGCCGAATCCGGGGATAACAAGGGGCTTTTTCGAACTGCTGCCCTAGTAGGCAATGTCTCCTTCGGAGCCAGGCAGGAGTCGGAGTTGACTCGGAGTTGAGTCGGAGTTGACTCGGACTTGATACGGAGTTCATAGGTGAGTTAAAGGATGTTCTATAAACTACGCTTAAAAGAAAACCCCTATGGGGTATAATTGTTGATAATTAGATATTTGCTATTGAAAGAAATGCCCTACGGGCAATTAATAGAAGTTACCTTAAATATAATCACCAATAACGCTAACGAAGTTGAATTTGGCCAAAAGGATGGGTATTTGGGAGCAAATTGGCTTCCAAAGGGGTGTGGAGTGATGATTTCGGCGACGAGGGTTTGTGCGGGAGAAGGGCGGTTTGGGTGGCTGAAGGAGGGGGCGAGGAGCAGTTTGGAGAGTTTTTTGTGGCTTTTTAGAGGAGAAAATGATAACTTTTTGATGGTTTTTATGGTTGGTTAAAAGATGATGAAGGGGTAAGGAATTAATATATTATGCTGATTAATTGCTTTTTAGGATAAAACCAACCGGTTATTAAGCGTTCCGTTCCGGTTGTTCCGGTTGTTTTTTGAGGGGTATCCGTTTTCTTTATTCTTATATATATTATTAATTATTAATTAATTATATAAGAAAAGAAGGAAATTGGGTATACCTTATTTTTAATTGGAACAACCGGAACGGAACGCATAGTAGGGATGATGAGGCTTCTTTTCCATATGAGGCACAACGAGTTACGGAAACCGCGAACGGCAGGGGGCGTTCCAGCTACTATTCATTCATATATTCTTTGGCGTACTCCACATAGTGCGCCGCGTTATCCGTCTGGCCGGGACGTGTGGGCTTGATGTACTTGGCGGGGACGCCGCCCCAGATCTCGTGAGGGGGTATCTGGGTGCCCTGCAGCACCAAGGCGCCGGCAGCCACTATGGAGCCCTCCCCTACCACGCTGTCGTCAAGGACGGTGGCGCCCATACCGATGAGGGCACCGTCGCGGATGATGCAGGCATGAAGGGTGACATTGTGGCCAATGGTGACATCGCTGCCGATATGCGTGGGACCTATGTCGTGCGTCACATGGATGCAGGATCCGTCCTGCACGTTGGTGCGGTCGCCAATGGTGATGGGGGCCACATCGCCACGCACCACAGCGTTGAACCACACCGAGCATTGGTTGCCCAGCGTCACATCGCCCACCAGCGTGGCGTTCTCGCTGAAATAGCAGTCCTTGCCCCATCGGGGCGACTTGCCTTTGTATGATTTGATTAGTGCCATCAAAGAAAAAAAAATATCAGAACAAATCAACCCAAAGACCTTTGGGGAAAGCCACCATCAAAAGGAAGAACAATCCGGCAAGGACACACCCAATGATAATCACAATCTCCAATACCTTCAGCAAGGAGCCACATGTCTTGTGCTTGCCCTTGTTGGCTTTATATTCCTCGTATTCCTTGGTCATAAGGTAGAAAGAAAAAGGTCCTTAAGGTCACTAAGGACTTTAAGGACCTTAAAATCTATATCATTCAACGACTACCAAGCGAAGAGAGGACGGTTCTGCATCATCTCGTTGACCTGGCCGGTGATCTTGGCGCGGACGGCCTCGTCGGTCGGGTTGCAGAGGACGGTGTCGATCATGTCCACGATGACGGGCATGTCGGCCTCCTTAAGGCCACGGGTGGTGATGGCGGGCGTTCCAACGCGCAGACCGCTGGTCTTGAAGGCGCTGCGGCTGTCGAAGGGCACCATGTTCTTGTTGACGGTGATGTCGGCGGCCACGAGGGCGTTCTCGGCTTCCTTACCGGTGAGCTCGGGGAACTTGGTGCGGAGGTCGATGAGCATGAGGTGGTTGTCGGTACCGCCGGAGATGACCTTGTAACCCTTGTTGACGAAGGCCTCGCACATCACCTTGGCGTTCTTCATCACCTGCTGGATGTACTGGTCGTAGCTGTCGGTCAGAGCCTCGCCGAAGGCGACGGCCTTGGCGGCGATGACGTGCTCGAGAGGACCGCCCTGGGTGCCGGGGAACACGGCGCTGTCGAGGAGGGCGCTCATCTTCTTGATCTCACCCTTCGGGGTGGTCTTGCCCCAAGGATTGTCGAAGTCCTCACCCATGAGGATCATACCGCCGCGAGGTCCGCGGAGGGTCTTGTGGGTGGTGGTGGTGACGATGTGGCAATACTTCACGGCATTGTTCAGGTAGCCCTTGGCGATGAGGCCGGAGGGGTGGCTGATGTCGCCCATGAGGATGGCGCCGATCTTGTCGGCGATCTCGCGCATGCGGGCCCAATCCCAGTCACGGCTGTAGGCGCTGCCGCCGCCAATGATCAGCTTCGGGTGGTGCTCGAGGGCCTTCTTCTCCATGTCCTCGTAGTCGACCATGCCGGTCTCTTCCTTCACCTGGTAGCCAACCACCTTGTAGTTGATACCGGAGAAGTTGACGGGGCTGCCGTGCGAGAGGTGGCCACCGTGGTTGAGGTCCATGCCCATGAAGGTGTCGCCGCTGTTGAGGCAAGCCAGGAACACAGCCATGTTGGCCTGTGCGCCGCTGTGGGGCTGCACATTGGCCCAGCAGGCACCGTAGAGCTTCTTGGCGCGCTCGATGGCGATGGTCTCGCTCTGGTCGACCACCTGGCAGCCGCCGTAGTAGCGCTTGCCGGGATAGCCTTCGGCGTATTTGTTGGTCATGACGGAGCCCATGGCTTCCATCACCTGGTCGCTGACGAAGTTCTCAGAGGCAATCAGCTCGATGCCTTTGGTTTGACGCTCACGCTCTTTCTGGATGAGGTCAAAGATTTGTGTATCTCTCTGCATATTTGATTGTTATTTGATTTTTTGAACAAATATTGATTTGCAAATATACAAAAAAAACTTATACTATGGAAAAAAAAGCGTATTTTTGCACCCCGATTATGAATAAGAAAACACTTCTACTTGCCTTTGCGGCCATGCTCTGCGGCAGCACCCTGCAGGCACAGCTGGTGCCGCTGCACCGCTCCCTCGGAGTGCCGCTCTATCTGGACCTCGACCGCGTGTACAACTACAACCAGTACGAGAAATCGCGCTGGGGATTCGGCATGCGCTACGGCTATGTAGCCAACGACCTGGACCTCATGTCCAAGCCGCCGTCGTTCTTCGACCGCCTCTCCGTGGGCGCCTATTTCGGCTACGGCTACGCCGACCAACGCTTCAAATGGGGCGCCGACGCCTACTATTGGACCGACCTCAAGCACCAAGGCAAGGTCTACACCGCCTTCTTCCACGACCTCACCCCCGAGGCCACCCGCACCATGAACAACTACAACCTCATCAACTTCAACGCCTCGGGTTCCTTCATGAACCGTCTCTTCAGCGACACTCGCCGCCTCACCGCGGGCTACTCCCAGAAGGTCTCACGCAACATGCAGGCAGGCTTCGAGATGCGCCTCTCCGACGAGCGCAAGCTCCACGACCTGGCCTATATCTACTACCCCCAGACAGATGCCGATTGGGACGCCCTGGAGCATGCACGCTTCGCCGAAGCACGCCTCTTCTTCGAGCACAACATCGGCCTTCGCGGCGATCTCACGGCAGGCTACTCCACCGGCGAGTGGTGGGTGGACACGGGCTACTTCGTACGCCTCCTGCTGCAGTACGACCAGGTGTTCCCCATCGGCCACATCATCAACTTCCAAGTCTACGCCCAAGGCGGCCTCACCTTCAACGGGACCCCCTTCAGCCGCCTCTTCAACCTCGGCGGCACCAGCGGCAGCGCCATCTTCTTCGAACGCTCCCTGCTCACCGCCCGGGTCGACGAGTTCTTCGCCAACCGGTTCGTCCTCACCTGCCTGCGCTTTGGATTCAGCCGTCCCCTCTTCACCTACAACAGCATCCTCTTCCGAGTCGGCACCGCCCCACGCCCCTTCGTCATCTTCGACGCCGCTTGGGGCGAGATGGAGAAATACCCCAACCTCAGCCCCGACAAGGGCATCGCCGAAGTGGGCGCCGGCATCGACGGAATCCTGCGCTGGGGCCAGGTCGACTGGGGCCTGGCAGTAGCCTACCGCCTGACACCCGAGGATGCCTTCTACCACCTGCCGGAACCGCGGGACAACGTCACCATCGTCTTCACAGCCTCGCTGTCCATGTAGGTTCCCCCACACACAAATAGATTTTCATTCACTTCTCTGGATACCACATGAGAAGGGGCTGGGAAAGTGGCAGCAGGACAGCTGATTAGGGGAAGTGCGGTCAAGACGGAAAAAAGTTATCAACAATTCGGAGTGGGGACACAATAAATTAGAGATACGGGCGTTTTTATCATTTAAAACAAATCGGCAAGAAGGCCGACAACCCCAAAAAAAAAGAAGAATAGAATGACGACTGGAATGAGACGTTTCTTGATACTGACGCTGATGATCGGCGCTGCCTTCGGCACCGAGGCCCAAAGCTACCGGATGACTTTCAAGCTGGAGGGACTGAAGGACAGCACGCTGTATATCGCCCGCCATTTCCGCGACCAGCTGCAGGTGCTGGATACGGCACGCATACAGAAGGACGGAAGCTTCACCTTCAGCGGCAAGCGGACATGGGCACGCGGCATCTACGCCCTCGTGCACCAGGACGGTGAAAAAGCCGTGGGCAACTTCGTCATCGACGACAGCCGCCAGTTCACCATCAGCGCCGACGAGAAACTGACACCCTCGTCGGTGAAGGTGAAGGGCAGCGAGGCCAACAGCCAGATGTTCGCCTACATGGCTACCGAAGACGAGGCCGTAGCCGAGCTGAAAGAGATACGCAAGCGCAAGGATGACCCCGCCACCAAGGAACAGGCCGAAAAAGAGGAGCAGGAACTGGTGGAGACGATGAAGGCTTTCGAAGAGAAGACACGCCATCCGAAGAAGCCTCAGCTGTACTTCGACCTGCTGAATTTCTTCGACGACGCCAATGTGCCCGACTCGGTGACCGATAAGCCCTACTATTTCCGCACACACTACTGGGACCGCTATTTCGACGACCAGAGCAGCAGCTGGCGGGTGAAGAGCGGCAAGGAGCGATTCCAGTACCTGAAGCACACTCCCAATCTGTACAGCAAAATGAACTACTTCTTCTTCGGACAACTCTACCACGCCGACAGCGACACCATCATCAAGGAAATCGACCGGCTGGCAGCACGCATCGGCGACGACACAGCGATGCTGCGCTATGTGTTCGACCACATAGAGCCGCGCTATTACCGCTCTACGCGCAACATCGGGTGGGACGCCGTGTGGTGCCACCTGGCGGAGAAATACTACCTCGCGGGACGCTGCCCGTGGGTCCTGCCGGGAACGCTGACCAATATGCGCTACAACTACAACCGTATCAAGCAGAGCCTCATCGGCGCCCACGGACAGGAGCTGTGGATGGCCGACACCAACCAGAGCCCGAACCAGGAAGACTGGATTTCGAGCCACCGCTTCCCCACACCCTACGTGATACTCTGGTTCTGGGACCCCGACTGCCACCATTGCCAGGAGCAGAGCGCGGAGCTGAAGAAACTCTACGACGACATGGTGGCCAAGGGCGAGAAACGCTTCGAGGTCTACGCCGTGGGTTACGAGAGCGACGTGCCGAAATGGAAACGATATGTGAGAGAACACGACTTCCGCTGGGTGAACGTCGGCGGGCCTAACGTGAACATCGACTACCAGGAGGCCTACAATGTGCATGGCGCCCCCACGATGATCATACTCAACTGGCGGCGCGACATCATCATGAACAAGGTAATCCCCATCAAGAGCCTGATGGGATTCCTCGACGACTACGAGAAAAGGAACAAGAAGTAAGCGATAAGGAAAAAAGGATGGATATCATCAACATATTGCCCGACAGCGTGGCCAACCAGATAGCGGCCGGCGAGGTGGTGGACCGCCCCGCCAGCGCCGTCAAGGAGCTGCTGGAGAACGCCATGGACGCTGGCGCCACACAGATCGACCTGGTGGTGAAGGATGCCGGGCGCACCCTGATACAGGTGGTGGACAACGGATGCGGCATGAGCGACAGCGACGCACGCCTCTGCTTCGAGCGCCATGCCACCAGCAAGATACACAAGGCCGACGACCTCTTCGCCATCCACACCATGGGCTTCCGCGGCGAGGCGCTGGCCTCCATAGCGGCCATCGCACAGGTGGAATTGCGCACTCGCATGCACGACAGCGAGCTGGGCACAGAGGTGCGCATCGAGGGGTCGCAGATTACAGATCAGCGCCCCACAGCTTGCGCACCCGGGACATCGCTGGCGGTGAAGAACCTTTTCTTCAATGTGCCGGCACGAAGGAATTTCCTGAAAAAAGACAGCGTGGAAATGAGCCATATCGAGGAGGTGTTCCGCCGCGTGACGCTGATACACTACGACTTGGGCTTCAGCCTGACCAGCAACGGACGTCTGCTCTACGATCTGCAGCCGGGGAGCATGCTTCAACGCATCGCCGGGCTCTACGGCAACAACTACAAGGAGCGCTTCTTCAACATGGAGGAACAGACAGACCTGCTGAAGATTAAAGGGTTCGTGGGTAAGCCCGAATTCTCGCGCAAGACTCGTGGAGAGCAGTACCTGTTCGTCAACGGGCGTTTCATCAAGCATGCAGCCCTGAGCGCAGCGGTGGAGAAAGCCTACAGCGACCTGCTCCCGGAGCATTCCTACCCCAGCTATTTCATCGGCTTGCAGGTAGACCCCGCACGCATAGATATCAACATCCACCCCACGAAGACCGAGGTGAAATTCGTCGACGAGCACGCCATGTTCGCCATCCTGCGCTCGGCGGTGAAGAAGGCGCTGGGGCAGTTCACGCTGGCCACCGAGCTGGAATTCGACACGCCGGAGGAGTTCAACATACCGCCTGCACCAAAGGGCTACATGCCACCAGAGCCGCGGATCAGCTACAACCCCAACTACAATCCGTTCTCGGGATCGAAAGGAAGTGTGAAGACGGAGAAGATGAACGAAAGGTCAGACACCCCCTCCCTGATGGACGATGACATCAACGCCCTCTCGCTGCCGCTCAAACCCGCCGCCCCCTCTCCCACCCTCCCCTCCAACACCTGCATGCAGGTGCAAGGGCGCTACATCGTCACCACCCTGTCGTCGGGCTTGGCCATCATCGACCAGCAGCGGGCTCACGAGCGCGTGCTGTACGAACGACTCACTCAACAGGTGAGCTTCGCCCCGACCTCGCAGGCGCTGCTCTTCCCTGTCAACTGCCAGTTTACGCCTGCCGACGCCGACCTCTTCGGTGAGTTGCTGCCCGACCTTCGCGAGCATGGATTCGCCATCGATCCCGTAGGACAATGCACCTTTGTGGTCACAGCCACACCCCCCGACTTCAAGGAGAGCGAGCTGCAGGTGACCTTCGACCACATCCTCACCGACTACAAGAGCGCCACACTACAAAAATACAACAACCGCACACAAACCCTCTGCGCCTCGCTGGCGCGCCAAATGGCCGTGAAAGCCGGCACCACCCTCAGCCAGGAGGAAATGCAACAGCTGGTGGCGGACCTCTTCGCCTGCCCCATGCCGGAGACATCGCCTGGCGGCAAAAAAATTATCACCGTTGTCAAACCCGAAGAAATTCTAAAATAGTCACTATGGCACAGTACCAACCCCGCGGATTCAGCCTACTGCCGACGGCAGTCAAACACCTGCTCATCATCAACGCCCTCGTCTTTGCAACCGACTATGTGCTGCAACGGCAAGGTATATACTTGGCCAATATCCTAGCACTCTACAGCTTCGACACCCACATGCTGCAACCTTGGCAGCCGCTGACCTATATGTTCATGCACGCCAACTTCAGCCATATACTCTTCAACATGTTCAATCTCTGGATGTTCGGCGCTGCAATGGAAAACTTCTGGGGCACAAAACGATTCCTGATCTACTACATGGCATGCGGCATCGGGGCGGGATTGATCTACATGTTCCTCCCCGGAATGCATGTCACCGTCGGCGCCTCCGCCGCCGTCTACGGCCTGCTCCTGGCGTTCGGAATGACCTTCCCCAACGAATACATCTACCTCTACTTCCTCATGCCCATCAAGACCAAATGGTTCATCACCGGCATGATTGTCATCGAACTGCTGCAGGGCATCTTCTACTCCTACGACGGTGTGGCCCACTTCGCCCACCTGGCGGGCATGCTCATCGGTTTCCTGCTCATCATGTGGTGGCGGAAGCACCCCTTCTCGCGCTTCTGAGCAAACAGATAATTTTTCAACATTATCTGTCGCATTTAGAAAAAAAATGTATCTTTGCAGTTTAGAAACAAGGAACAAATTAAATTAATATATTATAAATCAGATTTAACACTCATACGAATATGAAAAAAAGTATTCTTTTCGTCGCCATGCTCTCGTTAATGGCCACCGCTTTCGCACAGCAGAACAACCAAAAAGTCAACCCTTTCTCGCTTAAGAGCGACTGGTCAAAGATTATTGGCTACAGCTACCAGCCCGGTTACCACTACGGTATCTCCCTCGCCGGAGGATCGTTCCTTTCGATAGGTTGGGCCGAAGATGGCGCCCGCTTCGACATCTCCGCCAACGAATACCGCGAACCCACATGGTCGCTCCGCTGCGGATGGATAGGTTACAACTTCGACGAGGACGTCATCGGCATCGGCGCCATCTCGTTCCGTCCCATGCTGGTACTCGGCATGGACAAGGCCAAGGATGTCCTCTACGATGCCGCTACGGCCACATGGGTTAAGGAAAGCAACACCTACTTCACCATGGCCCCCACCGTCGTCATCAACATGTGGATGGTCCACTTCTCCGTGGGTTACGAGATCGTCCCCAAATTCAATGAACTCAACGGTATCAACTTCGGCATCGGCCTCTCCATCCCTGCCAGCAACACCAACAAATGGACCAACGACGCGGAGAAATACTATCAAAACAAGAAAAATAAAAACAATCGTCAATAATGGAATTAGCATCGAAATACGACCCTCGTGCCATCGAGGACAAATGGTATCAATTCTGGCTTGACAAGAAACTCTTCCACTCGGAACCCGACCACCGCGTGCCCTACACGGTGGTGATTCCGCCGCCCAACGTGACTGGTGTGCTCCACATGGGCCACATGCTCAACAACACCATCCAGGATGTGCTGGTGCGCCGCGCCCGCATGCAGGGCAAGAACGCCTGCTGGGTGCCCGGCACCGACCACGCCTCCATCGCCACCGAGGCCAAGGTCGTCAAGATGCTTGCTGAGAAAGGTATCGACAAACGCAGCCTCTCCCGCGACGAATTCCTGAAGCATGCATGGGAATGGAAGGAACAGTATGGCGGCATCATCCTCAAGCAGCTCCGCAAACTCGGCGCCAGCTGCGACTGGGACCGCACCGCCTTCACCATGGACGACATCCGCTATGAGAGCGTGATGCGCGTCTTCGTCGACCTCTACAACAAGGGTCTCATCTATCGCGGCGTGCGCATGGTCAACTGGGATCCCCAAGCCCTCACCGCCGTCTCCGACGAGGAGGTCATCTACAAAGAGTCGCACGGCAAACTGTTCTACCTCCGCTACTATGTGGAAGGCGAGGACAGATACATCGTCGTGGCCACCACCCGCCCCGAAACCATCATGGGCGACACCGCTGTATGCGTCCATCCCGAGGACGAACGCTACCAATGGCTCAAGGGCAAGAAAGTCATCGTGCCCGGCGTGGGCCGTGTGGTGCCCATCATCATGGACGAATATGTGGATCGCGAATTCGGCACCGGAGCCCTGAAAATCACTCCGGCACACGACATCAACGACTACAACCTCGGCATGAAATACGGCCTCGAGAGCATCGATATCTTCAACGACAACGGCACCCTCAACGAACATGGCGGCAAGTATGTAGGCATGGACCGCTTCACCTGCCGCAAGCAGATTGTCAAAGACCTCGAAGAGGCCGGCCTCATCGAGAAGATCGAAGACTACACCAACAAAGTGGGCCATTCCGAGCGTACCGACGCTGTCATCGAACCCAAGCTCTCTGCACAATGGTTCTTGAAGATGGACGATATGGCGAAGAAAGCACTTGAGGTGGTGGAAAACGACACCATCAAGTTCCACCCCGCCAAGTTCAAGAACACCTACCGCCACTGGCTCGAGAACATCAAAGACTGGTGCATCAGCCGCCAGCTGTGGTGGGGACACCGCATACCGGCATGGTACCTCGACGTGAACGGCAAGGTGGAAACCATCGTGGCTCTCAACGCAGAAGAAGCCAAGAAGATTGCCGCCGAGAAATACAACTTCACAGGCGAACTCCGCCAAGACGAGGATGTCCTCGACACCTGGTTCAGCTCCTGGCTGTGGCCCATCTCCCTCTTCGACGGCATCCGCAACCCCGACAACGAGGAAATAAAATACTACTACCCCACCGCCGACCTCATCACCGCCCCCGACATCATCTTCTTCTGGATCGCTCGTATGATTATGGCCGGCGAAGAATTCCGCGATGAGATTCCTTTCCACAACGTATACTTCACCGGCATCGTGCGCGACAAACTGGGCCGCAAGATGAGCAAACAACTCGGCAACAGCCCCGACCCCATCATGCTCATGGAGAAATACGGCGCCGACGGCGTACGTATGGGCATGCTCCTCACCGCCCCCGCAGGCAACGACCTGCCCTTCGATGAAGCCATCTGCGAACAAGGCCGCAACTTCAGCAACAAGATGTGGAACGCCCTCCGTCTGGTCAGCGGCTGGCAAATCGGCGACCTGCAGCAGAGCAAAGAAAATGCCACCAGCGTCCAATGGATGGAACAGCGCATGGCACAAGTGCTGGAAGAGATCGAGAAAGACTTCGAGCAGTATCGTCTGAGCGAGGCGCTCATGACCAGCTACAAACTGGTGTGGGACGACTTCTGCTCCTGGTTCCTGGAAATGGTGAAACCCGCCTATGGCACCCCCATCGACCGCGAGACATACGATGCCACCGTCGACATCTTCTCCCGCCTTATGCTCATCCTGCACCCCTTCATGCCCTTCGTCACCGAAGAGATATGGCACATCCTCCAAGGGTTCGGCAAGAGCGACGAGCAGGCAGCGTTCATCAATGCCAACTACAGCATCATGAACCAGCACATGCCCACCAGCGTTTTCTTCGACCAGCGCATGCTCGACGAATTAGACACCGCCCGCGAGGTCATCGCCGGCGTGCGAAACATCCGCAACACCCGCAACCTCTCACCCAAAGAGACTCTCGACGTCAGCTACATCGCCAAAGACGACCGCTTCCAGGTCTCCCACTTCGAGGGGATCATCCGCAAACTTGCCAATGTAGGCAAGGTGGAAGCCGTCAACGAAAAGCCTGCCGGCGCATTGAGTTTCATGATTGGCACCACCGAATGTTTCGTGCCCATGAGCCAGAACGTCGACAAAGAGGCCGAACTGAAGAAACTGAACGAAGAACTGAAATACGCCGAAGGTTTCTTGGCCAGCGTGCTGAAGAAGCTCTCTAACGAGAAATTCGTCAACGGCGCTCCCGCCGCTGTCATCGAGAAAGAACGCAACAAGCAACGCGACGCCGAGACAAAGATCGCAGCCCTGAAAGCCCAGATAGAGAACCTCGGATAATAACATGACGATGCGCAAACTGCTCATCACCATCTGCATCTCCCTGCTTGCCTTGGGCGCCACCGCCCAAGGCAGCCTCGAGAAAGGCCTTAACGCCGACAGCAAAGGACTGAACGACCTTGCCATCGGCTACTACCGCGAGGCCGTAGATACCAATGCACAAGCCCGATTGCACCTGGGTATTCTTCTGCAGCGTATGGAGCACTTTGCCGAAGCGGCATCCTGGCTGGCCAAAGCCGACAGCAGCGCTTCCGCCATGAGCCACCTGGCCGAATGCCTATGCGAAATGCGCGACTGGGCAGGCGCCAAGAAAGCAGCCGAGAAAGCCATCGAACGCTCCGCCCCCGCCGACAGCGCCCTCCGGGCTTCGGCAATGGCATCGCTCGCTATGGTATACTGCGTCGACGAAAACTACACCAACGCCTCCTCCTGGGCACACAAAGCACAGGCCGAAGACCCCAAATCGGCCCGCGCACTCAACGTTACAGGCATCATCTACTTCTATAAGGGCAACGACAACGAAGCCACAACAACCTTCCGCAAAGCCATACAGGCCGACCCGAAAAACATCGATGCATACTTCAACCTGGGCACCATGTATTGCTATCGCAACAGCTACGACTTGGCCATCAACACCCTTAAGAAAGGACTTAAGGTGGAGCGCAACTCCATCAAGCTCATCTATTGTCTTGGATGGGCCTACCTCCTCAAGGGCGAAAAGGAAAGTGCCATCGAGTGCTTGGAAACAGTCATCAAATACGACAGCACCTACGTCAGCGCCTACAACCGTCTTGGCGACATCTACTTCAGCAAAGCAGAATATCGCGAAGCTCTGGCCCAATACCGTACCGCCTCTCGCATCAACCCCAAACAGAACGAATCGTTCCGCCTCATGGGTCGCACCTACGCCGAGATGGGCGAATTCGGAAAGGCCATTCGCAACTACCAACGCGCTGTAGAAATCAACAAGAAAGACGCCGAGACCTATGTCCGCATCGCCGAACTCTACGCCAAACAGAAACAACCCAAACGCGAACAGGCAAACTACAAGCGTGCTGCCAAACTGGGCCACAAAGGCGCCCAAAAATGGTGTACTCAGCATGGTATTGCCTATTGAACCATATATAAATTAAATATGAATAATATAAAATATTACCTCGACCAAGTAAGCGCCATCTTCGACGCCGAGCAATTCGACGCCGAACCCCATGAACTCTATGCCCCTATCGAATACACTCTTCGTTTAGGCGGCAAACGCATACGTCCAACCATGCTTCTGGCTGCCAACGCCCTTTTCGGCGGCGACGAAAGCAAGGTGCGCGATGCCGCCCTCGGCATCGAGACCTTCCACAACTTCACTCTCCTCCACGACGACCTCATGGACCGCTCGCCGCTGCGACGCGGACAACCAACAGTATACCTCAAGTGGGATGAGAACACCGCCGTCCTCAGCGGCGACACCATGTTCGCCCTGGCTTGGCGCTATTTCCTCCGCCAATCCTCGCCACATCTGCAAGAAATACTGCAATGCTTCAACGAAACCGCCATCGAGGTGTGCGAAGGGCAACAGAAAGACATGAATTTCGAACGGCTAGGGCTGGCCAAGGTAAGTTTGGACGACTACATGGACATGATTCGCCAAAAGACCGCCGTACTATTGGCCGGAGCGCTGAAGATTGGCGCCCTCTATGCCGAGGCACCCGCCAGCGAGGTCGAAAAACTCTACTCCTTCGGCATCCACCTCGGTCTCGCTTTCCAGATGCAGGACGACTTGCTCGACGGCTACGGCGACACCGCCGTATTCGGCAAAAAAACCGGCCAGGATATCCGCGACAACAAGATTTCCTTCCTCCCCCTGACGGCACTGGAAAAAGCCAACGGGAACCAGAAAAAAGAGCTGCTGGCCCTCTTCGCCTCCAAGGACAATATGGACGAGGAAGAGAAAGTGCACCGCGTGCTGGCACTCTACGAAACACTCAACCTCAAAAACACCATCGAAAAAAACATCTCCGCCGAGTTCGAAACAGCACGCCTGAAACTCGACGAAATCCATGCCGACGAAGCGCTGAAAAAACCACTCCGCGAACTTCTGGAAACATTAAATGGAAGAAAAATGTGATATTTTTTGGTGGAATTAGAAAAAAGGTGTATATTTGCACAATGAATTAAAATAACGGAATTATAAACAATAATTTAATAATCAACACACTAACACATCATGAAAAAAGTATTTGCTTTGATGTCAATAGTAGGTTTATTGACATTTGCCAACTTCAATGGCGTGATGGCACAGGATGCCACAACGACTGAAGCCACCGAACAGGTTGCCGCCACCGCCGACTCCGCTGCTCAAGCAGAAGCCGTCGCTGAGACCGCTGCCGAAGAGACCGCAGCCCCTGCCGAAGAGACCACCAAGTCCTTCCACCAGGTGCTCAAAGAGAAGTACATCCAGGGTGGTGCCGGTTGGATGACCCCCGTGCTCCTCTGCCTCATTTTCGGTATGGCCCTCGTCATCGAGCGTATCCTTTACCTCAACATGGCCACCACCAATGTGAAGAAACTCCTCAACGGCATTGAGGACAACGTCAAGAACGGCAACTATGAGGGCGCCAAAGAGCTCTGCCGCGACACCAAAGGTCCCGTGGCCAGCATCTTCTATCAGGGTCTCGACCGCATGGATCAGGGCCTCGAGAACGTCGAAAAAGCCGTCACCAGCTACGGTGGTGTCCAGATGGCCCGCCTCGAGAACAACCTCACCTGGATTGGCCTGTTCATCGCCCTTGCTCCTTCCTTCGGATTCCTCGGCACCGTCGTCGGTATGGTGCAGGCCTTCGATGACATCGAGGTCGCTGGTGATATCAGCCCGACCGTCGTCGCCGGCGGTATGAAAGTGGCTCTGTTGACCACCATCTTCGGTCTTATCGTCGCTATCATCCTTCAGATTTTCTACAACTACATCCTCACCAAAATCGAGAGCCTTGTCGACCAGATGGAAGATGGCAGCATCTCCTTCATGGACATCCTCGTGAAATACCACAAATAATTGCTTTCTCTTTTGAACGGGAAACGCTAGACGTTAAACATTAACATTAAAAGAGAAACAATCATGAAAGAAAAAACTGATAAACTCATCACCTTCGTTGGTCTTGGCATCGCCCTGCTCTGCTTCGTGCTGGCTATTGTCTTTGCCATGAACAACGGCAGCGAGGTGAAGACCCTGGCCGACGTCCAGGCAGGTGGTCTCTTCGATACCATCTACTGGATCCTCGTCGCCCTGGTGGCCATCTCCATCGTTGCCATCGTCATCTTCCTCTGCGTCAAACTGGCCGACCGCTTCAAGAATGTCCCCGGCTACGCTAAGAGGTTCTTCATCATCCTCGGTGTCGCCATCGTCGCCTGTGTCGCCGCTTTCCTGCTGGCAAAAGGCAACGACGTGACCCCCGCCTTGATGGAAAAGAGCGGTACCTCTGAGGGTACCTCCAAACTCATCGGTGCTGCCTGCATCCTCGTCTACATCCTCGTGATCGGCGCCGCTGGCTGCATCATCTATGCTGAAGTCGCTAAATCTTTAAAAAAGAAATAAGATATGGCTAGAAAAACTCCTGGATTAAATACAAGTTCGATGTCCGATATCTCGTTCCTGTTGCTGGCCTTCTTCCTCATGGTCTCCAACATCAACTCCGATATGGGTATCGCACGTAAGCTGCCTCCTCCCCTTCCCGAGGATGCAGAAGCCCCAGAAGTTCACGAGCGCAATATCTTTGTCGTGATGGTCAACAAGGACGACCGGTTGCTCTTCAACACCGAGTACGGCCGCATTGAGGACTTGAAGGATCGTGCCAAGGAATTCCTCGGCAACCCCAACAACCTCTCCTATATGCCTGAGAAGACCCCAACACCCATCGACCTCCTCGGCACATACGACGTCTCCAAAGGCGTCATCTCCCTCCGCAACGACCGCGGTACTTCCTATGACATGTACCTCCAAGTGCAGAACGAGTTGACTGCCGCCATCAACGAAATGCGCGACGAACTGGCTACCGCCCGCTTCGGCAAACACCTTGCCGACCTTAGTGATCCACAACGCAAAGCCGTCGAGACTGCCATCCCCATGGCTATCTCCGAGGCCGAGCCTACTAAAATAGGAGGTAAATAATGGCACGTTTTACTGGTAAAAAGGCTAAAGAAACGCCCGCCCTCAACATGGGCTCCATGAGCGACATTATCTTCATGCTGCTGTTCTTCTTCATGGTCATCACCACCATGCGCGAGAGTTCCCTCTACGTGAAGATCATCCCTCCTCAAGGTTCCGAAGTGACCAAACTGGCTAAGAAAAGTCTCGTGAGCTACATCAATGTCGGTGTTCCTATCCAAGACCAACAGAAAAAATACGGTACCGAACCCCGTATCCAGCTCAACGACCAGATTTCCGAAGTGTCCGACATCATCGCCTTTGTCGAGCAAGAGCGCGAACAGCGCCCCGAAGCCGACCGTCCCCAGCTTACCACCGCCATCAAGGCCGACAAGCAGGTGCGCATGGGCATGGTTACCGACATCAAGCAGGAACTCCGCAAAGCCGGTGCTCTCCGTATCTTCTACAATGCATCCAAAGGTGGCCGCATAAGCAAATAAGCTCGGCGACTAATCCTAACCCTAACATCAATCAGGGGTGCCCCAACAGGACACCCCTGATTTATTTTTTGCCTCCACCAATAAACCCAATTCCTCGCCCGATTCGTGGTTTCTATCCCGTCTATTCACAATTCACCATTAACTATTAACTATTAACTATTATCTATTAACTATTAATCGTTCACTATTCACTAAAAAAACGATTCTCTAATTCTTGATAAAAAGAAAGAATCACCTGGATTTATAGATTGCCGCTCGCCAGCGAGAGGGAGGTAGCGGCGTAAAAAAAACTCACTATCTCCCCGTCATCTTGCGGAAGAAGAACATCAGACCGACAATCATCAGCACCATCACTCCGATGATGACCCAGAAGGCTGTGGTGCTGGTGACGAAGGGAAAGTCCACATTCATACCGAACAAACTGGCCACCACCGTCAACGGAAGCATGATGGTCGAGAAATAGGTCAGCACCCGCATGATATCGTTGGTGCGGTTGGTCAGCAACGAGTCGAACGTCTGCGAGAGACCTTCAATCAATTCTCCAAAATCCTCAATGGAGTCGAACATCTTCTGATACTGGTCCAAAATGTTGCCCCAGTAGTCTTCCATGTCCAGAACATCGGGATCGACAAACCCTTTGATGCCGCCACTCTCAAACATGTGCAACACACGCAGCTGCGGCTTGAAGGTGGTGTTGAGAAGGATGGTGTTTCGCCGTGTAACAGAAATCTGCTCGATGATGGAGCGGGCTCGCTTGTTGAAAATATCGTAGTTGATCAAGTCCACTTCGGCACCCACACGCTGAACCAACGTATTGGTTTCCAACATCAGACGGTTCAGTATGTGATAGAGCAATTGGTCGCTGGTAGCCAACATCTCCTGCGTCTCCTCATCGCCTTCCTGCAGGTCTTCCTGTATCTCGTCGAAAAACTTCTTCACCACCCAATGGGCCTTCCCAACGGTGATAATAAAATCGCGTCCCCAGAAGATCTTCACCTCGCGGATACGGATAAATTTGTTGCCTTTGTCGAAATAAGGAAAGTGGAGAATGAGGAAATAGTAGTCGTCATACTCGTCGATTTTCGGACGCTGGTTGGTACCCCGGCAGTCCTCGATATCCAAAGGGTGGAAATGATAGTCTTCCAACAGCAGACGGTAGTCGTCTTCACTAGGATTGGTGATGTCAAGCCATCGGATTGACTTGTACTGTATCGTTTCAATCATATAGCACCTCCTTGGTAATCAGAATTCTACATTCGAGTATACTTATTGGTTCAATTTGCAAAGATACGAAAAAAAATGAATAATACAAAAAACATTTTCCTCCCCCACTCTTCCATTCACTATTCACCATTCACTAATCCTAGTGTTGAAAAAAATATTTTGCGGGTTGGATTTTTTTGACTATTTTTGTACAATTGCATCCGGCGGTGGTCGGAGCATAAATTATTGATAATAATAACAATAAAAATATAGTAAGAATGGAAATCACAGGCAAATTGATTCAGCTTCTGCCCGAAGTGTCGGGCGAATCACCCCGCGGCCCGTGGGTACGCGGCGGTTTTGTTATCGAGACCGACGGCGAATATCCCCGCAAAGTGGCTTTCACCGCCTTTGGCGAAGAACGCGTGGCTATGGCCAAGAATATACCCATGGGTAGCCCCGTGCAGGTGACCTTCTCGCCCGAGAGCCGCGAGTTCAACGAGAAATGGTACACCGACCTGCGCGCTTCGCGCATCCAACCCTATGTGCCGGGACAGATGCCCGCCGCCAACGGCTATGCCTGGCAGGGCGCCGCACCCGCAGGCGCACAGCCGGCCGCAGCTCCCGCCCAACCCGCAGCTCCCACCGCCAACTTCGCTGCCGCCCCGCAGATGAACTCCAATCCCGACGACGACCTGCCCTTCTAGATGGACAAGACCGCGGTTAGAAAACAGATGCGCGACCTGAAGCGCGCCGTGCCGGCGGAGGAAAAACTCCGCCGGTCGGAGGTCATCATGCGCCGTGTGGAGCAGTCTCCTCTTTTTGCTCAAGCCAAGGTGGTTCTGCTCTATTGGTCAATGGCCGACGAGGTGCAGACGCATGCTTTTGTGAACCGCTGGTACAAGGATAAGGTGGTATTGCTGCCCTGCGTGGTCGGCGACGACCTGGTGCTGCGTCAGTATACCGGCCCCGAATGCCTGGTGGCCGGCGAACAGTTCGGCATCGGCGAACCCGCAGGCACTCCCGAATGGACAGCTCTCGACAAAGTGGAGCTCATCATGGTGCCGGGGGTGGCTTTCGACAGTCACGGCAACCGCATGGGCCGCGGCCGCGGTTTCTACGACCGCCTGCTGAAATCAACTCCCAACGCCGCTAAAATAGGTGTGGGGTATGACTTCCAACTGCTGGACACGATTCCCGTCGAACCTCACGATGTGCCCATGGATTGCGTTATCACCGACCACAAAAGCCTTTGACGTCATGCCGATGTTCTACACCCCCAAACCGCGCCAGTTCCGCTACCAGCCTCGCTTCTACGACCCCGAGAAGGAGAAGTGGGAGGCCCTGAAACAGAAGTATGCCGACGAGCGCATGCTCAGGGAAATGGAAGCCGAATTCGAGTCAAAGGACCTTCCAGACAATCCCGAGATGGCCAATCCGTCAGATTCGGCCGACAGCGAATTGGCATACTTCCAGCAGCGCGTGCGCGAAATCGACCGCGAGGAAAAACGGCATGGGTTGACGTGGAAGGACCTCTTCCGCAAGCGCGAGATGCCCACCTTCAACTACCAGCCCCGCTTCGCCACCTCCGACGACAGCACCACCTCTTCAGCAAACGGCGCCGAGCGGATGCGCGACTTCAAAAAGCGCTCAACCAAAATCAAACGCCGTTTCGACGTGGCCGACAAGGACTATATGAAGCCCATCCCCGCCACCCGCATCATGCTCTACACCCTGCTGGTGTGCATGCTTTTATATTGGATTTTATTCTAAAAGAAGAATGACCATAGAAGTACTGAAATCGAAAATCCACCGAGTGACGGTCACCGAGGCCGACCTCGACTATATCGGTAGCATCACCATCGACGAAGCGCTGATGGAGGCTGCCAATATCATTGAGAACGAAAAAGTAGACATCTACAACATCACTAACGGCGAACGCTTCACGACCTACGCCATCAAGGGCGAACGCGGCAGCGGCGTCATCTGCCTCAACGGTGCCGCCGCCCACAAAGCCCCCGTGGGCAGCCTCGTCATCATCGTGAGCTATGCCAGCATGGACTTCGAAGAGGCCAAGCATTGGACCCCGACGGTGATATTCCCCAATAACAACCGCCTGTGACCCAAAGAGAAAATAAAAAAAGCAAGTGGAAAGACATCATACGGATGATTGTCTTTCTGGGCATTGGCTTTTTCTTCATCTATTGGTTCCTGCTGAAACTCGACCCGCAGCAGAAAGCCGCCATCTGGCAGTCGTTTCTCAAAGCCGACTACCTATGGGTGCTCGCCTGTGTGGCCTGCAGCCTCCTGAGCCACCTTATGCGTGCCTTACGCTGGCGTCTGCTGTTCAACCCCATAGGCCTCCATCCGGGCCTTAACAACACCTTTGGCTCGGTGGTCATCGCCTATCTAGGCAACCTGGCCTTCCCCCGCGCCGGCGAAGTGATGCGTTGCGCCACCCTTCGCACCAGCGAAAACATCCCCATGGAGAAATCGCTGGGCACGGTGGTGACCGAGCGCATCATCGACCTCCTGGCTTTCGCCCTGATTGTGCTCATCGGCATGCTCGCCATGTTCGGCGAAGCCAAAGATTGGCTCTACGACACCCTGTCGGAGAAATACAACAATCTGCCCAATATGGGCATGATTCTCGGCGTGGGCGCGGCATTGGCCGCAGTGGCCTTCGTGGCCTACAAACTCTTCTGGAAAAAGCTGCTGCACATCGGTATCTTCAAGAAAATCAACGACCTCGCCCTTGGCATGGTGGACGGCGTGAAAAGCGTCTTCCACATGGGCACTCGCAACACCCTGCTCTTCCTGCTCTACAGCGCTGCCATCTACCTGCTTTACATCCTCGGAGGCCTGATCATCTTCCAGGCTTTCCACGACACTTCGTGGCTAGGCATGCAGGCAGCATTCGTGGTTTACCTCTTCGGATCCGTCGGCATGACATTCTCTCAAGGCGGCATCGGTGTCTATCCTGTGCTCGTACAGCTGGCTCTGGCCATCTACGGCATCAGCATGGAAGTGGGCACAGCATGCGGATGGCTCCTCTGGGGCTCGCAGCAGGCGGCAGTCATCGTGGTGGGTGGTGCCTACATGGCCTATTTCAGCATCCGAAAAAAGAAAGAAAACAAAATCAAAGAGTAATAATCATTATGGAAAAAACACGTTGTCTTATCATAGGTTCCGGCCCTGCCGGCTACACCACAGGCATCTACACCGGCCGCGCCGACCTCAAGCCCCTGCTCTACGAAGGCGAACAGCCAGGTGGCCAGCTTACCATCACCACCGAGATCGAGAATTTCCCCGGCTACCCCGAGGGCATCAGCGGCACCGCCATGATGGAGGACCTCAGAAAACAAGCCGAGCGCTTCGGATGCAATGTGCGCAGCGGCTACATCGTGGATATCGACCTCAGCAAACGCCCCTTCATCGCCAAAGACGACCACGGTGTCGAAATCGAGGCCGAAACGGTGGTAATCGCCACGGGCGCCAGCGCCAAATGGATTGGTTTGGAAAGCGAGAAGCAGTTCTACGGACAAGGGGTGTCGGCATGTGCCACATGCGACGGCTATTTCTATAAGAACCAGACGGTTGCCGTGGTGGGCGGTGGCGATACCGCATGCGAAGAGGCCAACTACCTGACCACCCTCTGCTCTAAGGTTTATCTTGTGCACCGCCGCGACGAACTGCGTGCCTCGAAAGCCATGCAGCACCGCGTGCTCACCAATCCCAAGATCGAGATGTGCTGGAACTCGCGCCCCAGCCGCATCCTCGGCAACGACATGGAAGGTGTCACGGGCATCGAACTGGAGGACACCAAGACCGGCGCCAAATGCGAGAAGGAGGTGACGGGCGTCTTCGTGGCCATCGGACACAAGCCCAATACCGATTTCCTCAAAGGTCAGGTCGAGCTCGACGAACAAGGCTACATCAAAGTGCAGAACCCCTCCAGCGCCACCAATATCCCAGGCGTGTTCGCTGCCGGCGACGTCTGCGACCCCAACTACCGTCAGGCCATCGTGGCTGCCGGCAAAGGTTGCGTGGCAGCCATGGATGTGGAGCGTTTCCTGCAGAACAACTAGTTTTCAACCATGATGTCTGCGACAAAAAACAATCATGGATGGCAACGCTGGATAGTGTTGTTGGCATGCTTGCTTGTCGCAGCTTCCGTCCAAGGCCAGGTTCGCCAGAAACCCGGCACCGTCTCCAGCAGAGAAGGGCTCGGCACTCTCTCCTCCCGAGGGAATTCCATCGGGAACCAAGGAGGGCTCACAAACCCCAACAACCCGCTGGGGAACGACAGCTCCTTTGCCGACACTTCGGCGACAAAAGGGTTGGTTTACGTACAGGAGACACCCGATTCCATTCTGAGGAGCAAGGTATTCTTCTTCAACTATTCTCCTCACAATGTGAAGATCGACGAGGTATGGAACCCCACACTCGACCCGACGGGTATTCAGTTCAGCGACCCGCTCGACGCCTTCAACGGCAACTACTACCTCGGCCAAGGTACCATGGGGCATCCTCATCTGGCGCTATATCCCACCTTCGACGACGGCTTGTCCTACAGCCTCCAGGACGAAGGCCAGGACGGCTACCTGAAGACCCCCAATAACATCCGCTTCTACCAAACCCTCACACCCTACACGCTTTTGTCTTACAACAACACGCTCAACAAAGACTATCTTGTACGCGTGGCTCACACACAAAACATTATCCCCGGATGGAACGTCTCCTTCGACTACCAACTGATTTGTCCCGAAGGGAACCTCTCCGGTTCTGGCGCCAAGAACCATTACCTTGATGCCACCACCAATTATTTCTCTCGCGATTCGCGTCTCCAAGTGCAAGCAGGCTTCATCTGGCAGTCGTTTCGCATAGAAGAAAATGGTGGTTTGAACAACGATAGCTACTTCACCAGCAACCAGACAAGCAACCTCGGTGGACTTCCAGTAGTACTTTACAATTCATCTTCCAAAAGTCTACACCACAACGCTTTCGCTCATGCCACATACAACCTCGTTCAGCAGGTCGAAAAATACCGCCATCGCGATTCGCTGGCGGTGAGATACGACACCGTCAGCTCCGACAGCATCCGCATGGTGATGGATACCATCGAGTTGGTGGACACCATCCCCGTGGGCAATCCTCATGTGGTCAACGCAGGCGTTTTCGGGTTGGAAGTCGACTATGCCCGTTGGAAACGCGCTGCATACCTGTCCAACTTCTCCGACTCGCTGCTCTGGAGCGATGCCAGCGCCACCCTCTTTTGGACCAACGACGCCTACCCCGACCACCGTTGGCACAATCCACTGAAAATCACCCTCGGTATCACCCCCCGACGGCTCGACGCCATCGTGACCACCGACACCTCTTCGGGGCCCGACACCTTGGTGACTTCCGCCGCTGTCAACCCCTTCGCAAAACTCGAACTGGCGTTGGGACGTCTCACCTTCAAGGCTTCAGGCGAACTGAACAGCACACCCCTCGGGCTCCACAGCAACCTGCACGAGCCCGACTACCTCTCCTCGGCCTCCCTGCAATTCGATTTCGACACCACAGGCAATTCCGGTATCAAACTCCTGGGCGCCACATCACGCCAGACACCCGAAATTCGCATCCTCCACGCCAGCAACTACTCTCTCAAACCCATCACCTCCCACCACCTCAACCTGCACCTCTTCCACAGCAGCGACAGCGGCTTTTTCCGCCTTGTCGACCTTAGCGCCAATATGACCCACATGAGCCACAACGTATGGTACGACAGCACCTTGAGCGTCTGCAGTGGCACCAACGACTTCTGGCTCTACCAAGCCGTCCTCACCCTGAATCTACGCTGGAGATGGTTCCACGTCGACATGCAGCAGTTCTTCCATTACAGCACCGACAAGGATCAAATGGACGCACCTCTGTGGGCAAGCAAAAACTCCATCTACGCCGACTTCCACCTCTTCCGCCGGGCTCTGCGCATGCAGGTGGGTGTCGACATCCGCTACTTTACGGCCTTCGCCCCCGTCAATTACAACCCCGCCACAGGCCTCTTCTTCATGCAGGACACCGAGACAGGCAACTATTTCTGGGGCGACGCTTTCATCAACCTGCAGGTGAAACGCGCCAGCATCTATGTCAAAGCCGGACACATCAATGCGCTGTGGGAGAGCTCCCCCCGCTATTTCCTCTTGCCCCACTACCCCGGCAACCGCTTCGGCCTCTTCTGGGGTATGACCTGGAATTTCTTCGACTGATTTCTTTTTACAATCGCGCACAATAAATCAATTACTTTGTCGTTCTATAGAAAGATACGACCAAGCATGAAACGATTGATTTTTGCCACCAACAACAAGCACAAGGTCCAGGAAGTGCGCGCCGCTCTGCAAGGCCATGTGGAGGTAGTAAGCCTTTCCGAAGCCGGCCTCGAAGGCGAGATCCCCGAAACCGCCAACACCCTACAAGGCAATGCCCTACAGAAGGCTCAGTGGGTATGGGAACGCACCCACACCGATTGTTTTGCCGACGACACCGGCCTCGAAGTCGACGCCCTCGGCGGTGCCCCCGGCGTCTATTCGGCACGCTACGCCGGCGAACACTGCTCCTTCAACGACAATATCAACAAGCTCCTCCATGCCCTCGAGGGCACGTCCAACAGGAAAGCCGACTTCCGCACCGTCATCTGCCTCATCGAGAACGGCGAACAGCACTACTTCGAAGGTCGCGTCGACGGCCAAATCCTCACCGAACGCCACGGAACCGAGGGCTTCGGCTACGACCCCGTCTTCATGCCCGACCGCTTCGCCGTGAGCTTCGCCGAGATGCCACTCGATGTCAAAAACAGCATCAGCCACCGCGGCTTGGCCGTCGCCAAATTGAAAGAATACCTCGAAGCACAATGAAGCGCGTCTATCCTTTGACCATCCAAAACGGCATGTCGCAAAGCGAAAGCTATATCCTCATGCTCTGCGAGCCCAATAGCAATACCCAAATCCCTATCTTCATCGGCGCCCACGAGGCTCAAGGCATTCTCTTGGCCAAGGAAGCCATCAAAACCAAACGTCCTATGACACATGAACTGATGGTTCATGTGATGAACGACTACGGACTCTACCTCAGAGAGGTAACCATCGACAAAGTCATCGAAGGCATCTTCTATTCCTCCCTCCACATGTCCGACGGATTCAACGAGAAACGCTTCGATAGTCGCACCTCCGACGCCATCACCTTGGCGCTGATGTGCGACTGCCCCATCCTCGTCTCCGACGAGGTGCTGGAGGAAACCAGCGTCAAAATGGACACCCCCACCTTCGGCAGCACTCCCTCCAATCCCCAGAAAGAAATCGCCCTCCTCGAGCAGGAGCTGGCGGCTTGCGAAGAACGCGAAGATTATGAACGCGCAGCCGAAATCCAGAAAGAAATCGACAAGCTAAAAGAAGATTTATGAACTACGACGAAACATCCCGGTATCTGAAAGACACCATCGCCAACCACCACCACCCCCTGCCCGAAATCGTCATCGTCCTCGGCAGCGGCCTCGGTAAACTCGGCGAGAAAATCCATAACGCCCTCACCATCCCCTATTCCGACATCCCCCACTTCAAAGCCTCTACAGCCATCGGCCACAAGGGCAACCTCATCGTCGGCACCCTCGGGGGCAAGGAGGTGATGGCCATGCAAGGGCGCTTCCACTT
Organism: uncultured Bacteroidota bacterium; assembly: GCA_902775135.1. Classification (GTDB taxonomy): domain Bacteria; phylum Bacteroidota; class Bacteroidia; order Bacteroidales; family P3; genus Colimorpha. Next base: position 100,947 of record CACYKY010000001.1, on the reverse strand, counting down.
CTATGAGGGCTACTCCATGGAGGAGGTCACCTACCCCATGCGCGTCTTCGCTCGCATGGGTGTCAAACAGGTGCTGGTAAGCAACGCCGCCGGTGCCGTCAACCCCGACTATCATGTGGGCGACCTCATGATCATCACCGACCACATCAACTTCATGCCCAACCCCCTGGTGGGCCCCAACAAGGATGATTTCGGCCCCCGCTTCCCCGATATGACCGAGGTCTATAGCCTCCGCCTGCGCAATATCGCCCTCAACGAGGCCAACCGCTTGGGTATCAAACTCCAACAAGGCGTCTACATCGCCGGCACCGGCCCCACCTACGAAACCCCCGCCGAGTATCGCATGTACCGCGCCCTCGGCGCCGACGCCTGCGGCATGAGCACCGTGCCCGAGGTGATCGTGGCTCGCCACAGCGGCCTCGAGGTCTTCGGCATGAGCGTCATCACCAACCAGGCCAACGACCTCGGCAACGGCACCGTCAACGACGGCGACGACGTGGTGCGCGCAGCCGACCAGGCAGCCGACAGCATGACACTCCTCTTCACCAACATCATCAGCCGTCTCTGAATGCAACGCTTCCGCCCATACGTCCTCCCCGTAGCCATCGTCCTAGGCCTACTGCTGCACCGCTGGTGCGCCATGTTCTCCTTCCTCGTTCCGTTCATCATTTTCAGCATCCTCCTCCTCACCTTCACCGCCGTCGACCTCCGCCGCTTGCGTATGACCATGATCGACCTCTGGCTCATCCTCTTCCAGGTGGTGGTGAGCACCTGCTGCTATCTGGCTATCACCCTTCTGGGCGGCAGCCACATCGTGGCCGAAGGCGTCCTCATCGGGGTGCTGTGCCCCGTGGCATCGTCGGTAGCCGTAGTGGCCTGCATGCTGGGCGCCAACCGCGAAACTGTGACCACCTACACCATCGTCGGCAACCTCATGGTGGCCGTCGTGGCTCCCATAGCTTTCACCCTCATCGGCGACCACCCCGAGATGGGTCTGTGGAACAGTTTCTTATTGATGATTAGCAAGATAGCCGCCACCTTGGCCCTACCCTTTTTCTTGGCTGTCTTGCTGCAGTTCCTGCTGCCAAGCGTCAACAATTTCATCGCCCATTACAAAGGCCTGGGGTTTTACCTATGGTCCATAGCATTGCTTTTCACCCTCGGCCAAACCATCGACTACATCTTCCTCAACGGCGAAGGCAACTGGGCCTCCATTGCTTGGCTCGGAGGCCTCTCGCTCCTCTTCTGCATCATCCAGTTCGGCTTCGGCCGTTGGCTCGGTCGCCGCTACGGCGACGTCATCAGCGGCGGACAGCTCCTCGGACAGAAAAACACCGCCATGGGTATCTGGATGGCCAACACCTTCCTCACCCCCCTCTCGTCGGTTTTCCTCGCCTTCTACAGCGTCTTCCAAAATCTCTTCAACGCCTGGCAACTGGCACAATTGAAAAAGAAATGATCAAAGCAGCATTTTTCGACATCGACGGCACCCTGCTCAGTTTCGAGACCCACCGCGTCTCGCCCGGCACCGTGCGCGCCTTCGACCGCCTCCACCGCGCCGGCGTGCGCACCTTCCTCTCCACCGGACGCCCCGAGGTGCTCATCCCCGATATGCCCGTCACCTTCGAGGCCAAAATCACCATGAATGGCGGCTTGGTCTTCACCGAGCCCTCCGCCAGCCGTCCTTCCGAGGTGTTGCTGAGCAACCCCATAGCCGACAACGAACTTCAAGCATGGCTCGATATGGCAAAAGATAAGCATCTGTGCACCATGGTGTTCACCAAAGACTCCATGCTCCTCGCCAACCCCAACGAGGTGGGCTTGAAACTTCGCAACCAGCTCGAATTCGAGATGCCCCCGATGGTGGACATCGACACTATGCGCCATGAGACGGCCTACCAGATCATTGCCATCATGCCCGGCGAGATGGACGCCGCCGTTGCCGACCTCCTGCCCCATTGCCGTCTGCCTCGCTGGCACCCCTACTTCACCGATATTGTGGCCTTCGACAACAGCAAGGCCCGCGGCATGGAGGCCGTATGCCGCCACTACGGCATCCGCCAGGAGGAGACCCTCGCCTTCGGCGACGGCGCCAACGACATCGAGATGCTCGAATGGGCAGGCATCGGCGTAGCGATGGGCAACGCCGCCGACAACGTCAAAACCCACGCCAACATCGTCACCTCCGACGTCGATCACGAAGGTATTGAAACCGCAGTAAACCAATTATTATGAAACCCTTGAACGAACAACTCGACGAAACCCTCCGCCTATTGGAGAGCTATCAGGACCTGGCCACTGACCAGGAAGACGACGACTGCTTCGTGGCGCGCGGCAACGGTTTCTGCGACCGCAAGTACAGCGACGACTTCCTCCAGATGCAGATCGCACAACTCACGGCGCGCGCCGCCGCCATCAGGAAAGAAATGCAAAACCAATAGCCTATGCTCTACGAAATCATCCTCGCGCTCATCATCGTCGGGTCGCTGGTCTTGGTCATAGCAGGTAACAGAAAACCCTACATCTCCATCTTCTGGATCCTGTTCATCGTGCTGCTCCCCGGCGTGGGAACCATCTTCTACCTCCTCCTCGGCAAAGACTACCGTAGCCGCCGCGTCATCAAAGCCGACGAGCTGGCACGCTTCGACGCCCTGCGCGACAAATCGGTGGGTGTCAACGTCGTGGAGCACCTCCCAGAGAAGAAATACGACAAGCTGGCACGCATGATGCTCGGCGCCAACGACACCCCCGTGCTCAGCGGCAACGAGGTGCGCTTCTTCACCGACTTCACCCCCATGTTCCAGTCGATGCTCGACGACATCTCGCGCGCCAAGAAGTTCGTACACATCCAGTTCTATATTGTCGAGAACGACGAGGTGGGCCACCAGTTCAGCAGCCTCCTCATCCGCAAGGCTCAGGAAGGCGTCGACGTGCGCCTCATGTTCGACAGCTGGGCCAACCTCTTCGTCCGAAGCGAATACTACGACCACATGCGTCGCGGCGGCGTCAAAGTGCAGTCGTTCCAGAAAATCATCCCCTCCATGTTCAACCGCGACGTCAACTGCCGCACCCACAGGAAGATAGTGGTCATCGACGGCCACACCGGCTACACCGGCGGCATGAACATCGCTCGCCGCTACCGCGACGGCATCAATCACGGTGTCTGGCGCGACACCCATATCCGCATCCAAGGTCCCGCAGTGGCTCAACTCGAGCTCTCCATCCTGGCCGACTGGCGCTTCTGCACCAAGGAGATGCTCGACGAACCCCGCTTCTTCCCGCCCGTCGCCCAAGCCGAAAGCGGCGCTCACACCTCTATGGCGCAAATCGTCACCTCGGGCCCGATGGACGAGTGGAACACCGTCATGCAGGGCATGGTGCAGGCCATCGCCCAAAGCCGCGACTACCTCTACATCCAAACACCCTATTTCCTCCCCACGCACCCCATCCTCCTGGCCATCCGCAACGCTGCGTTGGCCGGCGTCGACGTACGTCTGATGATGCCTGCCGTCTCCGACCGTAGCCGCATCACCTTGGCGGCATCCAAGTCCTATTTCCGCGACCTGCTGCCCGCGGGGGTCAAGATCTACCTATACAACCAGGGCTTCCTGCATGCCAAGACGATGGTGTGCGATGACGACTTCGTCACCGTGGGCTCCACCAACCTCGACCCCCGCAGCCTCGAACAGAATTTCGAGGTCAACGTCTTCCTCTACGACAACGACCTCGCCCGCCGCCAACGCGACATCTTCCTCGACGACCAGCAGCATTGCACCCTCGTCGACCCCACCCTCTGGCGCAACCGACCCCGCATGGAAAAATTCCTCGAATCCACCGCCCGCGTCTTCACCCCCATCCTCTAGATGAGTGAATTGTGAATTGTGAATTGTGAATAGTGATTAGTGAAGAAACCGGTTGTCTGCATCACAAACAACCGGTTTCCCGTTTTTTCATCACGTGCCACCGTTCCGGTTGCACCCTTCGGGCATCAATCGAGGGTTAATATAATGCCGAATTTGATGGGATAGAGTTCCTGCACCGAGGAGCGGAAGGTGCTCATGGTGGGCGCCTGGAAGTAGACGCCTATGTTTTCATAGCTGAGGGTGGCACGGAGGTCGAGCTTGTAGGGGTTGATGTATTTGTTGACACTCTGGTCGTAGTCAGTACGCTCCTCTATGTCAGATGTATACTCGCGGCGGAGGCCGGTGTGGCTGCCGCTCCAGTGGATACCGGGAAGGGCGCTGAGGGTGAGACTCCAGTCGTGCCAGAGGTCGAAGCGGAAGGTCAGCGGCAGGACGACATAGCGGGTGTTGAGCCACGAGGTGCAGGTGGGGTCGCCGCCGTCAACGAAGGCGTGCGGGTCGGTGGCCGTGTTCAATGTAATATCCTTTCCTTCAAACTTATACTTGTCCCACTCAAGACCCAAGCCTATGTAGAATCCGAAGTGGCGGGTGCCGACGAGGGGGTAGTTGACGGAGAGTTGTATGTTGTTGAAGGAGGTGCGCACGGCGGCAGCGCCGTCCACACCCTCGAAGCCGTTGAACATGCCGGTACCCCAGTTGTGGAAGCCCCAGGCGAAGTTGAGGGCCACGTCGCGGTGGCGCCAGATGGATTTCTTCTCTTTCTGGACTTGAGGGGCCATGCTGTGGTCTATTTTCTCCTGCACCGCATCGGCAAACACCTTTCCTTGAGGGCTTAACGGACGAACGGTGTCGCCATCGCAATAGTTCCATTCCACCTGGGCAAACTTGTTTTCGGGATCGAAGGAGATGCTCTGTACACGCGTTTCCAAGTTTGGTTCATAGATGGTTTTGATGCAGGCGACGCTGATGCGGGAGTAGTCGAAGGAGCCGATTTGGAAATTGTGGTTGGCCTGGCGAATCTCGGAGTAAATCATCGAGTGGTCCTGGGCACGGAGATTGAGGTTGACAGCCCACATCGAGTCGGCGATGCTGCCGCTGAAGGTGGCGGAGGCGAAGTCGTGGGTGTTGATGGAGAGTTGGTCGCGTTTGCCAAAGCTTCCCAAGAAGATGAGATTGGCGTGGTCCTCCACCTCGAAAGTCATGGAACGTCCCACGGGCAACAGGAGAGTGACGTTGGCGTGGTTCTCAGAGATGGTCATGCGGTTGTTCTTTATCGTCGCCACATGGTAGCGGCTGGGCGACTGGAGCACGGTGGGACCATCGGTCGATTTCACCATGAGGCGTCCAATGCCTTCAATGCGTATCTCGCTCACCTCGTCGGGCACCTGCTGGGTGTAGAGCTGCTGGGCATGGGAAATTGAAATCTGGAAACTGCAAATTGAAACCAATGCAATCAAAGCTATCTTTTTCATAAGGCTGACTGGGTTTTAGAGGATGATACCAAATTTGACGGGGAACAATTCCTCACAGCTGCCCTTGAAGGCCGGAAGCATCGAGGTCTGGAAGTAGACGCCGAGGGAGCGGTACTGCACCGAGATGCGGGCGTCGAGCTTGTAGGGCGCTATGTAGGGGTTGACGGAGAAGTCCTTGACGTTGGTCTCGTCGTCGCCACTCGTGATGTCGCGCCTCAATCCGGTGTGGCTGCCACTCCAATGGAGGCCGGGGATGGCGGCGAGGGCGAGCTTCCAATGGCGGCCCAGGTTGAACTTCACCTCGATGGGCAGTATGACGTAGCGCGTCAGCAGACGGCTCTCGCTGTTGGCCACCGCGCCATTGACGAAATGGTAGGGTTCGGCCGTCTGGTCAAAGTGGATGTCGCCGCGATGGAATTTGTATTTGTCCCACTCCAACCCGAGGCCGCCATAGAGGGCCACATGGCGCGAATAGAGCAGCGGATAGTTGAATGTCAGCAGGATATGGTTGAACGAGGTGCGCACGGCGGCGTCGCCATCGGTGCCGGCAAGGCCGTTCATCCGGTCGCTGCCCCAGTTGTGGAAGCCCCATGCAAAGTCCACATTGGTACCCCAGGAGTAGCGCTTGCTTCTGCGGAGCTTGATTTTGCGCACCACGTCGGAGAGGGCGTCGGCATCTAAGTCGCTGAGACCGCCGAGGTCGAGTGCATCGTCGGCTGTACTCCAGAAGTTCTCCTCCTCTTCGGGGTCGAGGATGAGTTTTTCTCCATTTTGAATCCGGTGGCCGATGTGGATGGATGCGTAGAGGGTGTTACTGAAATTCAACCTGGTGCCGTCGGAGTCTCCTATCGGCTCGATAACGAAGGCTTTGAGGCGAGAGTAGTCTTTAACGGCGAAATCGAGGTTGCGCATCTTCAGGCGGCTATGGGCGTTGAGGCGCGAGACATCGGCGAGGGACACCACCATGCAGTCGGCATAGAGGGTGTCGAAACCGTTTTTGGCGATGATGGTGGCGGCATCGTCGCCCACCAGTTCCAGAGTGCCGGGGAAGTGGAAGGAGCCCTGGAGGGTCACTTCGCTGGTGCCCGTGGCTTCGATGCGGGTAACTGTGCCGGGATTGAGGTGGATTTGCACGGTGCGGTCGAGGCGGGAGAAGGTCATCACGCTGCCGCTGACCTGCACTCCGGAGCCGTTGTTCATCTTGCCGTCTTCATAGCCACTCTGGCTGTCGGGGACAATGACGGCTTTGCAGTCGTCGAAGATCAGCGTGTGCACAGCGTCCGATAGGGGTACAAGCTCTTTGTCCGCCATGTTGGATACTTGTTGTGGCTGCGCGGGTTGCGCCTGCGCCCACGTGGCGACGGGGAGCAGCAAGGCCACTGCTAGGATAAAACGTTTGTGTTTCATATGATGATTGTTAGCGTTTGTTTTTTCTGATACCATAAATTCACCCATGTTAAGGTTAACGTTAAGGTTAGCGTTTGTTTTTCAGGTTTTCTATTCTTTGGCGAAGGGGCTCCACCACGCGCTCCTCCAGCTGGCGGCTGTCGGGAAGCGTACGGCTGACGAGGCGCCCCAAAGGATGCTCGTTGAGGCTCTCCTGGTAGGCATCGTTGGCGGCCAGTAGCAGGTCGCCCCAGTCGGCGGACTTGTCGTAGACAATAAGGCTCCACGACTCCACCGTTGCCACCTGCCCAGGATCGTCCTCTATGACAATAAGCATGTCGGTCTCTATGGGGGCCGTTGCCACAGGCTCCTCTGACGTATCAGTCGCCACTGTCGCCTCTGTCTCTTCGGCCGAAGCAATGGCATCTGCCATAGTGGCCGTTTCCTTGGGTCGCACAGGCATCGAGGTTTCTACCTTCTCCACCCTTGGCAGCAGCGTGTCCGCTGTACGGTTCTCGGCAACGGCGGTGGCGCCCTCCATCCTTTCCATCGTTCCCATACGCATGGCTGGCGTCATCAGCACCATCACCACGGCGGCAGCGGCGCCACAGCGCAGCATCCTCGGCCACAGGGGCGCTACCTTACGCTGCGACTCGCCACCGTACCTCACCCGCTCGTCCTTCTCCAGCTTCGGGGCCTCGCAGTAGAGTGTCAGCTCCTCGGCGGCTTCGGGATGGCTTTCCATCCATGTGTCGACGGCGGCACGCTCCTCGGCGTTCAGTTCGCCTTCGGCATAGCGCAGCAGCCAGAGCTCGTAGTTGTTATTATCTATTGTTGTCATATCCCATTGTTTTCAGTTGTTTGCGCATGGCCACGCGGGCGCGGAACAGATATACCTGTACCTGACTGTCGCTGAGCGCAAGGGTCTCCCCTATCTCCGCATAGCTGAATCCCTCCACGTCGCGCAGCTGGAGGATGGCCCTCTGCACCTCGGGCAGCCCCTGCTGACTTCTTTCTATGGCCTCGCGAAGGTCGAAACCCTCATCGGGTTGCGCGTAGGCGGTGGCCCATGTCTGCACCTCTTCGGCATGCTGCTGTATCACCCTCGCGTGGCGCAAGGTCTGCATCAAGGAACGGTAGGCGGCGCTGAGGAGAAACGACTTGCCCTTGTCGCAGGGCACCTCGTCGCGATGGCTCCATAATGCTGCCAACGCCTCCTGCACAGCATCTTCGCAGTCACTTCGGCTGCCGCCGCATCGCACCACGAAGCGCATCGCATCGTCGGCCCACTGGCCCACACCGTTGTTATATTCCTTGGCTGTCAAAAGGTCTTTTCTTGTCCGTTTACATACAATAATTGCGTATAGGGGGTGAAATATTACACCTAAAACGAAAAAAAAGCAAAAAAATTTTGTGGCCATCCGGAGTCTACCTCGTCAAACTCGACAACCGCCTGGCACAAAAAGTCGTAATAATGGGATTAAAACACCAAGTGTTCTAAAAGAATCTTCACTCCGAGGCCGAAGAGCACCACGCCGGCGATGATATTGGCCGTACGCTCGGGGACGGGAATGTTGCGCTTGCCGAGGAAGACACCGATCATCGACACCAGGAAGGTGACGACGCCTATGAGCACCACGACCCACAGGATGGTGTGCATGGGCTGATCCAACCCCAAGCCAATGCCCACTGCCAATCCGTCGATGCTGGTGGCCACACCCAGCAGGAAATAGGTGTATATCAGCGAGCCGTGACCTCCCCTCGCCTTCACCTCCTCCTCTTCCTCGCCGCGGATGCCGTCGAGAATCATCTTGCCGCCGATGAAGGCCAGCAGGCCAAAGGCTATCCAGTGGTCGACAGCCTCGATGAACGAGCGTGCCACATCGCCTATGAGGGCCCCCACCAGCGGAAAGGCAAACTGGCAGAAACCCAGTATAACGGCCAACAAGAGGCCTCGCCTATAGGTAACCTTCTCCCTGAAAGCGGTGGTGGCCGAAACAACGAGAGTGTCGACACACAGCGCCAGCGCCAATAACAACGATTCTACAAATCCCATAACTATTATATATAAACTATTATCTATAAACTATTATCTTTTATCTTTTCATGCGCCACCATGCCCATGGTGTGGCGGACGTTGATTTCTGCAACGAAAACATGCCCCTGTGCGTCCACCATGAGGTCGACTCCCAGCGGACCCCGATAACGGGGCCATACGTTGGCCGCCAGCCATTGTTCAACCCGTGTGCGGACAGCCTGCAGGCCGGTATCGGCAAAGTGGCGTGCAATCTCGTCGTCGCTCCACATGACGTTTTCCTTGTATACGCCACTGCCGGTCTTGAAATAGGAGTAGCCAAAGAAAGCCCCGTTCATATATTCCAACGCGACGTCGGCAGCCACGTCTCTCCTTGGCTCGGCCATCACGCAGCGCTGCGTGGCGACGGTCTTCAGCAACCAGTCGCGGTCGATGGGGGTCAATGTGCCGTGTACCCAGCGCAGCCCCCTCCCCGCCCCGCTCCAGGGAGCCTTCATCACCCAGTGCTCGCGTGTGCGTAATAAGGATTCCATATCTTCTATAGAATGCACCTCGTGGCAGTCCTCCTGCAGGGGAAGAATCGTGGAGCGGTGCTGCAAGGTGCGGATAATGTCGATTTCCCCGTCCGTAGGCAACAGATGCTCCGCAATGCCGCGCTTCATCAGCTCGTGCTTCACTACGGCGTCCCACCCCCAGGCGGTGACAGAATTGAAAATTGAAAATTGAAAATTGGAATTCTCTATGTCGTAGACGCTGCAGCACAAGGCATCGGGGTAGAGCACCTGCATGATGCCCGCGTCGCGGCGGGCGAACTCGACAGCCGACCGAGGCGGGACATAATGAGCACGACCTTTGGCCAGGCAAAGGTCGTGCTCAGGGTTGAAAATGCAAACTTTCATCGTGATGTGCGACTAATCACTAATCACTAGTCACTATTCACTAAAGATTACTTGTTCACCTGGAATTTCTTGTTACCGGTCTTGAAGAAATCGGCAATCTGGTTGGCGGCGGCGATACCGGCGTTGATGTTGGCCTCTTCCGTCTGGGCACCCATCTTCTTGGGGGTGGCGAAGTAGCGGCCTTCGAAAGCCTTGAAGTCGGCATCGGCATCGGGCATGATGTCGGTGATGTACTTGATGTCGGTACGCTCGGCCATCAGCTTCAGCAGGCCGGCCTCGTCGATAACTTCCTTGCGGGCGCTGTTCACCAGGATGCCGCCCTTGTGCATCTTGCCCACGAGGTCGTAGTTGATGCTCTGCTTGGTCTCGGCGGTGGCGGGGATGTGGAGGCTGACGATGTCGCAGGTCTCGAAGAGAGCTTCCTGGCTGGCAACGGCTTTGGCCATAGCGCTGGAGTTGATCTGCTCGGCAGTCATGAAGGCATCGTAGGCATAGACGTCCATGCCGAAGCCCTTGGCGATGCGGGCCACATTGCGTCCCACGTTACCGAAGGCCAGGATACCCAGCTTCTTGCCCATGAGCTCGCTGCCGCTCTTGCCGTTGTAGAAGTTACGCACGGCATACACCAGCAAACCCATCACCAGCTCGGCAACGGCGTTGCTGTTCTGGCCGGGGGTGTTCATGGCCACGATGCCACGGGCGGTGCAAGCCTCGAGGTCGAGGTTGTCGTAGCCGGCGCCTGCGCGCACAACGATCTTCAGGTTCTTGGCGTGGTCGATAACCTCTTTGGTCACCTTGTCGGAGCGCACGATGAGAGCATCGGCATCCTCGACGGCCTTGTAGAGGTCGTTCACGTCGGTATATTTCTCGAGGAGGGCAAACTGGTAGCCGTTCTCCTCGACGATTTTCTTGATACCGTCAACAGCCACTTTGGCAAACGGTTTCTCGGTAGCAACTAAAACTTTCATTTTCGGATAAATCTTTATTTCATCAGAGAACACCCAAGTAGGCTCCTTCCGAACCTTCTTCTCGTAGCCAGCCCTGTAGTCGTCCCTGATTTCCATTATTTACTTACTTATTGGCTTTCTCGAAGTCCTGCATGCACTGGACGAGAGCCTCGACGGCCTCGATGGGGCAAGCATTGTAGAGGCTGGCGCGGAAGCCACCCACGCTGCGGTGACCCTTGATGCCAACCATACCGCGCTCCTTGGCGAAGGCCATGAAGGCGTCCTGCAGGTTCTCGCGGCCCTCGGCCATCACCCAGCAGTGGTTCATGATCGAACGGTCTTCCTTCTCGGCAGTACCGCGGAACATGCTGTTGCGGTCAATCTCATCATAGAGCATCTGGCTCTTCTTGAGGTTGATCTTGTTCATGTTCTCAACACCGCCGATGGTGTTCTTAACCCACTTCAGGGTCTCGTGCATCACGAAGATGGCGCTCACCGGGGGAGTGTTGAACATGGAGATGTTCTTGGCCTCTTCGGCGGCGTGGGTGCGGAAGTCCACCATGGTGGGCAGGGGGTTCATGTACTGGCGGTCGGTGATCTTGCCGAGGATGTCCTTGCGAACGATGTAGAAGGTCACACCGGCAGGACCCACGTTCTTCTGGGCGCCACCGTAGATGAGACCGTACTTCTTCACGTCGACGGGACGGCTCATGATGTCGGAGCTCATGTCGGCAACCAGCATCACATTGTTGATCTCGTTGGCGGCGAAGTCCTTGCGGATCTCGGTACCGTAGATGGTGTTGTTGGTGGTGATGTGGAAGTAGTCGGCGTCGGCGGGAACGGTCCAACCCTTCGGGATGTAGCTGTAGGTCTTGTCTTCGCTGGAGGCCACGATCACGGTCTCGCCGAAGTTCTTGGCCTCTTTGGCGGCCTTCTTGGCCCACACGCCCGTCTGCAGATAGGCAGCCTTCTTGTTCAGCAGGTTGGCGGGGACATCCATGAATCCGGTGCTGGCACCGCCACCGAGGAACAGGATCTCGTATTCGGCGGGGATGTTCAGCAGGTCGCGCCACAGCTGGCGGGTCTCTTCCATGGTGCGCTCCCAGCCGGGAGTACGGTGAGAGATTTCGAGCAGGCCGATACCGGTGTTGTCAAAGTCGCGGATGGCGGCGATGGTGGACTCGATGGCCTCTTTGGGCAGGACGCAGGGACCTGCATTGAAATTATAAGCGGTCTTCATTGTTTGTTTTTGTTTTAAATGATTTATATTTAATTAATTAACTTACTTCTGCTTACTAAACAGAACGCTACAAAGATAGCAAATAAATTTATATTTACAAAATAATTTTTTTCAACCCTCTTTTTATAGGGTAGAACCCGAAGCCGCAGCCCTCCAGTTTTCCTCGCAACTTTCGCCGTCGCCGACGGCCCCACGTTCTCCCCTCTTCGGCTCGCAGTTCACTGTCGTCTCCCTCCACATCTTCCTTTTCGACTTCTCCCTTTCCGTCATCCCCCGCAAACATTTCCAGACGGCCATGTCTCTTGCGGAGCCAGGTGGGAGGTGGGCATTTGGTGGGCATTGGGTGGGCGTTTGGTGGGCGTTAGGTGGGCGTTAGGTCGGAGTTGATACGGAGTTTGCTCCTGCCCTCTGCGCAACATCAGGTGATGTGATTTCATCTACGAGGCCATGTTTCTTTTGGAGCCAGGCGGGACTCGGACTTGATAGTGTGTATTTGAATAGGTACTCAGGGGTGTCAATGGGCTCTTAGTTGTTTTGAAACTGATGCAAAGATACGAGTTTTGGGGGAGGTGGGGAAATAAAGATAGGAATGTATTCCTAACTCATTGTTAAGTGGTTATGGGTGAATGAGTGCGAGATAGGAATGTATTCCTAACCAGGCTGGTGTGGAGTTATGTCTCCCCTCTCGCTGGCGAAGGGAGATCTATGTTTTTTGCTTTGATATGAGATGCGGTTATGAGGTTGGTGGAAGAGAAGGTAAAGAGCAGGTCATTTTTTGTTTCGGGGAATTTTTCTAGTTTGAATAGACTGATTGTCAGTGTGATGTGTGTAAATTAGGGAGAAGGTCATCAGGTCATTAGGTAAAATGCAAATGTTCCGACATGTGGAGTAATTTCTTTTTATTAATAAAATAAAAATTAAAACATTAATTATAAATAACGCGTGCGCGAGGAATGGGAAAACATTGCAAATGACCTGATGACCTGATGACATTCTTTAGGTAGTTGACTGATTTGTAATTATTTGCAAATTAGGAGGTAAAATGAGGGATGAAAGAAAGGGGGAATGCAGGTAGGAGAAATGGGGGTTGGGTGGCAGCAATGAAGAGCAAGTTGGGTGGGGGTGGAAGGGTTATTCAATCACCAGCTTTTTGTTTGTGGAGCCGGCGAAGGTGTCGATGACGACAAGGTATGTGCCGGCGGGGAGGCCTGTGAGGGAGATTTCCTGGCGATGGCAGTCGGGATGGGTGCTAAAGACAAGGATACCGTGAGCGGAGTAGATGTCGATGTTTTTCATGGCGAAGCTGGAGCTGACGACTACTGTTCCGGTGGCGGGATTGGGTGAAAGGAAGGTGTTGGCGGAGAGGATGGTGGGCACAGGCGTTTGGGGGTCGATGTTGCCCGAGGAGTAGAAAAAGAGAGGTTGGGACCATGAGGTCTCGGTTTTATTGCAGACGGCTTTGAGTCTGACGCCGTAACGGCCGGCGTTATTGAATTCGCAGATGCGACAGAATGAGTTGTCGGCGATCTCGATGGTTGTCCAGTGGTTGGGAGGGACTGCGGCGGAGCCGTATTGGAGGATGATTCTGTTGTAGTTGGGGAAGTCGTCCCAGGTGACGACGGCGCAACCGCTGTCGACGAGAGACACTTCGATATTGGACAAAGGGATGCAACTCCCTTCGGGGGGGACGGTAGTGTCCACCTCGATGATGGGATAGATGAGTGCGGGCACGCTCTGGGAGTGGTTCTGGGGGTAGCGTTGCCAGGGGGACCAAGAGGGGCATCCGCAGTTTTTTTGTTTATGGACGACAGTGTTCCCCAAAGGGTGGCAATCGGGGGCTATGAGCTCTGGCTCACAGGGGTTACTGAAAGGGATATACGACGCGAAACGATAACCAGGAAAGCCCTGGGACCAGTCAGGATTGGTGACATCGAAGTTGTTGTTCATGCTACCTCCGACATAGAAGGAGTCGGTCAGATACAATGCGGTGTCGAAGTAGTATTCCCATATCGGGACGTACTCCTGGGTGGGGTTGTAGTTACAACATGAGTCGCTGCCATCAAAGGCGTGATTTGTGTGATTGCGGATGTGAAGGATACGGAAAGGGTTGGAGAGACTCCATGGGACCTCCTTCAAGAGGACAAGGCCCGTGGGGGTGGCATCATAGAAGAGGAAATAATCCTGATACGCTGTCGAGTCGGGGATTTGGCCCTGATCGGGTACTGAGCCTGGATTCCCGTACCTGTATATATATGGCGAACCGGCGACCCCAATTATTTTCAGTGGCACAGGTGTGAAAAAGCGCTGAAGCATGATGGAAGAATCGTTGAGTTTATCACACCACCGGTCGGTATACTTTGTGGAAATAGGAATGTTGTTTTGATAGAAATGTTCGAAATCCCACCATGTATAGTAGCTGTTGGGAGCACGCCATTCGATGGTGTCGCCAACACGATGATAGTACATATCGGCATACTGGGCCCGCAAGCCCATTGCCACAAGCATGGCAGCCACCACAAGCAAGAGCGTTTTCTTCGTTTCCATAATTATATTAATAATTAAAAAACATTAAACCGTAACCCTAAACCCCAAAACCTAAACCGTTATACCGTTATACCCTAAACCCTAAACCGTAAACTAGTAATCACAAATATTTTGTACTCTCACGTCTGAAATGACCGGAACAAAGGCAAAGCCCAAAGCATCTTGTTGTCTCACACCTTCATACATGTCAGTAATATTCACCCCCGTAACTGAATACTGGATTGGAAGCGAATCAGGATGCATGCATTGGGGCGTTGTCATGTTAGCAATGGGTGCATAGGTAGCCAACTGGCTAGCATAGCATGAGGTGCGAGGATACATTCCTGAGAAATCCATGTCCAACGATTGATTCTTATAGTTTCCGGCTTCGGCCTGCACCGAACTGGTAGGGGCAATGCTATGGCTGTATTTCACCAACCAAGGCAAACTCAATACAATTCCGCTGACAGGATAGTCTGTATCCTAAAGAAGGTACGTATTCCCGTTTATCGACGTTGCCAACTCAATCATTTCTCCTCCGGTAAAGAAGGAAGATGTGTTTGTAATCCATGTTTCCACATTTCCGATTGGAGTCGTACCTCCACTTGAAAAGGATACCTTGTGCATTACAGTGGCACGCGAAGCATCAAAATGGGCAATGGAAGCCGTGTTATCAGCGTATTTTGTCACAAGAACCTTCCCTTGAGGATTCATAAAAGGAATTTCGTACCCGTACAAGGGTGTACATGTATTGCCCGGAAAATCCATCCTTGGATGGTAAGTCTTCAGATAGCACCCGGCATCGTTGGTATCAGTTCCAACGGCCACAATAATATCGCCTAGGCAGGCTATATCTGTAAATTTCATAAAATATGGTTTGGTCATATCGCAGTTGATATTCCAATTCGTCCCACTGAAACAGGCCGAGACCAACACGTTTTTGGGGGTTGGCGTCAGGGGGTCAAACCAAGCGCCACCAACCATAGCCATGCAAACACGTCCACTATCGGAGAACAAATCCAAACGGTCAAGACTCACAACATGGGTCATATCGCCAAAATACGACGACAATTGATGCCAAAAGACATTGCCACCCGAGAAAAACACCTGCTGGATATTGAACGTGCCTACCAAACCGTGTCCATAGCTTTCGCCACAGAAATAAACTCTTCCATCAGTAATCCGCATGTCGTGCACCACTCCGACATTGAACGGGAAAGACAGAGCTGTCCCCGTCGCCTCGTTGTGAAGGACAAAATAGGCCGATGTGGTCGATTCCTGAGTATAAATCAATACACTACGGTGGTCGACGGTGCGGACGATAGAGTTCTGCACCGAACCAACGCTATACTCCATCACCTGACCACTCACACCGGAAGTGAAGAGAACTAGCAATGAAAGTATTAGAGTACCGTACTTCATTTTTTTCAACATTTTATTATTTTGCAAAAATACAAAAAAAAGTGAATCAAGATTTTTTTTTGAATCTACATACTATTTTTTAAATTTCGCGTTATTCTATTATAGAAAACGATATCGGCGAATGCCGGAATCCATAGAAAAAAACGTATCATTCATATTACAAAAAACCCAAGAACAATGAGAAAACATATTGTAGCAGGCAACTGGAAGATGAACTGCACCTTCACCGAGGCCGACGAACTGATTGACTCCATCATGGGAGCCCTTGAGAAAGAGGAGCTGGCGCGCGACACGCAACTGATTGTCTGCCCCCCGTTCCCGTATCTGGAGATGGCAACCGACTATGCCAACGACAGCTACTTCATGGTGGGCGCACAGAACGTCAGCGACCAGGAAAAGGGCGCCTTCACCGGCGAGGTGAGCGCCGAAATGCTGGAGAGCATGGAGATTGACTACTGCATCGTGGGTCACTCCGAGCGTCGCGCCTACTACGGCGAGACCGACCAGACCGTCGCCGCCAAGGTGGACCAGCTGCTGAAACACGGCCTGAAACCCATCGTCTGCGTCGGCGAGGTGCTCGAGGAGCGCGAAGCCGGCCGCCAGCTCGACGTGGTGAAGACCCAGGTCGAGAAGGGTCTCTTCCACCTCGGCGCCGAGGAGATGAAGGAAGTGGTCATCGCCTACGAGCCCGTGTGGGCCATTGGCACCGGCAAGACCGCCACTCCCGAACAGGCACAGGAAATCCACGCCCACATCCGCAGCCTCCTCGCTGCCAAGTACGGCAAGGAACTGGCCGACGAAATCAGCATCCTCTACGGCGGCAGCTGCAAGCCCAGCAATGCCAAGGAACTCTTCGCCTGCCCCGATATCGACGGCGGCCTCATCGGCGGCGCCTCGCTGAAGGCCGACGACTTTGTGGCCATCGCCAAGAGCTTCTGACGGCAGACACACCGTCTCCATCGGCGGATTGTGCGAACTGAGCGAATTCTCATTCTACCTACGATGAATAACAATTCGCACAATTGGCATGATTCGCCGATTATTGAAAGATAGGTTCAACACATTCCACATTTGAAAAAAGATTGAAGTTCGAGCGGTTCATAGCAGGGCGGTTTATGCCGCGAAGCCACAAGGGAGGCGGCTTTTCGGGGCCGTTGTCGACCATTGCTGTGGTGAGCATAGCGCTGGGGGTGGTGGTGATGGTGATGGCGGTGTGCATCCTGCGCGGATTCCAGGGCGAGATAGCCTCCAAGGTGGTGGGCTTCGGCAGCCACCTGACGGTGAGCAACTATGCCTCCTCCCCCGCCTATCAGGAAGAGCCCATAGCGCTGGACGCTGACCTTGTGGGCCGCATAAGGCACGTGCCGGGCGTGCGCCACATACAATACTTCGCCACGAAGGGCGGCATGGTGAAAACCGAGGAGCAGATCTACGGCATCATGCTCCGCGGCCTCAGCGAGGGCTACGACACCACCTTCTTTGCCTCCAACCTCGTCGAGGGTCGGCTGCCACAATTCAGCAGCCAAGTGGCTGAGTCGCCGAGTGGCGAAGAGGCCGCACCGAGCACCGAAGTTCTCATCTCGAGCACCATAGCCTCGCGGCTGCGCCTGCATGTGGGCGACAAGATGCGTACCTACTTCTGGGGCGGCGACACCCCGCGGTCGAGGGCTTTCACCATCTGCGGCATCTACAACACGGACCTGACGGAGTTTGACGAGCTGTACATCGTTGGCGACCTGCGCCAGGTGCAGCGCCTGAACGGATGGGAGGAGAGCCAGGTGGGCGGATACGAGGTGCTTGTGGACGACTTCGACAAGCTGGACGAGGTGGCCTCGCGAGTGGAGCAGGAGCTCCCCTACGACTACTCGGTACAAACCATCAAGGAAGCCAACCCGGCCCTCTTTGCCTGGCTCGACCTGCTGAACTCGAACATCACCCTTATCCTCGTCATCATGAGTTTGGTATGTGCTGTGGCCATTGTCTCCGCGCTGCTCATCATGATCTTCGAGAAGGGACGCACCATAGGATTGCTGAAGGCCCTTGGCGCCACCAACGCATCGGTGCGGCGGATATTCCTCATCAAGGCCTCGCGCCTGATAGCCGAAGGTATCCTCATCGGCGATGCTGTAGCGCTGACGCTGTGCGTGTTGCAGCAGCGCTTGCAGATAGTGAAACTCGATGCCGAGAGCTACTCGATGAGCCATGTGCCGGTGGACATCGACCCCTGGATCTTCCTCCTTGTCAGCCTGGGGACCCTGGCGGCCTGCCTGGTGGCATTGTTGCTGCCGGCGGCCTACATCTCGCACATCAGCCCCGCAAAGGCGTTGAGGATTGAACGATAAAAAAAGAAAAGCTAAAATATGAAGCAACGAGTGAAACTGATACTGATGGCGCTGTCGATAGTGCTGGCCCTCTTTGCGCTGTGGGAGGTGCAGAACGTGGCCAGCCAGGTGCGCGAGTCGGAGGAGGCGAAGATCCGTCTGTGGGCCAACGCCATAGGACAGCGCAACCGCATCTCGTCGGCCACGCAGCAGTTCTTCCAGCAAGCCACCCTCGACGAGCACCGCAAGATGAAGCTCTATGCCGACATCCTGCAGTCGTTCAACGACCCCAACCAGAATGTGGACCTCCGCTTCAGCCTTGCCTATGTGAACTATATCGTTGACTCCGCCCGCACGCCCATCATCATCACCACCGCCAAAGACAGCATCATCACGGTGCCGCAGGAGCTTGCCGGGCAGAAGCTGGAAGGGGACCTGCTGGCGGAATACTCGCAGAACCCGCCCTTCGAGTACCGCATTTGGGGGATGCCCATGACGCTCTACTACAAGGAGTCGCAATACTACACCCAGCTGCGTCAGGTGCTGACGGGCTTCACGCGGTCGTTCCTGGCCGACATCACGAACAACTCGGTCTTTGTGCCGGTGATCATTGCCGACAGCACGCGCACAGAGGTGATAGCGCTGGGCAACATAGACTCCTCGGAGGTGAACACGCCGGCCAAGTTGCTCCCGCGCCTGGAGCGCATGGCCTCGGTGAACGACCCCATCGAGATAGCCCTTCCTGACAACAGCCGCGGATATGTGTACTACGAGAACTCGCCCTTGCTGCGCACGCTGCGGTGGGTGCCGCTGCTATACCTCATCATAGCCATCGTGCTGCTGCTGGTGACCTACTACATCTTCCGCACCACGCGCACCATGGAGCAGAACCGGATATGGGTAGGACTTGCCAAAGAGACCGCCCACCAGCTGGGCACGCCGCTGTCGTCGCTGATGGCGTGGACGGAATACCTTCGCGGCAAGGAATTTAGCGACGAATATGCCGCCGAGATGGGCAAGGACCTCCAGCGGCTGGAGACCATCACGCACCGCTTCTCGAAGATCGGCTCGGTGCCGGAGCTGAAGGAGGAGAGTGTGGAGGAAGCCGTGAGAGCCGCCATCGCCTATCTGCAGAGCCGAGCCCCCCGCAAGGTGCAATTCGTCGTTTCGTTCCCCGAAGACGAGCAGTTTATTGCCCCGCTGAACAACTACCTGTTCCAATGGGTGATAGAGAACCTCTGCAAGAATGCCATCGACGCGATGGAAGGTGCCGGCACGGTGACCATTCTCGGCTCGCAGGATGCCCGCAACATCTACATAGACATCAGCGACACCGGACGAGGCATGAGCCCTTCGGTACAGAAAAAAATCTTCGACAGCGGCTTCACCACCAAGAGCCGCGGGTGGGGATTGGGGCTGCCTTTGGCCCGGAGGATAGTGAACCAGTACCATCGCGGACGGCTATTCCTGAAGTATTCCGTCCCGGGACAGGGGACGACCTTCCGTATCGTACTGAAGAAAAACAGCTGATGGCGGGTGCCAACACCCCCCGATAAGAAAGGGGGCACCCTACCCTATTCTTTGCCTATGACGGTGATTTTGCCGTTGAAATAGCGCAGTTTGAACTCCAGCGCTTCGGGTTTGGCGCGATAGCAATTCTCGATGAAATCGTAGTCGAGCAACTCAGAGATCATGATCACCCGGTCGATGTCGAGCGACTTGCGGTTGAAAATATCGTACACATTTTTCCTATGGCAACAGATGCGGCGGGCGAATTCGGACACCGGAATGTGCTTTTCGTCGAGCACCCGTTTGATTTCCTGCCCCAGATGTACATCGTTCTTGTATTTTACCATATCAATGCCGTGTTAATCGTTTTTTCGTATTCGGTGATAGTGCATTAACGTTTTTTTTGTGAAAATATTATCTTAGGGATATTTTTTTCTGCGCCATGCACAATATAAGGGCAGCGCATGCGTTATCCTTTTTATAAAAATTATGAAATAATATAAAATATACGATATGGCAAACCAAGACGATTTCTTCAAGAAAGTGGTATCCCACGCCAAAGAATACGGATTCATCTTCCCGAGCAGCGAAATCTACGACGGCCTTGCCGCCGTGTACGACTACGGCCAGCTGGGCACCGAACTCAAGAACAACATCAAGCAAGCCTGGTGGAAGGCCATGGTGCAGATGCACGAGAACATTGTGGGCATAGACAGCGCCATCTTCATGCACCCGCGCATCTGGAAGGCCAGCGGACACGTGGACGCCTTCAACGACCCCCTTATCGACAACAAAGACAGCAAGAAGCGCTACCGCGCCGACGTGCTCATTGAGGACCACATAGCCAAGATCGAGGAGAAAATAGAGAAGGAGTGCGAGAAAGCCCACAAACGCTTCGGCGAGAGCTTCGACCGCCAGCAGTTTGTCACCACCAACGCCCGCGTGCTTGAGCACCAGAAGAAAATCGACGAGATCCATGAGCGCTATGCCGACTGCATGAACCGCAACGACCTTGCCGGCCTCAAGCAGCTCATCCTCGACCTGGAGATTGTATGTCCCATCAGCGGCACGAGGAACTGGACGGATGTGCGCCAGTTCAACCTGATGTTCGCCACCAAGATGGGCAGCGTCATAGACGACAGCGACACCCTCTACCTGCGTCCGGAGACGGCCCAGGGCATCTTCGTCAACTTCCTCAATGTGCAGAAGAGCGGCCGCATGAAGATACCTTTCGGTATTGCCCAGATAGGCAAAGCCTTCCGCAACGAGATTGTGGCCCGCCAGTTTATCTTCCGCATGCGCGAGTTCGAGCAGATGGAGATGCAGTTCTTTGTGCGTCCCGGAACCGAGCTTGAATGGTTCAAGCATTGGAAAGAGGAGCGCCTGCAGTGGCACCTCGCCTTCGGTATCCCCGCCGACTGCTACCGCTACCACGACCACGAGAAGCTGGCCCACTATGCCAACGCCGCCACCGACATCGAGTTCAAGTTCCCCTTCGGCTTCAAGGAGCTGGAAGGCATCCACAGCCGCACCGACTTCGACCTGAGCCGCCACAGCGAGTTCAGCGGCAAGAAGTTGCAGTACTTCGACAGCGAGCTCAACGAGAGCTACACGCCCTACGTCATCGAGACCAGTATCGGTGTCGACCGCACCTTCCTGGCCATCTTCAGCCACTCGCTGAAGGACGAGACCCTCGAAGACGGCAGCGTGCGCACCGTCCTGAGCCTGCCGCGCAAGCTGGCCCCCTACAAAGCCGCCGTGCTTCCGCTGGTGAAGAAAGACGGATTGCCCGAGAAGGCCCGCGAGATACAGCACCTGCTGATGCCCGAAATGATGGTGCAATACGACGAGAAGGATGCCATTGGCCGCCGCTACCGTCGCCAGGATGCCATCGGCACCCCCTTCTGCATTACCGTCGACAACGACACGCTGACCGACAATGCCGTCACCGTGCGTGACCGCGACACCATGAAGCAGGAGCGCGTGGGCATCGACCAGCTGATGGGCTACCTGAAGGCCAACTTGTAATGAATATATATCAAAAAAAATGAAAGCCGAGACTTATTGGTCTCGGCTTTTTTTTGGGGGGGCTTACGCCTATCCGCAACCGCAGACAAACAAAAAGCAGCATAATAAAAATCATGTGTTAACGTTATAGTCACATAATGATAGACAAGAAAGACATTGCACTAGTGCTTTCCAGCGGTGGAGCCCGAGGGTTGTCACACATAGGAGCCATAGAGGAACTGGAAGCCCAAGGCTACCATATCCGATCGGTGGCAGGCTGTTCTATGGGCGCCCTTATCGGGGGAATCTACGCAGCAGGACAACTGAAGAATTTCCGCGAATGGATGAAAAGCGTGGACAAGTGGACATTGATGAACATGATTGATATCTCTTTCAGCATCAATCATCTGATAAAAGGAAACAAGATGATGGAAACCCTGAAAGAGATTGTGCCAGACGTAAACATCGAGGACTTGCCCATCCCCTTCTGTGCCGTGTCGACCGACTGGGAGCTTGGCGAAGAGGTGGTGTTTCGCGAAGGGAGCCTGCTGAATGCCATCCGGGCCTCCATCTCTTTGCCCGGTTTCCTCAATCCCATACGACCCGACGGACGCATCCTGATTGACGGCGGCGTGACCAACCCCCTCCCATTGAACCGGGTGGTACGCCATGAGGGAGACCTGCTGGTGGGAGTGGACGTGAGTGGCCACGACTACGAAGGACAACGACAGGCTCAGCTGAAGATTGCCACGAGGAACAGACGCAGCCTCAACCCCCTGAAAAGGATGGCACCCGACTCCCGGACACCCAACTATGTTACACTCCTGACACGTGCCAGCTCGCTGATGATACGCCAGAATTCGAAGCTGATGATTGAGCTGACGAACCCCGACATACTGGTGGATATCCAGATGAACAGCCTAAGCGGAATGGACTACGACAAATCGGAACGGCTCATCATCATCGGGCGGAACCGTACACGACAAACCCTCGAACTATACCGTAGGAAACAATAGATAGACGGGGTAGCGGTTGATGTTTTTGACAAGCAACTAGTATAAAATCGAAAAGATATCTTTCAAGATGGGGTTATCGCTCTGAGGAGCGACGGAGGTTGATGCGCCGAAGAGGAGGGTGCGCGCAAGGTCGAGGGCTGCGAGGTCGAGGGCGTCGGAGGCTATCTGGACATCGGTGATGATGCCGCGTGCCTCGTCGACGGTGAGTGCGATATCCACGCCACCCCAATCGAACTGGGCGCTGCGCTGGGCGGTGAAGGAGCGCCAGCGGCCGTAGCGCCATTCGGGAGAGGCAAACTCCTCGTATAAAGCTTTCACTTCGGGGCGCACAATGGTCTCGTCGAAAGCAAGTTCCATCGCTGTGCCGCCATATTCCGCCTCGAAAGCCTCGCGCAAGCGGGGCACGATGCTTTCGGAAGTAATAGCGGGGTTCAGTTCCGAGAGATTGACCACACGGCTCTTCACCGAGGCCACCCCATGCTTCTGCAACTTGGCGGGCTTGGGCTTGAGGTAACGCTGAAGGTCCTCCATATTGCCCTTGATGAGGATGGTGCCGTGATGCAAATCCTGGTATTTGCCTTTACTGAAAGCGTTGCCGCTGAACTTGCGGCCCTCGGTAAGGATGTCATTTCTGCCGGAAAGTTCAGCCTCGATGCCGAAGGAGGCGACGGCGCGCTGGATGACGCGGAACTGGCGACCTTGGTCGTAGAGCGCCTTGGGGGCGACGAAGGAGAAATTGATGTTGCCGTCGTCGTGATAGACGGCACCGCCGCCGGTGCGGCGACGCATGAGATAGCCGCCATCGGCCTCAAGGGCCTCCACGTTGCACTCGCTGAAGGGATTCTGGTTCTGTCCTATCACAACGGTGCGGCGGTTCTTCCAGAGATAGAGAGTCACCACCTCTGTTTCGGGCAAGGAGACAAGGTAGTTCTCGACCGCAATGTTCCAGTAGGGATTGGTCTGATTGGAAACGATAAAACGCAGTTTCATTCTTTAGAATCTATAACTGAGGGTAAAGAAATCGGGAGCCTGCGAGAGGTGATAGTTGCGGCGCGAATAGGCAAAATCGAAACGCTTGGTGTGGATACCGATACCGAAGGAGAAGCCGCTCATGTTGAGTCCCTCGAGGCCGCGCATCTCGGCACTCTGGCGGTAGCTGTAGCCCACGCGGGCTAAGAGCGCCTTGCTGATGTTAATCTCGACACCCACCTGCGCGTGACGCAGCAGGTTGTCCGCAAAGCCTGCAAGCCACCCCTCCTTGGTGACCTCGCCGGTGAAGGGGTCGGTCTCGGTGGTAGGGCTGAGTGGATCCTCGTAGCGTAGGTTCCAGCGCTGCAGCTCGTTGGCGGCAAAGAAGAAGCGGAAGGGCGCTTTGGAGAGCTTGTAGGACACCTCGGCCGAGAGTTCAAAAGGCAGCGTCTCCACCGCCTCGTCGAAGGTCATCATCTGGGCGCCGATATTGCGGGCCATCACCGTAGCTGCGAAAGCGCGGTCGTCGCTGACATAGCTGCCCGCGAGGTCGATGGCCAGCGCCAGAGCCGTATAGCTGTCGTAGCGTGAAAGGATAGGCTTCAGCGTGGTACCGATAGAGAAGTTGCTGTCGATCCACATACCCCACCCCACCGTCAACGCATAGTCGGCGGCAGCGAAACTACCCGTGGGCATCTCCTCCTCGTCGTAGCCGTCGAAGGAGCCATAGTTATTGAAGCGGAAGGCGAACATCACCGTACCGATGCGGCCAAAGTCGTGGGCATAGGACAGCGAGCCCATCATGCTCCCTTGGAAGAGGGAGACAAAACTCAGCGAGCCCACACCGGCCATCTCGCGCCGAAGGAGCGAGGGATTGTCGAGAGCAATGGTGGGGTCGTCGCCGAAGAGAGAAAGGTAGTCCAATCCCAAACCCGAGGTGCGCGCCTGCGTATTGAGGTCCAGCACCGTCAAGGTGTTGAGGCCTGCTATCTGGGCGTTAGCCGAATTGAAAATTGAAAATTGAAAATTGAAAATTATGGCGCATAAAACTATACGCCATAATTTTCGATTTCCTCTGAAAATTTCAATTTTCACTTCTCAATTTTCAATTTTTCTTGTTTCTCTCGTGGCGCATGAGGTGGCTGGGCTCGAGGGCCATGCGGTCGGTTTCGAGCAGGGAGGCGACACCCTCGTCCACGCGGCGCTTGGCCTCGCAGGCCTCGCAGTGGCACTCCTCGTGATATTCGCGCGGCTCGGTGTAGGTGGTGATGACACCTTCGAAGTTGCGCAGGATGACCTTGTCGGGACTCTGAGAGATGACATACTGGGGCATGACGGGAGTCTTGCCGCCGCCGCCGGGAGCGTCGACCACGAAGGTGGGCACAGCGTAGCCGGAGGTATGGCCGCGGAGATTCTCGATAATCTCGATACCCTTGCTGACGGGGGTACGGAAGTGTTCGAGACCCATGGAGAGGTCGCACTGGTAGATATAGTAAGGACGCACGCGGTTGCGCACGAGCTCGTGCATGAGTTTCTTCATCACGTGCACGCAGTCGTTCACGCCACGCAGCAGGACGGTCTGGTTGCCCAGGGGGATACCGGCGTTGGCCAGGCGGGCGAGTGCCTGCTCTGCCTCGGGGGTGAACTCATTGGGATGGTTGAAGTGGGTGTTGAGCCAGATGGGGTGATATTTCTTCAGCATGTCGCACAGCTCGGGGGTGATGCGCTGGGGGCACACCACGGGAGTGCGGCTGCCGATGCGGACGATTTCGACGTGGGGAATCTTGCGCAGGCGCTGGATGATGTACTCCAGTTTCTGGTCGCTGACCATGAGTGCGTCGCCGCCGGAGAGCAGCACGTCGCGCACCTGAGGGGTCTTCTCGATGTAGGCCAGGCACTTCTCGATGCGCTCGCTGGGGGACTCGTCGTCCTTCTGGCCGGCGAAACGACGGCGAGTGCAATGGCGGCAGTACATGGAGCACATATCGGTGATGAGGAACAGCACACGGTCCGGATAGCGGTGGGTCAGGCCGGGAGCGGGAGAATCCTCGTCCTCATGCAGGGGATCGTTGAGGTCGGCGGGAGCGATGTTGCACTCGGGGCCGGCGGGGATAGCCTGGCGACGGATGGGGTCGTAGGGATCGTTGGGATCGATGAGGGAGAGGTAGTAGGGCGTGATGGCCATACGGAATTTGGCCAGAGCCTTCTTGATGCCCTCAGCCTCTTCGGGAGCGAAGGAGAAATACTTGCTCAGATCCTCGTAGGTCTCGATGCGGTTCTTCACCTGCCATTTCCAGTCGTTCCACTGCTCGTCGCTGACGTTGGGGAACAGTTCTTTTCTGCGGTTTACTTTCATAATATATATATTTATTTCTTCTTAAATATCAGCACTATAATAGTTTCGCAAGCCAATATAGTCGATGCAAAGATACAAAATAAGGCCGACATGGCCAAATGTTTTTTTCCACCGCTGGTCAATAATTGTCTTCACGAGGCATGCAATAAAAAAGCAGTCGTTGCGTTACATGTCCAAAACAGCATTCAATGAGAACTGTTGAGAAAGCCATCTTGAACCGCACGGCGCTGCTGGTGGGCGACGCCGCTATGGAGCGCATCGCCACCGCCAGGGTCATCGTCTTCGGCGTGGGCGGCGTAGGTTCATGGTGCGCCGAGAGCCTGGTGCGCAGCGGCATCCGAGACCTCACCATCGTGGATTCCGACCGTGTGTGCATCACCAATGTCAACCGCCAAGCGATGGCTACCACAAGCACCGTGGGCCGCGTTAAAGTCGACGCCCTCAAGGAGCGCCTGCTCGACATCAACCCCGCCGCCGACATCAACCCCATACAGGAAATATTCTCCGCCGATACCGCCGAGAGTTTCCAATTGGAGCAGTACGACTACATCGTCGATGCCATTGATAGCCTGAAAGACAAGATGGAACTCATACTGCGCTGCACGAAGAAAGAGGGGCCCATGTTCCTCTCCTCCATGGGTGCCGCCCTGAAGATGGACCCCACGAAGGTGCATGTGAGCGAATTCTGGAAAATCGACGGGTGCCCGTTGGCGGCCACCCTGAGACGCCGCATGCGCAAGCAGAAACGTTTTCCGGAAAGGAAATTCCAATGTGTGTGGGGACCCGAGGTGCTGCCCAACCTGGGACAGGCCCGAACCTGCGGCACCGACGCCTGCATGTGTCCCAAATCCTCGTCGGGCGACGGCCGCGCCGACCTGCTGAACCACGAGTGGTGCACATCCAAGGCCCAAATCAACGGCTCCATGTCGCACATCACAGCCATTTTCGGCTTCACCCTCGCAGGCCTTATCATCCAAGACCTCTACCGCTGCTAAACGCATACGGCGCCAAAGCCGCCTACATGTCGGGACCCACTACGAAGAGATAGTCCTCGTGTGCATCCTCGGCCATGTGCTTCGGTGCCACCAGATTGCGCAAATCCTCGTCGGAAACACCCATATCCTCCTTGTTCAGATTGTTGGCACGACGTATGCGCTCCAACAACGAGTGGTAGGCCGCAGACATAGCGTCGGCACGGCTCATGTAGTTGACAAAAGCAGCGTTGTTCACGAGGGTTGCCATTTTCTGACGCTTGTCGATGATTTTCTCGAGCCCCGCTTCAGAAGTGAGACGGACAATGGTGGCTTGGTCGCGATTGTAGAGTTCCAGGAAGGCGTTCTCGTAGGCATAGCAGTTGCCGATACGGCGTATGAGGGGAATGTTCTCGAGGTAGTCCCACAGTTCGAAGGTGGTGGAGAAGGTCAGCTCAGGGGCCTTGTTGATGGCGAAGATGTCCCAGCCCTCCACGTAGTCGACAAACTCTTTGCAGATGGAGTCGGGCACATCCTTGTAGTTCTTGTACGAGCGAATGGTATTGTGGAGGTCTATGAATTCGTCGTAATAGGTGGTGACAATCTCAAGATTGTTAGCCACCTCGTCGATATTGCTCAATGTCACCTGCGCGATGTTCGACGCCGTAACCTTCTTGGCTTCGGTACGCGAATGCTCGTTGACAAGCAGTGAAAGCGAGAATGCCAACAGCGATGCAATGGTGTTGACAGCAACCGGTATCCACCAGTTGACCATCATTCTACGTTTTTTTTGTTTCTCTGCCATAGAGAGGAATGTTAAAGATACTTATATTATACAATGTTATTTTTCAACCTTTTTGCATCTGAAATCCCAACCCGTTCCTGCACCGGGGCTGAAGTTGGAGCAATGAAAATACAAACTGTCCGATGACAGGAAAACGCCAGCAAACGCACGATATTCATTTCCAACCAATGATATTTGTCCGGCAGTATCCACCTTGCACAGCCAACTCATCGACCCATCGGAAAGAGCCATTCTGATGCAACTGTCCTCATGTGCATTTACGCTCAAGGTCCCGTCTGTATAAGACTCCGGTCCCGACCCTCTTGGGTTCCAAGAATATTTATGGCACATGTAATCATACTCACCCAGCCAGGCGTCGCGATAATCCCTACTTTCCTCTTTGGAGCAGGCAACCACCAAAGCGCAAGCAATCAAAAGGCAATACAACTTCATGTTCATCACCGTCGTCTGTTTTTTTACATAGAACCTGCCGGAAGGTCTCCCCTCCGACAGGTTTTGTGGTCAGGCCGGACAAGAGATACATGTCCGACGCCTCTGACATTAGGCATAGAGCTCTTCAAAGATCTTGCGCAGCTCGGGGCTCTCGCGGAGCTCCTGGAGCGTGAACTCGGCGTGGCCCTTGGTGTAGCCGTTGCCCATAATCATGTTCACGTCGCTGCCGATACCCTCGGCGCCGAGGCTGGCCTTGGTGAAGCTGGTGGCCATGCTGAAGAAGTAGACGATACCGTCGTCCTTGGTGCAGAGCACAGCGGTCATCTCCTGGTCGGGGACGTTGACGCAGTTGATGGTGACGTCGGCCATTTTGCCGTTGGTAAGGCGCTCGACGAGCTCATAGACCTGCACGGGGGTCATGCCGGCGGCGGACTCCACGATGTCGCAGAAGCCGAGGTCCTTGATGCGCTGGGTGCTCTTGGGGCTGTTGGCGATGCCGATGACCTTGCCGGTGACACCGACGCGCTTCTTGGCCTCATAGCAGCAGAGCATACCGCTCTTGCCACCGGCGCCGAGGATGACTACGGTTTGGCCATACTGGCACAGTTTGGCGGTCTGGGCGGGAGCGCCGGCCACGTCGAGGGCGCTCAGGGCGAGTTTCTCGGGCATGTCGGTCGGGATCTTGGCATAGATGCCGCTCTCGAAGAGGATGGCCTTGCCTTTGATGTCCACCTGGTCGACCTCGGGACGGATCTCGAGGATTTCGTCGATGCGGAGGGGAGTCAGCGAGAGGCTGACGAGGGTGGCGATACGGTCGCCCTCTTTGAGGTCGATCTTGCCTTTCAGGGCATCGCCAATCTTCTCGACCTTGCCGAGGAGCATGCCGCCAGAACCGGTGCGACGGTTGCGGTGCTTGCCCTGGAGCTCGACGTTGAGGAGCATTTCCTTCTTCACCTCTTCCATGATTTTCTCCTGGCTGGCGCCTTCGCCGGCCTGCTGCTTGGCATAGTTGTGGATGTCGGTGAACGAGGCGCTGTCGATGTTCAGGGTCTGAACGTCGATGAGAATCTCGTTGTCGTAGATCTCATCCATGTTGTTGTCAAGCTTGTTGGCGGGCTGAGGGAGAACACCCTTCGGCTCGATGACGCGGTGGGTACCGTACTTGTTGCCTTTTTTCTGCATAATAATAGGTTATTTTATTGATTAATAAATAATTTAACTAAAATTCCATCATACGATGAACGTACAAAGATACGAAAAAAAATCGAATATCCTCAAAAAAATATTATCCGACCCCAAAAAACGTACCTCATCTCCGTTACCCGAAAAACAGGAACCAGACAGAAATCCATTTTATTGTATGCGGCACACAATAAAAGCGGAAGACATGCGTTAACAAAAGAAAAAAGAAGACAGATATGAAAAAAGCCATATTTTTGAGCATAACGCTGACGCTGAGCCTCATGACCGCAGCACAGGCGCCACAGAAGACCGCTCCCGCCGCTCAGCAGAGCAGCGCGCAGACGGAGGAAAGCAAGATATTCACCGTGGTGGAGGAAGCCCCCGAGTTCCCTGGCGGCCTGGAGGCTCTGTACCAGTTTCTGGCGGCCAACATCAAGTACCCCGGAGGCCCGGACGACTGCGTCAGCGGCAAGGTGTTTGTCAGCTTCGTCATCGAGAAGGACGGCACGGTAAGCGACGCCAAGGTGGTGCGCAAGCTGCATCCGGCTTTCGACGCGGAAGCGCTGCGTGTGGTGAAGCTGATGCCCAAGTGGGAACCCGGCCGCCAAGATGGCAAGCCGGTGCGCGTGCAGTTCAACCTACCCATCAACTTCAACTTGAACTAAGGAACACGAACTTTCAGTTAATCAAATATTAAAGAGTACAATGAAAGTCATCATATTGGGACCCGCCTGGCCCTATCGTGGCGGCATAGCAGCATTCAACGAACGTCTGGCCCGGCAGTACCAAGCCGAAGGGCATGACGTGGAGGTGGTCACCTTCACACTGCAGTATCCCTCGTTCCTTTTCCCCGGTACCACGCAGTATAGCACCGACCCTGCTCCCGAGGGGTTAAAGATCACACGCAAACTGAGCTCCATCAACCCCTTCAGTTGGATTGCCACCGGTCGCTACATCAAAAAGCAGAAACCCGACTTGATTGTCTCGGCCTATTGGCTGCCCTTCATGGCGCCAGCCATGGGCACCACCCTGCGATGCGCCAAGCACAAAGGCACGCGGCGCATCGCCATCCTGCACAACCTCATTCCTCACGAGCACCGTCCGGGAGACAAGATGTTTTCAAAATATTTCGTAGGCTCCAACGACGGCTTCATTACCCTCAGCCGATCGGTATTGGACGACCTCAACGTTTTCGACCCCAAGCGGTTGAGACCTCGCACCTTCAGCCCGCACCCCCTCTACGATCACTATGGTGCCACCCTCTCGCGCAAGGAGGCCCTCGAACTCATCGGCCTCCGCGAAAGCCAGCGATACGTGCTCTTCTTTGGTTTCATACGGGAATACAAAGGCCTTGACCTGCTGCTCGACGCCATTGCCGACGAGCGCATGGAACGGCTTGGCATCAAGCTCATTGTGGCCGGAGAGTTCTACGGAGACCCCAAGCCCTACCTGGAACAGATACGCCACCACGACATCGGCGACCGCGTAGTGATGCACACCGAATTCATCCCCGACCACGAGGTGAACCGCTATTTCTGTGCCGCCGACCTGGTGGTTCAGCCCTACAAGAATGCCACGCAAAGTGGTGTCAGTCAGATTGCTTATCACTTTGAGAAGCCCATGGTGGTAACCAACGTGGGCGGACTGCCGGAGATTGTTCCCGACGGGAAGGCCGGATTCGTCGTCGAACCCGACTCACAGCAGATTGCCGACGCCATTGTCCGTTATTTCACCGAAGACTGCCAGCAAAGCCTCACAGAAGGAGTGCGCGAAGAAAAGAAGAAATACGCCTGGGACAAGATGACCGCCGCCATTGCATCGTTGACCTGACATTTGTGAGCCATCCGAAGTAACTCTTACCCAAAACAAAGACTACATGAGAAGCGCGACATGCGCTTCTTCTTTATAACTTGTTGTCGATGTTGTCGAAAAAAGTTATTCGATACGAACGCGAGGGTCGAGCAAGCCGTAGATGAGGTCGGTGATGATGTTGATAAGGACCAACAGGACGCAGATGAAGAGGATAGCCCCCATGACGACGGGGAAGTCGTAGGTGTCGAGGGCGTCGACGATAACCACCCCCATACCCTTCCAGTCGAAAACATACTCCACAAAGACCGCTCCTGCAAGCAGTCCCGCCAGCCAGCCCGAGGCCGATGTAACAACGGGATTGAGAGCATTGCGAAGAGCGTGATGGACAACAACACGCTTGTGACTGAGGCCTTTGGCCCGAGCGGTGCGGATGTAGTCCTGACCGAGGGCTTCGAGCATGGAGTTCTTGGTAAGTTGAGTCAGCGTGGCCAACGGACGGATGCCAAGTGTGAGTGCCGGAAGGATAAGGTTCTTCAGGTCAAGATATTCACCTTCGCCGTAGTCATCGACGGTGAAGAGGTTGCCAAACATGTTGAGGTGGGTCCAGTCAGCCAGCACATAGGCGAAGAGCCAGGCGATGAGGATGGCCGCGAAGAACGAGGGGAGCGACATGCCGAGGGTACTGAGGACGAGGGTAGTACGGTCAATCCAGGTATCCTTATGCAGTGCACATATCACGCCGAGCGTGATGCCCACCACTAGAGCAAAGAGCATGGCCACAAGGGCCAGCACTGCTGTCTGCGGGAAGGCTGTGGCAATAATTTCGCTGACCTTGCGCTGACTTTGATAGGAGCGACGCAGATAGGGAGCCTTGATCACCAGCGAGGTGGAGCCGAATCGCAGGAGGGTAGCATAACTGTATTTTTCGGGCGAAAGGAAGAAGAAACTGAAGGAATCGGCATTGTTATGCAGCGAGAGGGGCGAGAGGTCGTTGAGGTAGCCCACATACTGCAGCCCCAGAGGCTTGTCGCGACCGAGGTCGCGG
This sequence comes from uncultured Bacteroidota bacterium, assembly GCA_902775135.1. Lineage (GTDB taxonomy): Bacteria > Bacteroidota > Bacteroidia > Bacteroidales > P3 > Colimorpha. Next base: position 68,735 of record CACYKY010000001.1, on the reverse strand, counting down.
TTGATGATGGCGATGCTCTCCTCGTCGGCACGTTGTCCGAGCATCATGCGGGCGGGGTCGCCGGGCAGGATGTTGAAAAGAAAAAAGACCAGCGTCACCACCCCCAGGAGCACCAGGAAGCCATACAAAAGCCGTTTCCCAACGTATCGAAGCATTACTTTAAGTACTAGTCTCTAAGTCCGTGAACGACACTCTTTTTTGCGACAAAATCTTTCAGATAGAAAGGCTCAAAATAGGCCACATCTTCAACCTTGCCATCGGAGAGGCGCTGGGAGGCAATGTCGATCATGCCTTCGGCCGAAAGACGGAAGGAATCGTCGAAGCGGGCATTGGCATGGGCGCCAAGGACGGGACGGGTCTTGGCGGCGCCGTCGCCGATGAAAGTCAACTCTCCCCTGTCCAGCCACTCGTCGAAGATGCCCTCGTTGATGACATCGGCAGCGGTGTCGCGGAGGATATTGAGGTTGGCGTCGACCATCATCGTATAGCACTCCATGCGTCGGGCATCGATCATGGGACACACAAGCCCTTTGTATTCAGGATGCTGGCGGTAGTATAGCGCGGCCATGGAGAGCAGCGTAGGAACCGAGACGAACGGAATGCCGAGGGCAAAGCAGAAGCCTTTGGCGGAGCTGACGCCGATGCGGAGACCGGTGTAGCTGCCGGGGCCTGCGGAGACGCAGACGGCACCGAGGTCGCGGGGTGTGAGATGGCACTCGTCGAGTACCTCCTGAATGAAGACCGAGAGACGTGTGGAGTGGGCGTTGGGAACATCGCTGTCGCGACGGGCAAGGATACGGCCATCGGAGGCGAGGACCACAGAGCAAATCTGGGTAGCAGTTTCTATCAGTAATGTATTCATCTCATGTCAATTATTTCAGCCTCGGGATGGTCCTCGGGACGGAAGCTGAAGGACCCCTTGAGGGAGCCGAACTTAAGGCCGGAGAAATCGTACAGCTCACGGCTCGAGTCGTATTTATGCACCTCGATACGTTTCAGCACACCCGTTTCCTCGTTGATGAGAAGGCGAATTTTATGATAGCTCTGAGCCGAACGAGGCTGGAGATCGATGACGGCGGTGCCATCGTCCTCAGTACGTATGTATTTGGCACGGAAGTTCTTGGCATAGTTAGCAATAAGACGTGCGGGATTGAGGAGATCCATGTCGCTCTCGGGGGGCATGTTGTTGATGACAATCTCTTTGGCATCCTTGTTCCATTGCCAGATGGTAGTGCCGTTGCAGATCACCTCCATGTTGTCCATCACAAGATGGTATGTTCCTTTTACATAGGACACTTTAGCGCTTTGTTTGGACACCTGCTTCTTCTGACTGTCAAGCATGGTGAGGGTCACCTTGCCAGCGACGTTGGTCAACTTCGCGGCAGCTTTCTTGAGAACAGCGGTGGCGTTCTCGTCGAGGTTGCCTTGCGAGTTGTGCGTAATCTGTCCCTGGGCAGCACCTGCTAGTCCAACAAGACAAATAAGTCCTATAAGTAACCTTTTCATAATCAATGCAAATTAACACCGATGATATTCATAAACTCCTCGCGGGTCTTGGGATCCTTCATGAAGGCGCCGGTGAAGTCGGAGGTGGTGGTGACGCTGTTCTGTTTCTGCACGCCACGCATCGACATACACATGTGCTGCGCCTCGATGACCACAGCCACGCCGAGGGGGTTGAGAACCTTCTGGATGCAGTCCTTAATCTGCTTGGTGAGGCGCTCCTGCACCTGCAAGCGGCGGGCATAGGCATCGACCACACGGGGAATCTTGCTCAGTCCCACTATGGTACCGTTGGGGATGTAAGCCACGTGAGCCTTGCCAACGAAGGGTACCATATGGTGCTCGCAGAGGGAGTAGAGCTCGATATCCTTCACGACGACCATCTGCTTGTAGTCCTCGTGGAACATGGCGCTTCTAAGGATTTCTTCAGGCTCAAGATCGTAGCCATTGGTGAAGAAAAGCATCGCCTTTGCAATACGTTCAGGGCTCTTAACCAAGCCTTCACGTGCCGGATCTTCACCCAACAGTTTAAGTATGGCTTTATAGTGCTCCGCCATCTCGGCGACACATTTCTCATCGTATTTGTCAATCTTTAAATATCCTTTTTCGCACATATCATTTAGTACTATAATTTTTATTCAACTTGCAAAAGAAGCCCCTTAAGGTATTCGCCTTCGGGATGGTGGATGGAGACAGGGTGGTCCATGGCGTGGGGCAGCTGGCGGACGATGCGGACGCGGCGGTGGGCATTCATGGCGGCTGTGAAAACCATGGTTTGGAAATCCTCCTTGCTGACTGCCTGTGAGCAGCTGAAGGTCATCAGCAAACCACCGGGTGAAATCTTCTCCATGGCGCGCTGGTTGATGGAGCGGTAGCCTTTAAGGCCTTGCTGCAGCGAGCGGTGATTCTTTGCAAAGGCAGGCGGATCGAGGATGATGAAATCGAAGCCTCGTGCGTAGTCACCTACTTCTATGGTATTCAAGTATTCGAGCACATCGGCAGCAACACCGCAATGCGATGCATCGGTGCCAAAGTTCAGCTCGACATTACGTTCACAAAGAGCAATTGCTTTCTTGCTAATGTCCACGGTTTCAACATAGTCGGCACCCCCCTTCAGGGCTGCCAGCGAGAAACCACCGGTATATCCGAAGCAGTTGAGGAGACGACGATCATCAGCCAATTGCTGCACGAGAGCGCGGTTTTCGCGTTGGTCGATGAAGAAGCCCGTCTTTTGTCCTTCGTAGAAATTCACAGTCAGCCTTATGCCATTCTCCAGAACATCATTCTCCGCAATCTCCTCGCCCCATATAATGCCGTCTTGCACACCACCCCCTGGAACGGTGGCGCCGCTCTTGTCGAAAACAGCCTTGAGCGGATAGCCATGATATACCTGCAACTCGTTCACAAACAGTTCTGTCAGCACCGGCAGCAGGCGATGCATACCCACCGAATGGGCCTGTAGCACCAAAACACCATTGTACCAATCAGCCACGAGGCCGGGCAGATAGTCGCCCTCGGCGTGGACAAGGCGGAAGACATTGGTTCTTTCGTCGCCGAAGAAACCGAGAATGACACGATAGTTCACAGCCGAGTGGATGCGTCGACGAAGAATCTCCTCAATCGGGAGCGATGCCTCGTCGGCATCAAAGGTGAGGACCTTGCAGATGATACTCTCGTTCTGGTAGTGGCCTGTGGCCATCCACTGGCCATGGGCATCCACCACGTCTACGAGGTCACCCTCCAGGAGTGCCCCCTCTATGCGCTTGACGGCACCCGAGAAAATCCACGGATGACGGCGCAGGATGGCCTTCTCCTTGCCCGGTGCTATGACTAGCTTCGCTCTCATAGAGTTTCTTTTTTTTACAATTTCATCTGACGGATAGTCTCCTGCGGGTCGGAGCTCTTGAAGACGGCGTTGCCGGCCACAAGGACATCGGCACCTGCTTCATAGAGCAAGGGGGCATTCTGCAGGTTGACGCCGCCGTCGACCTCGATGAGGCATTGCGGGTTCTTGCGGTTGCAGAGTTCGCGCAACTGACGCACTTTATTATATGTGTTCTCGATAAACTTCTGTCCACCGAAACCGGGGTTGACGCTCATCAGAAGCACCACATCGCAGAGTTGGACGATGTCCTCGAGCAGGCAGATGGGCGACGAGGGGTTGAGCACAACTCCACCCTTCATGCCAGCGTCGTGGATGGCGTGAAGCACACGATCGTGATGGCGGCAGGCCTCGTAGTGGATGGTAAGGATATCGGCACCGGCATCGTGGAAATCATGCACATAGCGGCCGGGGTCCTCAATCATCAGGTGCACATCGAGTGGCTTTCGGGCGTGTTTCTTGATGTGTTTGACGATGGGCTGACCGAAGGAGATGTTGGGCACAAAAATGCCGTCCATCACGTCGACATGGAGCCAGTCGCACTCAGATGCATTGAGCATCTCGATGTCGCGCTGAAGGTTGCCGAAGTCGGCGCTGAGAAGTGAGGGAGATATCAGTTTCATTAATCGATTGATTGCTTAAATATTAAAGTTTGAGTTTTTCAAAATTCTTGCCATAGACTCCCTGGGCCTTGTTGACGGAGATGAAGGCATTTCCGTCGATACGATGGATAATCTGCATGACATGGGACTTGTCGGTGCGGTGCACCATCATCAGGAGAACCTTCTGGCTCTGCTTGGTATAGCACCCCTCTGCATCGAGTAGGGTGGCACCTCGGCCCACTTCGCGGGTAACAGCCTCGCCAATTTCCTCGTTCTTAAGCGAAAAGACCATAATCTGATAACTCTGCTTGTTGCCGTCGAGCACCATGTCGAGCACATAGGTCATAACACCCATGACGACGTAGCCATAGATGACATTGCCCAACTTGCCGGAGACAAAGTAGGAGCAACCCACGATGACGATGTCGAGGAGCATGATGACACGGCCGGGGGAGATATTATAGTACTTGGTGACTATCAATGCAATGATGTCGGTGCCGCCGGTGTTGCCGCCCATGATGAAACTCAGCCCAATACCCAAACCACAAAGGGCGCCGCCGATGATGGCACACATGAAGGGATCGAACTGCATGGAACCATCGGGATTCATGAAGAGGTTCTCCACATGCAGGCCCTGCTGCCACATGATGAAGAACACCGATGACATGGCGATGCCGTAGATGGTGTTGGCGCCGAACTTCGAACCCAGCATCTTGAATCCGATAGCCACTAGGATACCGTTGAAAACGAGGTTCAGTATACCAATGGGGATGTGGATGCCGACAGCGTAATAGAGGATGGCCGAGAGGCCGCTGACACCGCCGCCGACAATCTGCGCCGGCAGCATAAACGCCGACCAACCAAAGGTATAGGTCATCAGTCCCAATGTGATTATTACATAGGAGACAACAATTTGTTTACTATTTCTAAATATCTGCATGGCTATTGTTTTTTGCTGTAATCTCTTGGCCCGAAGATGCTGGTACCTATGCGCACCAGCGTGCTACCCTCTTCCATGGCAATGCGGTAGTCGTGGCTCATGCCCATGGAAATCTCACAGAACTCAGGGCAATCGGCAAACGGCCCTTCCTTCAGCAAATGATAGAATTCCCGAATGCGAGCAAAGTCCTCCCTCACCCTTACCTGATCGTCTGTGTGGCTGGCCATACCCATCACACCGCAGATACGCACATGGGGATAGGCGGAAGGATCAAAACGGGCTGCGGAAAGTTCCTCAGGCAGAAAACCGAACTTGGTCTCCTCCTGTGCCACATGCACTTGAAGCAGCACATTGACTACGCGGTTCACCTTGGCCGCTGCATGCTCCACATCCTCAAGATGTTCCACAGAATCCACACCATGAATCATGGAAACAAAACCGATATAGTATTTCAGTTGCTTCGACTGCAGATGGCCAATGAAATGCCACTCGATGTCGTCGGGCAACTGAGCGTGTTTGTCGCGCAGCTCGGTGGCGTAGTTCTCGCCAAAGAGGCGCTGGCCGGCGTTGTACGCCTCCATGATGTCCTCCACGGGCTTCAATTTCGACACCGCCACCAACCTCGTTCCTTCGGGCAACGACGCCTTAATGCTTGCTATGTTTTCTGCTATCATACCCTTTCTAACGACAAAAAATATATTTTATTATATACATTATATATAAAATTTTGCCAGCATTCTCAAAGTACCAAGCCATAGTACACACAGTCGGCGTCGCGGTAGAACTCACGCGCCCCCCAGCGCTGCCAATACCGGTGGGTCTTAAGGCGATGAAGTACTGGAATGAACAAGAAGTCAAAGTTCGCCTTCAGTTCAGGCATGATGCTCATAATCATGTCATAGTTCAGGCGCGTGCCTCGATATTCGGGTGCCACGATGAACGAAAACACAGCCGTATAGCGCTGCGCATTGAGGCGTGCTAACAGCTCTGGCTGTTCCTTGGAAATCAACGGTGTTTCTTCCTCGATGCGATAGTCACTCATATTGAGCAGACCTATCACCCGCCCCTGTTCATCCAACGCCTTGACACTCAGCGGCCAGTTGAAGTGCAAGCACCTCACCCACTCCTCCACCTCGACGCGGTCGAACCCATATTGCCGCACCATCCAGTCAATGGTGAGCGGTGCATCCTCGGGCGTCATCCTATGCAAAGTGTACGGCATTGTATGTCAATAGTATTTCTGGGTGATACGACAGTTTGGACTTGCGCAAACCCTCAAGCCCCATGTCCTCCTCGCGGTTGATATAGGTGTATTGTTCTGGCAGGTGGGCGCAGAACTGCTGGCAGATGACGCTGAAGAGGCCGTCGATATTGCGGTCGGCCTTCTCGACGCAGACATCCAAAGTGTCGTCGGTGACGGCGGAACCATAGGTAAAGGCCACCATGCGGCCGTCGATCCAAATGCTGCCGCCCATCATCCCCAGCGCGTCCCAATGTTCAAAGACGGTTTCCATCACGCGATGCTCGGCCCCTATCGTATCGCCGTATTCGGGGTTCACGTCTCCCCTCTCCTCGCGCCACAATTTACCCAGCTTTCTGCAGTCGTCGAACATTGCGGGTGTGAGTTCACGATACTCAAAGTCGGGATGCTCCGTACGAAACTTGTTTATATGGTTGCGCTTGGCCTTGAGCTTGCCTCCGGCCATTGCCGCCAGATCAGAGCGGCGGTAGATATAGTCATATTGGTTGCGGCTGGGTTCCACAACGATGTCAATACCCTCGCGACAGGCGTTCTGCTGCAGCTGCTGTGCCGCCTCGTCCTCAAGACCGAGCAACGTCAGCCGATGGCCGGAATCCTCGCAGAGTGCCCGCAGCAACTCGCATCCCGGCGTGCCCGCCATGCAGAGCATATAGGCCCGCATATTGCGAGGGTCACTCCCTTCGGTCGTGCTCCTCCCGCCGTCAAGGGTGAAACGCAGCACCACAGCATCGGCCAGCACACACACCTCGGTGTTGAACCAAAACTGCCAACCCACCAGGTTGGCGAAGGTGAAGTTGCAGTTGCGCCGCCCACTGCGCAGGCTTACCGCCTGGTAGGCTTCGCGGTCGGCGATGGTCAGGGTATGGAAGTCGAGGGGCATACTTTCATTCGTCTTTTTTTGCATTTGGTACCCACAGCAGCACGGTCAGCGCGCCTATGGCACCCGCTATGGGCACGATGATGCGTGCCACCGAACCTATGGGGATAAACACAAAGGTGGACAACAGCACCATGACCACCATCACCCCTATGGCACCGGCTTTCTGGGTGGCCGTCATACCGCCACGATGTTGATAACCACGAATATACCTCCCAAGCCACGAGGCCAGCAGCCACTGCTGCAGGCGCGGCGAGGAACGATAGAAGAGCCACGAGGCCAGAAGCAGAAACGGTGTGGTGGGCAAGCCGGGCAGCACCACGCCCAGCACACCCAACCCCACGGCCAAAAGCCCCAGGCCGATAAAGATGAGTCTCTTCACCCTGCTTTTCTGTTATATCATTTTCAGGAAGCCCACCTCTTTCTCTGTCAACTCTCTCCAGCGGCCGCGGGGCAGGTCTTTCTTGGTGAGGCCGGCGAAGGTGGTGCGGTCAAGCTTGTGGACCTCGTAGCCGAGGGCCTCGAAGAGGCGGCGCACGATACGGTTGCGGCCGCTGTGCAGCTCCACGCCCACGATGCGCTTGTCGATGGTCTTGCCGACGGCGGCATACTGTATATCATCCACATGCATGGGGCCGTCCTCCAGCTCGATGCCGTCGAGGAGCTTCTTCATATCCTCCTTGGTGACGGGCTTGTTGAGTTCCACCTGGTATATCTTATAGACCTGTGTGGAGGGGTGCGTAAGCTTCTTGGCCAGCTCGCCGTCGTTGGTGAAGAGCAGCAGGCCTGTGGTGGCGCGGTCGAGGCGGCCGACGGGATAGATGCGCTCGGCGCAGCAGCCGTCCATGAGCATCATCACCGTGCGGCGCTCCTGCGGGTCGTCGGTGGTGGTGATGAAGCCCTTTGGCTTGTTGAGGAGGAAGTAGCGCAGGCGCTCGCTGCGGAGCTTCTCGCCGCCGTACTGCACCTCGTCGCCGGGCATCACCTGGTAGCCCATCTCGGTGACCACCTTGCCGTTCACCTTCACGCTGCCGGCGGCGATGAGCTCGTCGGCCTCGCGGCGCGAGCAGATGCCCGCATGGGCGATGTACTTGTTCAGTCGCATGGCACCCTCGGCGTGGGGCTCCCGGGGTTGCTGCTTAACGGGCTTCGCTCCCATTCGTTCGCGTTGCTTAAAGGGCTTCTGCAGCCCCGCAGGCCTTTTCCCCTCCTGACGGCTCGTACGGGTCGACCTGTCGAAGGTCTTTCCGTCACCCCTCCGGGACTCCCCGTCGTCAGACTTCTTGCGCGCAGCGGTCTCGCCGCGTTTCGTTCCAGCACGCGTGCCTTGCTTTTGGGGCTTCTTATCCTCAGCGTTCTTCTGCGGACGAGTATTCTCTTTTCTTATCATTTTCTCGCTATATTATTTTAAAATCTATAACTCAAAAACACGAAAATTATTGTGCGTATTTTTAACATTTATAACAAATAAAAAAACAACACCACTTACCCACCAACTCCGTATCAACTCCGTATCAACTCCGACCCAACTCCGACCCAACTCCGACCCTGGTCGCAGATGGTACGAGTGATGGGATGCCGATGTCGCGAAAAAAAAGAGACCTTCGCATCAAGAGGTCTCTTCGGTATTGTTCTTATCTGCGGTGGAGGATTGCCACTCCTCCAGTTCCTTCATCGCGCGGTAGTGGCCGCCAAAGTGCATCACATAAGGCCACGTGTACTCTTTCTCCTGGTATTTGAGGAACTTCTCCACCTCGCGCACCAGCAGCAACAGCACACCCAACTTGCGCTGGTAGAGCCACTTCAGCGACTCCACATCGTGCCGACAAGCAAGAGCGAACCGCAGGTTGACGGGCGTGAGACCGTTACGCACCCAGTCGATGGCCCTCTCGTCGCCGTCGCAGGCGTTGCTGAGGATGGCCAGCCAAGCGAAGTTGTGCTTGAAGAGCCACACCATCGCGTCGTCGTCGCCGCGGATGGCGTTGCTGAAGGCCGCCAACTCGGGGTGCGGCCCCTCCACCAGCACCCTGAAGAAATCCGTCCGCCCGCTGACACTCTTCACAAGCGCCAGCAGCACCTTCACGTCGTATTGTTCCAAGCCTTTCATGCACATTTATTAACGCAAACCCTCCCCTATTATTGTCTAACTACCACCCTCTGCAAAAAATAAATTTTGCCGCCCCGCAGAATTGTCGTATCTTTGCAGCCGATTTCAAAGGAAATCGTGAAGCGTTATACGCGTTCTGTGCAAAGGAACCTGAGAAACTCCATCGTGACACAGAATTAGTGTAATGGCTTTCGCGTTTTAGCGTGGGCTTATTGCATCTTCTTTTTTCAAGGTTATTCTCAGGACCTCTTTGCAGGAAGCGGCATACGGCGCCACGCTTCTTTTATATTATTGCTCGACGGGACGCGGAAGAGCGGAACTAATAATACACAACAATATGAAAAAGCTAAAAGTATTGGCAATGATGCTTTGCATCGCAGCAATGGGACTGACCACATCCTGTTCCAAAGACAACGAAGATCTCATCGTGGGGAAATGGAAATGTACTGCATCCACAACAACCATCACCAATTTAACCACAAACGAGGTAACAACACGCAATGACCCATCCGTCGTAGGCATGATTATCGAGTTCACAAAGGATGGCAAAATGATTTTCGATGGTCAAACTGTTAGTTACACTGTAAATGGGAGCGAATTAACTGAGATTTTTGACAACGGCGAACAGAATAAATTTGACATCAATGAACTCACTGAAAACAAACTGAAATTCTCTAGCAAACCTGTCGAGGAACAAGGCAAACGCTATGTATCGACAGCAGAGTTTGTAAAAATGTAGTTTAACTCGAAAGAACAACCAGCCTCACAAGAATCTTGTGGGGCTTTTTTTGTCTTTCATTATGAACCGAAGAATACGCAAAAAAATGAGGCCCGCGACGTTCCGTCGCGGGCCTCATTCATATTGTATTGGCCTGTTATCCGCGAATCTTCGCGCCCAGCTGGGTCTCGAGGGTCTTCTGGATCTTGGCCATGGTGGACTCAATCTGTTTGTCGTTGAGGGTCTTGTCCTTGTCCTGCAGGATAAAGCTGACGGCGTAGGATTTATGTCCGTCGGCGATGCCCTTGCCCTCATAGACGTCGAAGAGGCTGACGCTCTTGAGCAGCTTCTTCTCGCACTGCATGGCGGCCTGCTCGACCTGGGCGAAAGTAACGTCCTTACGCAGGATGAGGGCCAGGTCGCGGCGCACCTCGGGGAACTTGGCCACCTCTTGGTAGAGCACCTCCTTGGTGGGGTACTGCTTGAGGAGCAGCGTCCAGTTGAGGTCGGCATAATAGACAGGCTGCTTGATGTCCATCTTCTTGAGCGTCTCGCGGCCGATGCGGCCGATGGTGCCCAGCAGCTTCTTGCTGTCGCGCTGGATGATGTCGAGGCCTTCGGCGAAGAACTTGTACTGCGTCGGCACCATCTCCACGCGACCCATGTTGACGCGCATGCGGTGCAGGATGTCCATCACATAGGCCTTGAGGTAGAAGAAGTCGGTCTCGGCGGACTTCATCTTCCAACTCTCGGGCGTCATGTTGCCGGTCATGAAGATGCTGACATGCTCGGTCTCGTTAAAGCGCTTGGTGACGGGCAGCTCCAGGTTGGCGGCCTCGTCGGTCTTCACATAGCTGCGGCCATACTCATAGAGTTTCTGGTCGAGGATGCGGAAGTTGATATTGCGGGCGATGCACTCGAGGCCGCTATAGAGCAACGTCTGGCGCATCACGTTGAGTTCCTTCGAGAGGGGGTTGAGGATGGGGATGCAACGGTCGGCGGGGAAGTCGGGGTTCTCCTCGTAATACTCGCTCTTGGTCAGCGAGTTGTTCATAATCTCGCTGAATCCGTTGTCGGTGAGGTAGTCGCTGACGGCGTTCTTCAGTTTGCGCGGATCGGGCTTCTTTCCGTAGCTGAGGCAGCTGTTGACGGTCTCGCCGATGTGGATGTTGTTGTAGCCGTAGATGCGCATGATTTCCTCCACGATGTCGCACTCGCGGGTGACGTCGGCCTTGCAAGTGGGCACCTTGAGGGTCATACCCTCGGCGGTCTCGCCGACAATCTCGATGTCGAGCGAGGTAAGGGCGGTGCGGACGGCCTCCATCGGGATATCCTGACCCACGAGGTCGAACATGCGGCGGAAGTTCACCTCCACCGTCGGGCGCTCTATCTTGTTGGGGTAGAGATCCACCATCTGGCCGCAGATCTCGCCGCCGGCGAGCTCCTGGATAAGCTTCACGGCGCGGCGCAGGGCCCACTCGGTGATGTTGGGGTCGCAGGTGCGCTCATAGCGGTAGCTGGCGTCGGTCTTCAGGGTGTGGCGCTGGCTGGTCTTGCGGATGCTCACGGGGTTGAAGAAGGCGCTCTCGAGGAAGACGTTCTTGGTCTCCATGGTGGTGCCGCTCTTCAGGCCGCCGAAGACACCGGCGATGCACATGCCTTCCTGCTCGTTGCATATCATTAAATCTCTTGCGTCGAGCGTGCGCTCCACACCGTCGAGGGTGACGAACTTGGTGCCCTGCGGTAGGCGCTTGACGATGACGTGGCCGCCGGCAATCTGGTCGGCATCGAAAGCGTGCAGCGGCTGACCCACCTCCATCATGACGAAGTTGGTCACGTCCACCACGTTGTTGATGGGGCGCAGGCCTACGGAACGCAGGCGGTTCTGCAGCCACTCGGGGCTCTCCCCCACCTTCACATTGCGCAGCGTGATACCGGTATAGCGCGGGCACAACTCTGCATCTTCGACACTCACCTTGATGGCTTCGCCAGCAGCTTTGGGGGTGAGGTCGGTAGCAACCTCCGGCCACTTGATCTTCAGCTGTTTTCCTTCGCGAGTATTTCTCACAGCCACCACGTCGCGGGCCACGCCGATGTGCGAGATGGCGTCCATGCGGTTGGCGGTGATGGCCACCTCGAGCAGGTAGTCGTCCTTCACGTGGAAGTACTCCTTGGCGGGCATTCCCACGGGGGCGTCGTCGGGCAGCACCATGATGCCGGCGTGGTCGGTGCCGAGCTGCAGCTCGTCGGCAGCGCAGAGCATACCCTCGCTGACGGCGCCACGCAGCTTGCCTTTCTTAATTTCGTAGTATTCGGTGTCCGAGGTGTAGATCTTGGTACCTATCTGAGCACACACCACCTTCTGGCCAGCGGCCACGTTAGGGGCGCCGCAGACGATGTTCAGCGGACGCTCACCGCCCACATCGACGGTGGTCAGGTGCAGGTGGTCGCTGTCGGGGTGCGGCTCGCAGGTCAGCACCTGCGCTATCACCACATGTTCCAAACCACCCTTGATGGTCTCAATCTTTTCCATGCTGTCCACCTCCAGGCCGGAGAAAGTCAGCAGGTCGTCCAGTTCCTGAGGAGTCATATCCTCAATATCCACATACTCTTTAAGCCAATCAAAAGAAATATTCATATATTTGTTTTATTTAGTCTTGTTTTGTGTATCCTTCTTCTTGTCACCTTTCCACTCTCCAGTGAGCCAATGGAAGCGCCTGACTCTAAAAAACCAAATAAGCAGAAAGACTACAAAAATCGCAACATAACCCATACTCGTTTTATTTCATCTTCGCCCAGCTGTCCTTCAGCGTGCAGGTGCGGTTGAAGACGAGGTGGTTGGGGGTGCTATCGCGGTCGGTGCAGAAGTAGCCCATGCGCTCAAACTGGTAGCGCACTATTCCATCTTTCCACTTTCCACTTTCCGCTTTCCACTCGCTGAGGACAGGCTCGCATTTGGCGGTGACAACCTTCAGGCTGTTGGGGTTGAGGTTCTCGAGGAAGGTGTGGCCTTCTTCCACATCGTCTGGGGCCTCGACGGCAAAGAGGCGGTCGAAGAGGCGCACCTCGGCGTCGATGGCGCTGTGGGCGGCCACCCAGTGGATGGTGCCCTTCACCTTGCGCCCGTCGGGGGCGTCGCCGCCGCGCGTGGCAGGATCGTAGGTGCAATGGATGCAGGTGATGTTGCCCTCGGCATCCTTCTCGACGCTCTGCGCCGTGACGAAGTAGGCGTAGCGAAGACGCACCTCCTGTCCGATGGCCATGCGGAAATATTTCTTGGGGGCAACCTCCATGAAGTCCTCGCGCTCAATCCACAACTCGCGTCCGAAGGGCACCTGGCGGGTGCCGTCGGCCTCGCACTCGGGATTGTTCACGGCCGTCAGCATCTCGGTCTGTCCCTCGGGATAGTTATCGATAACGACCTTCACAGGGTCGAGCACCGCCATGCGGCGCTGGGCCACCTTGTTGAGGTGCTCGCGGAGCGAGAACTCCAACAGGCTGTAGTCGATGATATTGTCGCGCTTGGCCACACCTATGCGCTCGCAGAAGGCCTTGATGCTCTCGGGCGTATAGCCGCGACGGCGGAAGCCGCAGATGGTCGGCATGCGGGGGTCGTCCCAGCCGCTGACGTAGTTCTCCTTCACCAGCTGCAGCAGCTTGCGCTTGCTCATCACCGTGTAGTTGATGTTGAGGCGGGCGAACTCATATTGGTGCGAGGGCCAGATGCCCAGCTGCTCGATGAACCAGTCGTAGAGCGGACGGTGGATATCGAACTCCAGCGTGCAGATACTGTGGGTGATATGCTCGATGCTGTCGCTTTGTCCGTGGGCGTAGTCGTACATGGGGTAGATGCACCATTTGTCGCCCGTGCGGTGGTGGTGGGCATGGAGGATGCGGTACATGATGGGGTCGCGGAACATCATGTTGGGGTGCGCCATGTCGATCTTGGCGCGCAGCACCTTGCTGCCGTCGGGGAACTCGCCGGCGCGCATGCGGCGGAACAAGTCGAGGTTCTCCTCGACGCTGCGGTCGCGGTAGGGGCTGTTCTTGCCAGGCGTGGTCACGGTGCCGCGTCCCTCACGGATCTCGTCGAGGGTCTGGTCGTCGACGTAAGCCAAGCCTTTCTGTATCAGAAGTTCGGCCCACTCGTAGAGTTGTTCGAAATAGTCGGAGGCATAGTGCTTCTCGGCCCAGTCGAAGCCCAGCCAGTGGATGTCCTCTTGTATGGAGTCGACATACTCGGTGTCCTCCTTCACGGGGTTGGTGTCGTCGAAACGCAGGTTGGTCTTGCCACCATACTTCTTTGCCAATCCAAAATTAATGCATATCGACTTGGCGTGGCCGATGTGCAGGTAGCCGTTGGGTTCCGGCGGAAAACGGGTCTGGATGCTGGTATACTTGCCCTCGTTCAGGCCCTGCTCGATAATCTCTTCCAAGAAATTCAGTTGCTTCTCAGCAGCATTGTTTTCTTCCATAACGATTTGATATATATATATGTTTAAACAATATTTTTTACAATCTAAAAATGCAAAGATACGAATTTTTTTTTAGAGGAGAAAAAAAAACTCCAGCAAAACCACAAAAAAACTATAAACCAGCCACTTATTACCAAATATTAATAACACCCTGCAAACAACAGGTAATCGACACCAAATAGTGACCAACTCCGACACAACTCCGTATCAACTCCGACACAACTCCGTATCAACTCCGACTCCTGCCTGGCTCCGTAGGATACATGGCCTGCGGGAGCAGCGGAAGTCGAGAGGAGAGCAAGCTCGCTTGCTTTTCCGAGATGTAGCTGCGTAGACGGAGTCACTTCAGTACGGCATCGCGCAGAGGGCTGGAGCAAACCCCGACCCGGGTCGGACTTGGTAGGACGGTGGTGCGAATTTTTTTTCTTTTTATATTCAAAAAAAGTTGTAACTTTGCAGCATGAAAAAGATAACCTTTGCATTAGTCCTTGCAGGATCCATCCTGCTGAGTTCGTGTGATATACTCACACAAATAGCCTCACAATTCTCCAGCGTGGCCAATCTCGCCAACTGCGAATTTGCCCTGAAGAACGTCTCCAACGTCTCCGTTGCCGGCGTCAACGTGAAGAATCTGACCAACGGCAACCTCTCGGCCACCGACATTGTGAAACTCGTGGCGGCCTACCAGAGCAAGCAGGTGCCGCTGAACCTCAACGTCAATGTCGACGTGAAGAACCCCACCACCACGCAGGCCGCTATGACGGCCCTGGATTGGATTCTGGCCATCGATGGTACCGATATGGCCAACGGAGTCTCCTCGCGCAACTACACCATCAAGCCCTCGACGACCACCACGGTGCCGCTGCCGGTGAGCACCGACCTCGGCCAACTCTTCTCCCAGAAGGGCCTCGACGCGCTGAAGAACTTCGCTTCGAGCTTTGCCGGCGACGGCATCTCGTCGAAGGTGGGCCTCCGCGTGCGCCCCAGCCTCAGCGTCGGCACCACCCAGGTGCCCTTCCCCAACTACATCAAACTGGAGCAGAAGACCGGAAAGAGTTGATAATTAAAGATTTGTATTAAAATACAATCACCTTCGTTGTTCACCCAATTGTCAATTGGGTGATTTTTTTCATAAAAATTGTTAAATTTTCGGACAAAAAACGGTATTTCTGCATCTATATATACAGAAAAACGAAAAATTAACAATTTAAAAAAAATCGATATGAAAAAAAACGTTCCATTTCTCGCAGTCGTAGTGCTGCTCAGCATTTTCACCCATCAATCACAAGCGCAGACGCAATACTACACCGACACCGTCGTAGCACCGTCAGGACAGACACTTTACTATTATTTCGACAGTGTCAACCTGTCTATCGTCATCACCTTTCCGGGCACCAATGCCGATCACTGGCCGACGAGTTTCACCAAACCCACCGGCGACCTTGTCCTCCCCGACAGCGTGAACCACTACGGCACCACCTATCCGGTCAAGAAAATCAATTACTCTGCATTCAAAGGCTGTTCGGACCTGACGTCCCTCACCATCTCCCCCACCATTACCTATATCGGTCAAAATGCTTTCTTGAATTGCAATGGACTGACCGGTGACCTCGTCATTCCCGATTCCGTCAACTACATCAGCCACGATGCCTTCAAAAACTGCCGTGGAATCACCTCTGTCACTATTGGCAGTGGCCTAAAAACAATCTATTCCTTTGCCTTCTCGTATTGCAGCGGCCTCACCTCGGTGGTGTTCAATGCCGACAGCTGCACTTTCGGCGGCGAAAGTGTCACCAGCACACCGTTCTTCGATTGTCCCAATATCACCAGCTTCACCTTTGGCGAAAATGTAAAACATATACCCGACTACCTCTGCTGCCGCTTAAACGGTCTGACCAAGGTCACCATTCCCGCTTCGGTAAGATTCATTGGTAGCTCATTTATTTCGTGCCACAACCTCGACACCGTATACATGATGCCTCTAACCAAACCCTATATCCCTTACAGCCTCGAGGACCATTGCTCCTTCTACGACAATGCTCCGGGCAGGGTAATCATCCTGAGCGACTGCTCTGCCTACGACAATTATTATACCAATGAAAGCAACTCCGCGTGGTATTTCTATCGCGACGACCTGCGCGACCCCGTAATCGACATTTCGGTCAGCGTATCGTCCTCGGACGAGACTCACGGTTCGGCCGCCGTTATCCAGCATCACCACAGCGATGTGCGCTGCGATTCCACCGCCGTCGTCGAAGCCACAGCCAACACAGGCTACCGCTTCAGCCACTGGAGCAATGGCAGCACCGCCAACCCCTACACCTTGCAGCTGACCGGCGACACTGTGCTGACCGCCTATTTCGAGGCCGACAGCACCTTAGGAATCAGCGATATAGCCACCGACATCATCATCTATTCGGGCAACGGTTGCATCGTGGTTGAAGGGACGACAGACGAGGTGTACGTGTACGACATCATGGGCCGCCGCATGCGCAACGAGGCTTTGCCCATGGGAGTCTACATGGTTCGCATCGGCGAACGCCCCACACGTAAAGTGGTGGTTACTCAGTAGCCAAGCGGAAGAAGAGCTGGGCGGCGGGCTCGATGAGGGCGTCGGGGAAGTCGTAGTCGGGATGATGTAACTCGGGTTGATGCTCGCCACTTCCGATGCCGAACATAGCGCCTTTGAAATGCAGCAGATACTCGGCAAAGTCCTCGCTCCAGCGGTTGGGTTCCATCTGATAACGAACACAAAGCGGCACATCCTCTGCAACTTTTTCTATTGCTTCCACACAGTCGCCATTATTCTCGGTGGCGCGGAAAGGTTCAACAAGAGAACGGCTGACTTTCAAACCATAACGAGAGGATACCTCATCTACCACTTGGTTGGCTTCTGAGAGCATTTTTTCCATCTCGTCGTTGGTGAAAGCACGGAGGGTGAACATCACTTCGCCATGCCCCGCCGAAGTGCCGAAGGCCGGCTGCCCGATGTGGACACATATCAAGGTACTCTGACGGAATTCTCCATCCCGTCCATTAAATCCGTTGAACCTATTGATAATCTCAGCGATAGCCATCCCCGGATTGATGCCCAATTCGGGTGTCGAAGCATGTGTCTCGCGGCCGTCAAGGTGGTAGACGACGCCCGTGGAGGCGGCGGCGAAAGTCCTCGGACAGAGCACTACGGTACCCAGCGGATAGCCGGGGAGGTTGTGCAAAGCATAGAACGACTGAATGTTATACTGTTGCAGAATGCCACTCTCGAGCATGGCGCGAGCTCCTTCGCCGGTCTCCTCGGCAGGCTGCCAGAGGAGGAGGATGTTGAATGTTGAATGTTGAATGTTGAATTCATCATCTTCACAATTCGAATTTCGGAATTCAAAATTTATAAGTTCTGCCAAGCGCAGGAGGATGGTGGTGTGACCGTCGTGTCCACAGCGGTGTCCGATAGGGAGGGCGTCGGTGTCGGCGCGGAAGGCGATGGTAGGAGCCTGCGGGTCTTTACCCCATACCGCTATCACCCCCCATCCACCCACATGGGTATATACTTTGTCGGGGTGCAGACGCTGTAAATGCTGAATGATGGTATCGTGTGCAAACTGCTCACATCCAGCCGTCTGAGGATTCTGATGCAGTTGATTCCGAATGGCTTTATAGTCGGTCATAGTTTATGGATTTGTTCGGCGAAGAAGTCGCCGCGATGTTCGAAGTTCTTGAAGGCATCATAGCTGGCAGCCGCAGGCGAAAGGAGCACTACCCCACCCTGCGGTGTATGCTCGGCGCACCAAGGGACAATCTTGGTGTAGTCGTCCTCAACGAGTGATGAGTGATGAGTGACGAGAGATGAGAGGATGCGGCGTCCGGCAGCTCCGACGAACACAATGTTTTCGACGGGATGGCCTTTCAGGAAGTCGACCAACGGCTGATAATCGATGCCGCGATCGAAGCCTCCGAGGATGAGTGTGTCGACACGACCGAGGGCTCGCATAGCAGCGATGGCAGCCTCGGGGATGGTGGAGATGCTGTCGTCGTACCAAGTGATACCCCGCACATTCCCTACCCGCTCCATGCGATGGCGAAGGCCCTTGAAAGTTGAAAGCCGAGAGCTGAAGGTTGAGATTGGGTTGTTCTGGACGAGGGAGGCCACGCGGCAGGCGACGAGAGTGTTGCTCCGGTTGTGCTCGCCCTCCAACGGACAAGCCTCGAGCAACACCCGCTCCTCATCACTAATATCATTAATGGAATATGGATGCAATTCGCTCTTCACTCTTAACTCATAACTCTTAACTAACAAGCGTAGCTCCTCATTGTCGGTGCAATAGAAGAAGTGGTCGCCGGAATGCTGGCGAAGTGCAATCTGCATCTTGGCCATCTTGTATCCCATGTAGTTTTCGTAGTGGTCGAGGTGCTCCTGGAAGAGGTTGAGCAGCACGGCGACATGGGGGCCGCGATGGATATTCTCCAACTGGTGACAGCTGAGTTCGGCCACAACAATGCTGTCCTCGCTGAGGTCGTCGAGGATATCGAAAAGCGGGATGCCAATGTTGCCTGCCAGAATGGACCAGGGAAGCAGGTGGTGTATCAACGAGGATGTTGTGCTCTTGCCCTTGGTTCCGGTGACGCCGATGGTAAGATCGCCATAGACCTGGAGGAAGAGGTCCGTCAACGAAGTTAATTGAAAGTTGAGTACGGGAAACTGGAAATTAGGGATTCCGGGCGACTTGATGACCATATCGAACGGCCATTCCTCGTGCCCATTTCCATCCATGTCTATCCATTTTCCATCCTCGACCTTCATGGCGATGGTGTAATGAACCTCCGGTACAAGTTTCCGGATCAGCCTTTCGGCGCTCTTTCCTTCGCGGCCGTAGCCGGCTACGAGTATCTTGTGGCCCTGAAGCAGGAATCTCAGTTGGTCTTCTCTGTACATGCTGCTTGTAGGATTTGGCGTTCTTCGGCGGAGAGGTTGCCGATGGGCAAGAGGGTATCCAGGACGATAGGGGCCTCAAGGGTCTTAAGGGCGTTAGGGACATTACGGCCATTAAGGAGTGCAGGTTTAAGATCTGTGGGATACCAGCGGCGTAGGGTCATAGCCAGCGCCTGCCGCACTTCGCTCACGGTACCCACACACTCGAAGGGTTTGGTCTCGGCCTCGCCGATAAGTTGGTCGAATTCAAGTTGAAGCGTGATGTCGTCGAGCATCGCCTTACCGAAAATATGATTCAGGCGGGAAGGTTCGATGAAGGGAGAGAGGATGATGTAGGCGAAGAGACACTTGGCGCAATGGCCGCACCAGATATCCTCCTTGCTGCCCACATTGCAGGAGCGAAAAACATCATGATAAGCGGTAAAGCGGCTGAACAACATGGCAATCTGCAATTCGCTCAGAGGTCTCAAGAAACTGAAATAATTGAACCCCGGACAATAGCGGCGGAAGTCATCCTCGAATTCGAGACTTTTCGAGTATTGGTGGTTGACCGATGTGCCAATCACCGTGCTCTCATTAGCAGAATTTTCATTGCTGAGTGCCACATTGGGGATACCGCTCAAGACGGAGGCCAAGCGGGTGTAGAAGGCAAGCATGGCGGAGAAGGGCGTGTGACCATTAAGGTAACCTTTGGCGTTGAGGTCCAACAATGCAGGATCGATTTTGCGGCGGATGACAAGCACCTCCTCCAAGGGGAACCCGGCCACTCGGGCACACTCGCGCGTGGCGCCGCGGGGGTTCATAATCAGCGGTCGGATGGTCTTGCCGGCCCTCCGCAGCAATTCCAACGTGACGACAGAGTCTTTACCACCTCCAATCGGTACCAGATACTCCCCGCTTCGGGGTATATAATTTTCGGGATTTATCGATTGCGCCGAACTGAGGTCGGCGACCTTGTGGAGCTGAGACGGGAAATGAATGAAGTCGTTTGAAGCAGCGGTTATGCCGTTGGTGTAGAAGAACTCACCGAGGCCGTTCCAGTATAGTTTGCGCCAGAAGGCTATCTGCTGGTCGGTAAGGCTTCCACAAAGCACCTTGACCGTAGGCGGGCAGGCGCATTTCCAATAACTTATCAGTTCGATCATGCCGATGTCGAACACCATGCGGTCGAGCATGGCGAGGGGGACATTGCGGTTCAGGAAGGGACGTTCTTCGAAGAGAGCCTCGGGATGGAAGACCACCTCGCCCATGCGGAAATCGAACCAGAGACGCAGTCCTTCATGGGTCCACTCATGGTGGAAGGCCTCGTAGACGAACTCGGGATAGCGTTCCCGCAACTCGGCATATTTCATGCTATTGTCTTTCATATATTCAATATAACTCCGATTGCCGGAAAATATTGTATCGGCCACCTACTAAAAATATCAACACACCACCCCCCTCACCCCTACCCTGACCACAGCGTATCATCGACGAAAAAGGTGGGTGTTGATACGGTGTTGATACGGCGTTGATATATAGGTGGGGGACTCTAGGAAATGTACCACAGTCAGTTACAGAGATTCTTAAAACACAACATATTGACAACATGTTGTTTACAAATAAAGAAAGAGTCGATTTTACAACTTTTTTTTCATTGGAGACAATAAAAGGGAGAACAGCATCGTTATGACGATAAAAAACAAAAAAACAGACAAAAATGACTGAATTCATACTCCTCGACATTGCCAACGGCTGGAAAACGGGCATCATGATTGTGCTGATGATAGTGGTGTTCTACCTCTTCCTCATCCGTCCACAGAGTCAAAAAGCCAAGAAAGAGAAAGAATACCGCGACGGCCTGCAGAAAGGTGACCGTGTGATGACCGCCGGCGGCATACATGTGACCTTCGTCAGCCGCGATGGCGCATGGGCAATCGTCGAAGCCGCCCCCGGAGCCCGCATGAAAGTGCAGATAGGTACCTTGCAACCCATCCCCGAGCACAAGGAAAAGTAGCGTTAAGATTATTTAACTATAAAAACTCCGAAAACCGGAAAAGTTTTCGGAGTTTTTTTTGTATCTTTGCACCGCTTTTCTCGGGTACAATAATTATATATAATCCCAATTAGCGACTAAAAGACAAACAGATAGAGCCCGATGGCAAACGAAGAAAACAAGGAGAAAATCGTGGAGACAGCGCTGCAGATGTTCAACGAGCGGGGCTGCAGGGGTGTTACGATGGACGACATCGCACAGACGTTGCACATGTCGAAGCGTACCCTCTATGAGACCTTCGCCAACAAGGAAGAGCTGCTCACTGAGTGCCTCACCCTTGTGCAAGAACGCACCAACGCCCGTCACCGCCAAGCCCATAGCCAGGTGGACGAACCGCTGCTGGTGGCCATGTACATGCTTCGAACCAACGCCATGTTTATCCACAAATATCGCCGCATCATCGAGGAGACGGAGCGCTACTACCCCGAGATACACGACCGCTTCTTCAAGGTGCACAGCGACCGCCTGCGAGCACTTCTGCTGCACGGCATGGACTATGTGCGCAGCCACAACTACCTGCGTCCCGATGCCGATGTGGAAGTTGCCATCGACTTCTTCTGCAACCTCATCCAACAGCAGCGCAGCTCCGATGTATCGGACCGCGACGAGTACGCCCGCCGCATCAACGAGATGTGCTTCACCTACCTGCGCGGATTGATGACCACCGATACCCTCATCCGCTACGACCGCGAGGTGAACCACTTCGCCGAGGTCATCCAAAAGTTGGATGCCGACAATGTGTTTTGATAATAAAAAAAAAGTAAAACAAAAATAACAATGAAACTAAATAGACTGACATTAGCCATTGTGCTGGCAAGCATGGGTCTTACCGCAGGAGCGCAGCAGACGCTGCGGCTGTCGCTCGGCGAGGCCCAGCAGTATGCCGTCGAGCACAACGCCACGATGAAGAATGCCGACCTCGAAGTGAAGAAGGCAGAGATGGAACGTTGGAAGACCCTCTCCTCCATGCTGCCCTCGGCCAAAGCCACCTTCGACTACCAGAACATGCTCGGCTACGAGATGGAAATGAGAATGGGTGGCGCCGGCATCAAGATACCCCTCAACCCCAACGGGACCTTCGGCATCAACGCCTCTGTAGCCCTGACAGGTGCACAGATCGTGGGCACCATGCTCCAAAACCTGGCCATCGAGATGACCGACCTCTCTCGCCAGCAGACCGAGCAGCAGACCCGCTCGCAGGTGAAGAACATCTACGTATCCATCCTCGTCATGGAAGAGACCGTGGGCCTGCTGGACTCCAGCCTCGCCAACCTCGAGAGCCTCGCCTCTACCAGCCAGGCAGCCGTCAACGTGGGTGCCGCCGAACAGGTGGATGCCGACAAGCTGCAGGTGCAGGTGGCTTCCATGAAAAGCAGCATCAACAGCACCAAACGTTCGCTCCAAATGCTCCGCAACTCGCTGTTGCTCCAGTTGGGGGCCGACGTCAACAGCACCGTCGAACTCACCACCCCTGTGGACGACATCCTCAATCTAGGCAACGCAGCATCCATCCTCACCCAACCCTTCCACATCGAGAACAACTACAACTATCAGCTGCTTGCCAAAAACGAGGAACTGGCCACCCGTCAAGTCAACATGGCATGGATGGACTTCCTGCCCACTGTGGCCTTGTTCTACCAATATAGTGCCAAAACATACTTCGGCAAGGAAGAGGGTATGAACATGACGCCCCCCAATATGATCGGCGCCAGCATCAGCATGCCCCTCTTCACTTCCGGCACCCGCTACGCCTCCATCAAGAGTGCCAAGATTGCCCAGCAGGAGACCGCCAACTCCCGCCGCCAGGCCGAAGACGGCTTGCGTGTGCAGTTCAACCAGCTGCAATACGACCTTGTCACCGCCCTCGAGAACTACGACATACAGAGCCGCAACCTCGATGTTACCAAGCGCGTTTTTGACAATGTGACCGAGAAATACAACTACGGCCGTGCCTCGAGCCTCGAGGTCACCACAGCCTCCACCGACATCATCTCCGCCCAGAGCAACTACATCCAGGCCGTCATGAGTGTCATCAGCGCCCAGGTGGCCCTTGAGGACCTGCTCAATTCGAACAACTAATGCATTTTTTCACAGAATAAAATAATAAGTACAATGAATAAATATCTCAAAATTGCGACCGTCGCCATCGCCGCCCTCTCTATGGTGGCTTGCGGCGGCAAAGGCGGCGACAAAGCAGCCACCACCACCAAGAAAGAAGCCGAGAAAGTGAAGGTCCAGGAGCTCCAGAGCGAACGCATCGCCAAGAGCCTCGAACTCTCCTCTACCCTCGAAGGCTACGAAACCATGAACATAGCCCCGTCGGTCACCGGCCACATCGAACACATCTATGTCGAAGTGGGCAGCCGTGTGCAGAAGGGCTCCATGCTCGTCCGCATGGACCAGACCCAGCTCAACACCACGCGCATCAACCTTGCCAGCACCAAAACCGAACTCGACCGCGTCAGCGCCCTCAAAGCCAGCGGCTCCGTCAGCGAACAAGTCTACGACCAGACAAAGGCCGGCTACG
Organism: uncultured Bacteroidota bacterium; assembly: GCA_902775135.1. Classification (GTDB taxonomy): domain Bacteria; phylum Bacteroidota; class Bacteroidia; order Bacteroidales; family P3; genus Colimorpha. The sequence goes on along the minus strand of CACYKY010000001.1, from coordinate 44,881 downwards.
ACCAGCTGGTGGAAAGCGAGAAGTTCCTCGACCAGAACACCTTCGTCAAAGCCCAGTTCGCGGGCGTCATCAGCGCCAAGTACTATGAAGACGGCGAGATGTACGCCGGTCAGCCCATCCTCACGCTGACCCAGATTTCCCGCCTCAAGGCCATCATCAACATCCCCGAGACCTACTTCCCCCTCGTCAAGCAAGGCATGAAGGTGGACATCGCCAGCGACATCTATCCCGGCCAGACCTTCCCCGCCACCATCGAGATTGTCTACCCCACCATCGACCCCGCCAGCCACACCTTCCAAGCCAAGCTAAACATTCCCAACAGCGGCGAGAAAATCCGTCCCGGCATGTATGTCCGCGCCACCCTCGCCATTGGTGAGATCGACGCCATCGTGGTGCCCTACCAGAGCGTGCTGAAACTCACCGGCTCGAATGACCGCTATGTCTTCGTTGCCGACGGCAACACCGCCCGCCGAGTGGCCGTCACCATGGGCCAACGCTTCGACGACCGCATCGAAATCATCCCCGTCGAACCCGGCGCCCTCAAAGCCGGCGACCGCCTCGTCGTCACCGGCCAGGCACGCCTCGTCGACGGCGACAAGCTGGAAATCGTGGAAAGTGAAAATTGAAAATTGAAAAGTAAAATTACCAGAGTAAAGAATAAAACAAACATATAATTAATGGAAAAGAAAAATTGGAAGCAATAATTTCAATTTTCAATTTCCAATTTTTAATTTAAAACATGGCCATATATAAAACAGCAATCAACAAGCCCATCACGACAGGCCTCATCTTTGTGGCCGTCATCGTGCTGGGACTCTTCTCCCTCTCGCGGCTACCTATCGACCAAATGCCCGAGATGGACCCGCCCTATGTCACCGTGATGACCACCTACGCCGGAGCCAACGCCAGCGACATAGAGACCAACATCACCAAAATCATCGAGAACTCGCTCAACTCCGTCGATGGACTGAAGAACATCACCTCCAACTCGCGCGACAATATCTCCGTCGTCACCCTCGAGTTTGAATGGGGCGAAGATATCGATGAGGCGTTGAACGACATACGAAGTTATGTCGACTTGCTCTTCGACAATCTGCCCGAAGGCGTTTCCCGTCCCATGATTCTGAAGCTCAACTCCTCGGCTATGCCCATCATGATATATGGATTCACCGCCAAGGAGAGCTATTCGGGACTTGACCGCATATTGGAGGACAATGTCGTGAACGAGCTCAACCGCATCGACGGCATCGGCAACATCACCGTTTCCGGTGCCCCGCAGCGCTATGTCTATATCGACCTTGACCCCAAACAGCTCGACGCCTATGGCATCAGCCTCGAACAGGTGGGCAACGCCATCTCGGCCAACAACCTCGACCTGGCCTCCGGCACCGTCAAGATGGGCAAGGAGCAGTACCAGATGCGCGTCAAAGGCGAATATGTAGAAAGCTCCGAGATAGCCGACATCGCCGTTACCACCACCATGACCGGCAAGCAGGTCTTTGTGCGCGACCTCGCCACCGTGCGCGACACCATCAAGGACCTCTCCCTCGACGAGAAAATCAACCGCCACGACGGCGGCCGCATCATCATCTCCAAGCAGACCGGCGCCAACACCGTGCAGATTGCCCGCCAGGTGAAATCCGAGATGGACAAAATCATGAAGACCATGCCGCCCGACATCGAGGCCACCCTCATCCGCGACGGATCCGAAGAGATTGTCAATGCCATCAACGGCCTCAGCGAGAGTATCTTCTACGCCCTCCTCTTTGTGGTCCTCGTGGTGCTCGTCTTCCTCGGCAACTGGCGCGCCACCGTCATCATCGCCCTCACCATCCCCATCTCCCTCGTCACCTCCTTCATCTACCTCCTCTTGGCCGACAGCTCCTTGAATATCATCTCACTGGCTTCGCTGACCGTCGCCATTGGTATGGTGGTCGACGACGCCATCGTGGTCCTAGAGAACATTTCCAAACATATCGACCGAGGCGAGAACCCGCGCGAGGCCGCCATCTGCGCCACTAACGAGGTGTGGACTTCTGTCATCGCCACCACCCTGGTGCTCGTGGCCGTCTTTGTGCCCCTCACCATGCTGCCCGGCATGATGGGTATCTTCATGAAAGAGATGGGTTGGATCATCACCATCGTGGTCTGCGTCTCCACCACTGCCGCCATTACCCTCATACCCATGCTCTCCTCCAAAATGCTCAAAGAGCGTCCCTTCTTCTTCAAGAAAGAGGACGAGGAAGCCTATGAGTACAAGAAAGAGCACAGCTTCTACCACCGCTTTGTGGGGCGCGCCTTCGATGCCGTCGACGCCGCCTATGCCAACCTGCTGCGCTGGTGCCTGCGCCACAAACGCGTCACCCTCCTCATCGCCCTCGCCTTCTTCGTCGTCACCCTCCTACCCTTGATGTCCGGATCCATCGGTCTCGACTTCATGAAGGAACAGGACAACGGCCAGATATCCGTCAGCGCGGAGTTGCAGCGAGGCACCCGCATCGAGGAGACACTCAAGACCGCACGCCACATGGAAGACGACATCTACCGCATCCTCGGCGAGGACGTGCTGGTGGTCTCCACCACGGCAGGCTCGAACGACGACGCCGGATTCGCCGCACTCTTCAACTCCACCACCAACAACAAGATATCCATGACCATCCGCTGCACCAAGAAGTACGACCGCGACGAGACCATCTTCCAGATGCAGGAGAAGCTGCGCAAATGCTTCGCCGAGTATCCCGAACTGGTCAACTTCCAGGTGAACCAAGGCGGCATGATGGGAGGCGGCGGCAACAACTCGCTCGCCGTTGAAATCTACGGATATGACTTCGACCTCACCACGAACTTCACACAAGAGCTCAAACGCCGTGTGGAGCAGAACGTCCCGGGAGCCCGCGACACCAAGGTCAGCCGCGACGAAGACCGCGCCGAGCTCAAGATCACCTTCGACAAGCAGAAGCTTGCCCTCCACGGCCTGAACGGCTCCACTGTAGCCCTCTACGTCCGTAACCGCGTCAATGGAATGGCTGCCGGATTCCTGAAGGAGGACGGCGAGGAATACAACATCGTTGTCCGTCTCCGCGAGGAATACCGCTCCTCCATCTCCGACATCGAACAGCTCTCCATCCCCACGCCTACCGGCAAGATTATCAAACTCGAAGAACTAGCCAAGGTCGAAGAATACTGGTGCCCGCCCACCATTGAGCGCAAGAACCGCCAACGCTACCTCACCCTCACCGTCATGCCTTTCAACACCTCGCTGCAGGAACTCGCCCAGAGCGTGCAGCACGAGCTCGACCAGATGGAGATACCGTCCGAAATCCATGTGGCCCTCGCCGGTGCCTATGAGGACCAGCAGGACTCGAGCCGCGACATGCTCATGCTCGGCCTGCTCATCATGATGCTCGTCTACATCGTCATGGCCTCGCAGTTCGAAAGCTTCGCCAAGCCCTTCATCATCATGTTCTCCATACCCTTCGCCATCTCGGGAGTCATCCTCATGATGTTCATCACCGGCAACAACCTCGACATGGTGGGCCTCCTCGGCCTCATCCTGCTCATCGGTATCGTTGTGAAGAACGGTATCGTGCTGGTGGACTACATCAACCTCATGCGCGAACGCGGCATCTCCCTCAACGAGGCCATTGCCATCTCCGGCCAGAGCCGCCTGCGCCCAGTGCTCATGACGGCATTCACCACCATCCTCGGCATGATCCCCATGGCCACCTCCACCTCCGAAGGCTCCGAAATATGGACCACCATGGGTCTCGTCGTCATCGGCGGCCTCACGGTCTCCACCTTCGTCACCCTGATCATTGTCCCCGTCCTTTACGGCGTCTTCAACCGCCGCGGAGACATCGAGAAGAAGGAGAAGGAACGCAAGAAATTCGTATTCATGAACATCCAGCTGGATGAACCGACGCGACCGTAGTGGAGCGAACGTCCCTGTTCACAACAACGCTGAATAAAAAAAGAAAAAATATGAAAAGTGTAATGATAGTATACAACCAGGCCAACAACGAGCGCGTGGAGTACATGTTCGACACCCTAGGCATCCGCGGATTCACCTTCTGGGAAAACGTCCAGGGACGAGGCCACGAGGTCGGCGACCCCCACCGCGGCACCCACACATGGCCTGAACTCAACAATGCCATCATGACCGTCGTCGAGGACGACAAGGTTGACGAACTCCTCCGCTCCGTCCGCAAACTCGACAAGCGCAATGAGGAGGTAGGCATCCGCGCCTTCGTCTGGAACATCGAACAGATGGTCTGATTTCAACAGTTTGACAAAACACAAAAAAGTCGCGGTTCCGGGCGGAACCGCGACTTTTTTTTACGTTCTCCTACATCCTGATAACAAACACCATTTCTTTATATAGTCTTTACCAATTCCTTACCATCTCCTCCCAAACTCCTACCATTGTAGGAGATAAAATGGCGATGGTAGACTGGCGACAGTTTTTTTGGTACCTATTTTCTCCCTGGGAAAAGTTTGGGGATGAAGTGGGAGAGGTTGTGGCGGCGGAGGCTGGCGATGATGTCGCGCTGCTGGTCGGGCTTGTAGAAGAAGAAGAGGCGGCGCTGGTCGGCCTTGTCGCCGGGGGTGGTGGCCACGTAGACAGGCTTCATGGTTGTGGGGTCGATGCCGGTGTAGTACATCTCGGTAGCGAGGGTCATGGGCGTAGGAGTAAAATCCTGGATCTGCTCCAGGCGGTAGCCCATCTGTTTCATGTCGACAGCCAGTTGCGCCATGTCTTGGAGGCGGCAGCCCGGGTGGCTGCTGATGAAGTAGGGTATCAGTTGGTAGCGCAGGCCAGCCTGCTTGCATATCTCGTCGAAGCGGCGCTTGGTCTCGCGGAAGAGGCTAAAGGAGGGCTTGCGCATGAGGGCCAGCACATGGTCGGAGGTGTGCTCAGGTGCCACCTTAAGTCGGCCGCTTGTGTGATTGACCACCACCTGGCGGAAGTATTGCCAGCCACCATTGTCCTCAGTAAAGAGGTCGCAGCGGATGCCGCTTCCAACGTATAAATGATTCACTTTCTGGTGAGAGGAAACCTTCTTCAAAAGCGAAATCATCGGCCGGTGGTCGCTGTCGAGGTTCTTGCAGAGGGAGGGCATGGAGCAGCTGTAGCGGCTGCACTTGCGGCAGAGGTCTTGGTTGCGGCCGCGCATGCGCCACATGTTGGCCGACGGGCCGCCAAGGTCGGTCAGCACGCCGTGGAAGTCAGGGTCTTGCGTGATGCATTCCACTTCACGAAGGATGCTCTCCTCGCTACGCGAGGCTATCTGCTTGCCCTGGTGAGCGCTGATGGTGCAGAAGGAGCAGCCGCCGAAGCATCCGCGGTGGGTGTTGACGCTCCAGCGTATCATCTCGAAGGCCGGTATTGGTCCACGTTTCTTGTATTTGGGGTGCGGCAGGCGCATATAGGGCAGGTCGAACGAGGCGTCGATCTCCTCGGTGGTCATCGGCGGCTCCGGCGGGTTGACTACCACGTAGCAATCGCCGTGACGCTGCACCAGCGTGGCACATTCTATCTTGTTGCTTTCACGTTCAATGATTTGATAGTTCTCTGCCTCGCAACGCTTGCTCTTCTGACATTCCTCGAAGGAGTGAAGCTCAATGGTATTCTGGGTTAAATGGTGCGAATGGGACAAATGGGCAGTTTGGGGAAGGTCGTAGCAGGCTTCAATGCCTTTGCCCTCGGCGAGAAGATGCGCTATCTTCAGCGTAGTGCGCTCGCCCATGCCGTAGTTGAGCAGGTCGGCAGGGGTATCGATGAGGATGCTGGGAAACAATTTGTCGTCCCAGTAGTCGTAGTGCGCCAGGCGGCGCATGCTGGCCTCGATGCCGGCCATGATGACTGGCACGTCGGGGTATATCTGCTTGAGGATGCGCGAATAGACGTAGGTCGCGCGGTCGGGGCGGAACCCAGCCTGCCCACCGGGCGTGTAGGCATCGTCGTGACGCAGGCGGCGGGCAGCGGTGTAGTGGTTCACCATGCTGTCCATGGCCCCGGAGGTAACGCCGAAGAACAGTCTCGGCCGCCCGAACTTGCGGAAATCCCTCAAATCATCCCTCCAGTTGGGCTGCGGAATGATGGCCACGCGGTAACCGGCAGCCTCCAGCGTCCGTCCGATGACAGCCGTGCCGAAGGACGGATGGTCCACATACGCGTCGCCCGTGACCAGGAGCACATCGACCTGCTCCCATCCGAGGCGCTTCACCTCATCCAACGTTATCGGCAGAAAATGTCCCATACAAAAAAAAGGTCCTTAAAGTCCCTAAAGACCTTAAGGACCTTGACGGTCAATTTGTGATTAGTCCTGGATGGCCTTGATGCCGGGGAGGACTTTGCCTTCGAGGTATTCGAGCATGGCGCCGCCGCCGGTGGAGACATAGCTCATCTGGTCGGCGAGGTGCATCTGCTTGACGGCAGCCACGCTGTCGCCACCGCCCACGGCGGCGAAGCAACCCTTCTTGCAGCTCTCGGCCACACTCTGGGCGATGGCCTTGGTGCCTTTGGCAAAAGTCTCAAGCTCGAAGACACCGGCGGGACCGTTCCAGAGGATGGTCTTGCTGTTCATGACGATGTCGTGGATGGCCTTGCAGCTCTCGGGACCGCAGTCCATGCTTTCCCAGCCGTCGGGAACCTCGCCGGAGGGGACTATCTGGGTGTTGGCGTCGTTGCCGAACTTGTCGCCGATGACGCTGTCGACGGGCAGATAGTACTTAACGCCCTTCTCGTCCATGCGACGCATAAGCTCGCGAGCCAGGTCGAGTTTGTCGTCCTCGCAAATGGAGTTACCAATCTTGCCGCCGAGGGCCTTGGTGAAGGTGTAGCGCATGCCGCCGATGATGATCATGTTGTCGACCTTGTCGAGGAGATTCTCGAGGATGCCGATCTTGCTGCTGACCTTGGAGCCACCAATGATGGCGGTGAAGGGACGAGGAGGATTCTGCATCAGCTTCTCGAGGTTGCGCACCTCGTTCTCCATGAGGAAGCCGAAATACTTGTCGTTGGGGAAGAACTTGGCGATAACGGCAGTCGACGAGTGCTCGCGGTGGGCGGCGCCGAAAGCGTCGTTGATATAGCAGTCGCCGAGGGCGGCCAGCTGGCGGGCGAGGTCCTCGCCGCCTTTGGTCTCTTCGGGATAGAAGCGGATGTTCTCGAGGAGCATCACTTCGCCGCCTTTCAGCTCTTTGGCCATAGCCTCAGGCTTGCCGCTGCCGAGGAGTTCCTGGGTGAACTTCACAGGACGGTTCACGAGGGTCTCGAGATATTTGGCCACCGGCTCGAGGGTCAACTCAGGCTCGAAGCCGCCTTTCTTGGGACGGCCAAAATGGGCCATGATAATGATGGCGGCACCGTCCTTGAGGAGTTTCTCGATGGTGGGCATCGACTCGCGCATACGGGTGTCGTCGGTGATCTGCTTCTTTTCGTTCATCGGGACGTTGAAGTCCACACGCAGCAACACCTTGCGGCCTGCAAAATTGATATCTTTTATACTTTTCATAGAATTATTGGGGTTTAAGGGGTTATTATTTTCTAGTTTATAGTTTGCTCCACTTCGGTCGCAGGCCGTGTCTCCTGCGGAGCCAGGCAGAATAGATAATAGTTAATAGTGATTTTTTTATCAAGAAATCGGATTCATTTTTTATTCAGCGGTGCTCGGTTCCTCGTGGTGAGGTTCCTCGCTACATTATTTTTTATTCAGCGGTGCTCGGTTCCCCATGCTGGGGTTCCTCTACTGCCATTCCTATATAGAGTGCCGAAAGCATGGTGAACACAAAAGCCTGCAGATAGGCCACCAGGCACTCCAGCAAACTGATGAACACACAGAAGAACACACTCACCACAGACACAGCTCCACCCACCATGGTGCCAAACAATTGGCTCATGATGTAGATAATGACGATGAAACCCAGGATGACGATGTGACCTGCAGTCATGTTGGCAAAGAGTCGGATCATCAGCACAATGGGCTTGGTGAAAACACCCACCAGCTCCACCAATGGCATCAGCGGGAACACTTTCAGCCAGGCGGGTACGCCCGGGGTATTGAAGATGTCGGTCCAATAATGACGGTTGCCACTAATGTTGGTGATGAGGAAGGTGACTATGGCCAACGTGGCGGTGACGGCCAGGCTGCCACTGATATTGGCTCCTGCGGGGAAAATGGGTATGAGGCCCAACACATTGCAGAAAAAGATAAAGAAGAAGAGCGTCAGCAGATAAGGAAGATACTTCTTGTAGTGCTTCTCCCCTATCATCGGGCGCACAATGTCGTCGCGGACAAAGACCACCAGGTATTCCACCAGACTCTGCAGCCCTTTGGGTGCCTGGTTGGGGCGTTTTTTGTAGCCGTTGCGAGCAATGAAGATGATGACTATCAGCAACACCACAGCTATCATGATGGCCGCCGAGGTCTTGGTGATGGAGAAATCCAGCGGTTTGACGACATTGCCTTCGGCATCCATCACAGGATTGCCTTCGGCATCGACACAGACCACCTCTTCCTTCGTGAGGCCACCGCCCACAAGGGCATAACCCTTATAAGCTTTGTGACCGTGGTGGAACTTGCTGGACATGAAGACATCCAGGTGTCCGTCGTTCCAAAGTATCACCGGCAGAGGTATGGCAACCGGATGCTCCACCACCTTGCCATTCTCGTCGCGTGTACTATAGTCGAAGAGGTGCCACGAATGCGCATCGGTCACGTGACCGATAATCATCGATCCCGCATCCAGTTCCTCGCCCCCATCCGCTTTCACGCTGAGGGGGAGCGCCACAAAGAGCGCAGCAATGGCCAATGTCAGTATCTTCTTCATAATCATTCCTTATTATTTACTACTGCTGTATTGTTGAAAATATCTATCTGCAGCGTATCGAAGAGTCCCAGCTGCTTCTCGTCCTTGCCGCCGTCCGGCATCTTGCCCAGTTCTCGCAAGGCCTGCTTCATCAACCGCTGCAGGGCTTGAGGTCGGCTGATGCCACTGCGGTCGGCATAGAGACCCAAGCGTACAGCCTCACGCTCGCTGAGTGTGAGGGTGTACTTCTTCGTGTGGGTTTTCTTCTTCATATACAATTTGCTTACTCATACATCAGCGCCCGGAAGGGCATCATCACACTCTCCGTCTGCTTCACGGCTTCTTGGTCGCCTAGCGTCCCTTCGGCAATGTCGCGCAGCAGACTCACGATGCGCAGGTTGTACTGTAGCTCGCTTCTTGCTCCCTGGGCCTTCTCTCCTTGGAACCGGCTCAGATATCCCACCATCTGGCTGTAGTAGTCGAAAGCTTTCTGCCACTGCTGCTTGGCCCTTTCCTGACCATACAAATCCTTGTACATAGCCACAACATCGATGTTGATTTGCGGCATATACACCGTGTACAGGTCCGGATTGAAGTTGGCATCGGGGAAGTTCTTGTCGTACATCTCAAGCAGCGCTTTCGCCTTATCCTCGTGGCCCTTGTTCTTCTCGTCGTATGCCAGCACTATCACGTTCTGGTGCGTGATGGGCACAAACTGCTGTCGGCTCACGGGGTCTACATAGATGTCGCGATCCAGATTGCCCCACTTCAGCGGCTCGCCGTCCACTCCGTTGATGAAGTAGTCGGCGCTCTCGTCGGTATACCGCTGCTGCTTCGGATAAGGAATGAACTTGTAGTTCAAACCCTCCTGGATGGAATAGCTGTAGGCTAACGGATACACGTCGGGGATTCCACTCGATCCGGGATTGTTGATGCAAATGTCGCGCTTGAACTTGTTGGTGCCGAGGATGTCCAGCAGCATCAACTCATGACGGTAGAGCCACGGGTTCTTCACCTCCCAGCGGATAACAGAATCCACCTTGTCGGCAAGTTCCTCGGGAATGACACCGGCAGCAACCAGCGCCGGTACATCCAGCGTGATCTTGAAGCGCTTGGTGGGAATGGCCATGAAGGAATCGCCCGTACGGGGATCCCTCACGGTGAAGCGCTCGGGATAGTCGCGCAGCAGGCCCAGCACCTCCGTAACCTCCAGGTATTCGGCCGAATTGTCCATAATGTAGTACTGGTCCTTACCCAGCCCGTAGTATTCCTTAGGCAGCGTGAAGGGCAGTGCGTCGCTCTCATACAGCTTGTTGTACAATTGCTCCACGTACCAGTACATGCCGCTCAGCGTGTAGTTCAGTATCCTCACGTCCGTCCTCACTCCCTCCACCTCCTGGGCGTACCACAGGGGGAAGGTGTCGTTGTCGCCGAACGTAATCAACACTCCGTTCTTCTTGATACTGTTCAGGTAATTCTTCGCAAAATCTCTTGCTGCCGTCTTCTCGCTGCGGTCATGGTCGTCCCAGTTCTCGCAGGCCATCAGCAGCGGCACTCCGGCAAAGCAGAGCACAACCACCACAGGCATGACGATCTTGTACATCTTTTCCTTGTTCTTTTTGAACAGGGCGCTCACCCATTCAGCAAGGGCCATCACACCCAATCCAATCCAGATGGCAAAGAAACTGAACGAGCCCACAAAGGCATAGTCTCGTTCGCGCGGCTGACGCGGCGGCATGTTCAGGTAGATGGCAATGGCCAGTCCCGTCATAAAGAACATGATGAACACGATGAACGCATCCTTCGGGTGTCGGCGGATGTGGAATATCAAACCGATGATACCCAGCAGCAACGGCAACAGGTAGTACACGTTTCGACTCTTGTCCTTCTGCATGCTCTCCGGCAGGTTATCCTGCGGTCCCAGGCGGCTCTCGTCCAAGAACTTGATGCCGCTGATCCAGTTTCCGTGCAGATAGTCGCGCGTACCGTCATCATTGAAATAGTGGCCCTGCTCGTCGTTCTGCCTTCCGGCAAAGTTCCACATGAAGTAGCGCCAATACATCCAACCCAGCTGGTAGCGGTTGAAGAACGTCAGGTTCTGCCCGAAGGTGGGTTTCATGCCACTCTGCGCGGGGCCCGCCCAGTACTCGTAGAACTTCGGGTGCTGTCGGCTCCCGTCGCTGCTCCACATCCTCGGGAACACACCTGTGTGCTCCTCGCGGTATACCAGTTTCATGGCGTACGACGCAGGGATATAGCAGTCTCTTCCCTGATCGTCCTTCCCTCGCACATATTTTGTGTAGCCCTTCTCCGAATCGATGGGCCGTCCGGCGGTGTAATACTGCCCGCTGAACAGCGGTGTGTCGCCGTACTGCTCACGGCCCAGGTAGGCTCGCATCGACACAGCATCCTTCGGTGCATTCTCGTTCAACGGCGTATTCGTGTTGGCACGGATCACAAGCACAAAGAATGTTGAATAGCCGATAACCAGCATCGCAAAACTCAGTATGGCAGCATTCACCACCGGGTGTTTCTTCTTCGTCGTGTACCACAGGCCCCACACTACGGCAGCGCCCAGCAGCGTGAAGAAGAAGATGGTGCCACTGTTGAAGGGAAGGTGGAAGGTGTTCACAAACAGCACATCCACCGCCGAATCCACATTCACTATGCCGGGGATGATGCCCCACAGGATCACGCCCAGCGTCACTAGACTCAGCAGGCCCGTCAGCAGGAAGCCCTTCCAGGTCGTCTTCTCCCATTTCTTGAAATAGACCACGTAGAAAATGGCCGGCACCGTCAGCAGGTTCAGCAGGTGGACACCGATAGCCACACCCACCAGCAGGCTGATCAGTATCAGCCAGCGCAGCGCGTGAGGGTCGTCGCTCTGCTCCTCCCATTTCAGGATGGCCCAGAACACCAACGCCGTGAAGAACGAACTCATAGCATACACCTCGCCCTCTACAGCCGAGAACCAGAACGTGTCGCTGAAGCAGTAGGCCAAGCTGCCCACCACTCCGGCCGCAAACACCGCCCATGTGCGCGGGTCTTTCAGGCTCGGATTCTTGGGGTCGGGAAGCAGGTGCTTGCCCAACAGGGTGATACCCCAGAAAAGGAACAATATTGTGAATCCGCTGCACACCGCGCTCATCACATTCACGGCATGCGCCGCACTCTCTACGTCGCTGAACATCGAGAACAAGCGACCCAGCAGCTGGAACGTCGGTGCTCCAGGAGGATGGCCCACTTGCAGCTTAAATGCGGTGGCTATATACTCACCGCAGTCCCACCACGACGCCGTTGCCTCCGCCGTCATGATGTACACCGTGCAGGCAATCACGCAGATTACCCACCCGATGATGTTGTTTGCTAGATGGTACTGTTTCATATTGTTTGTTAATTTATTTCGAATAATTCGAACAATTCGCCGACTAATCGCGCAAAATTGGCATTGTCATGCAGCGGGCGCCGCCACCGGCACGGGGTAGTTCGCTCCCAGGGAAGGCAGCAACGAACTTCTCGTAGCTCTTCATGTCCACCTTGCCGCTCACAATGTCCTCGGCATTGAGCACCGCGAAACCCGCCTTGTCCAGCGCGTCGATAGTGTGCGTATTGCGTCGGTAACCCATAATCTTACCATCGCCCAGTGCGAAGAAGTTCGCACCGCTGTGCCACTGCTCGCGCAGCTGGTTCCATGGGTCGCTGCCTCCGCCAATCACGGGTTCGATGTCCCATCCCAAGTCCTCAAGACCTTTCACCATGTTGGGCACCTTGTCGTACCTGATATTACCCTTCTCGATGGTTATCAGAGTGGTATCCTTGCCGGCGAAAAGGCCCGTCTTCTTCAGCATCGGCTCGAAAGCCATGCACTGGTGCTTGCCCAGGAAGGTGAACACCATGTCCAGATGGATGAAACTCTCCGGACTCTTGGGCAACTCCTGCACCAGGATGTGGAAACGCTCGCGCTCCTTGGCGAAAGTCTGCGCCAGATATTTGATACCCTTGGTGTTGGTTCTGATACCCTGACCGATGCACAGCAGGTCGGGAGCGGCAATCTGCACGTCGCCGCCTTCGGTCCTGGCGTCGCGGTCCCAAGCCATTGCGTTCAAGGTCTCCACCTTAAAGAAGTGCTTGAAGATGGCCTCGTAGATCAGCGTTTCGCGCTCCCTCACCTCGAAGCTCATCGAGTTGATCAGCACGCGGTCGTACACGGTGCTCGAGGCGTCGCGGGTGAAAAAGAGGTTGTAGAGGGGTTTCAGCAGGTAGCGTTCCTCTGCCACGCCGTCCCACTCGGGGTCCTCGTAGCCCTCGATGAGGATACGCGCCAAGTCGGCCGACGGCAGGTCCATAAACTTCTCGCTCAGACCGTCGTCGCAGTCATCCATGTCGCAGCTCTCCTCTACCAGGTGGCGGCGGACATTGACGTCATCCAGCATCTTCTCCAATATATCCTCCACATAGTAGACGTCCGTCCACTTCTCCAGCACACCGCAGAAATGGGCATATTCGTGGTCCACAATGGGCTTGTTCAGGATGTCGCTGTAAAGAGCGTGGGCGGCATTGAGTGGGGTCATGCGTTCAATCTCCACACCGGGCCGATGCAGCAACACAGCACGGAGTGTTCCCGTCTCCGACGACACATTAACCCTGCATGGAATCATATTCTTGTTCTTCATTTTTTACACTATTAATTAATACACAGCCATTTCGCCGATTGCCAGCGAGCGGTCTGAAAATGCAAATATACGAAAAACTTTCCACACCAACAAACTTTCACACTCTTTTTTTCCACAATCCCTTCAACACACCACCACACCTCTTCAACCTTACACCCGCATTATTGAACCGTACTATGGCTGCCAGGGAAAGCCTGCAAGCACTCATAAAACATTTGTCCTTTCACTCCCTCTCACTCCCTCTCACTCCCTTTCACTCCCTCACCTTGAAATAGATTTCAATGTAGCGAGACGGCTTGATGGGGCAGGCTGGGAGAGACGATTAGCGGACCACAACACGCTGAGCAGGGAGGGTGGCACGAAACTCGGGGGCGTACATGCATTGCATGGTCACAGGACCAGCAAGAAAAGCACCAGGATTGGTGACATAGACTTCGTATTCGACGACGTACTTCCCTTTTTCGAGGCGGTTGATATAGCAGTGGGTAGCGGTATTGCCAACAGTGACATAGTAGCGTAGACCTTGGTTCCAGCGCCATCCGGCTTGCGTGCTGACGGGCTCCACACAGGCGGGGCGCCCATCGATGAGCTCGAGGTATTCCATCGTGCGGTCGCAGCTGATTTCGATACGGACTTTGACACGCTCACCGACTTTCCAAGTGCCGATGTAGCTGCGTTTGAGGGTGATGCCAGTCTCGGAGGCAGGTATGCGGTCCATATCGTCGGTGTACTGGTAGTAGACCGAGGCCCATGCGATGCCGGGAGTCTCCTTGCGGAAGATGATGGTGCTGTCTCTGAGGGCGAGGATGCTGTCCAACGCGGGACCTGCCCAGCGCTGGGAGCGGCGGTGCTCAAGACCCTCGTCGGGAGCCACAAGGTCGGCGCCGCAAACTTTCAGCATGGGCTGGGCTGGAGACGCAGCACGTTGCTTCACTGGAGACGCAGCACGCTGCGTCTCTACAGTGTTGTTCGGAGACATCAGGGCTTCGATGGCACGGACAGTGGCACAGTCGTTGCCCCAATGGGTGGTCTGCTTCTGTTTGAGGAGCCACTGCTGCATGAGGGCAATGCTGAGGGTGTCCTGGGGCGTCACCTCGCGGAAGGCACGGATGAGAAGGGTCTGGGTCTCGATGGGGCGCTGATACCAGAAGTAGGACGAGCGGTTGTCGCGCCAATAGAGGCCCATTTCGTCGCTCTGGAGCGATTTTTCCTTGATACGGCGGATGAGGTCGCGGGCGGCCTTGGTGTCGCCATGGCGCTGGAAGATGAGGGCCAGCTGGGCCTGGGTGTAGAGGCCGGAGTAGTTCTTGTAGTTCTTCAAGGCGTTGTTATAGTAGAAGCGGTAGGCCTCGGTGTTGCCTTTGCCGAAGAAGGAACGTGTGTAGAGATAATCAATGTTGTCCGGCTGCCATTTGTAGCCTTTCTTAAGGTAGGGTTTTATGTATTTGTCATAGTGGCGTTGCTGCTCGCGGTCGAGGTAGCGGAGGGCTTTTTCTGTTGGAAGTTTGTAGTTGGCGGCCGACAGTTGACCCAGGGTTTGGAGCACCTGCTGGGTGGTCCAGAGGGCACTCTCGCTCTCGGGCATCCAGCCCCAACCGCCATCACTGTTCTGCCGGCCAGCAAGTTGTGTGGCGGTACGCTCGAGACTCTCAGCGAGGCGTGTGGCGTCGAAGTAGGAAGCCATCTGGCGGCGCTGTTCTGCTTCGGCCTCGGCGTCACGCAACCAAGGTGTTGCCTCAAGGAGGGTCTGCTTGAGGTCCTCGTTCATCTGGAGAGGCACTTCAGTAACTCCACGCACGGCTTCGGCACGAAGCATGTCGGACACCGGCTCCACCATACGGCTGGCGAGGGTGTTGACGTAAAGCCGATTGGCAAGGTAGATGCTCGATGGGTTTTCAGTCTCCTGCAGGTAGGGCATTGATTTGACGGCCAGCCACATGGGGTCGCTCACAAGCTCGGCTCCAAGAAAATGGGGCTCAGCCGTGGGCGAGGTATATGACAAAAGGTTGAAGGGGAGCACTTTTTCGCCTTTGCCGTTGATGTAGAGGGCCTTGCTGACGGTGACAGCCTGGCGATCGGAGACGACGGGAATCTGGCCGCGCTCGCCGTCGGAATAGGTGGCGGAGTGATGGGTTTGGGCGGTGATGGTGTAGGTGGCCACATAGACGTTGTGGGGTACCTCGATGTCGAACATTACCTGGGCGACGTCCTTCACCATAGTGTGCTCCATGTGGTTGCAGATGGTGTCGCCAGTGGCGGCGTCGGTGAGGAGGAAGCACACCTCGACGGGCCATTCCTCGTTGTTGGCTCTCAGATCTTCACTCAGCACCACCTTGGCCATCAACACGATGCTGTCGCCCTGACGCAGGAAGCGCGGGATGTTGGGCTGTACCATGAGGGGCTTCGAGGTGACGAGACTCTTGTCGAGGGTGCCGATTTTGAGGTCGTCGGTGAAAGCCAGCCCCCGGATGCGCCAGCGTGTGAGCAACTCGGGTACGCGGAACCGGTAGGTGGCGCTGCCAGAGGCGTCGGTGCGGAGGTCGGCCACGAAGAAAGCCAGGGTGTTGAGGTTGGTGCGGAGCTGCACCTCGGGCTGTCCGCCGGCGGCATCATCCATACCGGTTGCAAGAATCACCTCCTCTTCCTCGGAGGTCTGCAGGACGCTGGCCTTGGAGGCTGTGCGTGCTCGCACGTTGCCCTGCAGGGAGTTCTTGACGTTGGCGCCACGGGCGGCGGTGGGCTCAGCCGCATCCTCGACCACCTCGGCACTAAGTGAGACCTCCATCATGGGAACATTCTTGTACATGCGGCGATGCGGATAGAAAAGGCCGTAGTTCCTTGTAAGGGCACTGAGGAGGGTGTATTCGTAGGTGAGGAAAGTGGTGGACTTCAGGCCGGGCAGATGCTCGTAGTAGCCATTGGTATAGAGGGGTTTGTCGACCCAATAGAAGGAGCGTCCGTAGGCGCCGCGCCAGGGGCGCAGGTACCAGTAATCGGTGGCGGTGCCGTAGGAGCTGAGGGCGTCGTCGAACATGGTCATGATGATAGAGGATGCATCACTTTGCCCTTTCCGATTTCCACTTTCCACTCGCAGGGTCCATTCCTCTTGATCCCCAGGCTGAAGTTTGTCGCGGAAGGTGGCAATGTCGACATGGAGTTTCTTGTGATCAAAGGGAACGTCGATATGCGAACGCCATTCTTCCTTCACTCCCCTGCACACAGCCACCAGATGGACGTAGAAGCCACCGAGCAGCGTGCTGTCCACAGGGATGGAGAGGCTCTTGATGCGACGTTCTGCCGGTAGCCACCGGGCGTCGCGCAGCTCGCCTTTGGGACCGCTGAGAGTGTAGTAGAAGCGCGTACCCTCGTAGGCCGAGCCGTAGCGCAGGGTAAGGCGGCCGCCGGGGAGAACGCTGAGGGTGTCGACGTCGGCCCAAAGGAGCTCACCGCCAACCGTCTGGCGTTCGTCGGGCAGGGTGAGGATAATATCGTAGAGGGTGTCGGAGACCGTGCCGTCGCTGGCCACAATGCGGTAGATACCCGAGGGGAGGTTCTTATCGTCGAGGCGGACGGTGGTGCGTGCTGAGGTGCCGTCGGTCGAGACCGTAATGACGTGCTGGAAATCGGTCTTGGCATAACGATAGCTGGCTTCCTCGGCCGTGTAGGCATAGCCGGGGAAGAGGCGGCGGAACTCGTCGCGGCTGAGGGTCATACGGGCATTGGGGTTGCTCTGTATCAACGGATGCTCCAGCCGCAGGGTATCGTTGGGGAGCAAGCGAGACACGTTCACGCTCACCTTGCCCTTCAGCGGACGGCCGGAGAGGTCGGTGTAGGAAAACGATACCTCGCGGAGGGAACGGACGTTGGGATGCATTCCGTCGAGCTGGAGGCGGACGTTCTCGCGGCCGATGGCAAGGAAGGTGGAGGCATCGTGGGTCTCGCCGTTGAGGTCGGTTACCTCGACAAAGATGCCGAACTGGAATGTGGACCTGCGCGAAAGGTCGGCGTTGCTGTCGGGCTGGGGGGTGAAGGTGATGTCAAAGGTGCCGTCGGCGGCAACGGTGGTGCAGTCAGCGACCATTTCGACAGGATCGTACCAATTCAATCGCCAATAGCCTTGGCGAACAACATGGTATTTCACCTTGGCGCCGGAGAGGGAAGCGCCGCTGTAGGCCGTGGCACGACCCCGGATGGTGACAGGACGGCCGAAGGCGGGAACCTCGTCGGCGGTGGCCAGGGCGGGGTCGTCCAGGGTGACCATGAACTTCGGCTGCTTGTATTCCTCCACGCGGAGGCGCATGTATTGACTGATGCCATCGCCCTTCACCCACACAAACCACTGCCCTGCCAGACCGTCGACGGGCAGGACATAAGTGGCGGAGGCCACGCCATGGGCATCGGTCGTTGCCTGCAGATTGGCGCG
Organism: uncultured Bacteroidota bacterium; assembly: GCA_902775135.1. Taxonomy (GTDB): domain Bacteria; phylum Bacteroidota; class Bacteroidia; order Bacteroidales; family P3; genus Colimorpha. The sequence goes on along the minus strand of CACYKY010000001.1, from coordinate 26,974 downwards.
CTGCTTGCTGTTGGGGTCATTGACATTAAAAGAAACCTCGCGACCGGCAAGGGTGTGTCCGTCGAGACCGTCGCTCTCATAGAAGATGGCGGAGAGGTGCACGGTGTCGCCGGGGCGGTAGATGGGGCGGTCGGCGATGGGGTGGAACGCACGGGAACGAATGTTTCCGGCCTCATGGCTGTCGCACCAAGCGCTGCGTTCGTAGATGTACCCACCTCGGCGGATACGCAGGGTGATACGAGCAGGAAAATGTTTCTTTTTACAGAAACGGAAGCATCCGTCGGCGTCGGTGACTGCGGTGTCGCGAATGTCCCGATAGCCTATGCCCACCACCTGCTGGCCTGAGATGGGCTCGCCGCTGACGGCATCCACCATTTGGAGGATGTCACCGTTGACGTTCAGCATGAAGTCGCTGCAATCGAACGACATGCGGGCACTGTTCTCGTCCTCCTTGCCATCGGCCGAGGCAACGAGGATGTAGTTGCCCATCGCCAGCGGCGGCAAGTCGAAGAGGACGCTCTGCTGATGGTGCGTGCTGTCGTCGTCGACATCGACGGTCCACCGCTTCAACGGCTTGGGAGGATTGTTGATGAAACCGCGGAAGGAGCTGCCGTCGTAGGGGTAGAGCGAAAAGTGGATGCGGGTGAGGTTCTTATAGTACACATTGCAGAGCGACGGGCGACCTGGATAGACCACGAAGTTTTCGCCATTGCCGACGAAAGAGAGCTGCCGGGCAAGGATACGGTTGCGGATGTTGGCACAGGCGGCGGCACCCTCGCTCTTGGGGAAGAGGGCGATGGCCGTGTCGCAATAGCGCACCGCCTCGGACAGGCGGTCCTGGCTCTCCTGATAGGAGGCCATCCTGCAATAGAGGTCCGTCACCATGGGACACTTGCTGCCACGGTACTTGTTGATATAGCGCTGTATGATGTGTCCGTCACCCATACCGGAAGGATTGTCCCAGTCCATGATGTTCAGGAGGTCCAAATCAAGGTTGATACGAATGGCGTCGTCGTCGCCCTGATGGCAATCCACAAGCTTCTGCATCAAGGCGAGACGCTTGTTTTTATCACTATAACCACCTATTACAGCCCGTGCCACCACATCGAATGCCGTGGGGGTAAGGTTAAGGCCCTTGCGGTCGCCCTTTTCACTGAAGGGTGCCAGACGGATAGCGGGAGTCTGCTTCAGCAGCTCCTCGTCCATCAACGCCGAATCCGCCTCACCGAGGAACGCATAGCACACCGCACGGTCTACAGCCTCCAGACGCAGAAGGATAGCACGGTAGCGCGCCACAGCGCTGTCGCCGGCATCTTCCTGGTACATGGCGGCGGCCTCGCTCATATAGTAAGCAGCGGCCAACAGGTCCGTACTATTGGTAGTGCTTTTGAACACCCGTTCGGATTGGGCGAAGGCGGACTTGTAGGAGCCGTCGGCTATCAACTTGTCAATATTCTTCCAGTTCGTCTGCGCTCCAACAGTCATCGTCGCCAGCAGCGCAAGGGCTATGATGAGACGTTTCATATTTATAAGTTCTAATTTATAAGTTCTAATTTATAAGTTCTAATTTATAAGTTCTGAGTTCTAAGTAGTACTATGCGTATACAAAAGAGACGCAGCACGCTGCGTCTCTACAAAACTGATTGTTTCAATTAATTGTCGCCCTTGCCGGTGATGATCAACTCGGCCTTCACGCTGGAGAATCCCCCACCCTTCTCGTTGAGGGCCGCTGCAGCAGCACGCTTGATCTCGTTCTTGGTCATACCCGCCGTGGTGATGCGCTTGGCGTCGACACCGTTTTTCACGAACCAGGCCTTGATGCTCTTGGCGCGCTCCAAGGAGAGCAGCATGTCGGCTTCGGCATTGACACCATAGCTTTGTACATAACCCTTGACGAGGAAATTGACCTCGGGGTGGTTGCGGAACATCATGGCGTAGTCCGTCAGCACGGAGTCGTAGTTGCCGATGAGAGTGGCTTCACCGCTCTCGAAGTCGAGATCCTTGATCTGGAAACTCGAGCCACGCTCCGTACGTTCCATATTGAAGAGCATGATGGTGTCGTGGAGCATGAGGTCGCGCGAGTTGAACTCACGGTAGATGGAGAAGTAGCCGTCGCGCTTGGCATAGAGGAGATAGCTGAAACCGGGGACAAACTTCACCTTGCCGCCCTTATAGTGCTCGTCCTTGACGATGGGGCGCTCGCTCTCCTTGCCGCCACGCTCGAGAATCATCAGGTCCACATCGACATACTTGCGCCCCTTCTTGTCATAGAAAAGCACAAGAGGCTCGTAGGCGTTGACATGCACGGACACCTCGATGGTGTGACCCTGACCGTTGGCAGTGCGGTTGTCGAGCACAACGTAGTATTCCTCGCCCATGCGGACAGGGATGGATTTGATGAAACGGCCCGTCTGCTGCTTGGTGAGGGTCTTGTCGGTAGCATCGACAAACATGCCGATGTGGGGTTTGAGGCCCGAAATGGTGGTAAACTCAGGCTGAGGTTCGGCCTGTTTCTTGGCAGCCTGACCCTTCTTCTTCATCACGGCGTTGAACATGGCCGCACTATCGATACCGGCCATATTGGAAGCCACAGGACTTACCTTGTTCAGCATCACCTGATTGGAGAAGTAGGTGCCGGTGTTCTTGTAAACGAGGAAGTCGTAGTCGTCCCACTCCGACTCCTGCACAATGGCAATCTCCAACTCACCATTGTATGGCACGGTGAATTTGTACCACACCGTGTTGTGTTCCCTCTCGAAAATATTGGGATGAGCCTTGTCGGCCACCACCTCCTGGATGCGGCCGGCGCCATCGGGCGACGACGTGGGGCCGTAGGCCTTGTCCATCTGCAACGGAATGGCAAACAGGCAATCGTTGCTGTTGGCCGGCAACGCAACCACCGTGGGTTCAGCAGGAGTCTCACTCTTTTTCTTTCCCTTCTTCGTCGTTGCCGTCGTCTGGGCCTTCTTCTTCGAACCTTTCTTCTTATTCTGCGCCTGAGCGTCGACACTGCCCAAAACCAGCGCGCACACCAGCATTGCTGTCAGTAAATGTTTCAAAGTTTTCATCATACTTTGCAGTTTTTCTCAGCGGGCAAAAATACACAAAAAACACAATACCACAAAAATAAAAATTTATAAAAATTCCAAACCGCTCTGTTTCAACAACTTTAAACCTTAAACCTTAAACCTTAAACCATAAACCTTAAACCTTTTTTTCGCCATATCCAAAAGTTTTTGTACTTTTGCAGTACTGAATTAATGAACAATAAAAAAGATAAGCCCTATGAAACGAATTGCAATTATTGTAGTTATGGTCCTGATGAGCCTGGGAGCTTCGGCTCGGTCCATCCACTACTTCACCTACAGCCAGGCCGCCCGCACCGTCAACTACCTGAACACGCAGCGCGAAATCATGATCTACTGTGGCTACGACTACGAGATTGAGACCTACGTCCTGCTGAACGAAGTATGGATGGAACGTGTGAACTCCGCCTACTACGAGCTCTGGATTTTCGGCTACGATGCCTACACCGGCGACGAGGTCTACATGCCTCTCGACCTCCAATGCGTATGGCTCTATAGCGCCGGCCGCATGTACAACGCCGCACAGTACCTCCGCTTCCGAGTCGACGTGCGCATACCCTCCCTTGCCTGGCGTATCCCGCCCTACAATCCCTACACCCGCATAGCACACCGCATGGGCTACTCCCGCTCGTATCACTACGACATCCACCGCTACGGCTGGATGCCCCCCGCCTACACCTACGGCCCCGGCGTTCCTCCTCCTCCCCTGCCCTACTACTACATGCGTCACCCCTCCGCACCCGCTCCCATGCCCACTGGCCACTGGACTCCCGGCGCCTCCCGCCCAGTCGTCCCCGCGCCCACCATCGGCTCCTCCACTGCCACCAACCCCTCCGCAGGCAACTCCCGCGCCCACAACTCCTCCTCCACGCGCAACATGACCTCTTCGCCCAACACATCCACACCCTCCACCGCTACCCCCACTCCCAACAGCTCCACCCGTAGCGCCAACACTTCCACTTCCACCCGCAGCGGCAGCGCCACCACCTCCAGTCCCACTCGTAGCGGCAGCACCGCCACTACCTCTGGCACCCGCAGCGGCAGCACTTCCACCACTCCCACCCGCAGTGGCAGCACCACCACTACCTCGGGCACCCGCAGCGGCAGCACTTCCACCACTCCTACCCGCAGCAACACAACAGACTCCCGCAGCAACACCTCCTCTGCCACTCCCTCCTCCGCCAGCCGCAGCACCTCTGCCGCCACCACTTCCTCCTCCCGCAGCCGCACCGGCGCCACCACCTCTTCGACCAGCAAGAGCGACAGCGACAACAAATCCACCTCCAGGTCCTCCTCCACCCGCAACTCCTCTACCCGCAGCAACACCTCCTCCCGCACACGATAGCAGAAATGAAAAATGAGAAATAAGAAATAAAAAAACATGCGTCCCTCAGAACTTCCCCTCGCCCCCGACGGCAGCCTCTATCACATACGCCTTACGAGCAGCACCTTGGCCGACAAAGTGCTGCTCGTCGGCGACCCAGGCCGCGTCAATATCTTCAAAGACATTTTCGACTCCGTCGAATTCGAATCCAACAACCGTGAAATCCATGCCCTCACGGGCTCCTATCACGGCACCCCCATCACAGCCCTCTCCACAGGCATGGGCTGCGACAACATCGACATCGTCCTCACCGAACTCGATGCCGCACTACGACTCCAGAATGGCCAATGGAACACCGAAACCGACCGCCACCTCCAGCTCGTACGCATCGGCACCAGCGGTTCGCTCCAGGCCGACATCGACTGCGGATCCGTGGTCGCCTCCGCCTACGCCATCGGCATGGACGGATTGATGAACTTCTACCGCGAATGGGACTCGCCCCTCTCCCCCATGAACCAGGCTTTCATGGTCCACATGGGCCTCAACCACCGCCTTCCCTCCCCTTACTCGGTACGCAGCAGCGAAAAACTACTCCTGCACCTCGCCCCCGACTTCCACCAAGGCATCACCGTCACCGCCCCCGGATTCTACGGCCCCCAGGGGCGCACAGTCCGACTGCATCCCGCCATCGCCAACCTCAACGAAAAACTTGCCACGTTCCGCTGGTCCAACCTCCGCGTCACCAACCTCGAGATGGAGACCTCTGCCATCTACGGCTTCTCCCACCTCCTCGGCCACGATGCCCTCACCCTCTGCCTGATCATCGCCAACCGCCCGAACGGCACCTTCCTCAACGACTACCACTCACAGATGCGCCAACTCATCGGCACCGTCGTCGAACGCCTGGCGTAAAAGTACTATTTCAACCCGGGCCGGTGACGTTTGATTTCATCGTAGGCCTGGTTGATTTCTTTCATCTGCTCTGCAGCGTTGCGCTGCATTTCCTCACCCATACCTGCCACGCGGTCGGGATGGTACTTCATGGCCATTTTGCGATAGGCCTTGCGAACATCGTCGTCGGAAGCATCCTTCGTGATGCCGAGAACCTTGTAGGGGTCTTTGCCAGTATATCCTGAGCGTGCGGAACTTCCCGAGTTCTGGGAATAGCCTGAATAGCCGGAATAGCCGGAGCCCACATGGCGCTCATAGATGGAGGTATAGTCGCTCTGCGAGATGCCAAGATACTGGCTGATGAGGCGGAGCATATTGAGTTCGGACTGCTGGAACGCACCGTCGGCCCCCCCGATGCCGAAAAGGAAGTCCACCATGTGGTAGCGGGTGGTGTAGTCGGTGTTGACCTTGATTTGCGCACAGACATCGACAATGGGGATGTCCTGCTCGACCATCTGCTGCAGCACCTTGAGCATCTGCTTGCCTTGCTCCTCGCCATAGTTCTGCAGGAGGAATCGCTTGACGAAATCCAGTTCGGACCTTTTCACGGCACCGTCGGCTTTCATGACGGAGGCAATAAGGACCATGAGGGCGACATTGATGTCGGCCTGAGAGCCGGTGTTGCGATAGGGACCGCGGTGGGAGTGGAGCGGAGAGGCGGTGTCGCTGTCGGAGGAGAATGCTCGCCCGATAAAGTAGCCGAGCAAGCCGCCGATGGGGCCGCCGATGGCCCATCCAAGTCCGGCAAAAAGCCATTTGGGGAGAGAACTCATATTGAACAGATAAGGATTAAGAGTTATTGGGTTAAGGGTTAAGAGTGATGGGTTATTTTGACAAAAGCTTGTAGATGACAGTCTGGATGTCGGTACGGGTGTTCATCTTGGCAAGCAAGTTGACAGCCGCCGAGGGATGGACACGGTTGGAGAGGAAAACATAGACCAGCCGGCTGTCGGGGTCGGCCCACACCATGGTGCCGGTGAAACCCGTGTGCCCGAAGGAGTTCTGCGAAGCAAGCGGCGATGTCTGCGCGTTGGGGCCGGGTTTGAAAAGCTGCTTGTCGAAGCCCAGGGCGCGACGGTTGCCGGCAGCCGCAAAGTGCCGCTGGGTGAAGAGGTCGATGGTGGACTGCTTGAGGTAGCGCACACCGCGGTACTCGCCGCCGTCGAGGAGCATCTGCATAATCTGCGCCACATCGTCGGCAGTGGAGAAAAGGCCGGCGTGGCCGCTGACACCACCCATAGCGTAGGCGTTGGGGTCGTGGACCATGCCGCAGACGAGCCCGCGAAGCGTGTCGTCCTCGGTGGGGGCTATGCGAGTGATGTCTATACCGTTGCGAGTGGGGTTGAACGAAGTGGAGGCGAGCCCCATGGGGCCATAGAAGTGTTCGGCCACAAACTGGTCGAGCGATTGGCCGCTGACACGACGCACGACGTCGGAGAGAAGCATGAAACCGAGGTCGCTGTAGACCATACCTTCGCTGTTGTTGAGGGGTGTCTGCGCCACAAGGGCGAGGATGGAGTCGTAACCGGTGGTTTGTTGCCAATAAGCGTCGAAGGCTTTGAGACGAGCACAGTGGCTCAAGACCTGCTTGATGGTGATGGCGGCCTTGTCGGTATTCTTAAGGTAGGGCAGGTATTTGCTGAGTTTGTCGTCGATTTTCAACTTGCCCATATCATAGAGCTTCATGATGGCGAGCGTGGTGGCAGCCACTTTTGTGACGGAAGCCAGATCGTAGACCGTCTGAGGGGTGACGGTATCGGACTGGGGGTCGTAGGTGAGGTGTCCGTAGGCGCGGTTGAGCACCGTGCGACCGTTGTGGAGAACCACCACCTGGCAGCCGGGAGTGGCATGGGCGGCGATGGCATTGGCTACAATGGAATCAATGGTGCGGTCGAGCGAAAGGTTGAGATCGGCCACAATCTCTTGGCTGGCGGCTTTGCGGTCGGCACCGGGAACGGCGATATCCTTCGTACCATTCTGAATGATGTATTTGTACTTGGCATGAAGAACACGGCGGCAGTGGTGGTCGATGTAGTAGCGCAGCGAGTCGTCGACAGCAGACTCCTCGGCAATGGCATCGATAGCTTCCTGCACATTAGGCGGCAGCAGGAGGATATCGTTGCCGGCCTTAAGTGCCAGGAGTTCGGCGTCGCCGTGGGAATAGGTGTTGGTGATGCCTTTCATGTCGAGACCATCGGTGATCACGATTCCGTCGAAACCCATCTTATTGCGCAGCAAGTCAGTGACAATGGGGCGGCTGAGGGAGGAGGGGCGCTGACGGTCGAAAGCGTTGACCTGCAGGTGGGCAATCATCATCCCCTCGACTCCGGCCTCAATCATACGTTTGAAGGGATAGAGTTCCACAGAGTCGAGGTGGTGGGCCTTGTGGTTGATGACAGGGAGGTCGAGATGGCTGTCCACGTCGGTGTCACCATGTCCAGGAAAATGCTTGCCCACGGCCATCACTCCCTGGCTCTGCATACCTTTGGCATACATGATGCCCAGCTGGGCCACTCGCTCACGGTCGGTGCCGAAGGAGCGGGTGCCGATGACGGGATTCTTGGGGTTGGAGTTGATGTCGACAACAGGTGCGAAATTGATGTGAACACCCATCATGCGACACTGCCGACCAATCTCCTCACCCATACGGTAGACGATGCTGTCGGCCGAGGGGGGCAACTCTCCAAAACGGGCATTGCGGGGGAAAGAGAACATGTCCGTTAGACGCATACCAAGGCCCCACTCGGCATCGAGGCACACCAGAAGAGGGACTCGCGCAGTGGCCTGAAAGTCGCGTGTCATGATAGCCTGTCGCTCGGCGGTGCCAGCAAAGAAACACACTCCGCCGACTCCAATACCGTTCATCGTACGTGCAAATTGCGATGCCTGGCTGTTATCCATATTCAGCGGCACACGTACTACCATCAGCTGGGCGATGCGTTGCTTGAGGGAAAGGCCTTGGAAGACAGAGTCCACCCAGTTCACCTCAGGGTCGTAGAAGCGGACATCACGGTCGCAGAAATGCGGGCCACGCTGGAAAGGAAGGATCTGCTGGGCAGAGGCCATAGTGGCCAAAGCCAGCATGACTATTGTCGCTATTGTCTTGGTCTTGTTCATCTTCTTAATAATTTATCGATGTATGCCACCTGCCTTTGACGGGGATTGCCTTCATAGTTGAGAATCACATAATCGGCGCGCCGCATCATCTCCTCGGCGGGAAGCTGGTTGGCAATGCGCGCCAAGAGTTCTTCGCGACTCAATGCGTCGCGCTGTGCTAAACGCGAAAGGCGCTCGTCGAGTTGGAGGTAGACACACACCACGCTGTCCATCATACGGTCGAATCCATAGTCATAAAGAATAGCGCTCTCGAAAAGCACATAAGGAACATCGGCATGCTGGTCGCAAAAAAGCTCGAATGCTTGCATAACACGGGGATGAATCAAAGCATTGAGTCCTGCCAGCAGGGTCGGCGTGGCAAAAACACGCTTGGCTATGAGCCGTTTATCGACACTGCCGTCGAGGCGGAACACCTCGTCGCCAAGTAGGCGTCGTACGTCCTCAAGAAATAGGGGGTCGTCGTAGAGTTCAGCCCCTGCCCTGTCGGCCACAAAAGCCGGCACGCCGAGCTTGACAAACTCGGCCACAACAGTGCTCTTGCCGCACCCCATGCCTCCTGTGATTCCCACCTTCCTCATTTGATGACAACATATTCGATTTCGGAAGGATTGACGCTGCGGATGCGCACATTGCGGGGAAAACGGCTCACACACAGTTTGAGGCGCTGAAGCCCGGAGCGGATATCGTCATAGCTGGCCGACACAGTGAAGCGGTCGGCCGACACGGTGGCCAGTTCGTCCTGTGCCACCCATACATTGAGTTCCACATGGTCTGGATAAAGACGGAGGTCATGGGTCGAATCGTCGCCAGCCACTGTCACCGGAACGCTGAAACGGCGCTCAATGAAGCGTTTGACAGGAATGTAAACCGAAATGGCGTCGACCGACGAATATACATCGCCAGCCTGGCGCCATGTGGCATCCAGAGACACAATGAAAGTGCCACTCTGCAGCACTTTGTTGAGGACCACGGGTTTCACCCCTATACGGTCAATGGTGTCCAGCACATCGCGCGGACCATACAAGGTCACCACGCCAGGTGTCACCTGGGGTTCGCCGTAGAGTCCGTATCCATCGGAAAAGTTAATTCTCAACGCTTCAAGGTCGGGTATGTAGGTCCGGCTGGCCCGTTCGTTGAGAACAAGTTGCAGCGAGTCTTTGGCGCTGCCGCCATAGTGGATGCCTAAAGAGTATAGCTGCGACGATATCTGCGACGAAAGGTCGTTCACAGCCACCGACCGATAGAGGTCTGTCACCTCTCCTCTTCGATGCGCATAGCGGTATACCGCCTCGCTGTTCATGTCGAGTTGCACCGTCATCGGCTCGCGGCGCAGACTGTAGAACAGGGCATTGAACCCTGTAGCTTCCACCTTGAGGATAAGGCTTGTATCGATATGAACCACAACGTATCGCTTGGCATCATAACCACTGAACCGGACCTTCACTGGCAGACTATACTCGTGGCTTTCGGACAAGGCCATAGCAAGCCACACCAGGGCGGTAATCCCCAGTATGACAAGGAAACTCCTGACCTGCCTGCCACGCATGCGGTTGCCTCCTGCTTATTTCTTCTCTTCGCCACTGGCGGCGGGAGCAGGCTGCACCATACTCTTCTCGACGGTCATCACCACGCCGTTGGCCACTTCGACATCAACTGTGGTGGCTTCGACATTGTGCACCTTGCCATAGATACCGCCAGAAAACAGCACGCGGTCGCCCTTCTGCAACCCCTCACGGAACTTGCGTTCCTCTTTCTCCTTCTTCCGCTGGGGTCGAAGCATCAGTATCCACATAACGACGAGGATCAAGATGATGAAAATCATCGATCCGCCCATTCCACCACCTTGGGGCTGGGCTTGCATAAGAATAAATTGGGTCAGATTCATATTGTTTTACTTTTTTTTATTTCAATTTCTTAACTTTTAACTCTCAATATCCCACCTGCGCCGTAATCTTCAGTTTGCTGCGGGCGGGCTGTGCATTGCTCAGCACCGTGACTTCCTGATACTGCTGACCACTCTTGCCCGTGCTGTTGAACGTCACGGTGATGTATCCGTCCCCACCAGGAGCTATGCGTTCCTTGGGGTAACTGGCCACAGTGCAACCGCAGGTGGCGCTGCATCCGCTAATAATGAGGTCGGCAGCTCCGCTGTTGCGGAAATGGAAACTATAACTGATATTCTCTCCTGCCGACAAACGTCCAAAATCGTGCAAATCTTCGTCGAAAGTCAGCACGGGCAGCTTGGCCTCGTTGTCGTAGCCCTCGGCACTCTTGGGATTGTTGATGAGGTCGACGTCGACTCCTTCCGTCTTCTCGTTTCCCCCGCATCCGGCAATCAGCATTGCCCCCATTACCATTATGAAATATACTGTCTTTCTCATAATCTTTATCGTTTTTTTAACCCTCCATCAGTCCTCGGCCAGCCTTTTTGATACGGCCTTTCGACCGCAGTTCGGCCACCAGTTTGTCCAATATTCCATTAATAAACAGCTTGCTACGCTCCGAGCTGAATTCCTTCGAAAGCTCGATATACTCGTCTACGGTCACTTTCTCTGGTATCGACGGGCAGCCGGTAAACTCAGCCACTGCCATGTTGATCAGCAGTATGTCCATCTTCGACACCCGGTCGAATTCCCATCCCTGAAGATGGCTCTTGATCAGATCTTCCGATTCCTCGCGGCAGGCCATCGTATCCCTAAGCAGCTGGCGCGCGAAGTTCATGTCGGCCTCGTCCTTCTCCTGGCGCTTGTCGTACATCACCGGCCACATCATGGCCTCGTCCATCTCCTCCTCGGTCAGAGTCTTCAGCATCATGAAGTTGTACTGCGCTATCTGCTCGTAGTCATCCTCCCACAGCAGACTTCTCTCTGCGACCACGGCCGTCAATGCCTCGCGATTCATCAGGTAACGGAACAACAGGATGGCGAAGTCCTTGTCCTTGGCGAAACTTCGCTCTTCAGCGTATGCATATTGGGTGTATTCGGGCATCTTGCGGAAGTCAATGAAGGCCTCCTTCACCAGGTCGCTGTGCGTCTCCCAACATCCGCACCATGCCTCGCGGTGTTTCTTCAACTCGAAGTTGTCCTCCATCCTGCGGATGAACTCGTTCTCCCCAAGTCTCATGCTTGGATTACGGTCCTCCTCCGTGGGGCGGAACTTCTTCTTGCCCTCTTCAAGCATCTGCATGCCTTCTTCCACAAACCGGGGCAGCAGGGCCACCTGAAGTACCCCCAGCTCGTTCAGCTTGCCTATGTTGTATTCGAAACTCTTCGCCACCGTAACGGCGTCTCTCTCGTCGCAGCGTCCGGCATATACTGCCTGCAACACCTTGCTCCTCAAAAAATGTCTACTTAACATTATTCTTCCTTTAAACCGTTAAACCACGATATTGATAATCTTCTTCGGCACAAAAATCACCTTCCGGGGCTCCCCGGTCAGCCACTTCGCACTCTCGGGCGAAGCCTTCACGGCCTCAAGGGCATCGGCCTGCGTGGCATCGGCAGGCAGCTCCAGCATGAAGCGCATCTTGCCGTTGAACTGCACCGGATACTTCACCGTGTCCTCCACCAGCATCTGCGGGTCGAACTTGGGCCATTCGGCATCGCACACCGACCCTTCGTTCCCCAACTGGTGCCACAACTCCTCGGCTATGTGCGGTGCAAACGGGGCCACAAGCACCACCAGCGGCTCCAGCACCTCGCGGCTGCTGCACTTCAGGTCGGTCAGCTGGTTGGCACAAATCATGAAGGTGGATACGGCCGTATTGAACGAGAATCGCTCTATGTCGTCCGTAATCTTCTTTATCGTCAGGTGAAGAACCTTCACACTCTCCTTCGAAGCTTCGGTGTTCTCACCCTGATACAGTTTCCAGAACTTCTTCAGGAATCGGTGCACTCCCTCGATACCGTTGGTGTCCCACGGCTTGGCTTGCTCCACGGGGCCCAGGAACATCTCGTACAACCTCAATGTGTCCGCTCCGTAGCGCGCCACCAGGTCGTCGGGGTTCTGCACGTTGTACATGCTCTTGCTCATCTTCTCCACCTCCCAGCCGCACACATACTTTCCGTCCTCCATCTCGAAGCGGGCTTCTTTGAACTCAGGTCGCCACTCACGGAACTTCTCCACATCCAGCACATCGTTGTCCACAATGTTGATGTCCACATGTATCGGCGTCACCTCGTCCATATCCTTCACCAGGCCTTTCGAGATGTAGAGGTTGTTGTCACGCTTGCTTCTGTACACGAAGTTGCTGCGTCCCTGGATCATGCCCTGGTTGATCAGCTTTTGGAAGGGTTCTTCCTTCTTGGCCATTCCCATGTCGAAGAGGAACTTGTTCCAGAATCGGGCATAGATCAGGTGTCCCGTGCCGTGTTCGGCACCTCCGACATAGAGGTCTACGTTCTGCCAATAGTCCACCGCCTGCTCCGAGAAGTATTCTTTGTCGTTGCGGGGGTCCATATAGCGCAGGTAGTATCCGCTCGAACCGGCAAAGCCGGGCATCGTGCTGAGTTCCAGTGGGAAGACGGTCTTGTTGTCGATATTCGAGACATTGACCACACTGTTGGTCTTCGTGTCCCAGGCCCACTTCTCAGCGTGTCCCAGCGGAGGCTCACCCGTGGCCGTGGGCTTGAACTCGCTCACCTCCGGCAGCTCCAGCGGCAGGCACTCTTCCGGAATGGTGCAGGCAATGCCGTTCTTGTAGTACACAGGGAAAGGCTCGCCCCAGTAGCGCTGGCGGCTGAAGATGGCGTCGCGCAGGCGGAAGTTCACAGTCCTGTGACCAATGCCCATCTCTTCAATCTTGTCAATGACGGCGGCCATTGCCTCCTTCACCTTCATCCCGCTCACGAAACCGCTATTCACCGAGTAGCCTGTCTTCGCGTCCATGCTCTCCGTCCATGTGGCGGGGTCGCTCGTTGCGTCCTTCTCCAATGAAACCACCTGACGTATCGGCAGGCCAAAATGACGGGCGAAGGCAAAGTCGCGGCTGTCGTGTGCAGGCACAGCCATGATGGCACCCGTGCCGTAACCAGCCAGCACATAGTCGCTCACATAGATGGGTATCTTCTCCTCGGTCAACGGGTTGACGGCATAAGCGCCCGTAAACACTCCGCTCACCTTCTTCACTTCGGCTTGGCGCTCACGCTCCGAGCGGTTCTTCGCCCAGCTGACATATTCTTCCACCTCAGCCTTGTGATCCGGAGTGGTAATCTGTCCAATGAGCTCATGCTCAGGACACAATACCATGAAGGTAACTCCGAATATGGTGTCGGGACGCGTGGTGAAAATCTCGAATGCCGCGTCAGCCGATTTTTCGTTTTTCAATTCTCCATTTTCATTTTCCAACGGGAACCACACCGCGGCACCTTCGCTGCGGCCAATCCAGTTGCGCTGAATCTCTTTCAGCGAGTCGGTCCAGTCCACCTGCTCCAACCCGTCCACCAGACGCTGGGCGTAGGCGGTGATTCGAAGGCTCCACTGACGCATCAGCTTACGCTCCACCGGATATCCGCCACGGACGCTCAGACCTCCCACAACCTCGTCGTTGGCCAGCACCGTGCCCAACTCAGCACACCAGTTCACCGGTATGTCGGCCAGATAAGCCAGACGGTAGTTCATCAGCACCTTGGCCCGCTGTGACTCGTCCCAACCGTTCCACTCTGCAGCCGTGAAGGCCATCTCCTCAGTACAGGCGGCGTGCAGTCCTTCGGAGCCCCGCTGGGCGAAGCGCTCCTCGAGGCTGCTGATGGGCAATGCCTTGTTGGCGTCGTTGTCATAGTAGTGCTTGAACAGCTGGATAAATGTCCACTGTGTCCACTTGTAATACTTCGGGTCACAGGTCCTCACCTCGCGGTCCCAGTCAAACGAGAATCCTATCTTGTCCAGCTGTTCGCGGTAGCGCGCAATGTTCTTCTCAGTGGTCACCGCCGGATGCTGCCCTGTCTGGATGGCATACTGCTCCGCAGGCAAGCCATAGGCGTCGTAGCCCATGGGATGCAACACATTGTATCCGCGCAAACGCTTGTAGCGCGCAAAAATATCACTCGCTATATATCCCAACGGATGCCCCACATGAAGGCCCGCTCCCGATGGATAGGGAAACATATCCAAAACGTAAAAATGCGGCCGTTCCTTGGCACCGCCGCCGTTCTCCACGTGGTACACCCCACCCTCCTTCCAGTACTTTTGCCACCGTGGCTCCAATTCGCTGAAATTATACTCCATTTTATATCAATCTTTTATCCGCGACCCTTCACTCGGCCGCAAAATGCAAATATAATAAAAAAACTCCATACCGCAAAATATATTTTTTATATTATGAGTGTGGGCGCACGAACCGTTTCCGCATTTTGATAAAAAAAAAAGCCCTCGGGAGGGCTTTCTTTATCATTATCGGGGAGATGCTTATTTCTTCCTGCCTTTGTGGTGGCGGCGGTTGGCTTCCTGAAGCTCCTTGCGTTGCTCAGCCGTCAGCACCTCGTCGATGCGCACCTTGGTGGCGTACATCTCGCGCGAGATTTCGGCCTGCAGCTTTGCCTCACGGTCGAAGAGGGGGTAGAGCACCCGACTCTGGTCGCCTTCACGTTCCATGTAGCGGCCAATGCTGTCGCGCACGGCTTTCTGTTCGCTGCGCAGTTTCTCCACACGCT
Organism: uncultured Bacteroidota bacterium; assembly: GCA_902775135.1. Lineage (GTDB taxonomy): Bacteria > Bacteroidota > Bacteroidia > Bacteroidales > P3 > Colimorpha. The sequence continues at coordinate 11,846 of CACYKY010000001.1, read as the reverse complement.
CTTTCGACTGGGAGGTGATGGTCTCCAGCTTGCGTTTCTGACTGGCATTGAGGTCGCTGACTATCTCCGTGATCTCGGGACGCGGTTCGTGTTTCGGCCCCTCGTGGCGAGGGTGCTGCGCAAGGGCGTCGGCGCCCTGCATCCCCAGCAGGGCTACCAAGACTATGGCGATGGTTCTGATGCTTTTCATGGTTCTCGTTTTTTCAAGTTATTCTATCGGTTCGAGGATGGCATCCTCATAAAGATATTCGATGGGGTTAGTTGCGGCGGACTCCACGGTGGAGTAGTAGTCGTAGTCGGAGACGGAAGCTATCATCGACCCTATCCCCTCCTCGTCGTAGGAGCGGAAGGCGCCGATGTTGAGCACCACCAAGGCTGCGACAGCGGCCACCGCCGTCAGCGCCACAGTACGCCATAAGGTGGTCCGATGAGCCGGCTGCAGATAGGGTTTCTGCCTCACCTGCGCCATCACAGCGTCCACCACATCGACCTGCTTCGGGCAGGTCTGTCGCGAAAGGATTTGTAGTTGTTCTTCTATATTCATCTCGTTTTGTTATTGTTTCACTTCTTTGGCCAAGTTTTTCTTGGCACGGAATATGAGCGATTCCACCTTGGCAAGCGAGCACTGCATGACGTCGGCAATCTGCTGGTAGGAGAAATCCTCGAAGGTGTAGAGCACCAAGGCGGTGCGCTGCTCGTCCTTCAGGTGGCCGATGGCAGTGCGCAGCTGCTCCAGCTGCTCGCGGTGGATGATTTCCTGCTCGGCGTTGCGGTCGGAGGAAACCTCCTCCGGCGGGTTCTCCAGTTCGTCGGTACTCACAAAGCGCTTGCTCTTGTTGAGCATCTTGCAGACGACATTGACGGTGATGCGATAGATGAAAGAACTCAATTTCGAATCGAATCGGAAGCGAGGCAGCGCCATATAGAGCTCGACGAAAACCTGCTGAGTGACCTCCTCAACCTCGAGGCGGGTGCCGCAGAGCTTGTACGAGAGGTTGGCCACAATCTGCTGATAGCGCTTGACGATAAGGGCATACTGCTCGGTGTCTCCGGCGAGAATCTTCTGGACTATCTCTTTGTCTTCCACTGGCTCGATTTCGTTATTATGTACGGGATGAATTGTTTTTATTGCAAATTTTTTCGGAAAATTATTTTTTTTCTACGGAATTTTCCTTTTTGCTATTCGTATTTGAACTTCTCGATGTCGCGCCGCTCACGTTTGGTGGGTCGTCCCACACCGCGGTCGCGCTTCTCGAAGGCATATTGGCGGGCCATCTGGATGCGCTCGTACTCCTCCTGGGGCGTGCGGTCGATCATGAAGCCCTGCACCAAGGGGGCACCGACGCGGTTGGGGGGAATGGCCAGCACCTCTATCTCCTTGTGAAGCTGGTCGATATTGAGACTATACCTCTCCCCTTCCCTCACTTCGTGCGAAGGCTTGAGCGTGCGGCCGTCGGAAGTCATCAACACCTTGCCGCATTGGCAGGCATCCGCCGCCAGCGAGCGTGTCTTGTACAGGCGCACCGCCCAGAGGTATTTGTCCAATCTCATATCTTGAAGATGTAGGTGATGGTGCCAATCTGTTCTTCGGGAGCGGTGGTGGAGGCGTTGAAACGAGCGCGCTTGGCGGCCGTTTTTGCCTGGTCGACGAGACGGCCGGTGGTGATGGTGGATCCCTGATAGGGGGCTTCGACGCGCACCACCCTACCCTGCTGGTCCACCCATATGCGGACCACTATCTTGCCCTGCTGGTTGGAGTTGTATTCGGGCTTGGGAAGCACCACAGCGGTGCGACCGTGGAGGGAGTAGTTGCCGTTGCCGCCGCCATTGCCACTATAGTTGTTGCTGGTGGGAGTGCCGTTGGGGTTGCCTTGGTTGCCCTGTCCGGTGCTCACACCCTGGCTGCCGCCGCCGGAAGTCTGGTTGCGCTTGCCGGGGAAAAGGGCGTTCTTGTTGATCTCAGGTTCCTTGTTCTCCACCACAGGCTGCTGCTCGGCAGCGGGATTGGTGATGTTGCCCGGATTGGGGCTTGAGGGCACGGGGACGGTTTGCTCGGTGCGCTGCGTGACCACCTGCTGCTGCGATGCCGGCGGGGCATAGTTGGCGGCCTCGCTGGCAGGCTCGGGGCTGTCGCCCTGACCGAAATCGGAGTCGCCCAAGTTCACCTCCACGCCCTCCTCGGGGATGGGCGGGTCGGGCGGCTCATAGGCGAAGATGTTGAGGCTCATCAACAGCATGGCCAACAGGACGATGACCGCTGTGGCTATTCCGGATTTCAACTGTGCATTCATGGCTCTTTACTGTTTGGGTGACGTGGCCAGGATGACCTTGTGCTTGGTGCCGGTGGCATTGTTGATGTTGTTGACGGCGTCGATGACATTGACGACATCCTGTACGGGCACTTCCTTGTCGGCGCGGAGCACCACACAGGCATCCTCAACTCCGGCTTCGATGCCGGCGGCTATGTGCTGCTGCAGGTCGCTCACGGGTACCGCCACTTCACCGACATAGAAGTTGTGCTCGGTGTCGATATATACGGTGACGTTCTGCTTGGCCATGGTGCGGCTCGAGCTCTCCGGAAGCATCAGCTTCACAGCGTTGGGGGCAATGAGCGTCGAGGTGATCATGAAGAAGATGAGCAGCAGGAACACCAAGTCGGACATCGACGACGAGGAGGTCTCTATCTTGATTTGATTGCGAGTCTTGATCATTGGTTTAAGGTTTACAGTTGTTGCGTATGCTTCAAACTCAAACTTTTAACTCAAGCCGACGCCTCATGCGGGTTCGTGCAGGAGGTCCATGAACTCGTTGGCACGCACCTCAAGCTCGAAGACAACCTTGTTGATGCGGGTGACGAGGAGATTGTGGAGGAAATAGCAGATGATACCGACGATGAGGCCGCCGACGGTGGTCACCATAGCGGTGTAGATACCCGAGGCAAGCATCTGGATGTCGATGTTGTTGCCGGCATGGGCCATCTCCTGGAAGGCGGAAATCATACCCACAACGGTACCGAGGAAACCAATCATGGGGCCGAGGGAGGCAACGGTGGCCACGAGGGAGACGCGGCGCTCGAGGTTGGCCACTTCCAGCTGGCCCTCGTTCTCGATGGCAGCCTGGATGTCGGGCAGCGGACGGCCCAGTCGCGAGAAGCCTTTGTCGATCATACGGCCCAGGGGCGTATTGGTCTGCTTGGAGAGGTTGCGGGCCTCTTCGACGTTGCCCTGGTGGACATATTCGCGGATGTTCTTCATGAAGACGTTGTCCTCCTCGCCCTTGAGGGCGGCGCTGAGCGTGAGGTAGCGCTCGATGAAAATGTAGATGGCCAGCACCAGCAGCAATGCCAGCACCAGCATTATCCATCCACCGCTGACGGCCATATCCCAAATGGTGATGTTCTCGGCTTTTTCAGCAGCGTTGGCAACGGTTTCAACAGCAGCCTGAGCTGCAGCAGGATCGCTCTGGATCAATAAGAGAGGATTCATCATGTGTGTTTGCTTTTTGTTATTATGCTTATATTAACGTGTTATTATCTTATTTATTATATGCACAAGGCATCATTTTTTTCAAAACGAGAGGGTGACGCCCATCGTGGGCTGCCATCCTGCGAGGGTGGGCTGCAAGCCCGGGGTGACGGCGAGGGTGAGGTCGTCGTCGATCTGGAAACCATAGAGATGGCCGAAAACATAGGCATCCACGAGGTTGAGGGCATAGATGCCTACGGCGATGATCACCATCAGCTGGAAGTTGCGATTATAGGAGTTGTAGAGGTTGTAGATGCTCGACGTGGGATAGGATGCGTAGTCGGCCAACGAGGGGGTGTCGTTGTTGTTGACGCGATAGAGGTACTCGTCCTTGAACATCGCCATGCGGTCGTAGTTGTAGTAGGCATAGTAGCCCACGCCGGCCAAAGCGCCATAGATAATGGGGATCTTCCAAGCCTGGCCGTTGTACACCTGTCCGGCGCCGGGGAGGAGCGACAGCATCATGGCCTTCGTGGCCGAGTGCTCTTCGGCGACGGTGACGGTCTTGGTGGTCACAGGGTCCTGCAGCTCTACCAGCTGCTGTGCCTTTGCCGAGGGGCAAAAAGAAAAGAGGAGAACCATGCTGATACCTATCAGCAACAAAGTTCTCCCCATTCCTCTTTCCGCTCTCATGACGCGCTATTTCTCAAGGAGTGAGACGATGCGCTCAAAATCGCTGTCCGAATTGAAAAGGATGGTCAGCGACCCTTTGCCACGCTGGGAGCGCTTGATTTCAACGGCCGACTGGAGGCGTTCCTTCAGGCGGCTCTGTGCGGCGGCGTGCACAGCAGGCAGTTCGCCGCGCTTCTTGACGGGGGCCACAGGTTTTTTCTTGGCGTTCTTGGCCATCTCCTCGGCCTGGTGGACGGAGAGGTGGCGGTCGATGATGGCATGCAATATCTCAAGGTGCAGGTCGATATCCTCGACGTTGATCAGGGCGCGGGCATGGGCCATGCTGATCTGGTCGTTGCTGAGGGCCAGCTGGGTTTCGGCCGGCAGGTTGAGCAGGCGCAGGTAGTTGGTGATGGTGGAGCGGTTCTTGCCGACCTTCTCGCTGAGTTGGTCGTGAGTCAGGCGGCATTCCTCGATGAGGGCCTTGTAGGCCAATGCGACCTCCATAGCGTTGAGGTTCTCGCGCTGGATATTCTCCACCAAAGCCATCTCCATCATCTGGTTGTCGGTAGCCACACGCACATAGGCCGGCACCTCCTTGAGGCCTGCCAGCTGGGCGGCGCGGCAACGGCGCTCACCGGCGATGAGCTGGTAGGTGTCGTCGGGCATCTTGCGCACGGTGACAGGGGTGATCACTCCCTGCTGACGGATGGATTGTGCCAGCTCCTCCAAGGCCTCGGGGGCAAACTCCTTGCGCGGCTGATAGGGGTTGGCGACAATCTTCTTCAGAGGTATGGTGCTGATGGCGGCAGTCACAGTATTCGACATCTCGAAATCCTTCGTGTCGGGCAGTATGGAACTCAATCCGCGACCCAATCCTCCGCTCTTCTTGTTAGTCATATCTTCTTATTTACTGTTTCTTTTAAGAATCTCCTGCGCCAGGTTGAGGTAGTTGACGGCACCCGTCGATGCGGCGTCGTGCATGATGATGCTCTTGCCGTAGGAGGGGGCTTCGGCCAACTTGGTATTGCGGTAGATGAGGGTGTCGAACACCATATGCTTGAAGTGTCCGCGCACATCCTCCACCACCTGGCGGGCCAGGCGCAGACGGTTGTCATACATGGTGATGAGAAGTCCCTCGATGGAGAGCTTCGGGTTGAGGCGCGTCTGGACGATGCGCACGGTGTTGAGCAGCTTGCCCAATCCCTCGAGGGCGAAATACTCGCTCTGGATGGGGATGATGACCGAATCGGAGGCCGTGAGGGCGTTGATGGTGATCAGGCCCAGCGACGGCGAGCAGTCGATGATGATGAAGTCGTAGTTGTCCTTCACCGGCTCCAGGGTGCGGGCGAGGAACTGCTCGCGGCCCTTCTCGTTGATGAGCTCCACCTCGGCGCCTACCAAGTCGATGCGCGTGGGCAGCAGGTCAAGGTTCGGCGTATCGGTCTCGATGATGACATCTTTCACCTGAGCCTGCCCGAGGATGCAGTCGTATACACTCTTCTCCAGCTCGTCGGGGTTGATACCGAGGCCGGAGGTGGCGTTGGCCTGCGGGTCGCAATCCACCAGCAGCACCTTCTTCTCGAGCACAGCCAGCGAGGCGCTCAGGTTCACCGCCGTGGTGGTCTTCCCCACCCCGCCCTTCTGGTTGGCTACAGATATTATCTTGGACATCGTGTTTTAAAACTTAAAGTCAATCTCGTCAAGTTTGCTCTCGCTGGTTTCGTTGTGCCAGTTGTCCTCCACCACCACGGGCGGCGGTACGATACCCGTCTCGATGAACGAGAAGGCGTTGTCGAGGCCCTGACGGAACTTGTCGAAATCCTCCTTGTACAGGAACATCTTGTTCTTCTCGAAATAGACCTCGCCGGTGTTATTGTCGAAAAGCTTGCGGCTCTCGGTAATGGTAATGAATTTGTCACCACCACGGGTTTCTTTCACATCGAAGAAATATCTACGCTTTCCGGCGGGAATGGCCTGGCTGTAAAGTTCTTCTTTTCTTTGCTCTTTGTTGTCCATAAACTCTGCTTTATTACGTTAAAAATCGATTTGCAAAATTAGCTATTTTTTCTTTATTGGTTGTCTCTTGATGAATAAAGTTATCAACACCCCAAGGTGAACTCTCCCCAGGGGCTTGCTATTTCTTGTGTGTCATGATGTCCAGTATCATGTCGTCGGTTTGGTTCATGCCGTCCTTGCCCAGTCGCCCGAGGTTGTGGATGGAGCAGTCGATGTCGCTCTCGCTGAGGCCGTCGGTGCGATCCACCACGCGGTCGTGCACCGCCAGTTCCGAGCAGACGAATGCCGAGTACAACCCCACGCTCATCTTCAGCGCGCAGCTGGGTTTGGCGCCGTCGCACACCATACCGGCGATGGTGTTGATCATGTTCTTCATGGCATAGCACACCTGCTCGTATCCGCCGCCCTCCAGGTAGGTCAGCGCGGCGCTGGCGCCCATCGTGGCGTTGACGATGCCGCAGAGGGCCGAGAGGCGCCCGATGCCCCGTTTGATATAGATGGACATCAGGTGGTTCATCGCGAGGGCGCGCATAATCTGCTCGTCGGAGCACCCTTTGAGTTTGCCGTAATAATAGGAAGGCAGCGTGCAGGTGATACCTTGGTTGCCCGAGCCGGAGTTGCTGTACACCGGTTTGGTGCATCCGTCCATGCGGGCGTCGCTGGCGGCCACCGTGCGTGCCACAACGGTGTGCACCATGTCGCCACGCGCCTGCTCCATCAGTATCTCGCCCGTGTGAAGTCCCATGCCCGTGAGGCCGCATTCCGAGGCGGCGGTGTTGTATTCCACCGTGTCGCGCAGCCATTGCAGCTCCTCCAGAGGGGCTGTGGTGGCGTAGTCGTACACCATGCGGGCGGTGAGCTCCAGCCGCTGGCGGTTGTCCTCCTGCGGGTTGTCGTCGTTGTCCTGTTCCTGGAAGAGGCCCTGATGGTGGTCGAGGAGGACCTGGTCGTCCTTCTTGACGAAGATGAAGTTGTTGTGTCGCTTGGCAATCACCGCCACAGCTTCCGCCTTCTCCGCCTTCACCAGGCATTCTATGTAGAGTTTGTCCGAAGTCTCCTTGACGCCTATCTCTATGCGGTCGGCATTGTTGGCAAGCCATTGCTTGGCCTCCTCCACCTGCTCGGCAGAGATGGTCAGCACCTCGAGGCCGCGCGAGGAGTCGCCGTGGGTAACGGCCATAGCCACCGCTATCGGCAATCCTATCATGCCCGTGCCGGGAATGCCGACGCCCATAGCGTTCTTGTAGACATTCTTGCTGAGCCTCAGTCGGATGGACGAAGGCTCACAGCCGAGGGTTTCGACAGCTTTGGCCACACAGAGGGCTACGGCGCCGGGTTCGGTACATCCGGTGGCCAGCACCACCTCCTGCTGCATCAGCTCTTTCAGTTGCTTGCGGATACTCTCTTCCATATTTATATTATGTCTCTTTTATTCTTATCTCATAACACCTCTAGAACGGCACATCGCCGTCAGGGTTCATGCCCATGTTGTTGTCCTCGTTCATCTTCGAGTCAACGATCATGCTGCCGCCCTGCTGGTCGAAGTTGGCGTTCTGGGGCATACCCATTCCCATACCCACACCGTCGAGGCCCAGCTGCGGGGGATTCTCGAAGCGGGCGAACTCCTTGACGAAACGCAGGCGCACATCGCCGGTGCCGCCGCTACGGTGCTTGGCCACAATGAGGTCGGCCATTCCCAGCGTCGACCCGTGATCGTCCTCCTGGATGCCGTAGTATTCGGGACGGTAGATGAACATCACGATGTCGGCATCCTGCTCGATAGCGCCGCTCTCGCGCAGGTCGCTCAGCTGCGGCTTGTTGCCCACACGGTTCTCCACAGCGCGACTCAGCTGCGACATCGCCAGCACCGGTATGCCCAGCTCCTTGCTGAGCGACTTCAGCTGGCGGCTGATCATGCTGATCTCCTGCTCGCGGTTGCCGTTGCGGTTGTCGCTCGATCCGGAGGTCATCAGCTGCAGGTAGTCGATGAAGATCATCTGTATGTCGTAGCGCTGCTTCAGTCGGCGGGCTTTGGCGCGGAGCTCGAAGATGGTGAGCTGCGGGGTGTCGTCGATGTAGATGGGGGCGTTGTTGAGGGGCTGCGCGCCCTTCTTCAGCTGCTCCTTCTCGTAGGGTTCGAGGTGCCCTTTCTTCAGTTTGTCGCCGGGCAGGCGCGCCTCGCTGCTGATCAGACGCATGGCCAGTTCCTGACCCGTCATCTCGAGCGAGAAGAAAGCCACAGCCTTGTGGAAGTCGACAGCGATGTTGCGGGCCATACTCAAGGCGCAAGCCGTCTTACCCATAGCGGGACGCGCGGCGAGGATGATGAGCGTGCCGGGTTGGAATCCCGCCGTCATGCGGTCCAATCCGATGAAGCCGCTCTCCAAGCCGCTCAAGCCGTCGCTCTTCTCGCCGGCCTCCTTGATCTGATCCATAGCCATCGTGACAAAATCGCCCATCGGATGGTAATCCGACCGGAAGTTCTTGTCGTTGATGTCCATCAGGCGCTGCTCCGTCTTGTCCAGCAGGTTCACCACATCGGTCGTCTCGTCGTAGGCCTCGGTGATGGTCTCCGTCGAGATGCGTATCATCTCCCGCTGGATGAACTTCTCGCTGAGCACACGTATGTGATACTCTATGTGCGCCGCCGAAACGACGTTCTCCGTCAGCTTCGACACCGCATAGGCGCCGCCGGCAGCCTCCAGCTCGCCGTCCAGCCGCAGACGCTCCACCACCGTCAGCAGGTCCACCGGTTGGCTCATTTCGAAGAGCTTGCGGATAGCGCGGTAGACCGCCTGGTGCTCAGGCTTGTAGAAGTACTCCACATGCAGCGTCTCGATGGCGTTGATGAGGGCCGTCTGGTCGAGCATGAGCGCACCAAGCACACTCTCCTCCAAGGCTATTGCCTGGGGGGGAGTGTTGCCGTTGATGTCAAACGCCTGTGCGTAGGTCAGTCTTTCTTTCCTTCGTGCGTTAGCTGTGGTTGGCATAGGTGCTCCTCTCGCGTCATACCTGTTGTGCAGCACCGCCGTCCTCAACCATCACGGTGGAGCCGCGATAGGCGGGACAGGTGTGGTGGGTGCAGCTGGCAGCCACCAGCGTCAGCACCACAACGGCGAGCATCATAACTACTTTCTTTTTCATCGTCATTATTTATTTAGAGGTTTTCTTTGCCTTGGTGGTTTTCGTGGCCTTCTTGGCGGCAGCGGGCTTTGCGGCAGCCTTCACAGCCTTCTTGGCGGGCTTGGCGGCAGCCTTCGTGGCCTTTGCAGCGGGCTTGGCGGCAGCCTTCGTGGCCTTCGCGGCGGGCTTTGCGGCAGCCTTGGCGGCCTTCTTGGCGGCAGGTTTGGCGGCAGCCTTCTTGGCGGCGGGTTTGGCAGCGGGCTTGGGGGCGGGCTCCTCGCCGTTGATCTTGGCGTTGACCATCTTCAGGATGGCCGTCTCCTGCTTGATAGCCTCGTTCTCAATGGCCTGAGCTTTGGCCAGGATGTCGGCCTTGAAGGCCTCGTCCTTGAGCGAGGAGGCGTTGATCTTCACATTGAGGTGGGCACCCATGACGGCCGAGCGGGCGGCCAGCGAGCCGACACCGCCGTCGGTGACGCTGTTGGGGTTGCCCCATTCCACCATCGCGCGGCACACCTCGAAGGCCTCGAGGCTCTTCTGCATGGTGCGGAAGGGCACCTCGGTGGCGAACTTGGTGGCCTCCTGGATGGCGGCGCTGCGGGCGGCCTTCTCCTCGTCGGTCTTCTTGGGCAGGCCGAAGGCGTCCATGATCTTGTTGAAGGCGGCGGTGTCCTCGTCCACGAGGTGCAGCAGCTCGTCCTTCAGGGCCTGACCCTTGACGGCGACGTCGGAGAACTTCTCCCACTCGTCGTCGTAGGCGGCCTTGCCGCCGGTGAGGTTGGCCACCATCGTGCCCAGGGAGGCGGCGAGGGCGCCCATGTAGGCGCTGACGCTGCCGCCGCCGGGAGCGGGGCTCTCGCTGGCGGTCTCGTCGCAGAATCCGCGACAGGTGAGGTCCACCAGTTTCTTCTTCGAGTGGTCCTCGATGAGGTATTCAATCACCTTCTCCTTGGGGTCGAAGGGCTTCAGGTCGTCCAAACCCATACTCTTGATGGCCACCTTCATGATCTCCTCCTCGCTGACGCCGAGGGAGCGCTGCTGTTTGGCCAGGTAGTACTTGCCGGCGTCGATGAGGACGCTCTTGGGGATGAGGCCCACAATCTCGCATCCGGTAACGCGGAGGCCGCGATTCTGGGCGCAGCGGCACACCTCGTCGAAGCACAGGTGCACGGGGGCCACCTTGATGGAGGTGATGTTCATGCTCACCTGGGCGATGCCGTAATCCTCGATATACCAGCCGATGGCCTTGGTGCCCTTCAGGGTGCCGGGAATCATGACGGTCTTGCCGTTCTCGTCCTTGATGGGCTTGCCGCTGGGCTTGCCGCCCTCGCGCATGGGACGGCCCTTCTCGCGCACGTCGAAGGCAATGGCGTTGGCGCGACGCGTGGAGGTGGTGTTGAGGTTGTAGTTGATGGCCACGAGGAAGTCGCGGGCGCCCACCTGGGTGGCGCCGGTGCGGGCGGTGTGGTCGTTCCAGGCGTTGGGGCCGAAGTCGGGCTTCCATTGCTTGGTACCCAGACGGCTGCTGAGGCTCTCGTACTCGCCGGTGCGGCAGTAGGCCAGATTGCGGCGCTCGGGAATGAAGGCGGCGTTCTCATAGCAGTAGATGGGGATCTGCAGCTCCTCGCCCAGACGCTTGCCCAGCTTGTGGGCATACTCCACCACCTCCTCCATCGTGATGTTGCTCACGGGGATGAGGGGGCACACGTCGGTGGCACCCTGGCGCGGATGGGCGCCGTGATGCTGGGTCATGTCGATGAGCTCGGCGGCTTTCTTCACCACCTGGTAGGCGGCCTCCAACACAGGCTCCGGCTCACCCACGAAGGTGATGACCGTGCGGTTGGTGGTTTGACCCGGGTCGACGTCGAGAAGCTTCACACCTTCCACCTTTTCAATCTCGGCAGTCACCTGATTGATGATATCCATATTGCGCCCTTCGCTGATATTGGGCACACATTCAATGAGTTGTTTCATATTTGCATTAAATTTTATTTCTGCAAATGTACAAATTATTTTTAATATAGCAATATTTTTTTTATCAACACTCCCACCCTCCCCACCATCATACCCATCCCCTACCCACAACCAACCGCAGACAGCCCTCTTCCCTTCCGCCAACGAATTCCTCATCATCCCCCTTTTTCCATGAAAACCACCACCCGCTTTCCACTTTCCGTTTTCCACTTTCCGTTTTCCCTTCTCCACTTTCCGCTTTCAATTTTCAATTTTCAATTTTCCACTTTCCCCTCTCCGCAACCCTCTGTAACCCAGCATCAACCCACAACCCCCTCTTACTCCCCTCTTATTCTCCTCCTTACCCTCCCCTTATCAAAATTTACTTGAGTAAGCAATAATAAGGTGAAGATTACGTTATGATAAGTGTGTGATAAAAGGGATATGCAGGCTTTATGGCTGGATGCCAGCCGTTTGCATCCGACTGCATCCTTCGGTGGGAGGAACGGATTTTGTATCGGAAACAAACAAAAACGAATTTGATATGGCAAAACAGACAGACGGAATCCTCGGGGGATTCAACGGCAAGGTAGGTACGGTGGTGGGTTACCGCTG